>NZ_JBIRNE010000010.1:15326-124238 GCF_044331465.1 Streptomyces sp. NPDC017225 | reverse complement strand
CGTACCCCCCCCCCCCCCCCCCCCCCCCCCCCCCCCCCCCCCCCCCCCCCCCCCCGCCCCGCCGCCCCCCCCCCCCCCCCCCCCGGGGGGCCCCCCCCCACGGCCCTTTGCCATTCCCTTCTCCCTTTTCTCTCTTTCTCACGCTCTCGCTTTCCTTTCCGTTCCCCCGTCCCATTCCGCCCTCCGGAGATCTCATATGTCTTCCCGGGCGCGGGGTTTCCGCGCCCGGTGCAGGTCGTTAGGCAGGGCGTCAGCATTTCCGCCGGTGACACCAGTCGCCGAAGAAAGGAACACGATGAAGTCCCTCAAGGCCGCCGCTGTCGTCGCCGGATCTCTGGCCATCGCCGGCTCCGCCGCGCCCGCGTTCGCCCAAGACGCCGCCGACCTCTCGCCCAGCAGCCTCGGCAACGCCGTGAACGCGCTCACCGCGGAGCCCGCCAACGTCCTGCCGTCGAAGGACCGGTCGAAGGCGCTCGACACCGAGAACAAGGATTCCGTGCTGCACACCGTGAAGAAGGCGACCACCGAGCTGAACTCCAAGGGCGGACTGCTCGGCGGCCTCCCGCTGGGCGGCTGACCCGCCGCGCCCCGGCGCCGGCGGCCGGTGCTCCGTGTGGCCCTGCGTGTAGTGACCGCGGGGCCCGCCGCCCGGTTGACGGTACGGATCACCGAACCGGACGAGGAGCGAGCCATGACGGTCGACGTGGGTGGAGCAGGGCCCTGCGCGGAGCGGGAGCCGACGGACCCCGCCAGAGGAGGACCCGGACCCGCGCCCGGACACGAGACGCGGCGCCGGATGATGCGGAGACTGCTCGCCCCGGCCCTCGCCCTGACACTGGCGCCCCTGGTCGGGGCATCCCGGCCCTCCCCGGCATCCGACGCCGGCTCCGCCGCCGAGGGCGCCGGAAGCACCGGGCCCGCGCGCCCCGAGCCGCACGCGGCCGGGCCGGCCACCAGCGCCGGGTTCGACGAGACCTACCGGGGCCGCCGCATCCAGGGCGTCCGGGCCGCCGCGGGGCACGCCGTCGGCGCGGCCGACTGGCACGTCACCGTGGACGGCCGCCCGCTGCACCTGATGCGCAGGGCCGACGGCGGCTGGCTGAGCATGGTCGACCACTACAGGTCGTACCCCACCCCTCTCGCCGCCGCCCGCGGCGCCGTCGACGAACTCGGCCCCGGCGAACACCTGCACGACGCGCCGGCCGGTGACGGCCGGCACCACTTGGGGGAGCACCATGGCGTACACGCGTAAGGACGTCAGCACGCTGACCCGCACCGAGAAGCGGCGGTTCGTCGACGCGCTGCTGGAGACGAAACGGCGCGGTGAGTACGACGAGTTCGTCCGCACCCACATCGCGTACTACGTATCCGACGGCGAGAACGGACTGCGTACGGCCCACATGGCTCCGTCCTTCCTGCCCTGGCACCGCAGGTTCCTGCTGGACCTGGAGGAGGCGCTGCGCCGGATCGACTCGTCGGTGACGGTGCCGTACTGGGACTGGACGAAGGACCGCTCCACGTCGTCCGTGCCCTGGACCGCCGACCTCCTGGGCGGCACCGGGCGGCGCTCCGACCGCCGGGTCACCACCGGGCCGTTCGCCCACGCCGAGGGCAACTGGACCATCAAGGTGAACGTCACCGACACCGAGTACCTCACGCGGGACCTCGGACGTGCCGCCAATCCCCTCGACCTGCCGGCCAAGAGCGATGTGGAGTGGGCGCTCGACGACCCGGTGTACGACACCGCACCCTGGGACTCCACGGCCCGCAAGGGGTTCCGGAACAAGCTGGAGGGGTGGGGGACCGGCCGAGGCAGCGTCTCCTGGCGCAACCACAACCGGGTGCACCGCTGGGTCGGCGGGGCCATGGTCGGCGGCGCCTCCGTCAACGACCCGGTGTTCTGGCTGCACCACGCCTTCGTCGACCTTCAGTGGTCCCGCTGGCAGGCCCGGCACCGCGACACCCGCTACCTGCCCGCCGAGCCGCCCGGCGCAGGCGGCGCGCAGCACGGCCGTATCGTCGCGCGGCACGAGAGGCTGCCGCCCTGGGACGTGACGCCGGACGACCTGGAGGACCACAGCAGGATCTACCGCTACGCCTGAGCGAGAACGCCGGCGATCGACGCGGACGCGGGAGAGCCCCGGCTGGGAAGGCCGGGGCTCTCCTGGTGACTGCGGGACTCAGCGGCCGTGGCCGCCGTTCTTGCCGTCCTTGCTGTGCTTGTCGTTCTTCTCGACGTCACCGTTCACGCAGGTGTTGCCGAAGGCCGGGTTCAGCAGCCCGATCACATTGATGGTGTTGCCGCACACGTTGACCGGCACGTTGACCGGGACCTGGACGACGTTGCCGGACAGGACGCCGGGCGAGCCGACGGCTGCGGCCTCGGCGCCCGCGTCCGCCATGGCCAGGCCGGTGCCGCTGAGCATCACGGCACCGGTGCCGAGGGCGACGCCGGCGGCCTTCGCGATGCGAGACATCACGTTCTCCTTTTGACTCGGGGAGCACGGCGGCAGGACGCGCCACCGCACTGCTGGACCAACGCGACGGGTCGAGGAGGGGTCACGGGGAGAATGTGAGAATCACCCTTTTTGGGCCGGAGGGGTGGAGTGGGAGCGTCGGGGGCGGAACCCCGCAGACGGAGGCGGAGGGGAGGCGGGAAGGGGCGCAGCGGAAGCGGCGGGGGACGGCGGCGGGGGATGGCGCCAGGGGACGGCGCCGGGGGCGGAAAGTCGTTCCCCTCCCGGCGTGGTGTCCACTAGCGTCTCGGCATGGACAACGAGCAACCCGCCGGGCCGGACCGCCTCACCGACGCGTCGGAGCCGTCCGCGCTGACCGTGCTGACCGGTCTTTCAGGTCTGTTCGCCGAGGAGAACCGGCTGCGCGCCTTCGCGGCCGTGGCGCTGGGGGCGGGCAGCGACGCGCAGGTGGCCGAGGCGGCCGGCCTGTCCGCGAAGGAGACGGCCGCCGCGCTGCGGCGGCTGCGGGAGCACGGCGTGGTGACGTCCGAGGACGGCGGCGCGCTCGTCGTCGCGCATGACCGCTTCAGGGAACTGGCCCGCGCGGGCCGTCGGGCGGCGGAGGCCGCCGACGGCGCCGACGCGGGCGACGACCGGGCCGGTGTGATCGTGCGGACCTTCGTCAAGGACGGAAGGCTGGTCCGCCTCCCCGCCCGCTGGACGCGCAAGAAGGTGGTGCTGCGGCACATCGCCGAGCAGACCTTCGCACCCGGCGTGGAGTATCCGGAACGCGCCGTCGACGAGAAGCTGCGGGTGTGGTGTCAGGACGGCGACGTCGACCATGTGACGCTCCGGCGCCACCTGGTGGACCTCGACCACCTGCGCCGGAGCGGCGGTGTGTACTGGCGGCCGGCGGAGACGGACCGGGCGGGGATCGCCTGAGCGCCTGCCCCGGGAACGGGGGAGCCCGGCGCCGTCCAGGTGCGGGCGCCCCTCAGGGCAGACGGCGTACGGGCGAGCCCGCGAGGTGGGCACGGATCGCCTCGACCGCCTGGCCGTAGTACGTGGCGTAGTTGGCGCGCGTGACATAGCCGAGGTGCGGCGTCGCGAGCAGGCGCGGGGCGTCGCGCATCGGGTGACCGGCGGGCAGCGGCTCGGTGTCGAAGACGTCCACGCCCGCGCCGGCGATCCGGCCCTCGTGCAGCGCGGCGAGCAGGGCGTCCTGGTCGACGATCGCCGCGCGCGAGGTGTTGACCAGGTAGGCGGTCGGCTTGAGCAGGGCCAGTTCGGCGGGGCCGAGCAGGCCGCGGGTGCGGTCGCCGAGAGCGAGGTGGACGGAGACGAAGTCGGCCGTCGTGAGCAGTTCTTCCAGGGAGGCGGCGAGTTCGACGCCGGCCTCGTCGGCGCGCTCCCGGGTGAGGTTCTGGCTCCACGCGCTCACCCGCATGCCGAAGGCGAGACCGACCTGGGCCACCCGGCCGCCGATCTTGCCCAGGCCCAGCAGGCCCAGGCGGCGGCCGTGCAGGTCGGCGCCCACCGTCTGCTGCCAGGGGCCGCCCTCGCGCAGCGCGCCGCTCTCCTGGACGATGCCGCGGGCCAGGCCCAGGAGCAGGGCCCAGGTCAGTTCCACGGGCGGGGTCGACGAGGAGGCCGTACCGCACACGGTGACGCCGTGCGCGTCGGCGGCGGCGTAGTCGATGACGCTGTTGCGCATGCCGGAGGCGACGATCAGTTTCAGCCGGGGCAGCCGGGCGATCAGCGAACCGGGGAAGCGGACGCGTTCGCGCAGGGTGACCACGATGTCCGCCTCGGCGAGCGCCTCGGCGAGAGCGTCCTCGTCGTCGAAATGGGTGTCGAAGGACACAACGTCCACGTCGTCCGCGACCGGGGACCAGTCGGCGATCCCGGTCGCCACCTGCTGGAAGTCGTCGAGCACCGCACAGCGCAGTCGCACGTCGTCCGGTCCCTCCCGCCAAACGGGCAGTGGCGCCCCCGGCAGGACTCGAACCTGCGGCCAAGCGCTTAGAAGGCGCCTGCTCTATCCACTGAGCTACGGGGGCCTGGTGTGGTGGCCTCGGTCGTGGTGCCCGGGTGTGGGCTGATCCGTGACGCTGCCGGGGACAAGGATAGGGCTCCCGGCTCCATGTCCCTGATGCTTCGCCTCCGTGGCTCGATGTGGAGGTTCAGTGAAGCGGTCCTGATAATCGCAGGCAGGTACGAATCGTGCATCGCTTTTGGCGTCTCGCGCATCGGGTGTTGTGCACTCGTTATGCCTGGAGTCGCGTCGTGTCCCAGTAGTCCCTTCCGTCCGGAGTGTCCGGTCGGCGCGCAGACATGCTCATATGCTTCAGAATTCCCCTAAAATTGGGCATTCTTCACATGTGGTGACCTTGGACGTACGGCCTCAGCTGCTCGACGCACTCTCCGCCCTGCGCGACCGTGTCGCGGCCGCACGCTTCCCGCTGCCCCTGGCGGGGGCCCCACGCGCGCGTGCCAACCGCGACGAACTGCTCGCACAGCTAGACGACTACCTGGTGCCCCGCTTGAAGGAGCCCGAAGCGCCCCTGCTGGCCGTCGTCGGCGGATCCACCGGCGCCGGGAAGTCCACGCTGGTCAACTCCCTGGTGGGACGGCGGGTCAGCGAGGCGGGGGTGCTGCGGCCCACCACCAGGACGCCGGTGCTGGTCTGCCATCCGGAGGACCACCACTGGTTCAGCGGCATGCGGGTGCTGCCCGACCTCACGCGCGTGTGGGTGCCCCACCGGGAACCCGACGACGACCTGCTCCTGCCGGGCGAGAACCCCGCGCGCGTACTGCGCGTCGAGACCGCCGACACGCTGCCGCCCGGCATCGCCCTCCTCGACGCGCCCGACATCGACTCCCTCGTCGCCGACAACCGTGTCCTGGCGGCCGAACTGCTCTGCGCCGCCGACATCTGGGTGATGGTCACCACCGCCGCCCGGTACGCCGACGCCGTGCCCTGGCATCTGCTGCGCACCGCCAAGGAGTACGACGCCACCCTGGTCACCGTGCTCGACCGGGTGCCCCACCAGGTGGTGTCCGAGGTGGCGCGGCAGTACGGCGCGCTGCTCACCAAGGCCGGGCTGGGCGAGGTCCCCCGCTTCACCGTGCCCGAACTGCCCGAGTCGGCCTGGGGAGGCGGGCTGCTGCCGGCCACCGCCGTGGCGCCGCTGCGGTCCTGGCTCGTGCACCGGGCCCAGGACCTCGAAGCCCGGCACCACGCCATGGCCCGTACGGCCAACGGCATCCTGGACTCCCTCAAGTCCCGGATGCCCGAACTGGCCGGCGCCACCGCCGCGCAGTACGCCGCCGCGCTGCGCCTCACCGCGGCCGTCGACGGCGCCTACGACGGCGAGCACGCGCGCGTACGGGGGCGGTTGCAGGCGGGGGCCGTGCTCGCCGGGGACGCGCTGAAGCGGTGGCGGGCCTTCCCCCTCGACTGCTCACCCGAGGAACTCCTCGACTCGCTGGTGGAGAGCCTGGGCGCGCTGCTGCTGTGCGCCGTCACCGCCGCCGACGAACGCGTCGACGAGGCCTGGCGGCGCGAACCGGCGGCCACCGCACCGGAACTCGCCGACCGGGACCCGGCCCCGGAGAGCGCCGAGCACCGCATCGGGATGGCCGTACGGCGGTGGCGGCGGGAGCTGGAGGAGTACGCCGAGGAGGAGGTGGGCCGGCTCGACCGGAGCATGGCCCCGGACCCGGGAGTGGTCGCCGCCCTCGTCGCCACCGTGCTGCTGGGCGGGCGACGGGCGCGGGTCGCCGGGGAGCGGCTCGCCGAGCGGATCGGCGCCCACGGCGCGCTGCGGCTGCGCGACCGGGGCGGACGGCTGCTCGACGAACACGTCGACCGGGTCGTGCACGTCGAGCGCGAACGCAGGCTGGCGCCGCTCGACCGACTGGAGGTCCATCCCGAGCCGCAGGCCGAACTCATCGCCGCGCTGTCCGTACTGCAGAAGGAGAGGTGACCGGTGACCGCCGTCACTGACCAGGACCCCACCGAGCACACCGACCACACGACGGAGGAGGCGGGCCGGGGAGGTCCGGGGGACCAGGGAGACCAGGCGGGCCCCCGGGGCGGCCGTGGCCCGGAGCGGGCCGCCGAGGAGGACGCCGCGCGGGAGGCCGCCCCCGGTGACGCCGGGCAGGGGGCACGCCCGCAGGAACGCCCTGGCGGACGCGCACGCGACCCCCACGCGCGCGTGCCGGACGGCGGGGCGCCCCGCCGTCCGGACCGGGACCGGGCCCAGGACCGAGACCGAGACCGGGGGGGCGAGCGCAGGGATCGCGCGGAGCGCCTGGGCCGGACGGGGGACCCGGGCAATACGTCGGACCGGGGCCGTGGGGCGGACCGGGGCCGTACGGAGGGCGCGGTCGACCGGGAGCGCGCGGCGGGTCGGGAGCGCGCGGCCGGCGGTTCGTCCGTGTCCGGTTCTTCTGCCGCCTCCGGGCACGGTTCCTCATCCGCGTCCGTACCTGCCTCCGCGTCCGTGCCTGCCTCCGCCTCCGTGCCCGCGTCCGGTTCCGGGGACGCTGAGGGCGCCTGGGGTGACGGGCTGATCGCGCGGCGGGTGGACGAGAACGGCGGGCCGGAGCAGTTCGCCGTCCTGCCGAGCAGGCCCGCCTCCTCGGCCGCCCTGATGCCGCTCGCGTACGACGGACAGCTCAGGTCACGGCTCGACGCGCTGCGCGAGCTGGTGGGGCTCTCCCGTACCCGGCTCGACAGCGGGACACTGGCCGAGGCGGGCCGGGTCCTCGACGAGGCATCCGCGCGGCGCAGGCTGTCCGGGCAGCACACCGTCGTCGCCATCGCGGGCGCGACCGGCAGCGGCAAGTCACAGCTGTTCAACACACTCGCCGGGGTGACGATCTCCGAGACGGGCGTCCGCCGCCCGACCACCGCGGCACCCATCGCGTGCAGTTGGAGCGACGGCGCGGCCAGCCTCCTGGACCGGCTCGGCATCCCCGGCCGGCTGCGCCGCCGCCCGCTGCAGCACCCGGACGCCGACTCGCCGCTGCGCGGGCTGGTCCTGATCGACCTGCCCGACCACGACTCGGCCGCCGTGCAGCACCGCGAGCAGGTGGACCGCATCCTGGCGCTCGTCGACGCCGTCGTCTGGGTCGTCGACCCGGAGAAGTACGCCGACGCCGTGCTCCACGAGCGCTATCTGCGGCCGATGGCCGGCCACGCCGAGGTCACCTTCGTCGTCCTCAACCAGGTCGACCGGCTGCCCGGGGAGGCCGCCGAACAGGTCCTGGACGACCTGCGGCGGCTGCTCGACGAGGACGGCATCCCCCTCGGGGAGTACGACGAGCCCGGCGCCACCGTGCTCGCGCTGTCCGCGCTCACCGGGGAAGGCATCGCCGAACTGCGCGAGGTGCTCGGCCAGTTCGTCGCCGAGCGGCAGGCCCCGGCCCGCCGTATCGCGGCCGACGTGGACGCCGCGGCCTGGCGCCTGCGCCCCGTGTACGTCACCGGTCGGCGGACCGGGCTCAGCGAGGAGGCGCGGGAGGAGTTCGCGGACCGGCTCGCGGACGCGGTGGGCGCCACCGCGGCCGGCGAGGCCGCCGAACGCGCCTGGCTGCGCAACGCCAACCGCGCGTGCGGCACGCCCTGGCTGCGCCTGTGGCGCTGGCACCGCGACCGGCGCGAACCCCCCACGGGACGGATCTCACTGCGCGCCCAGGCGGACGAGGAGGCCACGGCCCGGCAGCGCGTCGAGCAGGCGGTGCGTACGGTGTCCGACCGGGCGTCGGCGGGCCTGCCGGCCCCGTGGGCGCAGGCGATGCGAGAGGCGGCCGTCCGGGGCGCCCAGGGGCTGCCGGAGGCCCTGGACGAGCTGGCGGTGCGCACCGGGCTGCCGCCGGGGCGTCCGCCGCGGCCGGGCTGGTGGCCGGTGGCCGTGCTGGCCCAGGCGTCCATGACCCTGCTGCAGGTGGTGGGCGGCCTGTGGCTGCTGGGCCAGATCATCGGCTTCCTGCCGCCGAACCTGGGCGTGCCGGTGCTGCTGATGGTGGCCGGCATCATCGGCGGACCCCTCATCGAGTGGAGCTGCCGCATCGCGGCACGCGGACCGGCACGGCGCTACGGCCACGAGGCGGAACGCCTGCTGCGGGAGGCCGCCGCGGGGTGCGGCCGGGCCAGGGTGCTGGATCCGCTGGCGGCGGAACTGCTGCGGTACCGGGAAGTGCGGGAGCAGTACGGGCGGGTCACCGGGGCGGGAGCGGCGGCGAGGTAACGGCGGGTGCGGGTCTCCCGCCCGAAGGGGTGGCGGAGTTCTCCACAGGCCGGGAGCCGGTCCACAGCCCTCAGCGGCCCGGCCCGGACGGAGGCAGTCTGGCCTCGCGGCGATCGCGACGGACGCGGTCGTCACGGGCAGCGGCGGCGTACGGGATCGGACGCGCGCCGCGCCGGAGGCAGCCGTACGGGAGACGCCCGTACGGGAGGGAGGACTCGCGATGAACGAGACGATGATCTGTGCCGTGGGCAACGTGGCGACGCAGCCGGTGTTCCGGGAACTGGCGAACGGACCGTCGGCGCGGTTCCGGCTGGCGGTGACCGCGCGCTACTGGGACCGGGAGAAGAGCGCGTGGGCGGACGGCCACACCAACTTCTTCACGGTCTGGGCCAACCGGCAGCTCGCCGGCAACGTGTCCGCGTCGTTGGCGGTGGGCGAACCCGTCGTGGTGCAGGGCCGTCTGAAGGTGCGCACGGACGTGCGCGAGGGGCAGAACTGGACCTCGGCGGACATCGACGCGGTGGCGATCGGACACGACCTCTCGCGCGGCACGGCGGCGTTCCGGCGCACCGGCAGGACGGAGACTGCGGCCTCCCCTCCGCGCCCCGAACCCAACTGGGAGACGGACGCCGGAGAGCCGCCCGCCACGGACACCGCCGAACAGCGGCCGGAACCCGCCGCCGCGGCGGCGGTGTGACACCGGCGGACAACCGGGGCTGACCACCGGGACCGGCGGCCGGGGCGGACCACCGGGACCGACCACCGGAGATGACCGAAGTGCGGCTTATCGATGAACCCGTCCCGAACAAACCCGGGTGGATTTGTCGATAAGCCCTGCTCACAGGCCCGTGAGCGATAACGATTCCGATTCGGATCACTGTGCGGACCAACATCACCCGCAAGCGCGGTGTGTCACGTCCTTAGGATGCCGAACGAGCCCTACGGGGCTGGTGATTCTGCTGGTGGGACCGTGCCCCCCACGTCAACGGGTCCTGCTCGAAGGGGAATTTGGTGTTTTCTTCGCTCACTGCGCTGTCTCTGCCCGGCCGGAAGGCGACGCGACTGGCCACCGCGGCACTGGTGTCCGCGCTCGCCGCCGCGGGCGTGGTGACCGGTGCCGGCCCGGCAGCCGCCGCCCAGGACGCGGCGGCGCGGGGGCAGGGCGGGGCGACGGCCACCATAGGCGGCCTCAAGACACACGGCCTCGCGGTCATCCACGGGGCGGACGGCGACCACGAGGTGCCGGCCGGCCTGTTCGAGATGTCCGTGGAGGGCGGCGGGATGCTGCAGACGTACTGCGTCGACATCCAGAACCCGACGCAGAAGGACGCCAAGTACCAGGAGACGCCCTGGAGCGGCACGTCACTGGGCACCAACAAGGACGCCGGCCGCATCCGCTGGATCCTTCAGAACTCCTACCCCCAGGTCAACGACCTCGCCGCGCTCGCCAAGAAGGCGGGGGTCCGCGGCGGACTCACCGAGCAGGACGCGGCGGCCGGCACCCAGGTGGCCATCTGGCGCTACTCGGACGACACGGACGTCGAGGCCGTCGACCCCCAGGCCGAGCGGCTCGCCGACCACCTCGAGAAGAGCGCCCGCGGCCTGGCGGAGCCCGCGGCGTCGCTCACCCTGGACCCGCCCGCGGTCTCGGGCCGCCCCGGTGAGCGGCTCGGCCCGGTGACGGTGCGCACCAACGCGGGCGGCGCGACGGTGACCCCGCCGGTGGACGCCACCACCGGCGGGGTGCGGATCGTCGACAAGAAGGGCGAGCCCGTCACCTCCGTCACCAACGGCTCCCAGATCTTCTTCGACGTGCCCGAGGACGCGGCGGCCGGCACCGCCGAACTGACGGTCCAGGCCTCGACCACCGTGCCGGTCGGCCGCGCCTTCGCCTCGGCGAGCCGCAGCCAGACCCAGATCCTGGCCGGCTCCAGCGAGTCCACGGTCTCGGCGACGGCGAGCGCCACATGGGCCGACCAGGGACCGATACCCGCCCTGTCCGCCACGAAGAACTGCGCCGAGGGCGCCCTGGACATCACCGCGGTCAACAAGGGCGACGAACCCTTCACCTTCGAGCTGCTGGACACCGACCACACCATCGCGGCCGGCGAGACCCGGACGGTGACGGTCCCGCTGCCGGAGGACCGGCCCTACGACTTCACCATCCGCGGCCCGGCCGGCTTCGAACAGCGCTTCACGGGCGTCCTCGACTGCCGCACCCAGAGCGCCGCACTGGCCGACACCCGCCCCCTCGGCGAACCGGCCCCCACCAAGGTCGTCACCCCCACCCCCACCCCGAACCCCAACCTCGCCGAAACCGGCAGCTCGGGCGCGACGCCCCTGATCGGCGGCGCGGCCATAGGCCTGGTCGTGATCGGCGGCGCGGTCCTCATCTTCCTCCGCAGGAAGAACGAGAAGAGCGAGCAGTGACAACGGAGTGACCCTCCGCGCGACGGGTCGCCGTATGTGACGGAGTCGAACCGCGTGTGGGCCGGAAAACCCTGGTGCTGCTGAAGAGGCTGAGGGCCGGATCCGCCGGGAACGGGCGCGACGACATCCACGGAGCCTTCCTCGGCCCGTCACCCACCTCATCGCACACCGCCACGTCCAACGCCCCTGAACGCCCTGTCGGGCCTCTCAGCCTGCGCGGGGATCGAGGGACTGCGCGATACGCGCGGTGATCCCGCGGAGCTGCCTGGTTTGCTCCTCGGTGAGCCGACCGAAGAGGTGTTCACGCAGGGTCGCGTAGTACCCCGGGGCCGACTCCGCGTACTTCAGGGACCCCGCCTCGGTCAGCGATGCGATCGTGACGCGGGCGTCCGAGGGGTCCTGCTCACGCACGAGCCAGCCCTGTTTCTCCAGCCGGGACGCGATACGGGACAGATGTGACGGGGTGACGCGGGACAGCTCCGCGAGTGAACTCATGGTGTGTGTGCGGTCCCGATGCTGCGTCAGGCACCACAGGATCAGAAACTCGTGGTGACTCAGGCCCTGCTGCTTGAGCCGCCCGTCCAGTGCCGCCGGAAGCCAGAGGAGCACCGACAGCAGCGACTCCCACGTTTCCACCTCGATCGGGGCAAGGTCATGATCCGCTTCCACGCGCGCAATCGTAACACGAAACACTTTCCATGGAAAGTGACTCACGGATACTTGCCACGGAAAGTAACTGGGCCTAGTTTAGTTTCCGAAGCAAGTAATCGCCCGATCAAGGAGCAACCCATGCGTGCTGCCCGCTACCACGACTACGGCCCCGCCGACGTGCTCGTCATCGAGGACATCCCGGAGCCGCACGCCGGTGCAGGCGAGATCCGCATCCGGGTCACCGCGGCCAGCGTCAACCCCGTCGACTGGAAACTGCGCTCGGGGGAGGTCCGCGAGCATTTCCCGGTCGACTTCCCGGCCGTCCCCGGCCGCGACGCCGCCGGTGTGGTGGACCAGGTCGGAGAGGGCGTCACTGGTGTCACCCTCGGTGACCGGATGTTCGGCCTCGGCGGCATATTCGGAGCGAGTGCGCAGTACGCCACGCTGACTGCCTGGGCCCCCGTGCCGGACCCGTGGACCCTGGAACAGGCAGCCGGTGCCGGCCTGGCCATCGCCACCGCGGGTCGGGGGCTCGACGCGCTCGGAGACCTGTCCGGCAGCACGCTGCTGATCGAAGGAGCCGCCGGCGGTGTGGGCAGCGCCGCCGTCGCGATGGCGGTGGCCCGCGGCGCCACCGTCATCGGTACGTCGAGCGCGGGCAAGCACGCCTATCTGCGCACGCTCGGAGCCCTGCCCACCACATACGGCCAAGGACTGGCCGATCGAGTCCGCGAACTTGCCCCCGCGGGAGTGGACGCCGTGCTCGACCTGGCAGCCTCCGGCTCACTCGCCGACCTCGTCGCCGTTGCCGGAGACGCGGACCGCGTCGTGACGGTCGCCGACGCGGCCCGCGCGGGCGAACTCGGAGTCCGGCATCTCTACGCGGAGAACGACTCCAACGTGCTCGCGGACGGTGCGGCACTGGGCAGCCGGGGGAAGTTCACACCCCACCTCGCCGCGACGTATCCGTTGGACAGGATCGCCGAGGCGCACCGGGAGGCCGAACGCGGACACACCCAGGGAAAGATCGTCGTCACCCTGTGACGACAGCCGCGGCAGGGCGGCGCCGCCCCGCCGCCGTCCCGTGGGTCGAGCAGGGCGAGCGACTGTCGCGGTGGCTTCCGCTTTGACTCCAGCACCTTGGACTGCCTCTCGTCGTCGATCACGTGGTGGGCGGCGAAAGCGGCATCCACGCGGTCACCCGGTAAAGCCAGAAGCGCGGATCGACGACGCGGCCGGGTGTCCGAGGCAGGCCGATGGCGACCGGCAGGGACAGGCGAGGTTCCGGCGGCACCGGGGAAAGCCCAGGTCAAAGGCCCCGCGCCGAACGCGTTTCCTCCCAGGGGTGGCGGTGCGGCAAGATGGGGTGTATCTGCCCACTGCCTGATCAAGCTGCCGGACGGTTTCTCTTGGCTGAGTACATTTACACCATGCGCAAGGCGCGCAAGGCGCACGGCGACAAGGTGATCCTCGATGACGTCACCCTGAGCTTCCTGCCCGGCGCGAAGATCGGTGTGGTCGGACCGAACGGCGCCGGTAAGTCGACCGTTCTGAAGATCATGGCGGGGCTGGAACAGCCTTCCAACGGCGACGCGTTCCTGTCGCCGGGTTACACGGTCGGCATCCTGCTCCAGGAGCCCCCGCTGAACGAGGAGAAGACCGTCCTGGAGAACGTCCAGGAGGGCGTCTCCGAGGTCAAGGGCAAGCTCGACCGGTTCAACGAGATCGCCGAGCAGATGGCGACCGACTACTCGGACGCCCTGCTCGAGGAGATGGGCAAGCTCCAGGAGGAGCTGGACCACGCCAACGCCTGGGACCTCGACGCCCAGCTCGAGCAGGCCATGGACGCGCTCGGCTGCCCGCCCGGCGACTGGCCCGTCGTGAACCTCTCCGGTGGTGAGAAGCGGCGTGTGGCGCTGTGCAAGCTCCTGCTGGAGGCCCCCGACCTGCTGCTGCTCGACGAGCCCACCAACCACCTCGACGCCGAGTCGGTGAACTGGCTGGAGCAGCACCTCGCCAAGTACGAGGGCACCGTCGTGGCCGTGACCCACGACCGGTACTTCCTGGACAACGTCGCCGGCTGGATCTGCGAGGTCGACCGCGGCCGGCTGCACGGCTACGAGGGCAACTACTCCAAGTACCTGGAGACCAAGCAGACCCGCCTCAAGGTCGAGGGCCAGAAGGACGCCAAGCGCGCCAAGCGGCTCAAGGACGAGCTGGAGTGGGTGCGGTCGAACGCCAAGGGGCGGCAGGCCAAGTCCAAGGCGCGTCTCGCGCGGTACGAGGAGATGGCCGCCGAGGCCGACAAGATGCGGAAGCTGGACTTCGAGGAGATCCAGATCCCGCCGGGCCCGCGCCTGGGCAGCGTCGTCGTCGAGGTCAGCAACCTCACCAAGGGCTTCGGCGACAAGGTCCTCATCGACGACCTCTCCTTCACGCTGCCGCGCAACGGCATCGTCGGTGTCATCGGCCCCAACGGCGCCGGCAAGACCACCCTCTTCAAGATGATCCAGGGCTTCGAGGAGCCGGACTCCGGTTCCATCAAGGTCGGCGAGACCGTCAAGATCTCCTACGTCGACCAGAGCCGCGCGAACATCGACCCGAAGAAGACGCTCTGGGCGGTCGTCTCCGACGAGATGGACTACATCAACGTCGGCCAGGTCGAGATGCCCTCGCGGGCGTACGTGTCCGCCTTCGGGTTCAAGGGACCGGACCAGCAGAAGCCGGCCGGCGTGCTCTCCGGCGGTGAGCGCAACCGGCTCAACCTCGCGCTCACCCTCAAGCAGGGCGGCAACCTGCTCCTCCTCGACGAGCCGACCAACGACCTCGACGTCGAGACCCTCAGCAGCCTCGAGAACGCCCTTCTCGAGTTCCCCGGGGCGGCCGTGGTCGTCTCCCACGACCGGTGGTTCCTGGACCGCGTCGCCACGCACATCCTCGCCTACGAGGGTGACTCCAAGTGGTTCTGGTTCGAGGGCAACTTCGACTCGTACGAGAAGAACAAGATCGAGCGGCTCGGCGCCGACGCCGCGCGTCCGCACCGCGCCACCTACAAGAAGCTGACCCGGGGCTGATCTTGCGGCACATCTACCGCTGCCCACTGCGCTGGGCGGACATGGACGCGTACGGCCACGTCAACAACGTGGTCTTCCTCCGCTACCTGGAGGAGGCGCGTATCGACTTCCTGTTCCGCCCGGAGAAGGACTTCAAGCAGGGGTCCGTGGTGGCGCGCCATGAGATCGACTACAAGCGGCAGCTCGTCCACCGGCACCACCCGGTCGACATCGAACTGTGGGTCACGGAGATAAGGGCCGCCTCCTTCACGCTCACCTACGAGGTCAAGGACGGCGACCAGGTCTACGTCCGCGCCTCGACGGTGATCGTGCCGTTCGACTTCGAGGGGCAGAGGCCGCGCCGGATCACCGAGGAGGAACGGGAGTTCCTTCAGGAGTACACGGACGACAAGGAGGGGGCCGTCGCCGCATGACGGTCCTCCACCTGGCCGACGAGGGGGAGGCCGCGGATCTCGCGGCCTTCCTCTCCCGCCTGCTCCACTACGACCGTTCGGCCGCGGTGCGGCTGCAGGCGGCGGGCACGGCCCTCGCCGTCTTCGGCCGGCCGCCCTCCTTCGAGGTGCTGGCCGTGCGCGCCGCGCGGCTGGCCAAGCCGTACGAGAACGGGCTCGACGCCACGCTGGACGTGACCGTGTCCGCCGGTGAGCTGCTGGAGACGGTGGACGAGGCGGCGGCCATCGCCGGTGTGCCGGGAGCGGTGACCGGGCCACCGTGGGCCGGGGTACTGCCCCCGCGCGGC
This sequence comes from Streptomyces sp. NPDC017225, assembly GCF_044331465.1. Classification (NCBI taxonomy): domain Bacteria; kingdom Bacillati; phylum Actinomycetota; class Actinomycetes; order Kitasatosporales; family Streptomycetaceae; genus Streptomyces; species Streptomyces sp. NPDC017225. Next base: position 108,628 of record NZ_JBIRNE010000010.1, on the reverse strand, counting down.
GGCTGGCGGCCCGAGCCGGGGCTGCCCGCCCCGGACGCCCTGCGCGCGCTGGTCGCCGCGGCGGTGGCGGAGTTCCGCTCCCGCACGGCGGAGCTGGCGCCCGAGCGGCGCACCCGGAGCGAGCTCGACCGGATCGGCGGGGAGATATGGTCCCGGACGGCCGGGGACACCGGGCTGCCGGTGCGGGCCGTGCACGCGGCCCAGTCACTGGGGTTCCTGCGGGCCCCGGGGGGCTTCGACGCGGACGCGCCGAAGCTGTTCTCCTCGGGAGCGTGGCTGCGGCTGCGCACGCCCTACGGGTCCGTCGCCCTGCGCCGGGCGGGGGCTGCCGGGGCACTGGGCATCAGCGTTCGCTGAGCCCGCCGGGACGCCCGCGCCTCACCCCGGCCGCCCCGGTGCACCGCCGGGGCCGGTCGGCTCCGGTCGGGTCCGGTCCGGTGTGCCGGTCGGTCAGTCCGGCGCGTTGATCATCGAGGCCGCCGCGTACGTCAGGTACTTCCACAGCGTCTGCTCGTGCTCCTCGGAGAGCCCCAGCTCGTCGAGGGCGACCCGCATGTGCTTGAGCCAGGCGTCGTGCGCCGCCCGGTCGACGACGAAGGGCGCGTGGCGCATGCGCAGCCGCGGGTGGCCCCGGTTGTCGCTGTACGTCGTGGGGCCGCCCCAGTACTGCATCAGGAAGAGCGCGAAGCGCTCCTCGGCCGGGCCGAGGTCCTCCTCCGGGTACATCGGCCGCAGGATCGGGTCCTCGGCCACCCCCTCGTAGAAACGGTGGACGAGCCGACGGAAGGTCTCCTCCCCGCCGACCTGCTCGTAGAAGGTCTGCTCCTGAAGCGTGCCGCGCCGAATCTCAGTCACGTCGTCCATGGTCTCAGACGCGTGGACATAGGACTTGAGGCCTAGGACCGACCCGGGCCCCCGGCCGTTCTCCGCACCCGCGGACCCACCCGCCGTCCGCCGCCGGGCCCGTACTGTGGAGACATGGGCGGGCACCAGGACCTGGAAGCCCTCGCCGCCTCCGCGCGGGCGGAGCTGGTGCGGGAGATCGAGCTGAGCGGTGCCTGGGCGGCCGACCCGGTCTGGCGGGAGACGTTCGAGACGGTGCCGCGGCACCTCTTCGTGCCCTACTACTACGTCGGCGTCCGGGGCGGCTACGAGCGCCGGTGGGGCGAGCACCCCGACCGGGAGGCCCGCGAACGCTGGGTGCGCGGCGCCTACGCCGACGCCCCGCTGGCCACCCGGCTGCGAGACGGCGAACTGCTCTCCTCCAGCAGCCAGCCGTCGCTGATGGCGATGATGCTGGTGGAGCTGGGCGTGACGGAAGGCGACCGGGTCCTGGAGATCGGCGCCGGCACCGGCTACAACGCCGCCCTGCTCGCCCACCGGCTCGGCGACGACGATCTGGTCACCACCGTCGACCTGGACGCCGACATCACCGAGTCGGCCCGCCGGCACCTGGCCGCCGCCGGACACCACCCGGCCGTCGTCACCGGCGACGGCGCCCGCGGGGTGCCCGAACGCGCCCCCTACGACCGGATCCTCGCCACCTGCTCGCTGCCCTCGGTCCCGAGCGCCTGGCTCGCCCAGTGCCGCCCCGGCGGCCGGATCCTGACGCCGCTCGCCACCGGCCTGGCCGTCCTCACCGTCCGCGACGCCGGGCACGCCGAGGGGCGCTTCCTGCACACGCCCGCGTACTTCGTGCCGCTGCGCGGCGCGGACCGCTCCGAGCCCCAGACGCCGGGCCTGGGCGGAGTGCCGCGCCGGGCCCGGGAGGACGACCTGTTCCGCTTCCTGCTCGCGCTGAGCCGGGGCGGGCTCGATCCGCGGGAGGCGTACGCCCTGTGGGACCGCGAGGACGCGCCGCGGCGCGAGCGCTACGGCATCACCGTCCGCGGCGAACGGGCCTGGGCGTGGCTGGACGACCCCGAGGGCCCGTACGCCTGGCCCTTCGTCTGACGGGCCGCCCGGCTAGCCCCGGCGGACCGTGATCGTCGTCCAGGCGCCGACGTGCACCCGGTCGCCGTCCTGCAGCGGCACGGGCACGAAGGGCTGGATCGGCTCGTCGCCGCCGTTGACCGTCGTGCCGTTCGTCGAGTTCTGGTCGACGACCGCCCAGGTCCCGTCCGGCTGCTGCACCAGCACCGCGTGCTGGTGCGAGACGCCCGGGTCCTCCGGCGGCACCGCGAGGTCGATGTCCGGGGTGTCACCGGTGGAGTGCCGGCGGCGGCCGATGGTGATCTGGTTGCCGGTGAGCGTCCGCTGCTGCTCGGGCGAGTACGCGGGCAGGTTCAGACCGGCGGCCTCGGGGCCGGAGCGGTGCATCATCGCCATGAAGTACTCACGGTCCGGTCCGATGGTCGCCGTCCAGGTCGCCGGCTGCTGGGGCCGCTGGGGCTGCTGGGGCTGCTGGGGGAATCCGTAGCCGCCACCGGGCGGGGGCGGCGGGGCCTGGGCCGCGCCGGGCTGCGGGTAGCCGTAGCCGCCGCCCTGGGCCGGACCCGGGCCGTTCTGACCACCTGGACCACCGGGACCACCGGGACCGCCCGGCCCTCCGTGGCCGGTGGACGACGGCGGCGAGAGCACCCAGTCGTCCTCACCGCCGCCGAAGGACGGACCGCCCTGCTGCGGCCGGTTGGTCTCCTGCGGGAAGGCGGGCGGGGCCGGCGGACCGGACTGCTGGTACCCCTGCGGGGCGCCGCCGGGCCCACCCGGGCCGGGCGGCGGCGGAACAGGCCGGGACGGGTCGGTACCGAAGGCGGGCGGGGCCGGCGGCCCACCGGGACCGCCCGGGCCACCAGGGCCGCCACCGGGCCCACCGGGACCGCCACCGGGCCCACCGGGACCGCCCGGGCCACCGTATCCGCCGGGACCGTTCGGGCCGCCGGGGTTGAAGGGGCCGGAGGGGCCGTTTGGGCCACCGGGACCACCGGGACCTCTGCCCGGACCGCCCTGACCACCAGGACCGCCACCGGACCCGCCCTGGCCACCCTGGCCGCCCGGCCCCGAGGGGCCGCCGAAGGGCGGGCCCGGCGGGATCGGCTCGGCCGGCCGGTTCATCTGGGACGGGCGGGAGCCCTGGTAGTCGTACGAGTCACCGCCGCCGTACGACGGTGGCGCCGGCGGCTGCTGGAAGTGCGGAGCCGGACCGCCGGGCGCCGACGGGCGCGGGGCGGCCGGGGTGTACGAGGTGGCGGTGTTGGTGAGGAAGTTCCACCGGCACTCCTCGCAGAACGGCGCCGCGCCCTCACGCGGCGTGCGGCACTGCGGGCACAACTGCGGCTCGGCGCCCGGACCACCGGGGCCCTGGCCGGGACCGGCGGGCGGCGGGAAGCCGTAGCCGCCGCCCGGGGGCGGAGGCGGGGGAGGGGGCGGCACGGCACCGGCCATGCGGTGACCGCAGACCTCGCACCAGTCGTCGGAACCCGACTGGTGTCCGTTCGGGCAGGTCGGCATGTCGGTGCTTCCCCCTCTTGCGGGCTCGTGGAGCGCTGTTGTCCGGTGTCACTTCTTTACACGAACAGTCTTTGTCGACCGGGTCTCGAGAGTCATCTCGTCGGCTTCCTCGACCTTCGCTTTCAGTCGCACAGTACCTGCCGCCGCGTCGACCACGTCCACCACCTTCGCAAGCAGTTTCGCCGTATCGGCGTTTCCGGAGACTCCGGCGAGCTGAACCGCACGACCCAGTTTGGCCGTTGCTCCGTCGATGTCTCCCGCTTTGCGCAAATCCAACCCCTGTTGGATGACCTGTGCCAGTTCCGCCTGCCCCGTGTAGTGGGCGACCTGGGGGTTGATCGACGTGGAGGCGGCCATGTCGTCCGTCCACACGGCCCGTACGAGACCCTGCGCGCCGAGGTCGCGGACGCTGCCGTCGGACTCCGGGACGACCAGGGAGACGCGGGCGGCCAGCATCTCCTGGCCGAGGCCGGCGGCCGGGACCTCCACGCATACGTGGTAGTCGCGGGACTCGTCGCCCCAGGAACCGGTGGGGTAGTCCCCGGCGCGCGGGCCCGCCTCGGTGCGGCGCCCGGTCAGCTCCTCGACCGTGGGGGCGACCTGCTTGACGAACTTCACCGTGGTGCCGACCGGGGTCCACAGGCGCAGGGCGACGTCCGCGACCTCCTTGCCCATGGCCGTCTCCATCATCCGCGTGAAGTCGGCGGCGAGAGAGGCCGGGTCGGCGACGATGTCGGCGGTGCCGAGCAGGGCGGAGGCGAGGCCTGTGACTTCTTTCACTTCCCAGTCGGTGCCCACACCGCGGGCGTCGCAGGTGAAGCGCCCGGCGCAGGCGTCGAGCGCCGCCTTGAGGTCTTCCGGCGACTCGTGCTCGTTGCGGCCGTCGGTGAGCAGGATGCCGTGCCGGATGGCGACGTCCGCCGACGACAGCAGCCGGTCCGCCAGCCGGAGCCAGGTGCCGATGGCGGTGCCGCCGCCCGCGCTCAGCCCGCGCAGCGCCTGCTTGGCCCGCTCCCGGGTGGTGGCGTCGGCGACCGCGAGCCCGCCGCCGCCCGGGTAGACCTCCTTGGCCACGTGCGTGCCGCCGACCACCGCGAAGTGCACGCCGTCGCGCAGGGTGTCGACGGCGGCGGCCGTCGCGTCGCGTGCGTTGCGCATCTTGGTGGGCGGGTAGTCCATCGAGCCCGAGCAGTCGACCATGACCGCCACGGCCGCGGACGGTCCCTGGCCCGGCGAGTACAGGTGGGGCGCGGCGACCGCGCTCCCGACCGTGCCGCCGCCGGTCGCGGTGACCGTCACGATGGCGTTGACCTCACGGCCGCCGTCGGGCAGGTACTCGTTCTGGTAGACGTCCATCGAGAACTGCGGCACGTTCGACTTCGAGAAATTGGCCATGCCGGGTCGCATCCCCCTCTACGGCCCCACGGTGGTGGGGTGTCTGGCTGCCGGCGCGGACCGCCCCCTGCGGCCCGCGAGGCCGCCCCGCGCGCGCCACCCCGCCCGTGCGGGGGTTTCACGACCCGTGCGGGGGCCTCAGGCCGATCCTGCCCCCTGCGGCGGTGCCGGGAACGGCACGAGGGCCACTGTTACGTTGTCGTGGCCCCCGCCGTCCAGGGCGTGACCGACCAGTACGCGGGCGCTGTGCAGCGGACGCGAGGCGGCGTCGAGGGGCATGACCTCGGCCATCTCCTCGGCCGATTCGGCGTAGTTCCACAGGCCGTCCGAGCAGACCACGACCACTCCCGCGCGGTCCGGCTTGAACGACGCGGTGTGCGGCTCCAGTTCGTAGGCGTCGGCGCCTAGCCAGCCGGTGATCGCGTGGGCGCGTTCGTCGGCGTACGCCTCGGCCTCGCTCATCAGGTTGGCGGCGACCATCTGCGCGGCCCACGAGTCGTCCTCGGTGAGCCGGGCGGGCGGTGTGCTCCGGTCCACCGGCACCCAGTAGACGCGGCTGTCACCGACCCAGCCGACGACCAGCAGACCGGCGGTCACCACGGCGCCGACCAGGGTGCAGGCGGGCGCGTTCTGGTGCGGGGCCTGCTCGCGGGCGGTGGCGGGCTCGTCCGCCAGCGCGTTGACGGCGTGCGAGGCGGCGACGATGGCGTCGTGCATGGCCTGCTGCGGATGGGTGCCCCGCGGCAGGGCGCCCAGCAGCGACTCGCCTGCCGCCCGGGACGCGGCGAGCGAGGCGTCGTCGGGACGGGTCGCGGAGGACACGCCGTCGCAGACGATCGCCACGCTCGCGGGGGCGCCGTCGGGCAGCGCGGTGCAGCCGACGGAGAACGCGTCCTCGTTGCGGTGGTGGCGCAGTCCGCGGTCGCTGACCGCGGCGACGGGGCCGGACTCCTGCTCCATGTGGTCGCGTTCGCGGGGCTGGGCGTGCCCGCAGTTCTCGCAGTAGCCGTCGTCGTCGACCCGGCCCGCGCGGCAGGCCACGCAGACCTTGCCGTCGGCGGACGCGGACGCGGCCGGGGTGTCCCGGACCGTCGCGCCCGGGACCGCCGGGTCCGGGACCGGGACGCCCGGGACCGGCTCGGCGGCCAGTCGCGGGTCGGGCGCCTGCAGTGGGTACTCGTCGGCGTCCTGCGGACGGCCGGGCCGCCCGCCGGCCGCTTCCGGCTCCGGCGGCGTCACCGGCATCGGTGGTGCCGCGGGCGGGGGAGGGGGAACCGACGGACCCGGTTCCGTCGGCTGCAACGGTGAGCCGCCCGAGTCGGTGCCCGGCACCTCGGCCGCCGCGTGCACCGGGGCGGGCCGGCCGAAGCCGTCCGAGTCCCGGGCCACGGGCCAGTCCACACCGTCCGGCGGCGGCGCCGGCGCGGGCACCGAGCCGTTGACGGCGATCGTCGGGCTGTCCTCGGGCCGTGCGGGCACGGCTGACAGGTCGTATCCGCAAGCGCCGCAGAAACGGTCACCGGGCTCGAGGGGTTCCTCGCAGCTCGGGCACTTCGGCACAGCGGCCTGCTGGGGCATCTGCGACATCAACTACACCCACGTCCGGGGGCGGTAACGATTGGCACGTTCCACCAGGTCGATCCTCTCCTCGCCGCCCCGCGCCAGCCGAGCCAGCGTGCGGTACGAACGCTCCAGGCCGAAACGCAGGCCGCGTTCGTCCAGGCCGCTGCCGAGCAGCGTCCGTCCCCCGGCGGCGGGTGGGACGGAACCCCGACCTCCGGAGAGTACCCAGTCCAGCGCGCAACCGAGGACCTCGGCCGACAGCTGCTCGCGCCGTGCCGGATCCAGACCGTACACGTCCAGCGCCTCGACCTGCCGCGCGGCGGCGACCAGGTCGTCCAGGAACGCCACGTCGCCCGCGCCCGCGGTGCGGTGCCGCAGCCGTGCCCGCACGGCCGCGACGCGCGCGGCCGTGCAGTGTATGGACGACTCCGGCACCGACTCCAGCGTCCGTACGGCGCCGGTCCGGTCGCCGGCGGCGAGCTGGACCCGGGCCAGTCCGAACGCCGAGCTGACATGGCTCGGGTCGGACGCCCACACCAGGCGGTAGTACTCGGCGGCGTTGTCGAGCTGCCCCAGCACCTCCGCGCACAGGCCGAGCGCCAGCTTGGGCGCGATCTCGCCGGGGAAGGCGTCGTAGACCGCGTCGAAGGCCAGGGCGGCGCCCTCGTGGTCGCCGGTCACCAGTGCCGCGAGCCCCTGGTACCAGACCACCCGCCAGTCGTCGGGCCGCTCGCCCTCCAGCGTTGCCAGGGCCTCGAGCGCGCCGGGCGCGTCGCCGTTCTCCAGCCGCGCCCGGATCTGCCGCAGCCGGGTCTCGGTCGACGGTGCCGGCGCGGAGGCCAGCGCGGTCAGCAGCTCGGCCGGAGCGGACGCCATGAGGCCCGCGAGGAAGCCCGCGTTGGGGTCGCCGGCGTCGACCCGGGGGACCGGCAGCGCGAGGGCGGTGACGGGCGCGTCGGCGGACTTCACGAGCCCGGACGCACCATCACCCCCGACCGCCCCGACCGCCCCGACCGCGCCGACCGAGCCCGGTGGTGCGGAGCCCGCGCCCGTCACGCCGGCCACTGCCGGCCCCGCGTTCGTCCCGCCGGCCCCGCCGACACCCGTGCCCGTCCCGCCCGGTGCTCCGACGGCCGCGTTCGTCCCGCCCGGCAGCGCGGGGAGCGTGCCCCCGCCGCCCGGCAGTGCCGCGGCCGCGCCGGCGCCGCGCCGCTTCGTCCTCGGCGCCCGCGCCCCCAGCCGCGACACGTCACCGTCCAGCCGCGGGAACAACTCCGTGTCCGTCACCCGGGCCTCCGGCCCGAACAGTGTGGACACCGCGGGCCGGGCGCGGCCCGTCTGGAGCGAGACCACCTCGCGCAGCACCCCCGTCAGCTGCTCGGCCATCTCCTGCGCGGAGGCGAACCGGCGGGCCGGATCGGGGTCGGTGGCCCGCACCAGCAGCCGGTAGAACGACTCGTACCGCCGGAAGACGTCGATGGTGTCCGGGTCCGGCAGGGAGTCGGCGTAGACGGTGGTGTAGCCCTGGAAGTCGAACGTGAGCACGGCGAGCGTGCGGCCGACGGTGTACAGGTCGGACGCCACCGACGGGCCGACGTCGGCGACCTCCGGCGGCTGGTAGCCCACCGTGCCGTAGATGGCCGACTCGTCGTCGTCCATCCGGCGCACCGCGCCCATGTCGATCAGCTTGAGCTGGTCCTCGCTCTGGATGGCGTTGTCGACCTTGAAGTCGCAGTAGAGCAGGTTGCGGCTGTGCAGATGGCCGAGCGCCTCCAGCGCCTCGATGCCGTACGCGCAGGCCTGCTCGACGGGCAGTGGGTCGCGCCGCCCCTGGGGGCCGCGCCGGCCGTTGGCGATCTCCTTCAGCGACTTGCCGCCGACGTACTCCATGACGATGTACCCGTCCAGCGAACCCGTGCGCTGGTCGAGGTGCTCGACGAAGTTGTAGATCCGCACGATGTTGGCGTGCTCGATCTCGGCGAGGAACCGCCGCTCCGATATCGCCGCCGCCATCGCGTCCTGGTCGCCGGTGTCCAGCAGGCCCTTGAGGACCACCCAGCGGTCGGAGACCGCCTTGTCCACGGCGAGGTAGATCCAGCCGAGCCCGCCGTGCGCGAGGCAGCCGACCACCTCGTACTGGCCGTGCACGACGTCCCCGGTCCTCAGCTTGGGCACGAACGAGTACGGGTGGCCGCACTTGGTGCAGAAGCCCTCCGTGCGCCCGGGCCGCTCACCGCGGGCCCGCCCGACCGGAGCCCCGCAGTCCGAGCGTGAGCAGAACCGCTTCCGTTCGGGCACCTCGGGGTTGTCCAGCACCATCGAACGCGGGTCCGGCCGCGGGATCGCCGGAACCTCGACCAGGCCTGCGCCGAGGCGTCCGCGCCCGGAGGAACCGGCGGGGGAGCCCGAGCTGCGCACCGACACCGACCGGCTCGTCGACCGTCCCGAGACGGCCCGCGACAGCCGTCCCGACACCGAACGCCGGGACTTCGACGACTGCGACGACGTACGCGAACTGCGGCCGCTGGACCGCGAACTGCCGCTGCCCGCCGACCCGCGCGAACCGCGGGAGCCGCGTGAGCCCCGTCCGCCGCCTCCGGTGATCCCGGTCGGTGTCGAGCCGACCATGCCGTTGGAGGCGACGACCGGCGCGAGACCGCAGGTGTCGCAGTACAGCTCGCCGCCGCCCATGTCCTCGTAGGCCCCACCGCAGCCGGGACGCTGACACGTCCGCCCTGCCTCACTCATGACGCTGCCTCCCCCTCGTCGCTCACGCGCCGGGCCCCGTCCGGTCCACCGGCCCGCCCTGCCCGGGCACCCGCGGGGCCAGGGCGAGCACTTCGGCCGCCGCGTGCTGGTAGCGCAGTACGGCCTGCCCGGCCACGCGCAGGTCGCAGGGCGCGCTCCACAGCATGCGGCGCGCCTTCTCGTACTTCTCGACCAGCTCGGGATCCTCGGCGTGGCCGAGCCGGCCCATCTTCGCCTTGTACGCGTCCAGCCGGCCGCGCAGTTCGGCGCGGACCGCGAGTGGCGCGGTGACCGCCGTCAGGGACTCGCGGGCGCGCAGCAGTTCGTCCTCCGCCTTCTCCTCCAGGGACTCCAGGAGCGGGGACAGCCGGTGCCACTGCGCGTGTCTGCGGTACTCGGCGGCCGCCGCCAGCTGCTCCTGCAGCGCGGTCGGCGGTCCGCTGACCACGGGCACCTCCGTCGCGGCGATCTTCGCCAGCACCTCGCCGCGCGCGGTGCGGGCCTCGGCGAGCGTGCGGTCCGCGCGGGAGAGGACGTCCCGCAGCCGTACGATCCGCTGCTCGGCGTCCTGGCGTACGGCCAGCACGGCGTCGATCTCGCGGCGCACGTCCTCCAGGGCGCGCGCCTCCCGGTCGTACACCGTGGTGTCCGGCCGGCCACCGCCCGGCGCCGAACTGCCCTCGGTGGGCAGCCAGAAGGCCAGCGGGTCGGACACCACCTGCTCGCGCAGCCTCGTCAGGGTGCGGGTGATCCGCTCCAGGTCGTCGCCGGCCGGGTGCTCGCCGGGGCGGACGCCCACGGAGTGCGCGAGCCGGCGCGTGCGCTGGAGTTCGGCGGCGAGCAGATCGATCCGCGCGGGCAGCGCCGACCACACCGCGTCGGCGGCGACCACCATGTCGAGGGAGGTCGCGTACAACTGGTTCATCCGGTCCACCAGGGTGACCAGCGAGTACCGTTCGCTGAGGCGGGCCGGACCGCCGTGCGGGGTGGGCGCGTCGGCGGTGGCCACGGCGGCGCCGCCCGCCACGGTGACGGCCTCGCCGCGCAGCAGCTCGGTCAGCGCCACCAGGTCCTCACGGCTGGACCAGCGGCGCCGGGAGCGGATCTCCCGGGCGGTGCGCAGCGCGCCCGTGTACGCGTCGAAGTAGGTCCACAGCAGCGTGATCGACGCCTCGGCGGCGGCCCAGCGCTCGCCGGTCACCCCCGTGAGCTCGGCGCCTTCGAGGAGTCTGCGGCCCGCGTGGTCCTGGAGGGCGAGGAGCGAGGTCTCGACGGCCTCGTGCTCCGCGCCGAGCCGCGCCAGCGCACGGTCCACCTCGTCCCGGTCCATCACCGGCCCGGTGGGTCCCGTGTCGCCCATCGATCACCTCTCGCTGCCGCGGTCCCGTACGTGGTCCTGTGGTCTTTCCGTGTCTTTCCGTGTGTGCGTCTTTCCGTGTGTGCGACGGTCGTTCAGCTCGTGCGCAGGTAGTCCGGCTTCTGCGGTGGCTCCGACCCGGCCGCGTCTCCCATGGTCTGCGACAGCCACTGGTCGTACGAGTACTTCCAGCCCCTGGTGTCGTCCGCGCGCCACTCCACGAGGATCTGGTTGACCCGGCGTACCAGGTCGTCGGCGTCCTTCTTCATCGCCACGCCGTAGTACTCGTCGTCGGTGAAGGTGGTGCCCCGCAGTTCGACCGTGGGGTCCTGTGCGGCCTGGCTCGCGGCGAGCGCGCCGTCGGTGACGACCGCGTCGACCTCGCCGAGCTGGAGCCTTACCAGGCAGTCCAGTTGGTTGGGCACGGTGGTGCCGAGGTCGACGTCGGCGGCCAGGCCGCCCTCCTTCTGGCGCTGTTCCAGCGTGCTCAGCGCCGTCGAACCCGCCGCCGTGCAGATCTTCTTGCCGGCCAGCGTCCTGTCGTACCCGGTGATGTCCGAGGACTTGGGCGCCAGCACCTGCTGACCGGTCTTGAAGTAGGGCGCGGAGAAGGCGACGTCGGTCAGCCGGTCGCAGCTGATGGTCATGGTGCGGACGACCATGTCGACCCGGCCGTCCTGGATCGCGGGGATGCGCTGGTCGGTGGGGATCGCCTTGAACTGCACGGCGTCCCGGTCGCCGAGGATGTCCTCCGCGATACGGCGCACCAGGTCGATGTCGAAGCCCTCCAGCTCGGCGTCTCCGCCGCTGTTGGGGTCGCGGTAGCCCCAGCGGTAGCTGTTCTGGTCGACGCCGACGATCAGCTTCCGCTTCTCGCCGCGGCGGTTCTGGATCTCGTCGATGGTGGGGCCGTCGTCACCGGACGGGGACAGCGTCTGCTTCTCCGGGTCCTGGCACTCCTCGGCGGCGCGCGCCTGGCTGCCGTGGGCGACCCCGTGGCCGCCCGTGCCCGTGCCACCGCCCTCGCCGTGCGAGCGGACCACCGGCAGGAGCAGGGCGAAGAGCACGGCGAGAGCGCAGGCGAAGGCCATCGCCCCCACACCGCCCCAGCCCCTCAGGGCGCCCCGCAGTCGTCGTGCGCGCATTGTCGCGCCTCCTTCCATGGGTGTCCTCTCCCGCCCGTCCGCCGGGTCCGCGCCGTGCTTCACCGGTACTCCGAGAGCCTGCGGCCGATGCCCAGCAGCGCGCCCGCCGCGCCGAGACCGGCGAGGACGCCCGCGACCCGCGGCAGGTGGTCCATCGCGTCCAGGCCGTCGCCCGCCGCCAGCAGGAACTCCCGCTCCTCGTGCTCCAGGGCGTCGGTGAGCGAGGCGTCCACGCCGTCGAAGCACTCCACCGTGGCGCCCTCGCCGCCGATGACCAGGTCCAGCGCCTGCTGGTAGTTGCCGTTCTCGTCCTGCTCACGGGCCGACGCGTGGCGCTTCTTCCATTCCGTCATGTCGCGGTTCGCCGCGGCGACGGGCAGCCTGCCCGCCTCGTCGTCGGCGAGCCGCGTCGCCTCGGCCAGGCCCTTGCCGAGAGTGGCCATGTTCCGGCCGAAGTCGTAGTCGTAGGCGTCGTACGTCTCGCCGTCCACCTTCCTCGTCTCCGCGCCGCGCGCCACCAGGGTGAGGTTCTCGTTGCCCCGGGCCTTGAGGGAGGCGATGCGGGCGTCGTGCAGCACGTTCAGCGAGCGCACGCCGTGCTCGTAGGAGTCGCCCAGGTTCGACCGTGCGACGCTGTGGCCGACGACCAGCCAGAGCAGGACGATCGTGGTGGTGGCGGTGGCGGCGACCAGGCCCTGGTTCAGGACGCGGTTGGTACGCCGGTAGTTGCGGTGCTGCGCCCAGGCCAGGGCGGCGAGCGCGAGGACGCCGAGGGCCAGCGCGGCCCAGGGGTAGGGCTTGGCGTCGGCGTAGTCGGCGCGCAGCCGCTGGTTCTCCTTCTTGTAGAGGTCCTCCGCCGCCGGGAGCATCTCCTGCTGCATCTTCTCGTTGGCGTAGCGCAGATAGGCCCCGCCGACCGGGAAGCCCTGGCGGTTGTAGGTGCGGGCGCGCTCGATGAGGCCCTTGTACTCGGGCAGGAGGCGGTTGAGCCTGGTGATGGTCTTCGCGGAGGGGGAGTCCGCGTCCGAGCCGGCGGCGGCCTTCACGAGGCCTTCGGCGGCGGTGCGGATGCCCTTCTCGTACCGGTCGCGGGACGCCTTGGTCTCCTGGCCGCCGGCCAGGAACCCGCTGGACGCGGCGGTGTTGGCCTCCGCGAGGGAGCGGTAGATGTCCGCCGCGTCGGAGGTGAGCGGCTGGCTGCGGGTCAGCACGTCGTCGGCCGCCGTGGACCGCTCGTGCGTCTGCCAGGCGGCGACGGTGCCGAAGGCGACGACCAGCGCGGCGAGCAGCGCGCCGATGATGCGCAGCCGCCCCGGTTCGGTGACGGCCGCCGCGCGCAGCCGGTCCACGCCCTCGGCGAACGCGGTGCGGCGGGGCGACGCCGGAGGGGATGCGACGGGGACGCCGCCGCCCGACCGCTGCTGGGGCAACGGCTGTGGCTGTGGGTGCGGCCGCGGCGGTACGGCGGGCAGGGTGGGCACGCCCGGGCCCGGCGATGGCGCCGCGCTGCCCTTCGGCGGTTGAGTCACTGCTGACCTCCCCCATGGTCATCCGTCGCCGCAAGTATCGCTGCCCGCACCGGCATTCGCACCGGCCTTCACCCGATCTTGTACCGATCCGGGTGTTCCGCCGCCGGCGTTCCGGCCACGGCGTGCCGATCACGGTGCTCCGCACCACCCCTGCCCATGAACACGCCACCGGAACCGGCTCGGTTCCCCGCCGCGCCCTCGGGCCGGGGCTCCGGCCGCGGCCCGGCGGCCCCTCAGACGGTGAAGTGCGCCCGCGCCCGCGCGTGGGCCTCGGGGGCCGCCCCCGCCCGGTCCAGCCCCAGCAGCACCGCGCCCAGCACCGGCCGTGCCGTCACCACCCGCGGTACGGCCTCGGGGGCGACGTCCGCCAGCAGCTCCCGTATCCGGTCGTCGAGCTGCGGATGCCGTGCCGCCAGGACGCTGCCGCCCAGCAGGACCGGTGTCCGTCCGGCGAGCAGGTCCAGCCGGGCGAGCGCGACCGCGGCCATGGCCACCACCTCGTCGGCCTGCCGGTCGACGACCGCCCGGGCGAGCGGGTCGCCGTCGGCCGCCGTGGCGAACAGCACGGGGGTTGGTGAAGTCGATGATCCAGGCGTCCGGCGTCCTTGTCGTAGTAGAGGCCGTAGGCGTCGCCGAGCAGCGGCAGGGCGCAGCGGGTCCCCTCGAACTGCGTGTACTCCAGCATCGGCTCCGGGATGAGCGCGTCCAGATCGAGCTTCGACTTCTAGATGAACGGCTTCAGGTCGAGGAAGGCGCCCGAGGAGCAGAACTTGCCGATGTTGGAGGTCGTGAACGACGACACCACGTCCGGCCCGCTCGAACCGCCCGCGCGCAGAGCCTGGTCGAGCTTGTCGTCGTTGATGTTGCCGACGACCTTCACCTTGATGTTGGGGTGCGCCTTCTCGAAGCGGTCCACGTTCTCCTGTACGGCCTTCACCTCGGCGGGCGCGCTCCAGCCGTGCCAGAAGGTGATGGTCGTCTCGGCGTTCGGATCGTCCGTGGCGCCGGTGCCGGACTGACCGGTGCAGGCGGTGGCGAGGAGGGTGAGGGAGGCGGAGGCGACGACCGCGAGAGCTGCTTTTCTGGATATTCCGGGCATGACGGATCTCCCTGAGGCAGGCGTGGCGGGACGGGGCGGTGGTGCGGGACGTGGGTGCGCGGAGTGGAACCGAGGGGGCGCGGGGTCAGCGGGAGGTGTCGAAGACCTCGTCGCGGGTGGCAGCCAGCGCGCTCTCCAGCGCGCCGCGCAGTACGGGGTGTCCGGTCACCTCACCGACGACGAGCCGGGGCCTGGACGCGGCCAGCTCCTCCAGCTCGTCCTGGACCAGGGCGCGCAGCGCCTCACCGCCGGCGGTGAGCGAGGTGCCGCTCAGGACCACGAGCTCGGGGTCCAGGACGGAGACGAGGGAGGCCAGGCCGGTGGCCAGGCGGGTGGCGTAGGTCCGCAGCAGGCGGCGGTGCGGGTCGTTGTCGTCGTCGGCCCGCGCGCCCCGGGCGACCAGGGCGGCGGCGGCCTCGGGGTACGAGCCGGAGGGCACCGGCGCGACGCCGAACTCCCGGGCCAGCCCCGGCAGGGCCTGGGAGCCGGCCAGCTCCTGGAAGCCACCGCTTCCCGTACGGCTGACCTTGCGGACCAGCGGGGCGCCCGGTACGGGCAGGAACCCGACCTCGCCGGCGCCGCCGGTCCAGCCGCGGTGCAGCCGGCCGCCGAGGACCAGGGCGGCGCCGAGCCCCTCCTGGTTCCACAGCAGGACGAAGTCCTCGTGGCCCCGGGCCGCGCCGAGGCGCTGCTCGGCCACGGCGGCGAGGTTCACGTCGTTCTCGTACTCGAGTGGCATCGGCAGGGCGGCGGCGAGTTCGTCGAGGAGGGTCGGGGAGTGCCAGCCCGGCAGGTGGGAGGCGTAGCGCAGCCGCCCGGTGCCCGGGTCGAAGGCGCCCGGGGTGCCGATGACGACGCGGTGGACGTCGTCCCTGGCGAGCCCGGCCGCCTTCACCGCGCCGTCGAGGGCGTCGGTGACCTGCTGGACGACCGGGACGGCGGCACGCCGGCCCGGGGTGGGCAGCTCGTGCCGGCCGACCGTGCGCCCGGTGACGTCGGCGACCGCGGCGAGCACGCGGTCCGGGGTGACGTCGACCCCGGCGGCGTACGCGGCGGCCGGGTTGACCTCGTAGAGCTGGGCGCCGGGCCCCGGGCGGCCCTCGGTCGTACCGCCCGCCAGGACCAGCCCCGCCGCCTCCAGGCGGGCCAGCAGCTGGGAGGCGGTCGGCTTAGACAGCCCGGTGAGTTTGCCGATCCGGGTGCGGGACAGCGGTCCGTGCTCCAGCAGGAGGCCCAGGGCGGCCCGGTCGTTCATGGCGCGCAGGACGCGCGGGGTGCCCGGCGTGCCGGCGGTTCCTGCCATGCGTGTCCACACCTGCCTCTCGGCCGCTCAGCTTTTCCTCGCAAGGACGAGCGCGACGCCCGCTGCCCGGTGACGCTCGGAGCCCGGGTGCCACCGCCTTTCGAAGGAGAGCCCAGGCGGCGCGAGTAGCACATGGTAGGAATGTTCGAGGTGTTGGGGCGCAGGCACGGAACCGCCAGGCCCATCGCGAACGCGTACGGGGAGGAAGTGCCGGATGGCGTGGGACGAGTGGGAGCGCGTCAAGAGCGAGGCTGCTCAGGGTCAGTCGGCGCACATGCAGTTGAACCAGGCGCCGGCCAATGTCGGCGGCGACACCGCACCGGGCGACCTGGTGGTGCACGACGACGAGTTGGGCAAACTGGGCAACATGGCGTACGACCTGCTGTCGCAGGTGTCGACGGATGGTGACCTCGCACGGCCGAGCACGTTCACCGCGTCCAACTCCCTCTTCAACGACGGATTGGACATGGGAGCAGCGCTGCTCGAGGTTCACGACGGGTGGAACACCCAGCTCGGCACGTTGAAACAGGCCTGCGCGCACATCTCCAATCACCTGGACTTCACCCGGGCCCAACACTCGAAGGACGAGGCCTACGTGGAGGCGGGCATGAGAAACGCGGCAGGCGACCTGTTGACACCCTCGCGCATCAACGACTACTTCCACTGACGCCTGCCGGCGGAACACCACGCACGGACAACGGGGACTGATCACACGTGGCGGACACGCTCACCGTCCAAGAGCTCACCGATCTGAGGCTGGGCGGTCTGAAGACTGCCGTGGACGACTGGAAGACCATGACCGGTCGGCTGGAGAAACTCGCCACCGGGGGTGACGGCGGCCAGGTCAGCGGCGAGGGCCTGAGGAGCAAGGCGAACGCGGCGACTTGGAAGGGCGTCAACGCCACCGTCTCGCGGGAGTTCGTCACCAAGACGGCGAAGCAGTTCTCGGACGCCGCCGCGGAAGCGAAGAGCGTGCACGGCCTGCTCCAAGGCGCTCACTCCGATTTCGTCAAGCACAAGGCGGACCTGCGCACCGCCATCGACGACCTGGCGAAACGGAACATCTACGTCAACGGGAACGGCAGCGTCATCGCGTCGGTTCCCTCCGGCGCGGCGGCCGGGAGCAGCGACGACATCCACAAGCCGACCGACGAGGAGCTCGACGTCGCCCAGCGCAGGATCAACAAGATCCTCACGGAGGCGAGTGAGACCGACCGGATCGTCGCCCGCGCCCTGCGTGCCCTGGTGAAGAACAAGTACGACTTCACGGAGAAGGGCGCCGACTCGGTCGAGGAGGCGGACCGCGCACAAGGCAGAGCGGACGCCGAGTACTGGAAGAGGGAGATCGGCAAGGGGCACGTGGACGAGTGGAGTGAGGAGAAACTGGCCCGCTTCAACGAGATGTTGGAGGACCAGCGGGACAACCCCGGTTTCACCGAAACCTTCGCCACCGGCCTCGGGGCGGACGGGACCCTCCAGTTCTGGCGCGACCTGGCCGACCCGGGCCAGGGCAACACGCCCGAGGGGGAGCGGGCCAAGCTGCTGGGGCAGGCGCAACAGAACCTCAGCATGTCCTTGGCGAACGCGTCACACAGCCACTCCCCGGAGATGGAGGCGTGGAAGCGGGACATCATCGCCGCCGGCGGCAAGCAGTTCGGGCACGAGGGCATCATGGTCAAGCCGTACGGCTTCCAGATCATGAGCAACCTCATGGTGAAGGGGAAGTTCGACAGCGACTTCCTGAACGAGTACGGCGACGCCCTGCGCACCTTCGAGGAGAAGAAGAAGCCCTTCGAGCCGGGGGCGATCTGGGGCAACCCCGGAATCGCGGCCCAACTCGACTACACGGGCAAGGACGCCGACGGGGACTTCGGCCGGCCGGGCACCGATCCCATGGGCGGATACCTCAAGGCGGTCTCCCACAACCCCGACGTCGCGACAAAGCTCTTCAACGACGACGACTGGGCCGACTACCTCCTCAAGGACCGCGAGTTCTACGACGAGGACGACCCGTTCGGTCAGGGCGACGGCACGACACAGTCCCGCGACGCGCTGGGCAAGGCGCTGCTGGCGGCGGGAACCGGCCTCAACCCGGACCAGCCGCACGTCCTCACCTCGTACGAGCACACCGACCCGCAGCGGCAGGTTCTGGAGGGCACTCTGGGGCGCCTGTCCGGCAAGGGCGACGACTTTCCGCCCGAACTGCGGGACGACATGGCGCTGCTCCTGGGGAACTGGGGAGACGAAGTCCACCAGTCGGCGAGTTCCCTGGACACCGCGGCGAGCCCGCTGAACTACGAGGACCTGTTGGAAGTGTCCAAGCAGGTCTCTCGGGATCAGAACGCCTACGGTCTCCTGACGGAGGGCGTGAACCAGGCGATCATCACCGATATCCATGCCGAGCACCAAGGCGATCCCGAGGAAGAGCTCAAGCGGGCGGGGCAAACGGTCGGTTTCATGGAATCCGCCCGTTACCAGGCGATCGACACCGACAAGGACGACCCGTCCTGGCCCGCCAAGTGGGGCTATCACGGGTTCGGTGGAGCGGCGAACTTTGTTCCGGTGGTGGGTGACGCGCTCCAGCGCGGTGTGGACTCGGCGGCCTATGCCTGGCAGCTGGAGGAACAGCAGCGCATCGACGACAAGGCGGCCATCGACAACACTCAGAATTTCCAGTCGCGGCAAGGCTACTTGCAGGCCCTGGGGGACGAGTGGAGCGCGGAGCATCCTGACCATCGACTCTCGCAGGAAGGGAACGAGTATCTGCGTCAGGATTCCATCGGAAACTCCGCCTTCAACGGAAACAGCACCGCCAACAGGATTGCAGGTATTGGGCCTCAATGAGCGTTAGGGTATTCCGCAGAATCGTGCTCTCGGGGGCGTCGGTGGCGGTCCTGGCCGTCGGTATGTCGGCATGCGGCAACGACAAGAGCAACGCGATTCCCGAGCAGCTCTGCGGTGTCGCGATCACGCCCGAACTCACGGCTCCATTGCTGCCGGACGGCGATGACGTGAAGACCGAGCCCCAGTCCCCGAGAAAGGACGAGTACGCGCAGTGCACGGTGTCGGTGGGCGGAAAGGCCGCTCTTTACATCGTGGAATACAGTGGTCAAAACTCGTTCGACGCGCTTGAGCACGCGCGGGGTGCGAGTGCTTTCCGGAATCCGCAGAAGGCCAAGGGTGTGACCAATGCGGTCATCGCCGACGGGAAATTCATCGCCGTCACTCCGTGCGGGGAGGGGAAGAAGAGTCATGTGCTCGACATCGATATGAACATGCCGAGCAGTGAGGCCATGGATCTGCGAGACGAGCTGGAACGCTTTGCGACGTCGTATTTGCCGGTCGGTAAGAAGGTAATAGGCTGCGAGAAGTAGACGGGGAGAGGCGGATGTCATGACTCAGTACGGGTGGACACACCGGCCGACCACCCGCCCGAGGGTGGCCGCCCTCGACATCGCCCTCGGCGTTGTGCTCGCGGCGGCCGAGGTCGGTTGAGGCTCCGGCGGGTCCTCCGCCGCGGCGCGGATCGAGGTTCATGGAGTTCGGCGCGCAGGCCGCGAGGAGGGATGACCACCGTGAGCGGTCCGTCCGGGGCCGCTACTTGGCGGTGCTCGGCGGCGGGATCGGAGACGCCGCGATGGACTGCGGGGACACCGTGCTGGCGTAGGCGGAGGGTGCCGCGACACCCGCCGTCGGGTCGGCGGCGGCCGGGGCGCCCTCCAGCGGGACCGTGGCGCCGCCGACGATCGCGATGCCGGCCGCGTCGAAGGCCCGCTTGATGCGCCAGCGCAGTTCGCGCTCGACGGTGAGGGCCTTGCCGGGCATGGTCTTCGCGGAGACCCGCACCACCATGGAGTCGAGCAGTACGGAGTCCAGGCCGAGCACCTCGATCGGGCCCCAGAGCATCTCGTTCCAGGGCTCTTCCTTGCTCATCCGTTCGCCGACCGCGGCGATGGTCTCCTTGACCTTGTCGAGGTCCTCGTCGGAGCGGACGGTGACGTCCACGCCGGCCGTCGACCAGCCCTGGGAGAGGTTGCCGATCCGCTTGACCTCGCCGTTGCGGACGTACCAGATCTCTCCGTTGTCACCACGCAGCTTGGTCACCCGCAGGCCGACCTCGATGACCTCACCCGAGGCGACGCCCGCGTCGATGCTGTCGCCGACGCCGTACTGGTCCTCCAGGATCATGAAGACGCCGGAGAGGAAGTCGGTGACCAGGTTGCGGGCGCCGAAGCCGATCGCCACGCCCGCCACACCGGCGGACGCCAGCAGCGGCGCCAGGTTGATCTGGAAGGTGCCCAGCACCATCAGCGCCGCGGTGCCGAGGATGACGAAGCTGGCCACCGAGCGCAGTACGGACCCGATGGCCTCCGAGCGCTGACGGCGTCGCTCGGCGTTGACCAGCAGTCCGCTCAGCGCGGTGCCGCCGCCCGACCCGGGCCTGCGGTTCATCCGGTCTATCAGCTTGGTGATCGCCCGCCGCACCACCGCCCTGAGCACCGTCGCGATCACCACGATCAGCAGCACCCGCAGCCCGATCGCCAGCCACGTCGACCAGTTCTCCTCGACCCAGCCGGCGGCGTTCGTCGCGCTCTCGTGGGCCTCCTGGAGCGAGGGCATCGCCGGGGCCGTCGGGGACGGCGTCGGGGACGGCGACGAACCGGCGGCCATCAGGACGGCGGCGGACAGGGACACGGCGGATACCTCCAGAAGCGGCGGCCCGTCCTCACGGGTCCGGTCCAAGGTCAGCCCGAGGCCCCGGCCCAAGGTCACGGAAAGGTCACCGGACGGGCAGATGCACCACACTAACGGGGCACCGGGCGCGGATCGCCCCGAAATGCGCGGGAGAGACGGTGCTCACCCGCGCTTGAACAGGTCACGGTCCTGGGGATGAATCCCATGTGGTCGAAAACACTCCCAGCCCGTTACCGGGACATGGTGGCGCTTCCACCAGGCATGAGGGGAGACTGACTACGGATCGTCCCGGCGCGAGCCACGCGCCGCCGGCGTACAAGGAGGCATCCGTGCCGCATGTCCTGGTTCTCAACGCGTCGTACGAGCCACTCGGCGTCGTACCGCTCCGCCGCGCGCTCGTCCTCGTCCTCGAGAACAAGGCCGTATGCCTTGAGGAGTCCGGCGCCTATCTGCACAGCGCGACCGTCACCGTGCCCGCACCCAGCGTGGTCCGGCTCAAGCGGTTCGTGCGGGTCCCCTACCGGGGGCCCGTCCCGCTCACCAGGCGGGCGCTCTTCGCCCGCGACGGGGGGCGCTGCATGTACTGCGGTGCCGCCGCCACCAGCGTCGACCACGTCATCCCGCGCAGTCGCGGGGGCCTGCACGCGTGGGACAACGTGGTGGCGTCCTGCCGCCGCTGCAACCACGTCAAGGCCGACCGCCACCTCGGCGAGATCGGCTGGCGCCTGCGCCACAAACCCGCCCCGCCCACCGGTCTGGCCTGGCGCATCATCGGCACGGGCCACCGGGACCCGCGCTGGCTGCCGTACTTGCAGCCGTACGGCGCGGAGGACGCGATGGCCCGGATCGACGGCATCTCCGCCTGACGGTCCGGGCCTTCGCGTACGCCGGGCCGGGCCTCTGTCCGCCGTGGGCTCCCGCATCCGCCCGCCCCATGTGGGCGGCGCGCTGGGCCGGCAGGTAGGCGCTCACCTGATCCTCGCGAGGAGGCCCCGGCGTCGACGACGCTCGCCCGCGTGACCGGTTTGCGTGATCTCCGAACGGGTTAGGTGACTGTTCTGTCCGCATTCGAAGCGAGTTCACCGGGATGGAGTGTGACCAGCGGCACGTTGTCGGCGCTGGGGCGTCTGACCTCGCGCGGACTGGGTAGGGGCCTGCCGTAACCCGCCAAAAGCGTGCTCGACAGAAGTCGACGAATCTCGACGAAGTTCTACGAAGGAGACCCCCGTGGTTGCACTGGCACCGCTTCTGCTCCCGGCCCCGTCCAAACCCGTGGCGGAGCCGTCCAGCCCATGGGCGGAGCCCTCCGCCGCCTCCGACACCCCGCACTACTGCGTCTTCGGCGCCACCGGCAGCTGCGCCGAGACCCCGCTCACCAGCGAACCGCCGCTGCCCGACGCCGAGCCCCTCACCAGCGAGTCGCCGTTCGCCGACGCCGTACCGCTGACCAGCGAGTCCTCGCCCGAACTCACGGCGGACGTGCCGGAGCAGGGCGGCCCCTCCTTCGCCGTCCCGGAACCCACGAGGTCGTAGAGGTCACAGATGCCAGCAGCCAGGCCGGCCGAGCCCCCCACCGAGGACCTTCCCGAGGATCTGACCCGGCTCGCCGCCCTGCACGGCGTCGCCACCTCCTACAGCCCGTCCCCGGACCGCACCGTCGCGGCCTCGGCCACCGCCGTCACCCTGGCCCTGGCCGCCCTCGGCGTGGACACGAGCACCCCGCAGGCCGTACGCGCCGCGCTCGCCGCCCGTGAGAGCGAGCTGCGCGAACGCCTGCTGCCGCCCACCGTGGTCGCCCGGCCCGACGGCGGGACGCCGGCCGCCCTGGCCGCTCTCCCCGAGGGCACCCGGCTGCGCGTCGACACGGAGCAGGGCGAGACGTGTGCCGGCACCGGGCCGCTGCCGCCCGGCGTCCACCGCCTGACCGCCACCGCGCCCGACGGCCGGACCGCCCGCGCCCACCTGATCGTCGCGCCCGCCGGGCTGCCCGTGTTGCCCACACGCTCCTACGGACTCCTCGTCCAGCTCTACTCCCTCCTCTCCCGACGCTCCTGGGGCATGGGCGACCTCGGCGACCTCGGCGAACTGGCCGCCTGGGCCGGGCGCGACCTCGGCGCCGGATTCGTCCAGGTCAACCCGCTGCACGCGGCCGTGCCCGGCGCCCCCACCGACCCCTCCCCGTACCGGCCCTCCTCCCGTCGCTTCCCCGACCCCGTGCACCTGCGGATCGAGGACGTGCCCGAGTTCGCGTACGTCACCGACCACGCGCGCGTCCGGGCCCTCACGGAGCGGGCCGGGCGGCTGCGCGAGGCCGTACTGGAGAAGGACGCCCTGATCGACCGGGACGCCGTGTGGGAGCTCAAGCGCGCGGCCCTCGAAATGCTGTGCGAGGTCCCTCTCGGGCCCGGCCGCCGCGCCGCCTACTGCGACTACCTCGCCGAACAGGGCGGCGCGCTGGAAGACCACGCCACCTGGTGCGCGCTCGCCGAGGTCCACGGCTCCGACTGGCACCAGTGGCCCGAGGGGCTGCGCGACCCCCGTTCGGCCGACACCGACCGTGCCCGCACCGAGCTGAGGGACCGCGTCGACTTCCACTCCCGCCTGACCTGGCTCACCGACACCCAGCTCACCGCCGCGCAGCTCACCGCCCGAGAGGCCGGCATGCCGGTCGGGATCGTCCACGACCTCGCCGTGGGCGTGCATCCGCGAGGCGCCGACTCCTGGGCGCAGCGGGAGTACTTCGCCGCCGGCATGTCGGTGGGCGCGCCGCCCGACGCCTTCAACGCCCGGGGCCAGGACTGGGGCCTGCCGCCCTGGCGCCCCGACCGGCTCGCCGAGACCGGCTACACACCCTTCCGGAGCCTGCTGCGAGGCCTGTTCCGCTACGCCGGGGCCCTGCGCATCGACCACGTCATGGGCCTGTTCCGCCTGTGGTGGGTCCCCGAGGGCCACCCGCCCACCGAGGGCACCTACGTCCGCTACGACGCCGAGGCCATGCTCGCCGTACTCGTCCTGGAGGCCACCCGGGCCGGCGCCGTGGTCATCGGTGAGGACCTGGGCACCGTGGAGCCCGGCGTACGCGAGGCGCTGCGCGAAAGCGGGGTGCTCGGTACCTCGGTGCTGTGGTTCGAGCGCGACTGGGCGGGCGACGGCCGCCCCCTGCCGCCCGAGCGGTGGCGCGCCGACTGCCTGGCCACCGCCACCACCCACGACCTGCCGTCCACCGCGGCCCGCCTCACCGGTGAACACGTCGAACTCCGCGACCGCCTCGGCCTGCTCACCCGCCCGCTGGAGGAGGAGCGGGCCCAGGCGTCGGCGGACACCGCCGAGTGGCTGGAGGTACTGGCCCGGCTCGGCCTGCTGCACGGCACCGGCGGCGACACCGGCGGCCCTTCCGAGGAGGCCGGCATCCAGGCCGTCCACCGCTTCCTGCTGCGCACCCCCGCCCGCATGGCCGGCATCTGGCTCCCGGACGCCGTGGGCGACCGACGCCCGCAGAACCTCCCCGGCACCTGGGACCAGTACCCGAACTGGCGCCTGCCCGTCGCCGACGCCGAGGGCCGCCCCGTGACCCTGGAGGACCTGGCCCTCTCCCCCAGGCTGCACGCCCTGATCGACGCCGTACGGGACCGCGCCGACGGCTGAGCGGCACGTACCCGGGCCCTCGTACGGCACCCCGGGCGCGCGCCCGCTCCGGCCGTTCGCTAACTTTGCACCGTGGACAAGAAGAACGCCCTGCGCGCCGGCGCCCTGGCAGCCGGTACGACGCTGATGATGCTGCTCATGTCGTCCCCCGCGCTCGCGCTGACCCGCGACGACGGCGACGACCCCGGTACCGGTCTCAGCGTCATCGAGACGGTGGGCCTGTTCGTCGTGGCCCCGATCGCGCTGTTCGTGGTCATCACGGCCCTGGTGATGGTTCTGGACAAGTCCAAGGAGGAGCACCGCGTGACCTCCCGAAACATCAGGACCAAGGCGAAGGCCGACGCCAAGGCCTGACGGCCCGCCTCAGCTTCACCGAGGGCGCCGGTCCCACCGCACGTGCGCGCGTCAGCGCGTGTACGGGCGGGGGACCGGCGCCCTCGGCGCTTTCCCCGCCTACTTCTCGGTTCCGGCGAGGAGATCCCGCAGCAGGACGGCCAGTTGGCCCGCCCGTTCGTCGTCGAGGACGGACAGGGCCTCCGTCTGGACGGCCAGTCCCGCGCCGACGGCCTCGTCGATCAGTTCCAGCCCCCGGTCGGTGAGCGTGACCTGAAGTCCCCGCCGGTCGTGCGGGTCGGGGGAGCGGCGCAGCAGTCCGGCCCGTTCGAGCTTGTCCAGCCGGCCGGTCATGCCGCCCGTGGTGAGCATCAGGGTGGCCGAGAGCTGCCGGGGGGAGAGCGTGTAGGGCTCACCGGAGCGGCGCAGGGTGGCCAGGGCGTCGAACTCCCCGCGGGAGATCCCGAAGCGCGTGTACGCCTTCTCCATCCGGTCGCCCATCGCGCGCGCGAGCCGGAAGACGCGACCGAACACCTCCATGGCGGCCGTGTCCAGGTCGGGCCGCACCTCCGCCCACTGCTCGATGATCGCGTCGACGGGGTCCTTGCGCGGCTCGGGGCGCTGTCCGGGGCGTTCAGTCATGGCACGAGTATCGAGGCCGGGCATGTTCGGTCGCAAGAAAGTAGCTTGCCGTAAACTTGCTTAGGACTAAGCTACTATCTACCGAGCTTCCCGGCTTCGCCTCCGCCTCCCGGAAGGGGGCCCGCCATGCCCGCCGGCCGTCCCGCCCTCATCGCGCTCACCGCCCTGGCGCCCGTCTCCTGGGGCACCACCTACGCCGTGACCACCGAGTTCCTGCCGCCCGACCGGCCGCTGTTCACCGGGCTGGCGCGCGCCCTGCCTGCCGGTCTGCTGCTGCTCGCCCTCGCCCGGGTGCTGCCGCGCGGCACCTGGTGGTGGAAGGCGGCGGTGCTGGGCGCGCTGAACATTGGGGCCTTCTTCCCGCTGCTGTTCCTCTCCGCCTACCGGCTGCCGGGCGGGACGGCCGCCGCGGTCGGCTCGGTCGGCCCGCTGTTCGTCGTCGGGCTCTCGGCGCTGCTGCTCGGACAGCGGCCCACCGTCCGGTCCGTGCTCACCGGCGTCGTCGCCGCGACCGGCGTCAGCCTGGTGGTGCTGGAGGCGGCCGGGGCACTGGACGCGCCCGGCGTGGCGGCGGCCCTCGCGTCCACCGCCTCCATGTCGGCCGGCACCGTGCTCACCAAGCGGTGGGGCCGCCCCGACGGTGTCGGCCCGCTCGCGCTCACCGGCTGGCAGCTGACCGCCGGCGGCCTGCTCATCGCGCCGCTCGCCCTCCTGGCCGAGGGCGCCCCGCCCGCCCTGGACGCCCCGGCGGTCGGCGGCTACCTCTACCTGGCCCTGGCCAACACGGCGCTGGCGTACTGGCTCTGGTTCCGCGGCATCGGACGGCTCTCCGCCACCCAGGTCACCTTCCTCGGCCCGCTCTCCCCGCTGACCGCCGCAGTCGTCGGCCGGGCGGCGCTCGGCGAGACGCTGACGCCGGTGCAGCTGGCCGGCATGGCGCTGGCGTTCGGGGCGACGACCGCGGGACAGCTCGTGTCACGGGCGCGGACGGCCGAGCCCTCCGCACCTTTCAGTTCTCCTTCAAGGAACGGTCGAAAAGATTCGATGGACCTGACGGGTCCGGCACTGCGACGGTAGACCGGCAGGACCACCGTGACCGTCGCCCCGCCGAGAGGACCTCCGTGGCCGTAGCCGACCGCCGGACCAACACTCCCGCACCCACTCCCGCCGTCGGCCCGGCCGCCCCCGTCGGCCCCGCTGCCCCCGTCGCCCTCGGAATCGGGCTCGCCGTACTCGCCACCCTCGTCTGGTCCGGCAGCTTCGTCACCTCCCGCGCCCTCGGTGACAGCGTGCCCCCCGTCCAGCACGCCTTCTGGCGCTGGGTGGTGGCGCTCGCCGTCGTCGCTCCCTTCGGCGCCCGGCGGGCCTGGCGGCAACGGGCGCTGATCCGGCGTCACCTCGGCTTCGTCCTCCTCGCCTCCCTGCTCGGCGTGACCGTCTACAACACCCTGGTCAACCAGGCCGGAGTCACCACCCCCGCCGCCAACATGGGCATGATCATGGCGGCGTCCCCGGTGCTGATGGCGGTCTTCGAACGGGCGGGCGGCGTACGGCTCGGCGCCCGCCGGGTCGCCGGGCTGCTCATCGCCTGCGCGGGCGTGCTGCTGCTGGTCGGAGGCGGGGCGTCGTTGTCGGCCGGCGACCTGTGGATGATCGCCGCCGCCTGCTGCTTCGGGTCGTACAGCGCGCTGCTGCGCCGCAGGCCCGCCGGTCTGGACGGAGTCGGGTTCCTCTTCACCACGTTCCTGTTCGGCACCGTCCTGCTGCTGCCCGCCCAGGGCGTAAGCCTCGCCGTCCAGGGCGGCTTCAGCCCGGCCCCGGGCAACGTCCTGCCGCTCCTCTACGTCGGCGTGGCCTCCTCCGCGGTCGCCTTCTTCGCCTGGAACAAGGCGATCTCCCTGATCGGTCCCTCCCGGGCCGGGGTCGTCTACTACCTCCAGCCGGTGTGCGTCGCCCTGCTGTCCTGGGCCCTGCTGTCCGAGCCGACCGGCTGGGCGCAGGCCGGGTGCATGGCGCTGATCCTCGGCGGCGTCGTCCTCGGTGCCGCCTCGGGGGCCGGGCCGCGTCGGTGACGAGGGCGGTCCGCGGATAGGTTGCCGCCATGGCCGACTGGGACATCCGCAAGCTGCGCATCCTGCGGACGCTGCGGGAACGGGGCACGGTGACCGCGACGGCCGAGGCGCTGCGCATGACGCCGTCCGCCGTGTCGCAACAGCTGACGAACCTCTCCAGGCAGCTCGGGGTGGAGCTGCTCCAGGCCCAGGGCAGACGGGTCCGGCTGACGGACGCGGCCCGCCTGGTGCTGCGGCACGCCGAGGCGGTGTTCGAGCAACTGGAACGGGCCGACGCCGAGTTGGCGGCCTACGTCCACGGGGACGCCGGCGAGGTGCGGGTCGGCGCCTTCTCCACCGCCGTACCCGCCCTCGTCGTACCGGCCGTGACCGCGCTGCGGGCGACGCACCCGCGGATCGCGGTGCGGGTGCGGGAGGCCGAGGCGCAGGAGGCGTACGAGCTGCTGGCCGCCGGGGAGGTGGACCTCGCGCTGTCGCTGGCCGCGCAGGCGCCGAGCGCCGTCGACCCGCGCTTCACCCGCGTCCCGCTCCTCACCGACC
This sequence comes from Streptomyces sp. NPDC017225, assembly GCF_044331465.1. NCBI lineage: Bacteria > Bacillati > Actinomycetota > Actinomycetes > Kitasatosporales > Streptomycetaceae > Streptomyces > Streptomyces sp. NPDC017225. The sequence continues at coordinate 81,112 of NZ_JBIRNE010000010.1, read as the reverse complement.
CGCTGGACGTCGCCCTGCCCGGCGACCACCCGCTGGCCCGCGCGGACGGGCTGCGGCTGGCCGAGCTCGCCGCCGAACCGTGGATCTTCGGGGGCAGCGGGCCCTGGTCCGACATCACGCGAGCAGCGTGCGAGACGGCAGGGTTCCGGCCCCACCAGGGCCACGCGGCGGCCGGCTGGACGGCGATCCTCGCGATGGTGGAGGCGGGCATGGGCGTGGCCCTGGTGCCGCGCATGGCGGCCGTGCCGCGGGACGGGGTCGTCATGCGCGAGCTGCGCGCGGACCGCCCCGTGCGGCACGTGGTCGCGGCGGTGCGCAAGGGGGCACAGGAGAGTGCGGCGGTGGGCCGGGTACTGGACGCCCTGCGCACGGCCGCGACTCCCACCTCCGACGGCCCGCGGGCGCCCTCCGACGGCAAAGGGGAGGGGGCGCCCGGCGCGACGAGCACCGGACGCCCCCCGGAGAGGTAGCGCCTACTCGCCGGAGGCGGCCGCGTCCGCGGCCTGCGCCTTCAGCGCGCGCTCGACGCCCGAGCGGGACTCCGAGACCAGCCGCCGCAGGGCCGCGTTCGGCTCGGCGGAGGACAGCCAGGCGTCCGTGCGGTCCAGGGTCTCCTGGGACACCTGCACCGCCGGGTACAGGCCGATGGCGATCTGCTGAGCCATCTCGTGCGAGCGGGACTCCCAGGCGCCCTTGAGCGCCTCGAAGTACCGCTCCGTGTACGGCGCCAGCAGCTCACGCTGGTCGGTCTGGACGAAGCCGGCGATGACCGCCTCCTGCACGGCGTTCGGCAGCTTGTCGGATTCCACGACCGACTCCCAGGCCTCCGCCTTGGCCGCCTCGGTCGGACGGGCGGCCCGCGCGGTGGCGGCGTGCCGCTCACCGGCGGCGGTCCTGTCCCGCTCGTACTCGCCCGCGATCTCCGACCCGCCGAACCGGCCCACGGCCGCGAGCCGCTGCACGAACGTCCAGCGCAGCTCGGTGTCGACGGCCAGGCCCTCGATCGTCGTCGTGCCGTCCAGCAGTGCGTCCAGCAGGTCCAGCTGCTCCGGCGTCCTGGCCGTGGCCGCGAACGCGCGCGCCCACGCCAGCTGGTGGTCGCTGCCCGCCTCGGCGGCCCGCAGATGGGCCAGCGTGGCCTCCGTCCAGCGGGTGAGCAGCGCCTCGCGGGCGGTCGGGGCGGCGTACTGGTCGATGGCCAGCTTCACCTGCCGGTGCAGCGACTGCACCACGCCGATGTCGGACTCCTTGCCGATGCCGGACAGCACCAGCGCCAGGTAGTCGCGGGTCGCGAGCTCCGCGTCCCGGGTCATGTCCCACGCCGACGCCCAGCACAGGGCGCGCGGCAGCGACTCGGTGAAGTCGCCGAGGTGCTCGGTGACGACGGCCAGCGACTGCTCGTCCAGTCGGACCTTGGCGTACGACAGGTCGTCGTCGTTGAGCAGCACGACCGCCGGGCGGCGCTTGCCGACCAGCTGCGGTACGGCCGTCAGTTCGCCGTCGACGTCCAGCTCGACGCGCTCCCCGCGCACCAGCTTGCCGTCCGCGTCGAGGTCGTAGGCGCCGATCGCGATGCGGTGCGGGCGCAGCGTCGGCTCGCCCTTCGCGCCGACGGGCAGGGCGGGGGCCTCCTGGCGGATCGCGAAGGCCGTGATGACCCCGTCCGCGTCCGTCTCGATCTCCGGGCGCAGGACGTTGATGCCGGCCGTCTCCAGCCACGCCTTCGACCAGGTCCTCAGGTCGCGGCCGGAGGTCTCCTCCAGGGCGCCCAGCAGGTCGGACAGGCGCGTGTTGCCGAACGCGTGCCGCTTGAAGTACGCCTGCACGCCCTTGAAGAACGCGTCCTCACCGACGTACGCCACGAGCTGCTTGAGCACCGAGGCGCCCTTGGCGTACGTGATGCCGTCGAAGTTGACGAGCACGTCGTCCAGGTCGTTGATGTCCGCCATGATCGGGTGCGTGGACGGCAGCTGGTCCTGCCGGTACGCCCAGGTCTTCATCTGGTTGGCGAACGTCGTCCACGAGTGCGGCCACTTCGAGCCGGGCGCGTCGGCCTGGCAGGCGGCCTCCGCGTAGGTGGCGAACGACTCGTTCAGCCACAGGTCGTTCCACCACTCCATGGTGACCAGGTCGCCGAACCACATGTGCGCCAGCTCGTGCAGGATCGTGGCGGCCCGCACCTCGTACGCGGCGTCCGTCACCTTCGAACGGAACACGTACTGGTCGCGGATGGTCACCGCGCCCGCGTTCTCCATCGCGCCCGCGTTGAACTCGGGCACGAACAGCTGGTCGTACTTCGCGAATGGGTACGGGTAGTCGAACTTCTCCTGGAACCACTCGAAGCCCTGCCGGGTCACCTCGAAGATGGCGTCCGAGTCGAGGTGCTCGGCCAGCGAGGGACGGCAGTAGATGCCGAGCGGGACCGACTGGCCGTCCTTCTCGTACACGCTGTGCACGGAGTGGTACGGGCCGACGATCAGCGCCGTGATGTACGACGAGATGCGCGGGGTCGGCTCGAAGACCCAGACGTTGTCCTGGGGCTCAGGGGTGGGCGAGTTGGAGATGACCGTCCAGCCCTCGGGCGCCTTCACGGTGAACTGGAAGGTCGCCTTCAGGTCCGGCTGCTCGAAGCTCGCGAAGACGCGCCGCGCGTCCGGCACCTCGAACTGCGTGTACAGGTAGGCCTGGTCGTCGACCGGGTCGACGAACCGGTGCAGCCCCTCGCCGGTGTTGGTGTACGCGCAGTCGGCGACCACGCGCAGGATGTTGCGTCCCGGCAGCAGCCCCGGCAGGGCGATGCGGGAGTCCTGGAACACCTCGGCGGCGTCGAGGGAGTCGCCGTTCAGCGTCACCTCGTGGACCGTCGGCGCGACCAGGTCGATGAAGGACTCGCCGCCGCTCCCGTCGCCGGTGTCCGCGACGTCGAAGCGCACCGTGGTCACGGACCGGTAGGTGCCGCCCTCCTGCGCGCCGGTGAGGTCGAGATCGATCTCGTACGAGTCAACGGTCAGCAGCGTCGCCCGCTGCCGCGCCTCTTCGCGAGTCAGGTTTGTGCCAGGCACGCGGTCATCTCCTCGTTATGTGTGGGTTGCGCCATCCTTCCACGTGGCCCGTACCCGACGCGATGTCCATTTCCCGCCGGTGCGCGGGCCGGGCGGGCGCGAGCCTGGGTTCATGCAGCACTACACCGCACGGCCGATCCCGCCGTCCGCCCTGAAGGAACTGCGCACCACCGACGACGCGGGCCGCGTACCCGCCCCGTACACCGACGACGAGGGCGGGGCGCCTCTGCGCTGCTGCCTGCGCCGCAGCACGCCGGGGGAGAGGATCGCCCTGGTCTCCTACGCCCCGCTGCGGCGCTGGGCGGCCGGGACGGGCGCCGACCCGGGCGCGTACGACGAGCGGGGGCCGGTCTTCGTCCACGCCGACAAGTGCGCGGGGCCCGAGGCGGACGGCCTCGCCTTCACGAACGCGCACCGCGTCCTGCGCCGCTACTCGGCCGACGGGCGCATCCTGGGCGGGCGGCTGGTCGAGGGCGCCGGCGCCTTCGCACCCGCGCTCCGGGAAGCGCTCGACGACCCGGCCGTGGCGTTCGTCCACGTCCGGGCCGTCGAGTACGGCTGCTTCCTCTACGAGGTGAGGCGAGGCCAGTCCCCGGGCCCAGCCCTGGGTCCCGGCCCTGCGGACTAGCCCTTCAGCTCCGCCGCCACCAGCTCCGCGATCTGCACCGCGTTCAGGGCCGCGCCCTTGCGCAGGTTGTCGTTGGAGACGAACAGGGCGAGGCCGTTGTCCACGGTCTCGTCCTGGCGGATACGGCCCACGTACGACGGGTCCTGGCCGGCCGCCTCCAGCGGGGTCGGCACCTCGGTGAGCGCGACGCCGGGGGCGCCGGCCAGCAGCTCCTTGGCGCGCTCCACGCTGATCGGGCGGGCGAAACGGGCGTTGATCTGGAGGGAGTGGCCGCTGAAGACGGGCACGCGCACGCAGGTGCCGGACACCTTCAGCCCCGGGATCTCCAGGATCTTGCGGGACTCGTTGCGGAGCTTCTGCTCCTCGTCCGTCTCGTGCAGACCGTCGTCCACGATGGAGCCCGCCAGCGGCAGCACGTTGTACGCGATCGGCGCGACGTACTTCTCCGGCTTCGGGAACTCGACCGCCGCACCGTCGTGGGCGAGCTTGGGCGCGTCCGCGCCGACCTTCTGGACCTGCTCGAACAGCTCGTCCACGCCGGCCACGCCGGAGCCGGACACGGCCTGGTAGGTGGCGACGACCAGCGCTTCGAGGCCCGCCTCCGCGTGCAGCGGACGCAGGACCGGCATCGCGGCCATCGTCGTGCAGTTCGGGTTGGCGATGATGCCCTTGGGGCGGTCGGCGATCGCGTGCGGGTTCACCTCGGAGACGACCAGCGGGACCTCGGGGTCACGGCGCCAGGCGGAGGAGTTGTCGATCACGACGGCACCCTGGGAGGCGACCTTCTCGGCCAGCGCCTTCGAGGTGGCGCCGCCCGCGGAGAACAGCACGATGTCCAGGCCCGAGTAGTCGGCGGTGGCCGCGTCCTCCACCGTCACGCCGTCCAGCTCCTTGCCGGCGCTGCGGGCGGAGGCGAACAGGCGCAGCTCGGTGACCGGGAAGTCGCGTTCCGTGAGGATTCCGCGCATGACCGTGCCGACCTGACCGGTGGCTCCGACGATTCCGACCCTCACGGTGACTCCTTCTCCGTTTGTGCGCGTGTCTTCACGCGCGCTTTGCTCGGCCGAGACTTTTCCATCATGGGGCGAAGTCCGGCCCGCCTGTCCAGTTCTTTGCGCGGGATGCCCGCACCCTGGGACGCGGCGGCTCGCACAGCGGGCGCGGTCCTTTGCTGGAAACCCCTGCTGAGCTGCAGGAATTCACCTCCACCGGGCCTCGCGCCGCAAGCTGTGCTGTTCCGGCCCCTGCCCATCCTTTCCCGCCCCACACGACGATGTGACGTACGCCTCGCACCACGGGGCCGCCGGCCGGGCGAACGTTTCGGGCCCCGCCGGCGTCGTAGGGGAAACGTGGCTGGGGGAGGGGTGGCTGTGCTGCGCGGAAAGGCCCGCCGCGGGCAGGGGGACGGCGTACTCGACGACCCTCTGGACGCGGCTCAGGAACGCCGGGTGCGGGCGGTGCTCGCGCTGGGCGGGGTGCCGCAGGCGGACCTGCCGGACGGGGTGCAGCAGGTCCGCCTGCGGCTGCTGGAGCGGACGGCGAGCGGACGGGAGGCGCCGCGCGACGTGTCCGCGTGGGCGGCGGTCGTCGCCTCCAACCTGGCCATGGACTGGCACCGGGCCAGGCGCCGCCAGGACCGGCTCGGCGAGCGCCTGGCCGCGCTGCGCCAGTCCGAGCAGCCCTCCGGCGAGGAGACCAGTCTGCTCTCCCTCGCCGTGGCCCAGGGCCTGGACGAGCTGCCCGACGCCCAGCGCCAGGTCCTGGTCCTGCGTTTCTTCGCCGACCTGCCGGTGCGCGGCATCGCCGAGGAGCTCGGCGTCCCCGAGGGCACGGTCAAGAGCAGGCTGCACACGGCGGTACGGGCGCTGCGGGCCCGCCTGCACGAGGACGAGGTGGTGTGAGATGGCCGCCGAACAGCAGCCCGGTGCGCACGACGCGCTGATGGCCGCGATCACGGGCGAGCCGCTGCCCCCCGGAACGGGCGCGGACAGGGACGCCGGTGCCGATGCCGAGTACCGGTCGGCGGTGGCCGACGTGGCGCTGCTGCGGGAGCAGCTGGGGATCATCGGGCGGTCGCTGGGCGAGCCGCTTCCCGGCCCCGGGGTCCGCCCGGTGCGGGAGCCCGCTCGCCGCCCCCGGCGCCGTCCGCTCGCCGTCGCCTTCGGCGCCCTCGCGGTGGCGTGCGCCGGCGTGCTGGTGACGGGGCTCGGCTGGCTGGTGGCGCAGGGCGGGAACGGGGCCGAGGACGCGGCGAGCGGCAAGGCCGCGGCGAGCGACGGGCAGGCGGACTCCGCCGAGTCCGGTGGCGTCGCCTTCGGCAGCCCCCGCTACCTCGCCTGCGCCCGTCTGGTGGCCGAGGGCACGGTGACCGGCGCGGAGACGGTGCCGGGGGCCGGGCGGCACCGGATCACCCTGGACGTGACCCGCTCCTACAAGCCGCGGGAACGTCCCGGGAAGGCGGGCGAGCGGATCACGTTCGTCCTGGACGACACCACCGCCCGGCTCGCCGTGGGCGACCGCGCGCTGATCGGCGTCCCCGTGCACGGTGACAGCCCGGACGTCGTGGTCACCGGAGCGGAGGCCGTCGCCGCCGAACGCGCCTGGATCACCGCGTCCCTGCCCCGATCCCGCGCCCTCACCTGCGACTGACCCCCGGCACGCGGAAAGGGCGGGCGCCCCGCGGAGCGCCCGCCCTTTGGGGCCTGCCCCAGCACCGCACCGGACTACGGCACGACCGTGCCGATCCGTACGCTGCCGAGGCCCGCGGCCGTGCCGTGGGCGTTGACCAGCTGGACCTGCCCGAAGAACTCACGGCCCTCCGGAGCGGCGGCCAGCGCCGTGACGCTGCCCGAGACCGTCGCGGAGTCGCCCGTGCCGAGCTCGACGGGAGCCGAGCCGTCCACGGTGACCGAGCCGAGGGACGCGGCGAAGTACACGTCCCGGTAGTCGTACTCCGTCGTGCCCGACGGCACCGAGTAGCCCACGACCTCGACGGTGTAGGTACCGGCGGCCGGCTTCGGCACGGAGACCGACTCCTGAGAGTCGCCGTCGGCGGACTGGCCGACGACGTTGCCGTCCTTGTCGTAGACCGTCAGGTCCAGGTCGGAGGCCGTGTCGGAGACGCCCCCGATGGCCACGTCCAGCGACTCGGCGCCCTCGGGCACCTCCACCGTGGAGGTGGTGGTCCCACCCTGCTCGATCGACGGGCGGGACGTCTCGGCCGAGCCGAGCGGGCCGCCGACGAGCTGGCCCTCGATCGGGCCGTACTGGTTCGTCACCTTCCAGGAGGCGTCGGCCGGGGTGCCCACCTTCGCCTCGGGCACGGTCACGACCTCCGGGTCGAAGGTGGCGCCGAGCACGGTGACGTCCAGCTTGTACGGGTTGTCCAGCAGCGGCGAGGTGCGCCGCGACTCGACCTCGATCTCCCAGACGCCGGGCTGCGGGTCGGCGTACGCACGCACGTCGGGGCGGCAGCCGTTGCCGTCGAGGTAGTTGTTGTAGCAGTACGGGGTGGACGTGTTGTCGACCGGGACGCCGTACGGGTGGAGGGCGATGAACCGGGTCTGGCTCCCGTCCTTCAGCCCGCTCATCGCCACCTCGAGCGACTTCGCGCCCTCGGGGACGGTCACGAAGTACGACTCGGTGTCGTTGCGCTGCACGGAGTCCTTCGCGGAGAAGTCGTACTCCAGCGGGGCCGAGGCCACGACCGTGGTCAGGACCAGCTTGTCGGTGCCCTCGGTGCGCGGGTCATCGACCTCGAGGATCGCGCTCTTGAGGCCCTCGGAGCGCGGCTTGGCCTGCACCTTGACGGTCACCGGCTCGTTCAGCGGCAGCCGCACCTCGTCGGAGCCGACGATGCGGAAGGTGCGCCCGGCGTTGTTCTCGAAGTGCAGCTCGTGCCGGATCGCGCGGTCCTCGCCGGAGGTGCGGGTGAGCGTGATCTCGTACGTCTTCTTCTCGCCGGCCTCCAGGCCGCCCTCGCGGTCGTAGAGGCCGGTGCCGTGGCCCGGGGTCTTGAGGAACTGGTCGATCGCGGTGTCGACCGGCGCCTTGACCGTGTACTCGTGGGCGGTGGCGCCCTTGCGGATCGACCGCCAGGCGTCGGGGATGTTGATCAGGCCCGCGCCCTCCTCGTACGCCTGCACGCCCTTGATGTGGTCGGCGGTGGAGGTCAGCGCCGTGCGCAGCTTCGCCGGGGGCAGGTCGATGTCCGCCTGCTTCGCCGCCGAGAGGAGCAGCGCCGAGGCGCCGGCGGCCTGCGGGGAGGCCATCGAGGTGCCCTGGAGCATGCCGTAGCCGGCCGGGAGGTCGTAGCCCGCCTCCGGGACCGGGGCGCCGGGCGCCCAGGTCTGGATGGTGTTGACCGCCGCGCCGGGCGCGGTCAGCGTCGGCGTGAAGCCGCCGTCCTCACGCGGGCCGCGCGAGGAGAACGGCATCATGGCGTACTTGGTCTTCACCGCGGAGCCGTAGTTGGCGGCCCAGGTCTCGCGGGAGATGGACGCGCCGACCGAGATCACCTTGTCGGCCAGCGACGGGTCGCCGATGGTGTTGGCGCCGGGGCCGGAGTTGCCCGCGGAGATCACCAGCTGGACGCCGTAGGTGTCGATGAGGCGCGTGTACAGCTCGGCGCGCGCGTTGTTGCCGTCGTTGAGCGCGGGCAGGCCGCCGATCGACATGTTGACGATGTCGACGCCGCGGTTGACGACGAGGTCGATCATGCCCTCGGTGAGCGCGACGTTGGTGCAGCCGCCGCTCCAGGTGCAGGCGCGGGACGAGACGATCTTCGCGCCCGGGGCCGCACCGTCCATCCGGCCGCCGAACAGGCCGTTGGCGGCGGCGAGTCCGGCCACGTGCGAGCCGTGCGAGCCCTCGATGACGCCGATGTTGACGAAGTCGGCCTTCGCGCCGGCCGCGTCGAGGACGACGTCCTCGCGGATCTCGACGACGAACGGCTGGCGCTCGGCCACGTCCGTCTCGGGGTCGTCGGTGCCGAAGTACCCGATCTGGAAGCCGTCCTTGTACGGCTTCATCGGGGTGTCGTCGGCGAAGTCGTGGTTGTCGTTCAGGTCGACGCGGACCGTGCCGGCCTGCGCGTCGTAGAGGACGCCCCAGGAGTCGGTGGTGTCGCCGTCCCGGTTGGCGTCGCCGCCGGCGTCACCACCGGTGGTGTACGACTCCAGGAAGGTGCTGACCTGGTACGAGCCGGCGGGCGCCGTCCACGTCTCGCCGCCGTAGGTGAAGGTGGGTCCGGAGACGGAGGTGGTCATCGGGCGCCAGGTCCGGTCGCCGTCGACGACCGGGTCGGTGGCGGTGACCCAGTCGACGATCTTGCGCTCGCCGGTGGTGGTCTTCTGCAGCGCCGGGTGGGCGAGGTCGACGCCCGAGTCGAGGACGCCGATGGTGACGCCGCGGCCGTCCGCCTTCGGGTACTTCTTCACGAAGTCGACGGCGCCCGTCTCGAAGGACGGGTTGTACGGGTTCTCGGCGGGGGTCCGGCGGTCCGGCGCGGGGTAGGCGCGGCCCTTGTGGTGCGTGGCGCCCTTCGCCCGGTCCGCGCCCGGCGTCGGGTCGTCCAGCGGGATCTCGTCGCGCAGGTCGATGCCGTGCACGGAGGAGAGCTTGGCGGCGGCGGCGATGGCCGAGTCCGCCTTCGCGGTGGGGACGGTGGCGCGGACGTAGCCGAGCTCGTCGTAGGTCCGGCCGACGGAGCCGCCGCCGACCGCGTCCAGCTTCTTCGCCACCTGCTCGGTCTCGCCCGGCGCGGTGGCGACCATCATCGTGACGTTCTTCGTGCCGTCGGCCTTCGCCTCGGCGAGCAGGTCGGCGTCGTGCGAACCGAGCTTGTCGTGCGCGGACTTGACGGAGGCGCCGGCCGGGGCGTCGACGGGGGGAGTCGTCCCCGGACCGTCGGCGGCCAGGGCCACGGGTATCGGTCCGACCGCGCAGAGCGCGGCGACGAGGCCCGTGGCCACGGCCATGCGGGCCGCGCGTCTCGCGCCCGGTATCGGTTCGCGCTGGGGGCTGTGGGTCATCGGCATCCCTTGTAGGTGAGGGAACGTGCGAGAACGACCGGGTCCGATCGGTCCCGGCCGGAGCAGTCCGGAATCCGATCCCGGACGACCGCTCAGCTTTACGCAAGGGTTCACTGTTTGGGGAGAGTTGTCCGTGACGGGATGGAGTCATGGCGTACTTCCGCCATACGCCACCGGGGACACAAGGGGCGGGCTGTGACAATCCTGTGAGCCGCGCCGCACCCGGCGCCCGGCGGGCTAACGTCTCGGAGTGCGCCGAAAGCTGAGGGTGGCGGCCTACGCCATATGCGTTCGTGACGGACAGGTCCTGCTCGCCCGCTCACCGGGCCCCGGCAAGGTCCCCGAGTGGGTGCTGCCGGGCGGCGGCACGGAACACGGCGAGGACCCCCACGACACCGTGGTGCGCGAGGTCGAGGAGGAGACCGGCTACCGCGTCGAGCCCACCGCCCTGCTCGGCGTCGGCTCCCACCGCGTCACCCGCCCGAGCCGCGTCGGGCCCGGAGGGTTCCTGCGGCGGACCACCGACCATCACGCCGTACAGCTCGTCTACGAGGTCCGGGTCACCGGCGGTGACCTGCGGTTCGAGGTCGGCGGCTCCACGGACCTGGCGGCCTGGCAGGACCTGACCGCCGTCCGGGGGCTCACCAGGGTGCCGATGGTCGACATCGGCCTGCGGCTGTGGCGGGAGAGGCCGCGGTCGGGACGGGTGGAACGCCCGCGGGCCGAGGAGGGCTGAATCGCGCTCAACCGTCCCGGGGGGCGGCAACCTTCACACCGCCCGTCCGGTCCCTCCCCCCGACCGAGCAGGACAGAGAACGCACAGGACACCGGACGATGGGGGAAGACATGACCGCACGCGTACGAACCACCCTGGTCACGGCCACCGCCGTGGCACTGTCGCTGGCGGTGGCGGGTCCCGCCGTGGCGGCGCCCGGCACCGGCGGCCACGACGCGACCCGCCGCGCCATGGAGGCCGCGGTCGAGGACGGCGTGCCCGGCGTGACCGCGAGCGCCCGGGACGGACACCGCACGTGGTCCGGGACCGCCGGGGTGGGCGACCGCAGGACCGGCGAGCCGCGTTCCGAGCGGGACCGCTACCGGGTCGGCAGCATCACCAAGACCTTCGTGGCCACGGTCCTGCTCCAGCTGGAGGCCGAGGGCCGGCTCTCGCTGGACGACACGGTGGACGAGTGGCTGCCGGGCGTGGTCGAGGGCAACGGCCACGACGGCGGCCGCATCACTTTGCGCCAACTCCTCAACCACACCAGCGGCGTCTACGACTACACGGTCGACGAGGAGTTCACCCGCACCTACTTCGCCAAGGACGGCTTCTTCGAGCACCGCTACGACACGGTGACACCGCGGGAACTGGTGGAGATCGCCACGGCCCACGAACCGGACTTCGCGCCGGGCACCGATTGGAACTACTCCAACACCAACTACGTCCTGGCCGGCATGGTGATCGAGGAGGTCACCGGTCGCCCGTACGGCGACGAGGTGCGCCGCCGCGTCATCGAGCCGCTGAAGCTGCGCGCCACGTCGGTGCCGGGCACCAGGGTCTCCATGCCGGAGCCCAGCAGCCGTGCCTACTCCAAGCTGGCCAGGACGGACACGGGGCCGACGTACGACGTCACGCGGCTCAACCCGTCCGTCGCCGGTTCGGCGGGCGAGATGATCTCCAGCTCCGCCGACCTGAACCGCTTCTACACCGCGCTGCTCCGCGGCAGGCTGCTGCCCGCCGAGCAGCTGGCCGAGATGACGACCACGGTCTCCGTGGAGCCGGGCGCCGGCTACGGCCTCGGCCTGATGAAGCGGGAACTCGACTGCGGAGTGACCGTCTGGGGCCACGGCGGCGGCATCCACGGCTCCTCGTCGGAGGCGGTGGCGACGGAGGACGGCCGGCACGCGCTCGCCTTCAACTTCAACGGCGACTGGTCGGGCGACAGCAAGGCGGTGATCGAGGCGGAGTTCTGCGCCGAGTAGACCCGCCGTGCACGAGGAGGGGCTCCGGCACAACGGTGGCCCGGTGGCCCCTCCTCTCCCCTCCTGGCGACCGCTCCGGTCCGTCACTACCGGGGCAGCGCCACGACGTACGCGGCGGGTTCCCGGTCCCCGGCCGCCATCAACGCCGTACGGACGACGGTCGCCTGGTGTTCCGGACAGTCCCGCAGCCCGCGCGGGGTGAGGTGCACGACCGTGATGCCCAGCCGTTCCAGGTGCTCGCGCTTGCGGGCGTACTCCGCCCAGAGCGCGTCGTCCTCCCGCTGCCGGTGGGCGCGGGTGTCCAGCTCCAGCGCCACCGAGTGCTCGGGCCAGAAGGCGTCGACGGCGCCGAGGCCGGGGCCGCCGGGCAGGCGCAGATCGACGTTCCAGACCGGTTCCGGCAGGCCGTGCTCGCGCACCATCCGGTACAGGCGCTGCTCGGCCAGCGCCCGCCCCTCGGCGACCAGCGAGTCCACTGCGTCCACCACGTGCGGGCGGCTGAGCAGCCGGGCCCGGTTCAGCTCCCGTACCACCGAGGCCGGTTCGCAGTGCCCCCCGCGCACCGCCTCCGTCAGCAGCCGGCGGACGGCGCCCGCGTCCGCCAGCTCCGCCACCGCGTCGGCCAGGGCCCGCGCCACCGGAGCCACCGGAACGCCGGTGACCCGCACGGAGGTGGGCAGCGCGGTCGTGCGGACGATCCGTGCGCAGCCCGTCGTACGCAGCCGGCGCAGTCGGGGGACCAGGACGTCGATGACGTCCAGGGACGGCAGCGGGGGAGCGGCGGCGAAGCCGTGCAGCGTCAGCGCGGCCAGGCCCGTGATCATCGCCTCCGCGTAGGCGGGGACGGGCGGCGTCTCCTCCGGGCCCGGCTGGACCGGTACCGAGGCGGTCACACCGACCGGGACACCGGCGGCCGCACCGCCGTTCCCGCCGCCGTTTACGGCGACGGTCCGCTCCCGTGCCGCGTACAGCAGCACCGCGTGCAGGCGCTCTTCACTGGTCGGCGGGCCCTGGTGGAGCAGGACGACGTCCGGGAGGAGCTGCTGCCAGGGCCCCCCGGGCCGGCACTGCTCGCCGGTCTGGGCGGCGGAGACACCGTGCGCCCGCAACTGAGCGGCCGTCATCAGCCGGCGCCGGCCGACGGCCAGGTGGTGGAGCGGGCGGGGGGAGAGCGGGGTGTTGTGCGTCATGACCGGGGACTTTCCCGTGTCCGATCCGTCCTTTAACCCCTGTTACAAGTCCATCGCCAAACCCGGACAGGCTCGCCCTGAAGGACGGGTGTTCGGATGGTGAAAACCCCTGGTCCGCCGGGTGCGGACCAGAGGTTACGGCTGCTGTTGACTGAATTCCGTAACAGTGACGGAACGCCCAATCATTGGCCATGGATGGGGGTGGGGCGGGGGCTAGCGTCCGGCGGCCGCCGACGCCGCGTCACACGCCTGGCCGCGCAGCGCCCGCGCCAGGTCGTCCCGTGCCTCCAGCACCAGCCGGCGCAGCGCGGGCGCGGCGTCCTCGTGCGCGGACAGCCACGCGTCCGTCGCGTCGAGCGTGTCCTGGGAGTCCCGCAGGGACGGGAACAGACCCCGGACCACGTCCATCCCGATCTGGATCGACCGCTCGGCCCACACCCGCTCGATCACCGCGAAGTACTTCTCGGCGTACGGGGCGATCAGCTCCCGCTGCGAGGCCTGCTCGAAGCCCGCGATCGTCGCCTCCACCAGGGCGTTCGACAGCGCGTCCGACTCCACGACCTGTGCCCAGGCCTGCGCCTTCACCGCCGCCGACGGGCGGGCCGCCAGGCAGCGCACCTGGTGGCGCTTGCCGGAGGCCGTGTCGTCACGGGCCAGCTCGGCGGCCAGCACGCCCTCGTCGGCGTCGCCGTGCGCGGCGAGCGGCCCGAGGAACGCCCAGCGCAGCTCCTGGTCCACGTCCAGGCCGTCGACCTTCTCGGTGCCCTCCAGCAGCCCGCGCAGCAACCGCAGCTCCGCCTCGTCACAGGCCACCGCGGCGAAGAACCTCGCCCACGCCAGCTGCTGCTCGCTGCCCGGCACCGCGTCCCGCAGTTCCCGCAGCGCGCCCTCGCCGAGCAGCCGGCCGCCGGCCCGACGCCAGTCGGGGGCCACGTAGTGGGTCAGCGCCGAGTCCGCCCAGGCGTGCAGCATCTGGAGCACGCCGATGTCCGACTCGCGCCCCGCGAACCGCAGCACCAGGCCGACGAAGTCCCGCGCCGGGAGCAGCGCGTCCCGGGTCATGTTCCACAGCGCCGACCAGCACAGGGCACGGGCCAGCGGGTCGGTCAGCGCTCCCAGGTGGTCGCGCAGCGTCGCCAGCGACGTCTCGTCGAAGCGGGTCTTGCAGTACGTCAGGTCGTCGTCGTTGACCAGCACCAGCTCGGGCGCCTCGGCGCCGGCCAGTTCCGCCACCACCGTGCGCGGCCCGTCGACGTCCACCTCGGCGCGCGCGTACCGCTCCAGGGAGCCCTCGCCCGTACGCCGGTACAGGCCCACCGCCACCCGGTGCGGGCGCAGTTCGGGGTGCGACTCGGCGGCCTCCTGCACCACCGCCAGTTCGTCGACGCGGCCCTCGGCGCCCAGCAGCACCTGCGGGGTCAGCGAGTTGACGCCCGCCGTCTGGAGCCAGGAGCGCGCCCAGGCCGCCATGTCGCGCCCGCTGGTCTCCTCCAGCACCGACAGCAGGTCGGCGAGGCGCGTGTTGCCGTACGCGTGCCGCTTGAAGTAGCGCCGGGCGCCCTCCAGGAACGCGTCCTGGCCGACGTACGCCACCAGCTGCTTCAGTACGGAAGCGCCCTTGGCGTACGTGATGCCGTCGAAGTTGAGCTTGGCGTCCTGGAGGTCGCGGATGTCGGCGGTGATCGGGTGCGTGGAGGGCAGCTGGTCCGCGCGGTAGGCCCACGCCTTGCGGCGGTTGGCGAAGGTGATCCAGCCGTCGGTGAAGCGGGTCGCGCCGACCAGCGAGAAGGCGCCCATGAAGTCGGCGAACGACTCCTTCAGCCAGAGGTCGTCCCACCACTCCATGGTGACCAGGTCGCCGAACCACATGTGCGCCATCTCGTGCAGGATGACGTTGGCGCGGCCCTCGTAGGACGCCCGCGTCACCTTGCCCCGGAAGACGAACTCCTCCCGGAAGGTCACCAGTCCCGGGTTCTCCATCGCGCCGAGGTTGTACTCGGGCACGAACGCCTGGTCGTACTTCCCGAAGGGGTACGGGTAGTCGAAGTGGTCGTGGAAGAAGTCCAGGCCCTGCTTGGTGACCAGGAAGACGTCGTCCGCGTCGAAGTGCGGGGCCAGCCCCTTGCGGCACATCGCGCCGAGCGGGATCTCCAGCCGCGTACCGTCCTCGAACACGCGCTCGTAGGAGTCCGTCACGTAGTGGTACGGACCGGCGACGACACACGTGATGTACGTCGAGATCGGCTTCGTCCCCGCGAACCGCCACACGCCGTCGGCGTGTTCGCCGGCGCCGTTGCTCCACACCGTCCACTCCTCGGGCGCCCGCACCTCGAAGCGGAAGGGCGCCTTGAGGTCCGGCTGCTCGAAGCCCGCGAAGACCCGGCGGGAGTCGGCCGGCTCGTACTGGGTGTACAGGTACACCTCGCCGTCCTCGGGGTCGACGAAGCGGTGCAGGCCCTCGCCGGTGCGGGAGTAGGCGCACTGGGCGTCGACGACCAGCTCGTTGTCGGCGGCCAGGTCCTCCAGGGCGATCCGGGAGCCGTCGAAGACCTCGCTCGGGTCGAGGTCGCGGCCGTTGAGGGAGAGGGCGGTGACGCTCGGTGCGACCAGGTCGGCGAAGCTGCTCGCGCCGGGTTCGTTGCAGCGGAAGCGGATCGTGGTGACGGACCGGAAGGTGCGCGGGCCGTCGCCCTGGGCGTCACCGATGGCCGAGCGCACGTCGAGGGACACCTTGTACCCGTCGACGGACAGCAGGGCGGCCCGCTCCCGGGCCTCGTCGCGGGACAGATTCTCACCGGGCACGGGCGGCACTCCCTCGGATGGTGTTCAGTATGCGGACAGCACCGATCCTGCCACGTGCCCCTGACGCGCGGCAGCCGGGAAGGGCCGGGAAGAAGCGGCAGGAGCCGGGGCGGACCGGGAATGGCCGGAGGGACCGGCCGGTTGGCTGGAGAAACGCTCGGTTGCGCCGCCTCATCGAGGAGAGACATGTCGGAGAAGACCCCCGTCGACTTCTGGTTCGACCCGCTGTGCCCCTGGGCATGGATGACCTCCCGCTGGGTCCTGGAAGTGGAGAAGGTCCGGGACATCGAGGTCCGCTGGCACGTGATGAGCCTCGCCGTCCTGAACGAGGACAAGCTCGACGAGCTGCCCGAGGAGTACCGCGAGCTGCTCGAGACCAAGGCCTGGGGTCCGGTCCGGATCGTCATCGCGGCCCAGGAGGAGCACGGCGCCGAGGTCCTCGGCGACCTCTACACGGCGCTCGGCACCCGCTTCCACAACCAGGGCGAGGGCTCGGAGAAGGAGACGGTCGCCGCCGCCCTGAAGGACGTCGGCCTGCCCGAGTCGCTCATGGACCACTGGGACTCCACCCCGTACGAGCCCCAGCTGCGCGCCTCCCACAAGGAGGGCATCGACAAGGTCGGCCAGGAGGTCGGCACCCCGGTCATCGCCGTCCCCGGCGCCGACGGTGAGCAGCTCGCCTTCTTCGGTCCGGTCGTCACCCCGGCCCCCAAGGGCGAGGACGCCGCCAGGCTCTGGGACGGCACCCTCGCGGTCGCCTCGGTCCCCGGTTTCTACGAGATCAAGCGCACCCGCACCAAGGGCCCGGACTTCAGCAACCTGTAGCGGGCAGGGAGGATCGGCGAGGGCCGGCGAGGATCACTTCTCCCCGTCGGCGGCCTGCCCGCGGAACCTCTCCGGCAGCAGGCCGCCGTCGCGCCGCTTGTCCCAGCGCTGGAACCGCAGGCAGCCGGCGACGTCGCAGCGCCAGTAGTCGTGCACGTACGGGATCTTCAGCTGTTCCCTCACGGCCGCCCGCTCGGCGTCGTCGAGCGGGCGGAAGTCCTGCATCCCCCCGCAGGTGGGACAGGCCAGGCTCTTCCTCATCGCATCCTCCGCGGTGCCCTGGGACGGGGACGGCAGTACAGCGCGCCGCCCGCGCGCCGCGCCAGAGGAGGGAGAGGGGGAAACGGGAGGAACCGGAGCCCGTACGGCGCGCGCGGCGGACCCGCGCGCCGGTGAACAGGCCGGTGTGCACGGAGAAGCCCCCGCGAGTCACGTCCTCGCGGGGGCTTCCCTTCTTCCGCCTGCCGCCGTGAAGGGTGAGAAGACGATCACGAGGCAGGACGACCCGGGTACTCAGCAGGTCAAGGCGCCAGCAGCAGTGTGTTCGTACGGGACCTGGCGGCTTCGTACCGCTTCGCCACGTCCTGCCAGTCGACGACGGCCCACATGGCGTCGATGAAGTCGACCTTCTGGTTCTTGTACTGGAGGTAGAAGGCGTGCTCCCAGGCGTCGAAGACCAGGATCGGGGTGGCGCCCTGGCCGACGTTGCCCTGGTGGTCGTAGACCTGCTCGACGATCAGGCGACCGCTCAGCGGTTCGTACGCCAGCACGCCCCAGCCGGAGCCCTGCGTGGTCGCGGCGGCCTTGGTGAGCTGCGCCTTGAAGCCCGCGAAGGAGCCGAACGACTCGGCGATCGCGCCGGCCAGCTCGCCCACGCCGTCCGCCTCCAGCGGCTCGCCGCCGCCGTCGCCGGTCATGTTGTGCCAGTAGATCGAGTGCAGGATGTGCCCGGAGAGGTGGAAGGCCAGGTTCTTCTCCAGGCCGTTGACCGAACCCCACGTCTCCTTGTCGCGCGCCTCGGCGAGCTGCTCCAGCGTGTCGTTGGCGCCCTTCACGTAGGCGGCGTGGTGCTTGTCGTGGTGCAGCTCGATGATCTCGGGGCTGATCACGGGGGCCAGCGCGGAGTAGTCGTACGGCAGTTCAGGAAGCGTGTAGACGGACATGGCGGATCCCCTCCGACCTCTTATTGCAAAAGGCTTGCAAGTGCACGCTAGCAGCAAGAGTGCTCCGGGGGGCCGAAGGGCGGGCGGGCGCGCCGGGGCATGCGCAAGGACGCGAGAGAGGGCACGAGGGGGCATGAGAGAGGGCCCCCGCACGGATCCGTGTCCGTGCGGGGGCCCTCGGGGTGTGTCCGGGCGGTGGCTAGCCGCGCGCCCGCCGCCGCTGCCACGCGTAGCCGACGGCCGCCAGGACCAGCGTCATCCCGCCCGTCGAGTACAGCTGCACCCGGGTGTCCGGCTCGCGGGCCATCAGCACGAAGACCGTGGCCATGGCCGCCAGCGCGACCCACGTCAGCCACGGGAAGCCCCACATGCGCACGACCAGCTTCTCGGGTGCCTCGCGCTCCAACCGGCGCCGCAGCCGCAGCTGGGAGACGGCGATGAAGATCCAGACGACCAGGATGACCGCGCCGATCATGTTCAGCAGCCAGGAGAAGACGTCGTCCGGCCGCCAGTAGCTGAGCAGCACACAGCCGAAGCCGAAGAGGGAGGAGACGAGCACCGCGATCCGCGGCACCCCGCCCGACACCCGGCCCAGCGCCTTCGGGCCCTGGCCGCGCTCGACCAGCGAGTAGCCGATGCGCGAGGCGCCGTAGATGTTGGCGTTCATGGCGCTCAGCAGCGCGACCAGCACGACGACGTTCATGAGCTCGCCGGCGCCCGGGATGCCGAGCTCGTCGAGGGCGGCGACGTACGGGCCCTTCTCCACGACCTCCGGGGAGTCCCACGGCACCAGGGTGACGATGACCGCCATCGAGCCGATGTAGAACAGCGCGATCCGCCACATCGCCGTCCGCACGGCGCTCGCCACGCCCTTGACCGGGTTCTCCGACTCGGCCGCCGCGATGGTCACCGTCTCCAGGCCGCCGTAGGCGAACACCGAGGCGAGCAGGCCGATGATCAGACCGTTGCCGCCGTTCGGCAGGAAGTCGCTCAGGTGCGAGGTGCCGGGGGAGTCGGTGCCCGGCAGGACGCCGGTGATCGCCAGCACGCCCAGCACCAGGAACAGCGAGATCGCGCCGACCTTGAGGGCGGCGAACCAGAACTCGAACTCGCCGAAGTTCTTCACGGCGGCCAGGTTCGTCCCGCAGAACACCACCATGAACAGCGCCACCCACGCCCACTCCGGGGTGCCCGGCAGCCAGCCGCTGACGATCTGCGCGGCACCGATGCCCTCCAGGCCGACGGCCGTGCACAGCAGCACCCAGAAGGCCCAGCCGGCGGTGAAACCGGCCCAGGGGCCGATCGCCCGCTCGGCGTGCGCGGAGAACGAACCCGACGACGGATAGGCGGCCGACATCTCGCCCAGCATCCGCATCACCAGCATCACGAGGAGACCGGAGAGGGTGTAGGCGACGACGATCGACGGCCCGGCGGCGGCGATACCGGCCCCGGAGCCGACGAACAGCCCGGCGCCGATCACACCGCCGAGGGCGATCATCGACAGGTGGCGCTGCTTGAGGCCGTGGGAGAGGGAGGCGTCGTCCGACTGCGGTGGCCTACCGGTGGTGGTGCTGTTGGACATGGAGCGACTCGTCCGATGCGTGGGGGGCGGGGGGCAGGGCAAAAACGCCCACAGTCTCCGGGGTCGCGCGGGCCGGCGACAGCGGTCGCCCACGATGCGGACGCTCCCGATACGGAACGTGATCGTCCGAATGCGCGATTCCGTTTCGGGTGACGCCCGCCTCCCCGCCTCGGTGACCGGTCTCACGCGCGACCACGTGTATCCGGTCTCCTTTGTCGGGAGCCCACCAAGGCGTCGAACGCGCCTTTGTCGAGCGCTGCCGGTGATCGGGCCCGGTCCGCTGGGATAGCGTCGCGGTGATCCGACATGTCCACACCACCGCGGAGTCCCCATGAGCACCGCTGCCGTCCCCGCCCTCCCCCACTCTTCGAGCGGGGGGACCCCCACCGGGCAGGTCCTCGCCGACCTCATCCCCTCCTCCCGAGTCCGGGACGTCGCACTGGTGGCCGGCGGTGCCGTTCTCACCGGCCTCGCGGCCCAGATCGCGCTGCCCGTGCCCGGCTCCCCGGTGCCGGTGACCGGCCAGACCTTCGCGGCGCTGCTCGTCGGCACCTCGCTCGGCGCCCGCCGCGGCCTGCTCTCGCTCGCGCTGTACGCGCTGGTCGGCATGGCGGGCGTGCCGTGGTTCGCGGAGGGCGGCTCCGGCACCGGCGCCCCGTCGCTGGGCTACGTCTTCGGCATGCTGCTCGCCGTCACCGTCGTGGGCGCCCTGGCCCGCCGCGGCGCCGACCGCTCGATGCTGCGCACGGCCGGCACGATCCTGCTGGGCGAGGCGGTCATCTACGCCGTCGGCGTCCCGTACCTGGCCCTCGCCGCCGACATGTCCCTCACCGCCGCGATCGCGGCCGGCCTCACCCCGTTCCTGATCGGGGACGCGCTGAAGGCCGCCCTGGCGATGGGCGTACTGCCCACGGCGTGGAAGCTGGTCGACAAGCGGTAGTACCGCGGCAGCGCCACCGAAAGAGGTTCGCCTGATCGCAACAGCGACCCGGCGAGCCTCTTTCGCGTCCCGGCGAGCGCCTCTCGCGTCCCGGCGGCCGTCAGTCCTCACCGGCGGTGGCCCGCTGCTCGCCGGCCCGCCGCGCGGTGGCCTTCCGCCCGACGGCCCTCTGCTTGACGGCCCTCTGCTTGACGAAGGCGACGCCGAGGACGAGCGCCGCGACGAGCAGTGGCAGCAGCGCGGTCGTACGCCCGTTGACTCGGTGTCGCACCCGACGCTGCCGCCCCCGGACCCGCGTGTCACACTCGACGCATGCGCGTGTATCTCGGCTCCGACCATGCGGGCTACGAACTCAAGAACCACCTCGTCGAGTGGCTCGGGGCGGCGGGCCACGAGCCCGTCGACTGCGGCCCGCACATCTACGACGCCCAGGACGACTACCCGCCCTTCTGCCTGCGCGCCGCCGAGCGTACGGCCGCGGACCCCGACGCCCTCGGCATCGTGATCGGCGGCTCCGGCAACGGTGAGCAGATCGCGGCGAACAAGGTGAAGGGCGTGCGCGCGGCGCTGGCCTGGAGCGAGGAGACGGCGTCCCTCGGCAGGCAGCACAACGACGCCAACGTCGTCGCCGTCGGCGCCCGCATGCACACGCGGGAGGAGGCGACGAAGTTCGTCGAGACCTTCCTCGCCACCCCGTTCTCCGGCGACGAACGCCACATCCGCCGCATCGACATGCTGACGTCCTACGAGACGACGGGCGACCTTCCCCCCGTCCCGCCGCACCACCCCCAGCAGTAGGTCTGCCCCCCGGTGTTTCCCTCCCCTCCCCGGTGCGCGAGCGCTGGGGAGGGCCGGAGACGACACCCGGGGCGCGGCCCGTGGGGCTCGGAGGGCGGCCGAGCCGGGCGGGTGGGCAGAACGCAGGAAGGACGACCCCGTGCCAGAAGGGCACACGATCCACAGACTGGCCAAGGACTACGCCGCGGCCTTCGCCGGCAGGCCGGTGCACGCCTCCAGCCCCCAGGGCAAGTTCTCCGACGCCGCCGCCCTCCTCAACGGCACCCCGCTCACCCGCACCGAGGCCCACGGCAAACACCTCTTCCTCGGCTTCGGCGCCGCCGAGCCCGTGTGCGCCGAGCCCGAGCCCGCCGGTCCCCCCGAGCCCGCCGACTGGGTCCACATCCATCTCGGCCTCTTCGGCAAGGTCTCCTTCGGAGCCACCCCGGCACCGCCCCCCACGGACACCGTCCGCCTCCGCCTCCTCAACGAGACGGCCTGCGTCGACCTCCGCGGCCCCACCGCCTGCGCCCTGATCACGGAGCCCGAGAAGCAGGCGATACACGACCGCCTCGGCCCCGACCCGCTGCGCCCGGACGCCGACCCTCGGGCCGCGTACCGCCGCGTCTCCCGCAGCCGCACCACCGTCGCCGCCCTGCTCATGGACCAGAAGGTCATCGCCGGCGTCGGCAACGTCTACCGCGCCGAGGTCCTCTTCCGCCACGGCATCGACCCGTACCGCCCCGGCCGGGACATCACTCCCACCGA
The DNA here is from genome assembly GCF_044331465.1 of Streptomyces sp. NPDC017225. Lineage (NCBI taxonomy): Bacteria > Bacillati > Actinomycetota > Actinomycetes > Kitasatosporales > Streptomycetaceae > Streptomyces > Streptomyces sp. NPDC017225. The sequence continues at coordinate 59,360 of NZ_JBIRNE010000010.1, read as the reverse complement.
GTGGGACGCGATCTGGCGGGACCTGACGGAACTCATGCGCGAGGGCGTCCGGAACAACCGCATCGACACCGTCCGCCCCGAACACACCCCCGAGGCCATGGGCCGCCCGCCCCGCGTCGACGACCACGGCGGCGAGGTCTACGTCTACCGCCGGGCGAACCAGCCCTGCCACCTCTGCGGCGAGACCGTCCGCACCGCCGGCCTCGCCGCCCGCAACCTCTTCTGGTGCCCGTCCTGCCAGCGCGGGGCGACATAGGCGCCGGCCGTCAGAAGCCGTGCGGCAACCACGGCGCGACGTCCGACCCGAACCCCACCGACGCCTCCGCCAGCGCCCCGCGCCGCACCTCCCGCACCCGCCCGGCCGCGCCCAGCGAAGCCAGGCTCACGCCGCCGAGATACGCCGCCCCCAACTCCCGCACCGACAGGGCGAGATCCGCCGCGTCGGACGTACGCTCGCAGGACGCCCCCTTCGCGTCCCCGGACAGCCGCCAACGCCCCGCGTTCCAGGGACAGAAGGCGTCCTCCACCTCGAAGACGACGTCCACGGGCGCCTGGTAGGTCCGCGCCGTGAGCGCGGCCCCCACGTCCACCAGCCGTACGTACAGCGCGTCCCGCAGCCCCGGCCGGCACCGCCGGATGTCCGACACCTGGTGCTGCCACGCCTCGTCGACCGGCCGCCCGCGCACGGCCAGCGTCGTCGTCAGGTCGATGCCGAACAGGAAGCGCCACAGCGCCGCGTCGGTCGCCGGGTCGAGCCCGGCCAGATCCTCCAGCACCACCGTGCCGGCCGGCCCCTCGGCCCCCCAGCCCGGCCGCACCCGGAACCGCGCGTACCCCGTGACCTCGCCGTCCCGCCGGGCGACCACGCACTGCAGCGGCGAGGCCCCCTCCCGTTTGCTCTCCGGATCCAGCAGCCCCACCCGCTCCCAGCCGGGCCGACGGGCCAGCATCCCGGGCCGGCCGGGCACCAGCCGCGCGTACACCGCCTCGCACGCGTCGAGGACGTCCGCGGGCTCCGCGTACCGCAGCCGTACGTCATCCGTGCCGTCCGGTACCGACAGACGCACCCGGTCCGTATCGATCTCGGCGTTGACCTGGAAGGTCGCGGCGCCGTACCCGAACCTGCCGTAGATCGCCGGTTCGGAGGCCGTCAGCACGGCCAACGGCTCACCCCAGGACCGTACGTCGTCCAGCTGCCGTCGCATCATCGACGACAGCACCCCCCGACGGCGGTGCGTGCCGGCGACGGAGACCATCGTCACGCCCGCCGCGGGCACCTGAGCACCGCCCGGCACGGTCATCCGGAAGCCGAACGCCCCGGCCGTCCCGACGCACTCGTCGCCCTCCCAGGCGCCGAGCGAGCGGTCGACCTCGGTCAGCGCGTTGTACAGCTCCAACTCCTCGGCCGACTCCGGAACGCCGCTGAAGGCACGGATCAGCGTCCCGTACCACTTGTTCCACTCGTCCCGCTCCAGTACCCGCAGCTCGGTCCTCGTGCCGCCGTCACCGTCATCACCCACACCAATGCCCATGGGCCATGCGTACCAGGGCCCCGGGGAGCGGGCGAGGGAATTTCCGGCAGGTGGCGGCGCGACGGCCGTTCGTGAAGTTCACTGTGAAGTCATGGGCCCCGGACGGGGGACAAGTAGGACCTCCCGTGCCAAGCGCCCGGTCCGATGGATAGGGTCCCGAACTAATGGCAGCAGGACGACAGCGGCGCGCGGAAGCCGACACGTTCACGGCCCGGTGGAAGAAGCAATGGCACCGGGCCCGCGTCGGCGTGCGCAGATCCGCCGTCGACTACTTCCGCGGCGACGGCTCCGACTGGATCGCCCTGGCCGGACTGCTGGCCATGATCCCCGTCATCGCGGCCACCACGATGGCGAACTCGGTGTGGTGCTCACCGGCCGCTCTGGTCCTGCCGATCGTCGCGGGCGGCCTGCTGCTGCGCCCGGCGAGCCTGCTCGGCCTGTACGCGGCGGCGGCCACGGCGCTGATCGTGGAGTCGGTGCAACTGGGCCCCTACACCGAGGGCCCCTCCCGGGTCACCCCCGGCGTGGTCCTGGTCGTCGCGGCCTGCGGTTTCTTCGGGCTGCTGGTCGCCCAGTTCCGCAGCCGGGTCGGCGTGCCCTGGCGGCGCGGCGGCACCATGCTCTTCGACCTGCGCGAACGCATCCGCGTCCAGAGCAAGTTGCCCCAGCTGCCGCCGGGCTGGCACCGGGAGATGGCGCTGCGCCCGGCCGGCGGACAGTCCTTCTCGGGGGACTTCGTCGTCGCCGCCCGTACCAACGGCGGCCGGACGCTCGAGGTGGTCCTCACCGACGTCTCCGGCAAGGGCATGGACGCGGGCTCGCGCGCCCTGCTGCTGTCGGGGGCGTTCGGCGGGCTGCTGGGCAGCCTGCCCCCGCACGCGTTCCTGCCGGCGGCCAACGGCTACCTGCTCCGCCAGGACTGGGACGAGGGCTTCGCCACCTCCATCCACCTCGTCCTGGAACTCGACTCCGGGGACTACGAGCTGTACTCCGCCGGACATCCGCCGGGCCTCCAGCTCAGCGCGGGCACGGGCCGTTGGGAGGAGAAGTCGGCCGAGGGACCGCTGCTGGGTGTGTACGACGGGGCGCAGTTCGACCCGGTGAAGGGCTCACTGCGCCCCGGAGACGTGCTGATGCTGTTCACGGACGGCCTGGTGGAGACCTCCGAGCGGGACATCACCGAGGGCATCGACCGCCTCACCGGCGAGGCCGACCGCTATGTCGCGGGCGGCTTCCACGGCGCCGCCTGGCATCTGATCGAGGCGGTGGCCAAGGACGTCAACGACGACCGGGCGCTTCTGCTGATCTGCCGGGAGGGCCCGACGGCCCAGTCCCAGACGGCGGCGGACTGACACACTGGACCGCGTGTCCCACACCCCTTCCCACACGCCCGAGCCCCTTCCGGAGCCAGCCTCCGAGCCCCTTCCGGAGCCAGCCTCCGAGCCCCTTCCGGAGCCAGCCTCCGGGCCCCTTCCGGAGCCAGCCTCCGAGCCCCTTCCCAAGCCAGCCTCCGGGCCCGCTGCTGAATCCGCCTCCGAGACCGCTTCCGAGCCTGCCTCCGGGCCCGCCCGGTGGCTCTCCCTCGCCGAGGTGGAGGCAGTCGCCCGTGCCGCCCACGCCGGCCGGACCGACAAGGCGGGCCGGCCGTACGCCGAGCACCTGCGGGCCGTCGCCGAGGGCGTGCGACGGCGTGGCGGGGGCGACGGGCAGATCGCGGCGGCCTGGCTGCACGACGCGGTCGAGGACGACGCGCTGTCCGAGCGATGGCTGCGGGAGGCCGCGCTGAGCCCTCGTACCAAGGACATCGTCCTCGCCCTCACCAAGCGGGCCGGGGAGCCGCCCGAGGCGTACGCCGCACGCGTCCTCGGAACGCCCGGCGCGCCGCTGGTCAAGGAGGCGGACCTGGCGCACAACGCCGATCCCGTACGACTCGCGGTCCTCGACGAGGCCACCCGCACACGGCTGACCGAGAAGTACGCGCGGATGCGCGTACTTCTCGGCCTGGTCGATCCGGGAACGGACACCTGAAGCGAGTCGCTCGGAGCGGACGGGGCCTAGACCGAGACCTTCTCGCCGGTCTCGCTCGGCACTCGCGCCTCAGGGGCCTCAGGAGCCGCATGCGCCTCGGTCTTCTCCCGCCGCTCGCGGTCCCGGGCGTCCTGGCCCGGATCCCGCTTGAAGGCCCAGTCCATCCTCGGCTCCACCACGCACCGCAGGACCCGCTGGACGGGTTTGGTGCACAGCAGGGTGATGACGGCGGCCGCGAGGACGGTCAACAGCACCGCACCGAGCGGCTCGTCCCACGCGGGGTCGTGGAACCAGCCCGCGAAGGTGCCTTCCTTCGACAGGAAGCCGTGCAGCAGGTAGCCGTAGATCGTGCCCGCGCCGAGCGCGGTGAACCACATGCGCCGGCCCGGCACCCAGGCGAAGAAGCACGCGGTCAGCACCAGCGAGCAGCCGAAGAGCGCGAGCGTCAGGACCGGCCCGGACCACCAGGGGGCGCCCGTGTCCTGCACGGCCGCGTTGCGGTAGAACCAGCCGGTCTCCATGCGCGGCACCGACCACCAGCCGATGACCACGGCCGCCGCGACCACCGGTACGGACAGGATCCGCACCGAGCGGCGCCGGACCAGCTGGAAGTGCTCGGGGCGCAGTACCAGGCCCAGCACGAAGCACGGCAGGAACTGCAGCACCCGCTGCATGTTCAGGTCGTTGCCGATCGTGGGGGTCACGGAGGCCAGCGCGGCGATGCCCAGGGCGATCGGCAGCGGCCAGCGGACGGTCTGCCAGATCGGGGTGGTCAGCCGCCAGACGAACAGCGCGCACAGGAACCACAGAAGGTAGGTGGGGTCCAGCAGGCTGATGTCGTTGGAGGGGTCCTCGCTGAAGCGGCGGTGCAGCGCGTAGGCGACCTCGAAGACGACGTAGGGCACGGCGACACCGGTAATCAGCCGTTTGACGCGCTTGGGGCTCAGATCGAAGCTGCGCGAGAAGTAGCCGGAGATGATGATGAAGGCCGGCATGTGGAACGTGTACAGGACCCGGTACAGGGTCTCCACGGTCCGGTTGCCGTCCAGGATCTGGCCCCAGGCGTGACCCACACCGACCAGCACGATCGCCAGGTACTTGGCGTTGTCGAAGAAGGCGTCGCGCTGCCGGTTCGGCTGGGTCCGCCGGCCGGACCGCGTCTGCTGGGAGGCAGTCCGCTGGTCCGGTGTCTGCTGGTCCGGTGGGGACGGCGTCTTCCGGTCGCCGTGCGGTCGCAGCGAGCTCGTCATGCGACCCCCCGCCACATAATCGGCGGGACGTCGCAGGACCTCACTGCTCTGGTGGGGGACGAGGCAGCGTAGAACATCTGAGGCACCCTAGCGTTCTCCGTGGGATTCCGTAAAACCTTCGAAGTCATTCCCGTATTCGCGTCCCGAGTGCCTTGCGAGTACCCCGCATTTCGGGGAACCCGGCCTCTCCAACCGGGTGACGGCCCCCACATCGCCGGGTGTGGCCGGGCGTCGTAGCGGCTACTGGGCCATCCGACGTGTCATGACTCATCATGACCAATCCGCGCATAAGGCCGGTGGGCGACTCCGCTGCAATGTCCGCTTCAATGTGCCCGCGGGGGCTTGCGGGGCGACCCTGTGATTTCCCTGTGATGTACCGGCGGTGTGCGTCCCGCGACAATTCGAAATATCTACGAACGCGTTGTGTGGACATCGAAACGAAGCGGTCGGAATTCCACGAGCGGGCGTCGTCTCGAATTTCTGTGCGGGGCGCGATGGAGGGGTACGTCCGCGTGTGCGGGGGAGTGCGCCACCCGGGATCCGGCCGGATGATGTGTCACCAGCCGCATAGCGGGGCCCGGTTGGTGGCACGATGGTCCTGGCGGAGGTGTGCGGCGCTGCACCTCCGGGCCGGGAGAGCGGACCGATCGAGGGTGTGATCAGTTGTGGCCATTTCACTGTCAGTGGTGCTGCTGTTGGCAATCATCCTGGTGGTGCTGCTGCGAGGAGGCTCCATCAAGGCGGGCCCGGCGCTCGTCGCGGTCCTCTTCGGCTTCTTCCTGGCCTCGACCGGCATGGCCGACGACATCCAGCGGTTCCTGGACTCGATAGCGGACACGCTCAACTCCATCCAGTTCTAGCCCGGGCCGCACAAAGGCCTCCGGCCCGGTCCCTTGGCGGGACCGGGCCGGAGGCCTCTTGGAGCGGGCGACGGGAATCGAACCCGCGTAGCTAGTTTGGAAGACTAGGGCTCTACCATTGAGCTACGCCCGCACAGCGCGCGCCGCGGGTCGGTGACCGCGGCACTCCAGGCATCTTAGCGGGTCGTCCCCCCTCGCCGCACACCCCTTCCGGACCGCGCCGCGTACGCACGGACGCTCGGGAAACCCGGCGGCCCCCGCTGCCCGGGGCATGTACCCTACGTGTCGCACCAGACGGGGTGTGGCGCAGCTTGGTAGCGCGTCCGCTTTGGGAGCGGAAGGCCGTGGGTTCAAATCCCGCCACCCCGACCAATCGCCGGCCACCGCGGTCGCGGCCCACCGGCCACCGCGGGTCCTGACCCACCGGCCACCGCGAGTGCCGACTCACCGGTCACCGGGAGTCCCGACTCACCCGCCACGGGGAGTCCCGACGCACCGGCCGTCGCGGACCCGGCCCCCGGCCGCGCCGACCCGGCCCACACCGGCGACCCCGGCCCCCGCCGGTCCGTCCGGCCGACCCGCCCCGGGTGATCGACCGGTGGTTCCGGTGATCGCCTTTTGGGCCGTGTAGTCGCTGCCGTTACTATGCAAGCTGCACGCCCGTGCGTCATCAGCGTCTGAAGTCTCCGGGCGGCGAAACCTGCCGGATGCCTCTCTGGCTCCGGCAGAACCCAAGAAGTCAGCCACCAAGGAGACCGAACCGTGAAGAGCGCCGTGGAGACCCTGAACCCGACCCGGGTTCGGCTCACTGTCGAGGTGCCCTTCGAGGAGCTCAAGGACAGCCTCGACGCGGCGTACAAGAAGATCAACCAGCAGGTCACGGTGAAGGGCTTCCGCAAGGGCAAGATCCCCGCCCGGGTCATCGACCAGCGGTTCGGCCGCGGTGCGGTTCTGGAGGAGGCGGTCAACGACGCGCTTCCGAAGTTCTACACCGACGCGGTCAACGAGGCCGAGCTGAACCCGCTCGGCCAGCCCGAGGTCGACATCACGGAGCTGAAGGACGGCGAGACGCTGAACTTCACCGCCGAGGTCGACATCCGCCCGGCCATCGAGATCCCGGACTACTCCGGCATCGAGGTCGAGGTCGACGCCATCGAGGTCAGCGACGAGGACGTCGAGAAGGCGGTGGAGCAGCTGCGCGAGCGCTTCGCCTCCACCTCCCCGGTCGAGCGTGCCGCCGAGGAGGGTGACGTCGTCACCCTCGACCTCCAGGCCAAGGTCGACGGCGAGGTCCTCGAGGACGGCGTCGCCGACGGCGTCTCCTACACCATTGGCTCCGGTGAGCTGCTGGAAGGCATCGACGACGCCGTGAAGGGCGTGGAGGCCGGTGGCGAGGCCACCTTCACCTCCGAGCTCAAGGGCGGCTCGGCGGCCGGCAAGGAGGCCGAGGTCACCGTCAAGGTCACCCAGGTCGCCAAGCGTGAGCTGCCCGAGCTGGACGACGACTTCGCGCAGCTCGCGTCGGAGTTCGACACGCTGGAGGAGCTGCAGGCCGACAGCCGCAAGCGCCTGGCCAACACCAAGCAGTACGACCAGGCCACGCAGGCCCAGGAGCGCGTGCTCGACAAGCTCCTCGAGCTGGTCGAGGTCCCCGTCCCCGAGAAGCTCCTCGAGGACGAGGTCAACACCCGCAAGCACAACCTGGAGCACCACCAGCTCGGCCAGATGGGTCTGGACCTCGAGAAGTACCTGGAGCTCCAGGGCAAGACCGCCGAGGAGTTCGAGACCGAGACCCGCGAGGCCGCGGTCAAGGGCATCAAGACCCAGTTCGTCCTCGATGAGCTGGTCAAGCAGGAGAACCTGAACGTCAGCCAGGAGGAGCTCACCGAGCACCTCATGCGCCGCGCCGCCTCCTCCGGCATGTCCCCCGACCAGTTCGCCCAGGCCGTCGTCGAGCAGGGCCAGGTCCCGCTCCTCGTCGGTGAGGTCGCCCGCGGCAAGGCCCTGGCCGTCGTGGTCGAGAAGGCCACGGTCAAGGACACCAACGGCGAGGTCGTCGACCTGGAGGACGAGGAGGACGAGGCGGACGAGGCGGAGACCACGGAGGCCGCCGCCGAGCCCACCGACGCCGCCGAGGCCACCGAGTCCGGTGACGAGAAGGCCGACGCCAAGGCCGACGCCAAGGCCGACGCCAAGGCCGACGCCAAGGCCGACGCCAAGGCCGACGAGAAGACCGAGGGCTGAGCCCTCACCCGGCACCTGTGACGCCGTAACGACGGGCCCCGAGACGCACGCGCTTCTCGGGGCCCGTCGGCATCTGCCCCAGGAGCCCCGTCGGCATACGCCGGGGCGGCACCGGCGGGCGGGTCCGCCGCCGTGGGCGCGCTCGGCCCACGGGGCACCCGGGGCCGCCCACGACCGGCGTCGCCACGGGCGCGCCGCACCCCGCTCACCCAGCGGAGCGACATGCGCTCACAGCGAACACCCGCGGAACCGGGATGGCACCGCAGGGCCTGCGCGTTAGGGTCCATGAATACGAGGGCAGGGGAGTCCCCGAAACCGGCCGGACGGCCCCGAGCCCCGGCAGAACACGTGAGACGGCCCGGCGCCGTCGTAAGACGAGCAGGTGGATACGTGACGAATCTGATGCCCTCCGCCGCCGGCGAGCCCTCCATCGGTGGTGGCCTCGGCGACCAGGTCTACAACCGGCTGCTCGGCGAGCGGATCATCTTCCTCGGCCAGCCGGTCGACGACGACATTGCCAACAAGATCACCGCACAGCTGCTGCTCCTTGCCGCCGACCCGGACAAGGACATCTTCCTGTACATCAACAGCCCCGGCGGTTCGATCACGGCCGGCATGGCGATCTACGACACCATGCAGTACATCAAGAACGACGTGGTGACGATCGCGATGGGCCTGGCGGCCTCGATGGGCCAGTTCCTGCTCAGCGCCGGCACCCCGGGCAAGCGCTTCGCGCTCCCGAACGCCGAGATCCTGATCCACCAGCCCTCCGCCGGCCTGGCCGGCTCCGCCTCGGACATCAAGATCCACGCCGAGCGGCTGCTGCACACCAAGAAGCGCATGGCGGAGCTCACGTCCCAGCACACCGGTCAGACGATCGAGCAGATCACCCGCGACTCGGACCGTGACCGCTGGTTCGACGCCTTCGAGGCCAAGGAGTACGGCCTCGTCGACGACGTCATCACCACGGCCGCCGGCATGCCGGGCGGCGGCGGCACGGGGGCCTGAGCCGCTCCCCGCGGGCCTCCGGGGTCTCCCGGGCCCCGCGGAGCCGAGCCCAGCCCTCCGCGGGCCCAGCGCGCCCGCCCAGCCGGCCCCGAGCCGACCGCCTCAGCTTCTTCCAGGAGACACTGTGAACGACTTCCCCGGCAGCGGCCTGCACGACCGCATGCGTGCCGAGTACACCGGCCCCTCCGCCGAGTCCCGCTACGTGATCCCGCGCTTCGTCGAGCGCACCTCCCAGGGCGTCCGCGAGTACGACCCGTACGCGAAGCTCTTCGAAGAGCGCGTGATCTTCCTGGGCGTCCAGATCGACGACGCCTCCGCCAACGACGTCATGGCGCAGCTGCTGTGCCTGGAGTCGATGGACCCCGACCGGGACATCTCGATCTACATCAACAGCCCCGGCGGCTCCTTCACGGCGCTCACGGCCATCTACGACACGATGCAGTTCGTGAAGCCGGACATCCAGACGGTGTGCATGGGCCAGGCGGCCTCCGCCGCCGCGATCCTGCTGGCCGCGGGCACGCCGGGCAAGCGCATGGCGCTGCCCAACGCCCGCGTCCTGATCCACCAGCCCTACAGCGAGACGGGCCGCGGTCAGGTCTCCGACCTGGAGATCGCCGCCAACGAGATCCTCCGGATGCGCGCGCAGCTCGAGGACATGCTGGCCAGGCACTCCACCACGCCGGTCGAGAAGATCCGCGAGGACATCGAGCGCGACAAGATCCTCACGGCCGAGGACGCCCTGGCCTACGGCCTGGTCGACCAGATCATCTCCACCCGGAAGATGAACAACGAGTCGGTTCGCTGACACGGAGCGGGTATCGTCTGCTGCTCCTTGGCACGGTCCACGTCAAAGTGAACCGTGCCAAGGGGGGCCCGGACGGGGGGCCCGGCAAGGTACCGTCGGACATAAGGCAGCACCAGGAGTCCGCCGGCCGTTGACGTGACGTCGACGGCCGGGAGTCTCCCAGGCGAAGGGGAAGCACACCGTGGCACGCATCGGTGACGGCGGCGATCTGCTCAAGTGCTCGTTCTGCGGCAAGAGCCAGAAGCAGGTCAAGAAGCTCATCGCAGGGCCCGGTGTGTACATCTGCGACGAGTGCATCGACCTCTGCAACGAGATCATCGAGGAGGAGCTGGCGGAGACCAGCGAGGTGCGCTGGGAGGAGCTCCCCAAGCCCCGCGAGATCTACGAGTTCCTCGACGGCTACGTCGTCGGCCAGGAAGCGGCCAAGAAGGCGCTCTCCGTAGCGGTGTACAACCACTACAAGCGGGTCCAGGCCGGTGAGAACGGCGGCGCCCAAGGCCGCGAGGACGCCATCGAGTTGGCGAAGTCCAACATCCTGCTGCTGGGCCCCACCGGCTCCGGCAAGACCCTCCTCGCCCAGACCCTGGCGCGCATGCTGAACGTCCCGTTCGCGATCGCCGACGCCACGGCGCTCACCGAGGCCGGGTACGTCGGCGAGGACGTCGAGAACATCCTGCTCAAGCTGATCCAGGCGGCCGACTACGACGTCAAGAAGGCCGAGACCGGGATCATCTACATCGACGAGATCGACAAGGTCGCGCGGAAGAGCGAGAACCCGTCGATCACGCGCGACGTCAGCGGCGAAGGCGTCCAGCAGGCCCTGCTGAAGATCCTCGAGGGCACCACGGCCTCGGTCCCGCCGCAGGGCGGCCGCAAGCACCCGCATCAGGAGTTCATCCAGATCGACACGACGAACGTGCTGTTCATCGTGGGCGGTGCGTTCTCGGGCCTGGAGAAGATCATCGAGGGCCGGGCCGGCGCCAAGGGCATCGGCTTCGGCGCGACGATCCGGTCCAAGCGGGAGCTGGAGTCGACGGACCAGTTCCAGGCCGTCATGCCCGAGGACCTGGTCAAGTTCGGCATGATCCCCGAGTTCATCGGGCGGCTCCCCGTCATCACCTCGGTCCACAACCTCGACCGCGAGGCCCTGCTCCAGATCCTGGTCGAGCCGCGCAACGCGCTCGTCAAGCAGTACGAGCGCCTCTTCGAACTCGACGGCGTCGAGCTGGACTTCGAGCGCGAGGCCCTGGAGGCCATCGCCGACCAGGCCATCCTCCGCCAGACCGGCGCCCGCGGCCTGCGGGCCATCATGGAGGAAGTCCTCCAGGGCGTGATGTACGAGGTCCCGTCCCGCAAGGACGTCGCCCGCGTCGTCGTCACGGCCGACGTGGTCCTCTCCAACGTCAACCCGACGCTGATCCCGCGCGATTCGCGGGGGCGCGGTCCGGGCGAGCAGAAGACGGCGTAGTCGCAGCCACCGTACGAACGCGGAAGGGGCCCGGTCGACCGACCGGGCCCCTTCCGCTTTGCCGTTCCGGCGTCAGGCCTTGACGCGGACTTCCTTGCGGAGCTTGGCGGTGATGTCGGCCGCCGCGGCCGGGTCGGTCTTCTTGCCGGCCGCGATGTCCAGAATGCTCATCGGCATGGCGAAGCCGATCGTGCTGTGGTCGCCCCAGGCGCAGTACGTCATGGTCATCGACTTGGGCTCGTTCGGCCCGCCGTCGGAGTTGTCGACCTTGGCGTCCTGGCACTTGATGACGGCGCCGTCGAGGGAATCGGGCTTGTACTCCTTCGGCTCCCCGACGAAACTCACGTCCTCGTCGTTGCCGCCCTCCTGGCTCTCCTTCTTCATGTGGGCGAACATCGCGTCGAGGGCCTTCTCCGGCTCGTCGATCGTGCCGTAGACGCCCAGGAACATGAGCTGCTTACTCGCCAGCGGGTTCTCCGCGTTCTCCGCCGCGTACGAGGCGCTCACGTCCTTGGCGTCCTTCACGCCCCACTTCTCGGCGTCCTTCATGTCTGCGGCGTCCATGCTGCCGCTTTCGCTCTCGGCCTTCTTGTACTCACCGAGTACCGTCGCCGGAGTCGTCAGCTTGTGCGGGCCGTCGTCGGCGATGCCCGAGCCGCCGGCGCCCCCGCCGCCACCGATCACGAAGTAAGCCCCCACGCCGATCGCCGCCACGACGGCGACCGCGCCGATGATCAGGCCCGCCTTCTTCTTGCCGCCACCCGGGGCCGGGGGCTGGGGCATGCCGTACGGGGGCTGGCCGGGCGGCTGCTGCCCGTACGGAGGCTGCTGGCCGTAGGGCGGCTGCGGCTGGCCGTACGGGGGAGTCTGCGGCGGGACACCGCCCTGCTGGGGCGGGTAGCCGTAGCCCGGCTGGGCGGGCGGCGGCGTCTGCTGGGGGTAGCCATAGCCGGGCTGGGGAGCCTGCGGCGGCTGCTGGCCGTACGGCCCCGGCTGGCCGTACGGTCCGGGCTGCTGGGGCTGCCCGCCGTACGGGCCCGGCTGGTTGTGACTCATTACTGGGTTCCCCTCCAGATGCTTACGTGATGCTGACATCCTCACCCAGACCTGGCGTGCGCAGGTCACCGGGGGCCGCACCGTTACAAAGGAAACGCGTTTCGGGACAGGGTCGTGACGGCCGTAAACTGACCCCCGTGACCGAGAACTCTCAGCAGCCGCAGCCCGCACCCACCACCGAACTGCCGACCCAGTACACGCCGGCCGAGGTAGAGGGGAAGCTGTACGAGCGCTGGGTGGAACGGGGTTACTTCGAGGCGGACGCGGACAGCGACAAGCCGCCGTACACCGTCGTCATCCCCCCGCCGAACGTCACGGGCAGCCTGCACCTCGGGCACGCCTTCGAGCACACGCTCATCGACGCCCTGACCCGCCGCAAGCGGATGCAGGGGTACGAGACGCTGTGGCAGCCCGGCATGGACCACGCCGGCATCGCCACGCAGAACGTCGTCGAGCGGGAACTGGCCAAGGAGGGCAAGTCCCGGCACGACCTCGGCCGTGAGGCCTTCGTCGAGCGGGTCTGGCAGTGGAAGGGCGAGTCCGGCGGGCAGATCAGCGGGCAGATGCGCCGCCTCGGCGACGGCGTCGCCTGGTCGCGGGAGCGGTTCACCATGGACGAGGGCCTGTCCCAGGCCGTCCAGACCATCTTCAAGCGGCTCTACGACGACGAGCTGATCTACCGTGCCGAGCGCATCATCAACTGGTGCCCCAGGTGTCTGACGGCCATCTCGGACATCGAGGTCGAGTACCAGGACGACGACGGCGAGCTCGTCTCCATGAAGTACGGCGACGGGGACGACACCATCGTCGTCGCCACCACCCGTGCCGAGACGATGCTCGGTGACACGGCCGTCGCCGTCCACCCCGACGACGAGCGGTACCAGCACCTGATCGGCAAGCTCATCAGGCTGCCGCTCACCGACCGGTCCATCCCGGTCGTCGCCGACACGCACGTCGACCCCGAGTTCGGCACCGGCGCCGTCAAGGTGACGCCCGCCCACGACCCGAACGACTTCGAGATCGGCCGGCGCCACGACCTGCCCGCCATCACGGTCATGGACGAGCACGCCGTCATCACCGCCCACGGCCCCTTCCAGGGCCTGGACCGGCTGGAGGCCCGCTCCGCCATCGTCGCCGCGCTGCGCGCCGAGGGCCGGATCGTCGCCGAGAAGCGGCCCTACGTCCACTCCGTCGGCCACTGCTCGCGCTGCAAGACCACCGTCGAGCCGCGTCTGTCGATGCAGTGGTGGGTCAAGGTCGGCCCGCTGGCGAAGGCCGCCGGTGACGCCGTCCGCGACGGCCGCGTCAAGATCCACCCGCAGGAGATGGAGAAGCGGTACTTCGACTGGGTCGACAACCTCCACGACTGGTGCATCTCGCGCCAGCTGTGGTGGGGGCACCGCATCCCGGTCTGGTACGGCCCCGAGGGCGAGGTCGTCTGCGTCGGGCCCGACGAGGAGCCGCCGAGCGGCGAGGGCTGGCGTCAGGACTCCGACGTCCTGGACACCTGGTTCTCGTCCGGCCTGTGGCCGTTCTCCACGCTGGGCTGGCCCGAGCAGACCGACTCGCTGGCGAAGTTCTACCCGAACTCCGTCCTGGTCACCGGCTACGACATCCTCTTCTTCTGGGTCGCCCGGATGATGATGTTCGGCCTCTACGCGATGGACGGCACCCCGCCGTTCCACACCATCGCCCTGCACGGCATGGTCCGTGACCAGAACGGCAAGAAGATGTCCAAGTCGTTCGGGAACGTCGTGAATCCGCTCGACTGGATGGACAAGTACGGCTCCGACGCGCTCCGCTTCACCCTCGCGCGCGGCGCCAACCCGGGCGTCGACGTCCCGATCGGCGAGGACTGGGTCCAGGGCTCCCGGAACTTCACCAACAAGATCTGGAACGCCACCCGCTTCGCGCTGATGAACGGCGCGACGGTCGAGGGCCCGCTGCCGGACGCGTCGAGGATGTCCTCGACCGACCGCTGGATCCTCTCCCGGCTCAACTCGGTGGTCGCCGAGGTCGACGCGTACTACGAGGACTACCAGTTCGCGAAGCTCTCCGACGCCCTGTTCCACTTCGCCTGGGACGAGGTCTTCGACTGGTACGTCGAGCTGTCCAAGACGACGTTCCAGGCGGGCGGCGAGGCGGCCGAGGTCAGCAAGCGCGTCCTGGGCGAGGTCCTCGACGTGACGCTGAGGCTGCTGCACCCCGTCGTCCCGTTCGTCGCCGACACGCTGTGGACCACGCTCACCGGCGGTGAGTCGGTCGTCATCGCCCAGTGGCCGTCCGACTCGGGCTTCCGGGACGCGGGCGCCGAGCGGGAGATCGAGACCGTCCAGTCCGTCGTCACCGAGGTCCGCCGCTTCCGTCACGAGCAGGGTCTGCAGCCCGGCCAGCGGGTCCCGGCCCGGCTGACCCTCGACGGCACGGCGCTGGCCGCGCACGAGGCGGCCGTCCGGCAGCTGCTGCGCCTCCAGCCGGAGGGCGACGCCTTCACGGCCACGGCGACCCTGCCGGTGGCGGGTGTCGAGGTCGCCCTCGACCTCTCCGGCGTGATCGACGTCGAGGCGGAGCGCAAGCGCCTCGCCAAGGACCTCGCCGCCGCCGAGAAGGAGAAGGCCCAGGCCACGGCCAAGCTGGGCAACGAGGCGTTCCTGGCGAAGGCGCCGGACAACGTCGTGGAGAAGATCCGGGGGCGGCTGGCCAAGGCGGACGAGGACATCGCCCGCATCCAGGCGCAGCTGGAGAAACTGCCGCAGGCGTAGCCGCCGGTACGTCGGCAAAGGCTCCCGGTGCTGTCTCGGCACCGGGAGCCTTCAGGTCCGCAGGGGCGCGGGGCCGCATCGATGTGCGGCTCCGCCGCGTGGGCGCGACCAGCCACGACGCGCGTGCACTCGCCCCAGGACATCAGCCACCCCACTCCGTGGGCGCCCCGTCGGCCGACCTCCGTAGACTGGTCCCCGTGAGTGAGCTCCCCCCGCACGACAGCAGCGAGCAGCCCGACCCCGGTGACCCCTTCGAGGAGATCGTCGCCGCCGAGACCACCCGCGATCCCGATCTCGCCGTGATCGAGGCCGGCAGCCGCACCCTCCGCACCCAGGGCGGCCCGCCGGAGGCCGACGTGCCCGCGCGGCCCGAGGATCCCGAGGTGGACAAGGCCCTGCGCGAGGTGGAGGCCGAGCTCTCCACCCGCTGGGGCGAGACCAAGCTCGAGCCGTCCGTCGCCCGGATCGCCGCGCTGATGGACGTGCTGGGCGAGCCGCAGCGGTCGTACCCCTCCATCCACATCACGGGGACCAACGGCAAGACCACCACCGCCCGCATGATCGAGGCCCTGCTCGGCGCCTTCGAGCTGCGCACCGGGCGGTACACCTCGCCGCACGTGCAGTCGGTCACCGAGCGCGTCAGCCTGGACGGGGCGCCGATCTCCGCCGAGCGGTTCATCGAGACGTACGAGGACATCAAGCCGTACGTCGAGATGGTCGACGCCCGGCAGGAGTACCGGCTGTCCTTCTTCGAGGTGCTGACCGGCATGGCGTACGCCGCCTTCGCCGACGCGCCCGTGGACGTGGCCGTCGTCGAGGTCGGGATGGGCGGCTCCTGGGACGCCACCAACGTCATCGACGGGGACGTCGCCGTCGTCACCCCCATCGACCTGGACCACACCGACCGGCTCGGCTCGACGCCCGGCGCGATCGCGACCGAGAAGGCCGGCATCGTCAAGCAGGACGCCACCGTGATCATGGCCCAGCAACCGGTGGACGCGGCACAGGTGCTGCTGAAGAAGGCCGTGGACGTGAACGCCACCGTGGCGCGCGAAGGGCTGGAGTTCGGGGTCGTCGCCCGGCAGGTCGCCGTCGGCGGCCAGCTGATGACCCTGCGCGGGCTCGGCGGCGAGTACACCGAGGTCTACCTGCCGCTGCACGGCGCCCATCAGGCGCACAACGCGGCCGTCGCCCTCGCCGCCGTCGAGGCGTTCTTCGGCGTCGGGGCGCAGCGTCCCGAGCCGCTGGACATCGACACCGTGCGCAAGGCCTTCGCCGCCGTGGCCTCGCCGGGACGGATGGAGGTGGTGCGGCGCTCGCCGACCGTGGTGCTGGACGCCGCCCACAACCCGGCCGGCGCGCGGGTCACCGCGGAGGCGGTCGGGGAGGCCTTCCAGTTCAGCCGGCTCATCGGCGTGGTCGGCGCGAGCGGCGACAAGGACGTGCGGGGGCTGCTGGAGGCCTTCGAGCCGGTCTTCGCCGAGATCGTCGTCACCCAGAACTCCGGCCTGCGCGCGATGGACGCCGACGCGCTGGCGGGCATCGCCGTCGAGGTCTTCGGCGAGGACCGCGTCCAGGTCGAGCCGCGGCTGCCGGACGCCCTGGAGGCCGCGATCACGCTGGCCGAGGAGGAGGGCGAGTACTCGGGCGGCGGGGTGCTCGTCACCGGCTCCATCTACACCGTCGGCGAGGCCCGACTGCTCCTCGGGAGGGGCTGAGAACGTGCGTACGCTCTGTGCTTCTACGCTGATCGGCGAGGTCTTCGTGATCGGCTTCGCCGGTCTGGTCGCCATGAAGGACCCCGACCTGGCCATGGGGACGGTGTGGACGGTCAGCGGCATCGCGATGTTCCTGTGCGTGGCGCTGTGCGGCTTCGTGACCCGGCCCGGCGGCATCGCCTTCGGCTGGGCCCTGCAGATCGCCCTGATCGCCTCCGGGTTCGTCGTGCCGACCATGTTCTTCCTGGGGGCGATCTTCGCCGCCCTCTGGTGGGCCTCCGTGCACTACGGGCGGAAGATCGACGAGGCGAAGGCCAGGTTCGCCGCCCAGGCGGACGCCTCCGCGCCCGAGGCCGCCTGACCCCGCCCGACGCTGCGTGACAGGCGCTGCGACACGCCCGGTAACCTCAGTCATCACTTCGCACCACCGCACGTTCGCAACGCCGTACCACCGCACGTTCGCACAACAGCACACACGCATATTCCAAGGAGCCCGTCGTGACCCAGCGCAGCCTCGTCCTCCTCAAGCCCGACGCCGTCCGTCGTGGCCTGACCGGCGAGATCATCAGCCGTATCGAGCGCAAGGCCGGCTGGCAGATCACCGCGCTGGAACTGCGCACCCTGGACTCCGAGACCCTGGAGCAGCACTACGGCGAGCACAAGGGCAAGCCCTTCTACGAGCCGCTGGTCGAGTTCATGGCGTCCGGTCCGGTCGTCGCCATGGTCGTCGAGGGTGAGCGGGTCATCGAGGGCGTGCGTGCGCTGGCCGGCCCGACCGACCCGATCGCCGCCGCTCCCGGATCCATCCGCGGGGACTTCGGCGTGATCGTCCGGGAGAACCTGATCCACGCCTCCGACTCCGAGGAGTCCGCCGAGCGTGAGCTGAAGATCTTCTTCCCGGGCCGGGTGTGAGCCTCCTTCCGGACACGCCGGACACGTCTTTTTTCTGACGCCGCGTCAGCCGAATGGCCCGCGGTGGACCGGGGCGGTCGCGTAGAAGCGACCGCCCTGTGGCATATGCGCGCCTGATCGGGGGAACGGATGCCTCCGTTGGCCCGTCTCCACAAGCGAGGCGCTGCGCCATCTGCTGACAATGGCGAAGACCCTCGCACAGTGTTCGCGAAAGCGCGTCTACGATGGAAGCCTCCACGCGCCACTGCGCCCACCTCGCCTACCTGAAAAGCCCTCAAAAGCTCCTGGGAAGGCCAGTCGAATCCTGATGGGGAACTCAATGTCGTTCATCGGCCGTGACATGGCTGTCGACCTCGGGACCGCCAACACGCTGGTGTACGTCAGGGGTCGCGGGATCGTACTCAACGAGCCGTCCGTCGTCGCGATCAACACCAACACCGGTGGCATCCTCGCGGTCGGCGCCGAAGCGAAGAAGATGATCGGGCGCACGCCCGGCAACATCGTTGCCGTGCGCCCGCTGAAGGACGGCGTCATCGCCGACTTCGAGATCACCGAGCGGATGCTCCGCTACTTCATTCTGAAGATCCACAAGCGGCGTTATCTGGCTCGTCCGCGGGTCGTCGTCTGTGTGCCCTCGGGTATCACCGGCGTCGAGCGCCGTGCCGTCATCGAGGCGTCGTCCCAGGCCGGCGCCCGCCAGGTGCACATCATCGAGGAGCCCATGGCCGCGGCCATCGGCTCCGGCCTGCCGGTCCACGAGGCCACGGGCAACATGGTGGTGGACATCGGCGGCGGCACCACGGAGGTCGCGGTCATCTCGCTCGGCGGCATCGTCACCGCCCAGTCCATCCGCGTCGCGGGTGACGAGCTGGACAACGCGATCATCCAGCATGTGAAGAAGGAGTACAGCCTTCTGCTGGGTGAGCGCACGGCCGAACAGATCAAGATCACGATCGGTTCGGCGTACGACCTCGACGCCGACGAGCACACCGAAATCCGTGGCCGGGACCTGGTGTCCGGGCTGCCCAAGACCGTCGTCATCTCCGCCGGCGAAGTACGCAAGGCGATCGAGGAGCCGGTCAACGCGATCGTCGACGCGGTCAAGACGACCCTCGACAAGTGTCCGCCCGAGCTGTCCGGCGACATCATGGACCGGGGCATCGTCCTCACCGGCGGCGGCGCGCTGCTGCGCGGGCTCGACGAGCGGCTGCGCCGGGAGACCGGAATGCCGATCCATATCGCCGAGGACCCGCTGGACAGCGTGGCACTCGGCTCCGGCAAGTGCGTCGAGGAGTTCGAGGCGCTCCAGCAGGTGCTGGACGCCTCGCCCCGCAGATGACGTAACACTTCGGTTCCGCCGTACGAGACGATCTCCTCTCGTGCGGCGGATCGTTGATATAGAGACTTCAGTAACACAACCGCCGCAACCGCCGAGACGACCGCGGGAACCACCGCGGCCACCGCAGTACCGCGCGTGTACCCCAGGTACCGAATCACCTGAATTCCTGAACACCGCCACGTAATTCCCGAATTCGACGAGGAAGGCACGGCCGCCGCACGTGAGGGACACGAAAGAGAGCCGGCTGCTCCTGGTGCTGCTGATCGCCATCGCGTTCGCGCTGATCACGGTGGACATCCGCGGTGGGGAGGACTCACCGGTCGACGGTGCCCGGCAGGCCGCGGCCACCGTCTTCGGCCCGATCGAGAACGGGGTGTCGTCCGCGGTCGACCCGGTCGGCAACGCGGTCTCCGCGATCCGCGACTCCGGCGACCGGCACGACCGCCTCGCCGAACTGGAGACGCAGAACGCGGCCCTGAAGGCGAAGCTCGGCAGCGACGAGCGCGGCCGCAGCCGCCTGAGGCAGTTCGACAAGATGCTCGGGCTCGCCGGCGCCGGCCAGTACGGCATCAAGGGCGCCCAGGTCATCGCCATAGGAGCGGCGCAGGGCTTCTCCTGGACCATCACCATCGACGCCGGTGCCAATGACGGCATCAAGCGCGACATGACCGTCCTCAACGGCGACGGCCTCGTCGGCCGCGTGACCACCGTCGGCCCGAACACCGCCACCGTGCTGCTCGCCAACGACCCCGACTTCACCGTCGGCGCACGGATGGAGGCCGGTGACGAACTCGGCTTCGCCTCCGGCCAGGGCGGCCGCCCGCTGCGCGTCGAACTCCTCAACGGCAAGGCCGACGTCAAGAAGGGCGACCGCCTGGTCACCTTCGGCTCCCAGGCCGACAAGCCGTTCGTGCCCGGCGTCCCGGTCGGCTACGTCTCCCGCGTCGACCCCTCCGGCGGCGACCTGACCCGCACCCTCGACGTCACGCCCTTCGTCAGCTTCACCAAGCTCGACATCGTCGGCGTCGTCGTCCAGGCCCCGCAGAAGGACCCGCGGGACACCGTGCTCCCGGACAAGCCGAAGCCGGAACCCAGGCCGACCGTGACGGTGACGGTGACCCCGTCCCCCGGGGCCCCCGTCGACGGCCGGCCGCAGAACGAGGCGAACGAGCAGGAGCAGCAGGGGCAGCAGGGGCAGCAGGACCAACAGAACCAGCAGACCGAGCAGTAGGAGCTTTCACCCCATGCGCGTCAACCGGATCCTGCTGTCCGTCTCCCTGGTCGTCGTCGCCCTGGTCATCCAGGTGAGCGTCCTCGCCCGCCTCCACCTGCCCGGCGCCGTCCCCGACCTGCTGCTCCTCACCGTCCTCGGCCTCGCCATGGTCTACGGCCACGTCGGCGGCGCCCTCGTCGGCTTCGGCGCCGGACTGCTCGCCGACCTCGCCCCGCCCGCCGACCACGCCGCCGGGCGCTACGCCCTCGTGCTCTGCGTCGTCGGCTACCTCGCCGGCCTCGCCAAACCGGAGAACGGCCGGCTCAGGTCGGCCACCGGCCCGATGGCCGTCGTGGTCGTCGCCGCCATCGGCACCACCCTGCTGTACGCCGGCGTGGGCGCACTCGTCGGCGACACCGCCGCCCGCCATGTCGGCCTGCCCAGCCTGCTGTTCACGGCCTCCCTGTACGACCTGCTGCTCGCGCCCTTCGTCGTCCCCGGCGTCATGGCCCTGGCCAGACGCGCCGACAACGACCCGCTGGCCGAGACCAACTCCGCGGGCCAGAAGACCGACATCGCCTCCGGCTGGCTCTCCGGCGGCACCGGGCTGCGCATCGGCGGCCAGCGCAACGGACTGCGGGCCAAGGCGGCGCGGGCGCGGGTCGCCCGGGCCGGACGCATCAAGGGGGTCAAGCGGCTGTGACGACGCCCCCCTGCCGGCCGTACGGCCGCCACGACACGTACGGCCGCCACGACACGTACGGCCGCCACGACACGTACGACTGCTTCGACACGTACACACACTGAGCGGGGGAGGCAGCCGCAGTGACCAACTCCCACCCGTCGCCCACCACCACCCTCAACGGAATGGGCTGCGCCCATGAGTAACATTCCGGAGACCGGCCGCAGCACCCGCGTCCAGACCCGGCTCGTCGTCATCCAGATCCTCGTCCTCTCCCTCCTCGCCACCCTCGGTGGCCGGCTCTGGTACCTCCAGATCCGCCAGGGCGACGAGTACGCCGAGGAGGCGTCTGGCAACCACGTCCAGCAGGTCGTCCAGCCCGCACCCCGCGGCTCGATCCTGGACGCCCGCGGCGTGGCGCTCGCCGACAACGAGACCCGGCTCGTCGTCTCCGCCTCCCGCACCGACCTGCTGAAGATGAAGGACGACGGCAAGGCCGTCCTCACCAAGCTCGCCGGCGTCCTCGGCATGAAGCCCCAGGAGGTCATGGACAAGGTCCGGCTGTGCGACGCCGAGACCCCCCAGCCCTGCTGGAACGGTTCGCCCTACCAGCCGATCCCCGTCACCGACGAGGCCACCCCCAAGCAGGCCCTCCAGATCCGCGAACGCGCCGAGGACTTCCCCGGCATCACCGCCGAGCCCGAGGCCATGCGCCGCTACGCCGCCCCCGGCGGGTCCCGGACCGCCCAGGTCCTCGGCTACCTCTCGCCGGTCACCGACGAGGAGATCCAGAAGGCCGAGGACACCGACTCGCCCTTCCTGCGCTCGGACCAGGTCGGCCGCTCCGGCCTGGAACGCCAGTACGACAAGGCGCTGCGCGGCAAGGCCGGCGTCACCCGCTACGAGGTCGACAACCTCGGCCGCGTCATCGGAGAGGCCGAGTCCGACCCCGGCGTGCCCGGCTCCAACCTCGTCACCAGCATCGACGCCCGCGTCCAGCGGGTCGCCGAGTACGAGCTGAACGAGGCGATGAAGGAAGCCCGCAAGCAGTACGACGACAACACCGGCGAGAACTACAAGGCCGACGCCGGCGCGGTCGTGGTGATGGAGGCCAAGACCGGCCGCGTCGTCGCCATGGCCTCCAACCCGGCCTACGACCCCAACGCCTGGGTCGGCGGCATCTCCGCCGCCGACTACAAGAAGCTCACCGGCAAGGAGTCCAACTACCCGCTGCTCAACCGGGCCACCCAGGGCCAGGCCGCCCCCGGCTCGATCTTCAAGGTGATCTCCACGTCCGCCGCGGTGGAGGCCGGTTACGACTTCGACGGCAGCTACGAGTGCTCCAGCTCCTACTCCGTCGGCGGACAGGTCTTCAAGAACTACGAGTCCGCCAGCTACGGCGCGATCGACCTCGGCCGCGCCCTGGAACTCTCCTGCGACACCGTCTACTACCGCCTGGCCCACCAGGAGTGGAAGAAGGACGGCGGCAACAAGCCGAAGAACCCCAACGACTACTTCTACAAGGCCGCCCACGAGTTCGGCCTCGGCGAGAAGACCGGCATCGACCTCCCCAACGAGGTCTCCGGCCGCGTCCCCGACCGGGCGTGGAAGCAGGACTACTGGGAGGCCAACAAGGACGCCTGGTGCAAGTCCGGCAAGAAGGACGGCTCCTACGTCGAGAAGCTCGCGTACGAGGGCTGCCTCGAGGGCAACAGGATGCGCGCCGGTGACGCCATCAACTACTCCATCGGCCAGGGCGACACCCTCACCACCCCCATCCAGATGGCCACCATCTACGCGGCCATCTCCAACGGCGGCACCCTCTACGACCCCAGCATCGGCAAGGCGATCGTCAGCCCCGACGGCAAGGAGATCCGTCCGATCGAGCCCGAGGCGCACGGCAAGCTGCCGATAAGCAAGACCACACTGGCCAAGATGGACGGCGCCCTGGAGGGCGTCGCCACCCGCGGCACCGCCGCCTGGCGCTTCGCCCAGGTCGGCTGGCCCCAGGACGAGATCCCGATGCACGCCAAGACCGGTACGGCCGAGGTCCACGGCAAGCAGACCACCTCCTGGTTCGCCACCTACACCGACGAGTACGCGATCGTCATGACGATCTCCCAGGGCGGTACGGGCTCGGGCGCCTCCGGTCCCGCCGTCCGCAACATCTACGACGCGCTGTACGGCGTCTCGGACGACGGGGAGATCGACAGCAGGAAGGCGCTGCTGCCCAAGCCGCAGGCCAAGCTGCCGACGATCAAGACCGACGGGACCATCCCCGCGCCGAAGATGCCCAAGGACGTCGTCAAGGAACTGCTCCCGACGGAGAAGGCCGCCCCGGAGGACGAGTACGCCCCCGTCGACGGACAGGAACAGGGCGCGACCACGCCGGCCCAGAACGGCGAGAACCGCGACACCCGCCGCCACCGACGACGCGGCGCAGGCCGGCGCGGCGGCGGAACCCGCGGCGGTACGAGCCCCGGCGCGGGCAGAAGCGGAAACCGGAGGACGCGCGCATGACCGGAGCCAACAGCTTCCAGGTCTCCGGGTACGGACCCGAGAAGGCCGGCTGGACCCGGCTCTTCGCCCGGGACTCGATGGCACGGCGCCTCGACTGGCCGATACTGCTGGCCGCCGTCGCGCTCTCGCTGATGGGCTCCCTGCTCGTCTACTCCGCGACCCGCAACCGCACCGAGCTCAACCAGGGCGACCCGTACTACTTCCTGACCCGGCACCTGCTGAACACCGGCATCGGGCTCGCCCTGATGGTCGCCACCGTCTGGCTCGGCCACCGCACCCTGCGCACGGCCGTGCCGGTCCTGTACGGCTTCTCCGTGTTCCTGATCCTGCTGGTGCTCACCCCCCTCGGCTCGACCATCAACGGCGCCCACTCCTGGATCAAGCTCCCCGGCGGCTTCTCCCTGCAGCCCTCGGAGTTCGTGAAGATCACCATCATCCTCGGCATGGCGATGCTGCTGGCCGCACGCGTCGACGCGGGGGACCGGCCGAACCCGGACCACCGGACCGTGCTCCAGGCGCTGGGCCTGGCCACCGTGCCGATGCTGATCGTGATGCTCATGCCCGACCTCGGCTCGGTCATGGTCATGGTCATCATCGTGCTGGGGGTGCTGCTCGCCTCCGGAGCCTCCAACCGGTGGGTGTTCGGCCTGATCGGCGCCGGAACCGCCGGCGCGCTAGCCGTCTGGCAGCTCGGCATCCTCGACGACTACCAGATCGCCCGCTTCGCCGCCTTCGCCAACCCGGAGCTCGACCCCGCGGGCGTCGGCTACAACACCAACCAGGCGCGCATCGCGATCGGCTCCGGCGGCCTGACCGGCTCCGGCCTCTTCAACGGCTCGCAGACCACCGGGCAGTTCGTGCCGGAGCAGCAGACCGACTTCGTCTTCACGGTGGCCGGCGAGGAGCTGGGCTTCCTCGGCGCCGGCCTCATCATCGCCCTGCTCGGCGTGGTGCTCTGGCGCGCCTGCAGGATCGCCCGCGAGACCACCGACCTGTACGGGACGGTCGTCGCCGCCGGGATCGTCGCCTGGTTCGCCTTCCAGACCTTCGAGAACATCGGCATGACGCTCGGCATCATGCCGGTCACCGGTCTGCCCCTGCCCTTCGTGTCGTACGGCGGCTCCTCCATGTTCGCCGTGTGGATAGCGGTGGGCCTGCTCCAGTCGATCACGGTGCAGAGACCGTTGTCGGCGTAACCGGGACCGGCCCCCCGCGGTACGGGGACCGGCGGTACGGGGGACCGACCGCGCCGGGTTAGGCTGGATGGTCCCCCTTGTCAGCAACGAAGGTTCCGTGAGATGCCTGCCGAAGCCGCCGAGTCTGTGTCCTCCGTGTTTCCACAGCTCGAAGCTCTGCTCCCGCATGTGCAGAAGCCGATCCAGTACGTCGGCGGAGAGCTCAACTCCACGGTCAAGGACTGGGAATCCTGCGACGTCCGCTGGGCCCTGATGTACCCCGACGCCTACGAGGTCGGTCTGCCCAACCAGGGCGTCATGATCCTCTACGAGGTACTCAACGAGCAGCAGGGCGTCCTCGCCGAACGCACCTACAGCGTCTGGCCGGACCTGGAGGAGCTGATGCGGGAGCACTCCGTCCCGCAGTTCACCGTCGACGGCCACCGCCCGGTGGGCGCCTTCGACGTGTTCGGCCTCTCCTTCTCCACGGAGCTCGGCTACACCAACATGCTGACCGCCCTGGACCTGGCCGGCATCCCGCTGGAGTCCAAGGACCGCGGCATCGACGACCCGGTCGTCCTGGCCGGCGGACACGCGGCCTTCAACCCCGAGCCGATCGCCGACTTCATCGACTGCGCGGTCATCGGCGACGGCGAGCAGGCCGTCCTGGAGATCACCGCGATCATCCGCGCCTGGAAGGCCGAGGGCCGCCCCGGCGGCCGCGAGGAACTCCTCCTCCGCCTGGCGAAGACCGGCGGCGTGTACGTCCCCGGCTTCTACGACGTCGAGTACCTCCCCGACGGCCGTATCGCCCGCGTCGTCCCCAACCGCTCGGGCGTCCCGTGGCGCGTCTCCAAGCACACCGTCATGGACCTCGACGAGTGGCCCTACCCCAAGCAGCCCCTCGTCCCGCTCGCCGAGACCGTCCACGAGCGCATGTCCGTGGAGATCTTCCGAGGCTGCACCCGCGGCTGCCGCTTCTGCCAGGCCGGCATGATCACCCGCCCGGTCCGCGAGCGCTCCATCACCGGCATCGGCGACATGGTCGAGAAGGGCCTGAAGGCCACCGGCTTCGAGGAGGTCGGCCTGCTCTCCCTCTCCTCCGCCGACCACTCGGAGATCGGCGACGTCGCCAAGGGCCTCGCCGACCGGTACGAGGAGGACAAGATCGGCCTGTCCCTCCCCTCCACCCGCGTCGACGCCTTCAACATCGACCTCGCCAACGAGCTGACCCGCAACGGCCGCCGCTCCGGCCTCACCTTCGCCCCCGAGGGCGGCTCCGAGCGCATCCGCAAGGTCATCAACAAGATGGTCTCGGAAGAGGACCTGATCCGCACCGTCGCCACCGCGTACGGCAACGGCTGGCGCCAGGTGAAGCTCTACTTCATGTGCGGCCTGCCCACCGAGACCGACGACGACGTCCTCCAGATCGCCGACATGGCCACCCGCGTGATCGCCAAGGGCCGCGAGGTCTCCGGCTCCGGCGACATCCGCTGCACGGTCTCGATCGGCGGCTTCGTCCCCAAGCCCCACACCCCCTTCCAGTGGTCGCCGCAGCTCTCCGCCGAGGAGACCGACGCCCGCCTGCAGAAGCTCCGCGACAAGATCCGCGGCGACAAGAAGTACGGCCGCTCCATCGGCTTCCGCTACCACGACGGCAAGCCCGGCATCGTCGAGGGTCTCCTCTCCCGCGGCGACCGCCGCACCGGTGCCGTCATCCGCGCCGTCTACGAGGACGGCGGCCGCTTCGACGGCTGGCGCGAGCACTTCTCCTACGACCGCTGGATGGCCTGCGCCGACAAGGCCCTGGAGCCGTTCGGCGTGGACGTCGACTGGTACACCACCCGCGAGCGCGGCTACGAGGAGGTCCTCCCCTGGGACCACCTCGACTCCGGCCTCGACAAGGAGTGGCTCTGGGAGGACTGGCAGGACGCCCTCGACGAGACCGAGGTCGACGACTGCCGCTGGACACCGTGCTTCGACTGCGGCGTGTGCCCCCAGTTCGACACATGGCCACAAACGGGCCCGACGGGCAAGAAGCTGCTGCCTCTGACGGTCAAGAAGTCCGACTGACCAGCGGAAACGGGGCTGTGGGATGAGCGATCCGCTCCACCGCATCGCTGACGCTGTGGCTGACGTCACAGAGTCGGATGCGGTGGCGGTGCTGACCGC
Source organism: Streptomyces sp. NPDC017225 (assembly GCF_044331465.1). NCBI lineage: Bacteria > Bacillati > Actinomycetota > Actinomycetes > Kitasatosporales > Streptomycetaceae > Streptomyces > Streptomyces sp. NPDC017225. The sequence goes on along the minus strand of NZ_JBIRNE010000010.1, from coordinate 32,616 downwards.
GCTCGGCTTGCAGAAGGATCGGCGGCAGTCGGCGAAGAAGGCACTGAGAACGCCACTGCCGCCGCTTGGTGCATCTTCGGACGTATCGCTGGACGTGGAGTGGGTGTGAGGCCGAAGAGGGGCCTGCGGTGCCCTGACGGCAGGATCTCGGTTTGGTGGCCCTGTCCCCAGGGCGGGGGAGACGCTACCTGAACGCGCGGTTGCCGGCCGCGGCCCTCTCATCGTGGCCCGATGGGGCGCCGGTGAAGTGGGGACCTGCGTCGGTGCGGCGCGTCGCGGTTTCCCACGAAATCCGGTGGAGCCCCAGCGGGCGGAAGTGGTTGGGTCCTGCTCAATGCTTCGCTGACACGGCGCGGCACAGTGCGAGGCGCAAGGCCCGAATCGCAGGCGCGGTCCCGCCCGCGTGCCGTCGAGTGATGGAGGTATCGCTGTGGCTGGTTATGGGGCGCTTTCCGACGTATACGAGTGGCTGCTCGGGGACGACAGATTGACCCCCGCCAAGGCAGCCGCGGTCTACTACAGCGATGTTGTGGGCTCTCTGCCGCCCAGCGCGCGCGTCCTCGACTGTGCGTGTGGAACCGGCCAGCTCGCCGTCGGTCTGGCGAGTCTTGGCCTTGACGTGGTCGCCGCAGATGCCAGCAGTGGGATGGTTCGCCGGACCGAGAAGGCCGCCGACGAGCAGGGTGTCTCGCTTCGAGCCATCCGTGCGAGCTGGGACGAATTGCCTGACCACCTGGAGGACTCCACTTTCGATCTGGTGTTCTGCGTCGGCAACTCGCTCGGGCACGCCGAGGGTGCAGCCGGGCGCCTGACCGCCCTGGAAGCGATGTGGCGGCTGCTGAATCCGGGCGGACGCCTTGTGCTCCACTCACGCAACTGGGAGCTCGTGCGCTCCGCCGGCTCGCGGGTAGACGTCCGCGATCGACTCATCCGCCGCAACGACCGCGATGCGGTCGTCAGCTACTACTGGCAGATCCCGCAGGGCTGGGAGCAGGAACACTTCCTCGAGATCGTGGTCGCCCAGATCGAGCCGGATGGGGCAGTGAGGGCCTGCTCGGAACGGTTGTCCATCTGGCCCTACCGGTACGAGGACCTCGTGGTGCAGTTGCGCAGTGTCGGGCTCACGGTGCAGTCCACCACCTTCGACCCCGAGAGCGATGGATACCTGGTGGTCGCCGGCCGCGACCAGGCGTGATGCATGTCTGAGCCGGTGCGCTGATCCGCCTTTCGTCGTTGCCGACCTGCCGGCTCGCGACCGCCTGCGCGGGTTCGTCGCGCCTTTCGGCTCCTGCGCAAGCTGCGATGTTCCACGACCCGCATCACCAGCCTCGTTCAGGCCGTCCTCACCCTGTAACTGACCTGAGGTTGGAAAGAGCTCAGTGACGACGGCAGTCCAACGGATTGGGGGTGGCGTATGCCCCCAGTTCGACACATGGCCACAAAGAGGCCCGACGGGCAAGAAGCTGCTGCCTCTGACGGTCAAGAAGTCCGACTGACCAGCGGAAACGTGAGGCCTGGGACGAGCGAGCCGCTCCACCGCATCGCTGACGCTGTGGCTGACGTCACAGAGTCGGATGCGGTGACGGTGCTGACCTCGCTCGACTTCCAGCAGGATCGGCGGCAGTCGGCGAAGGAGACACTGAGAACGCCGCTGCCGCCGCCTGGTATCCCTTCGGACGTCTCGTCGGACGTGGAGTGGGTGTGAGGATGGAGAGCGGGCTGCGGTGACCTGACCGCAAGATCACTTGGTCCGGGTGCTGTCCGCAGGCGGGGAGACTGACCGACTGAAGGTGATCACGTCCCTCACCACTCTCTGACGGGGCCAGTGAGTGGTGAGAACGCTCTAGACGGTCCCCCAGAGCCGCGGGACCCGCTGCACTCTCGTCGTCATCGGTTGATCACCTGGAAAGCTGTCAGAGGCCAGCCCCATGGGCCGCAGGCCCAGAGGTTCGGCGATGCATTGATGTGTGTAGCGGTTCACACGCGAGCCCCTCGATGCCCCTGAGGTTCAATTTGCTACGGGCTGCCAACGCCTGTTACCCGAAGGTTGGGAATTGGCGGCCTTAATGGGGTTCAGGAATGAGGGTGGTGTCACCCCGACACCATTCCGCGTACCACGCGGGCAGCTCTTTTTGCTGAGAATCGTGTCGAAGTTCATGAGACGTAAAAGGGGCCGGCTCTCCCGCTGGGCTTTTCTGTCCGACACCGTAAAGACGCGTAGCGGTAACGCGCCCGAACCAGGACTTTCCATAGGAAAAGTCAACGAGATCATGAAAGGGGTGATAGCTGGGCGCATAGATCTCGTAGAGAGCCAAGCAGGACCAGACCAGGAACTGCATAACGATTGGGTCGGCGGCCTTTTCTTGCACTTGCTCGGTCGACAGATCGAGATGTCCGGAGGCGACAGCTTCGTAGAGGTCGCTGTAGAACCTGTCAGTGTAAGGAGTGCGCTGAACAGGCCTCATGACGTCAGTGGCGAACCGCTTGACAATTTCTCCCGCGTCCTCAATGTCGTCATACCAGAGCAGCTCTTCCAGATCCCTAAGGAGGGGACCCACCACGAGCTCACCGAAAGCTTGGAAACCCAACAGCCAGCTCCGCTCTCTTCCGTCGAGAGATGAAGCAGCCCTAAGTTTATTCCTAAGAAGATAGGCCATGAGTGGGGGGTCGTAGCTGCCGCCCTCCTGCAAATTGGCAGCCAGCTGATAAGCCTCTTCGTCCCACTGTGGGTCAAACATCGTCGTCTCACTGCGCCAATAGAAGCGGGCCCATCGACGCAGCACTCGCACAGCTTCCACGTCATTCGTTCGGACCTTGCTGATCATCCTATTGCGAGGATCTCTTGATAGTTCGAATAGCCCCAGGGAGGTGCTGTAGGTATCCTCGGGTTCAGCTCTTTCCCAGTACGAGAGCAGGGCATCGAAAATCGCATCGGTAGAATGAGGGGGAAGAGGGGCCGAGTTCATGATTCTAAGACAAAGAGCGAGATACTTTGCCTCATGTTGCCGCCCGAGGCTACGAGACTTTTCCATCAGACCAGCCACGATCTCCTTGGCCCCGCCGTCGTACTTGTCATCTGCACATTGGAAGATGACGTCAGCAAGCACGGAACTGGTATCAAGTTCGTAGGCTTTTGCCACCTCTTGCGCGATCTCTCCGATGGAGCGAGAGCGCCTTACGATAGCTTCTGCGGCGAAGTACTCCATGAACGTTCGGTGAGTGAAGCCGAAGAGTCGTTGGTCAGAGCTATCGGTCCCTTGATAGGACAGGAGCCATGCCCTGTCCGCGCAGAAATCAAGGAAATCTTGAGCCCGAGATCGGGCATCATGTTCCTCTACGGAGGCCGTGTCAGTGAAGAATTGGGAGATTAGCTTTCGAAGCTGTCGTTCTTGTACACCCGCTTGTGCAGCCTGACTCTTGTAGAAGAACAGAGCCAGTTCTTGCATCAATCGAGTTCCATATTGGCGGTGGTCAACCGGTTGCTCAATGTGGCGCATGGCATCCCACCGCTGGAACAGCAGGTCTGCGCATGACTCGTAGACGGTTCGTCGGTTGCGCGGAATGTATCCTCGCGCTCGGTATAGAACGCATAGCAGAGACAGCATGAGTGGGTTTGTTCTTACGTCGGGAACGTTTTCAGTCTCCCGGAGGAATGCCTCGCGTTCCTGCTCGCTGCGTTCTGTGACAGAGAACCACTTGTGCGTGTACTCGACTACTTGAGCGTCTGAAAAATCATCGAGTTCGTACAGCGCGAATTCTTTAGGGCTGAGGCGTGCTTTGCTATACCCCACCCGCCGTGCCGTAACAAGGACAGGGATTAGTGGGTAGCGATTAGCGAACGCCTCCACAGTCCTCACGAAGTTCTGCCTTCGCGCTATGTTGATGATCTCATCGACGCCATCAAAGATGACAAAGGTCCGACCCAGGGTTGCGAGATCGTTGATCACCTCTGACTGAATATCAAGTTGAAGGCTCTCGCGCAAAGAGCGAACGATGTGATCCAGGATGAAAGCGTTGCCCTCTGTGTTGGGAACGTCTTTACACGAGATTACGATAGGTGCGTAAGTGCTCGCAGAATCGTCTGCCACGGAGAGTCGATGCACGAGGTGTTGAGTCATCGTGCTCTTGCCTACGCCGGGATTTCCAATCACAACGCATCGAGGTCTAGTGACTGGAGACGCTAGGAAATCATCATTGCGGGAGCCTTCGACGTTTTGAGCGCGCAGGCTCCTTGCTACATACAGATCGGCTCGATCAAATCGAAAGTCTTCGGCGGCGTGGCTAAGAGTGTGTGAAAGGTTGAGCTCGGAATAGCGCCGTTCTGATGCTGCCCGAATATCGGAAATTGCTTCCCTGGATTTGCGATACCGGTCGGGGTTTCCAAGGATATCCACTACATCGCGGAAAGCGATATTAGGGGGCCGCAGCGTTCCGGAAAGTTGCGGCGCGGAACCTACGTAGGCAGTAACCCGCTCCACCTCTGCTCCGCTGAGCAGCGAGGTGAGTTCATGCAGTGGGAAAAATTCCTCCGTGTACGCGACTAGCAACTGCCAAATGTTATCAGCGAGGTTTGCCCAGTTGTACCCATGCTCTTCGCAAAACTCTTCCGCCTGAATGGAGAAGGATTCCATATAGTCATGAGACAGTTCCGATAGGAACTTTTCATCCTTCATTCCAATTCGGGCGATGAACATGAATTGGCAGAGTGTCACGGACTCAGGTCGCATGACGAATTCGCTGATTTGGGCGACCTGGTCCTGAGTTAGTACTGTGAGTGCTTCTCCTGCGGTGCCCTTTAGGATCAGACCACCGCGTTCGTCAGTCTCCTCATCCCAATCAGGTCGCTCGGGAGTCGCCCCCGTAACTGGTGCTGAGCTTCGCGTCATCACGGCTGCGGCGACTCTTCCGAATGCGCCAATCACAGCAGGTTCCACAGGCCCTCCGTCCCTGGTCGGAACCTCACATCTTGCCAGTTACTCTCCAGTCGTAGCAGGTCTTGCTGAGAACTGGCCTCCCAAGCCTCTCCGATACTGCGACAGAGTCTCGTTGTGTCGGGAGCTTGTTGGGTACGGTCTCTACCGTGTCCGGTGCACACCGGGGTTGGTCGCCCGTGGGCGTGCGCTGGTTGATCGCGCGCGACTAGGGGAGCGGGTACGGGCATGGCGGTTGACGCTGCTCGATCGGATGAGGGGTTCACCTCGGCGACGGCTACGCGGGTGATGGTCGCCGCGTGCCGGGCTGCTGGGCTCGACGGCAACGGAGCGGAGTTGATCCGGCTCGGAGAGAACGCGTTGTTCCGGCTGGTTTCCGTGCCGGTGATTGTGCGTGTTGCCAGGGGACGCGAGTGGCTGTCCACCGCGCGTAAGGAGGTGGCTGTTTCCCGGTGGCTGGTAGGGGAGGGGTTCTCCGCGGCGCGCATCGTGGAGGATCTTGAACAACCCTTGTTGATCGATGGCTATCCGGTGACCTTCTGGCACCAGATCGTCGAGGGTGGTCGCAAGCCTGACTACGGGGAACTGGGTGCGGTGTTGCGTGACCTCCACACGCTCACGATCCCAGCTGGTCTTGAGCTGCCTCGGTTCCAGCCGTTCGACAAGCAGGAACTCCGGATCGACCGCGCGCAGATTCCGGAGGATGACCGGTCGTTCCTGCGGAAGCGGTGGCGTGAGCTTCAAGATCGCTACGCGGAGCTGCGGTTCGAGACGGCCAAAGGACCGGTGCACGGAGATGCCCATGTGCAGAACCTCATGGTGGACGACCGTGGGCAGGTGATCCTGATCGACTTCGAGGCGTTCTGCTACGACCATCCCGAGTGGGATTTGATGGTCACGGCCGTTGAGCATCACAGCCTGGGGTGGCAGAGCGACGAGCAGTACGCCGACTTCGTGAGTGCGTATGGGCGGGACCTGTACGACTGGCCCGGTTACGAGACGCTGCGCGGTCTTCAAGAGTTCGGCATGACGACGTGGCTCATGCAGAACATCCGGGAGGACGAGAGGACGGCTGCGGAGTACCGCCGGCGCATTGCGGCGCTTCGTGATGATGCTGCTCCGCGGGACTGGCGTCCCTGGTAGAGGGCTAATCGTCGTCGTCCAGGCGGGCCAGTGCATCGCGTACTTGGTCGTTGAAGGCGGCCACCACGGGGTTGCCCCCGTGTCCGCTGACCTCGGCCTGGAAGTCTGTGACGTAGCGCTGGAAGCGGTTTGACTGGAGGCTGTCGCCGCCGTCCACGGCCAGGCTGGCTGTCTGGACGGCGGCTTCGAGGTCGCCGTTAAGTAGCTGGCTCTGGGCGAGCACCATGCGGCAGAACCCGAGCGTGCGGGCGTACTTCGGGTCGGTGCTGTCTACGGCTCGTTGTGCCTGCTCGACGGCTTCGCGGCGCATCTTGAGGTCGCGGAAGCAATGGCAGAGTTCGCCCATGAGTTCCGCTGAGTCGAAGTAGCCCAGCCAAGCCGGGTCTTCTCCGGTGTCTGCGCGCTCGAAGTGGCGTTCCGCTTCGTTCATGGCGCGTCCGGCGGCGATTCGGTCGCCTGCGTTCGACAGGGCGCGCGCTTCCATGGCGGCGTAGTTCGCCATGGCACGTGGGGTGGCTCTCCCCTTGGCTCCCTCGACGGCGGCTCGGGCCAGTTGGATGGCCTGGGTGTGGTGGCCGAGGTAGTTGGCCTGGTGGCTGAGGTTGCCGAGGATGCGGGCGCCGAACATGCGGTCGTCGATGACCTGGGACAGGCGCAATGTGGAAGTCAGGTAGCGGTGGGCGAGCCGGTGGTTGCCGGTGTCGTACGCGGTCCAGGCGAGGAGCTGGGATACCTCGGCGGCTGCGCCGTAGAGCGCGGTGCCAACCTTCTGGCTGTAGCTCGCGCTGAGCAGGGGAAGGACTTCGTGCCGGAAATAGTGGCGTAAGGCGCGGTGGCCGTGGCCGCCTCCGTACTTGAAGTCGAGCTGCATGAACATGTCCGCTGCGTCTCGGATTGCCCGGACGTCGCGCATGCCGATTCGCTGGTGTGCCGGCCTGTCGGCCTGGATGCCGTCGGGCCTACTGATCAGCCACGACAGGACGGTGGAACTCAGGTCTGTGTCGGCGACGATCAGACCTCCGTCGTCCGGTGTGTCTTCGGCGCGTTCCTGGGCCAGGCCGTCAAGCATGGACAGCGCGTCGGGGACAGTGCTCGGGTAACCGACAGAGTCCGGGGTGGGTCGCCTTGCGTGATCGAAGAATCCGAGATCGCCGGGCGTGACGCGACGGTTCAGCTTGGCACTGAGGACATCGGCCATGATCGCTGCCGTCTGAGGCTGGATGCCTGCGCCGTCGCGCCAACGCTGGACGGCGACGTGAGTGGTTCCCAGGGGCACGCCGCGTTGGGTTGCGGCGTCCTTCATTCGTTTCGCAAGCCCTTTGTTCGAGACCTGCGCTTCGTTCATGACGGCGATCAGTTGCGCGTTCGGCTCTCGGCTCATGCTCCCCTGCCAACCCGAGAAATGACGGCGAGTGTTCATCGTGTCACAACGTGAGGGATTGGGGGGTTCATTGGTGAACCCCCGCAGGCTTTGCCGGTGTTCATCTGAACCCCCCGGTGGACACTCCCGGTCAGACGCCCGTCGCCGTGTACTGGCTTCCGCGTAGCAGGTGGTCCGGGAAGGGGCCGTCGAAGCTGACAAGGGGACGTCATGGACGCGAGGAAAACGCGGCAGCGCGAGCACGTGGGTGCGGAGATCGAGGCGTTCGCCCATTGGTTCGCGAAGCCTGATCTCTCCGCAGGGCACTTCTTGACGGTGACCCTCTTTGCGGAGGCAGCCGACTCGGCTCGCGTGGCGCGAGACATGACGGCCGTGTTCCTGCGGGGCGCAGGTGCGGATGCCATGGTGGACGACGCTCGGTTGATCGTCTCGGAGCTGGTCGGCAACGTGGTGAATCACGTGGTGCCGGAACCTGCTCTGGCTCAGCCTGGCGGGTCCCGTCGTATGGACGTGAGCTTCAAGCTGTGGCCGAAGTGGCTCTTCATCGGGGTCACGGATGAGGACTCGACGCCGCCGCTCCTCCCTGTGGGAGATGTCTTCTCGCCTGGGCTGATGGGTGAGCTGTCAGAGGCAGTGCTGCCCGACAACGGTCGAGGTCTGCTGATCGTTCAGCGGCTGGCGTCCGCTGTCTGGTGGACGCCGGGAGAGGGCGGTGGCAAGACGGTGTGGTGCCGCATGGATGTGGCCCCAGGAGCAGAGGCCGGCTCGCCTCGTTGATCTCCGGGCCGTTGCCTTCCGAACACTCCTTCGCGATCAGGAGCGGAGCGACGGCCCGGACACCGGCCGGAGTCTGACCTCTCCGGCCCACGGGGCGCGGTCCCTTGCGAACTGTCTACCGGGTTCCCCACCCGGCCAAGGGGCCGCGCTTCACAACCTCATACCGAGACCGGACCACCCCCGCGCCTGGCAGCAACCGGGGTGGTCCGGGAGGGGACACAGCGTTCCCCGGTGCCCGATGGTACCGGGGTCGCTGTGCTGTCTACACGCCCCGGGCCACGAAGAGTTGACGATCCGTCGGTTAAGCGGATGGGAGTGGCCAAGTGACTGGCGCGGGTGAGGATTGGCTTCGTGACGGCCTCGACGACATCGCGGACGCGGAGTCGGGTCTGTGGGTGCGTGGGGTCGATTACGTCGGGGGCTGGCGGTCGGCGCGTGAGTCTGCGGATCGGCTGAATCGTGCGCTCTTGGGCGCGGGCTTCGAGTTGTCCGCGGTGCGGGCCGTGGCGTCGGCGGACGAGACGGGGCACGGTGTGGTGCGCCTGGCGGGCTGGCCGGAGACGGCGGACCGGCTCGCCGTGCTCCTGGAGGCGCTGGCTGACCGTGACGGCGGTGCGCGGTGATGGGCGCCGTGGCGGGTGAGCGGTGCGGGTGGGCACGTCGTCGGGTGGAGAGACTTTGGGCGGGAGCTGCCATGGGGCGAGTGAACAGGGGGCCTTACGCTCGCCCGGCGAATCGGGCAGGCACGGGTCCTGCCCGCGTTTGTGCCCGATGGGCCCCCTGTTCTTCGAGGCTCGCCCCATGGTGGCTGCCTAAAGTCTCGGAGCCCGGCGACCCCCAGCCGACCACGCCTCAGCCTCCGGCGGGCGGGTGTCGCCTCGACTCCTCGGGCGGGCTGCGGTGTGGGGCGTCGGGCGACCGGCCGGGACCGGCGGTCACGCCGCATGCCCGGTCGGGGCGGCCGGGCGCCCCGGCGCGCCGCAGGCGCGCCCTTGAGGAAGTGAAGGTAGTTTCGACCGATCGTCGTTGCTGGTCAGGTCTGGCGGCGTCGGGTGGGCTGTTTGTCGGCGGTGATTCGGTAGGCGGTTTCGGCGCGGTCGGCTCCGATGCGGAGTTCTTCGAGGATCAGCGGGCGGTCGTCGGTGCCGTGCGTGATGCGGGACAGGTGCAGGATCGGCGTCGCGTCCGGGAGCTGGAGCGTGGCGCGCTCGTCCGGCACCGGCATGCGGGCGCGCACGGTCTCCGACCACCACAGCTTGTGCCCGGCCTTGGCCAAGACGGCGTAGACGGCTGTCGGCTGCTGGCCAGGCTCCTCGGCGAGTGCCGGCACACTCTCGGCGATCTCGAAGGGGATCAGCGTCCGGTGCATCGCCCGGGTGCCCGTGGCGGCGTTGGTCAGGAGGCGGTCACAGCCGAACAGCTCCTCTTCCTCGCCCAGACCGAGGAGTCGCCCGGTCGCCTTCGTCGTGCGGGTGCGGTGCACGCTCGGTTCCTCGGCCTCGTCCCAGACGTCGCCGCCGGGCATGACGAATGTCCCGCCGGGGGCGTGCTGGATGCGGCGGTCAAGGGCGAGTGTGGGGTGTCCGTCGGCGCGTACGAAGCTGCCCTTGCCGTGCCGGACGTCGATCAGCCCTTCTGCCCGCAGGGCTGCGATGGCGTTGCGGACGGTGGGGCGGGAGACCTGGTAGCGGGTCATGAGCTGGGCTTCGGACGGCAGCAGGGACTCGGGGGCGAACTCGCCCGACAGGATCGCTTCCCGGATGGCGGCTGCGACCTGTTGGTAGAGGGCTCCGGGGCGCTGGATCTCCGTCATCTCGGTATCTCCGGTCTGGTGTCGTAGGCACGTCGCACGCGCGACATCACTCGTCAGCATAAGTAGTTGCGCTCTCGCCGTACAGAACTCCATAGTCATAACTCGTAAGGACAAGGGACGTCCGAATGTGTCGGGCGTCCTCGACGGCCAGGGAGGCCACAGAACATGCAGTCCATTCCCGTGGACACGACGCGGCTCGGCGTACTGCGCTGCGCCATCGCGCCGGAAGCAAAGCTCAGCAACCCCGAGACACAGGAGGTGAAGAAGGACCGGGACGGCAACCCGGTCTACACCGTCGCCGTGACCGTGCGGCAGGACCGGCGGCGGATCTCCGTCATCGAGATCGCCGTGAGCGGTGAACCCAAGGGCATCCAAGAGGGCCAGATCGTCAAGGTCACCGGCCTGACCGCGTTCGCCTGGGCGATGGGCGACCGTCACGGCATCAGCTTCCGCGCCGACGCCATCACCCCCATCTCCGGTACGGCGACGGCGCACGGCAAGGGCGGTGACGCCTGATGGGACCCCTCCTCCTCGCCTTCACCCTCGCTGTGGTCGCCTGGCTGCTGGTCGTCGGTGACCTGGTACGGCGGCACCGTCCGGCCTGGCACTGGTACCTCACCGGATACCCGGCGGCGGCCTGGCGGGTGGTGTTCACCTGGCACCGGGTCGCCCTGCTCAACGACCTCGCCGTATCCCGGCTCCCGGCCCGCACGTTGGTCGGGCATCTGCTGGTCAAGGGCGACCCGGTGCGGCCGGTGGCTCCGCGGATCTCGTTCCCGCGCGCCACCCGCATGGGGCTGAGCGTGGTGGTGCGGTTGCACGCGGGCCAGACCCCGGCGACGTACATGCAGGCGGCTGACGCCCTGGTCCACGCGTGGAAGGTCCACGCCGTCCGGGTGACCTCGCCGGAACGCGGCCTCGTGCTGCTGACCGCCACCGCCACAGACCCACTGGAACGCCCCGGCTTAGCCAGCGCACCGGCCGAACTGCTCTCCGCCCTCATCGGCGCGCTGGAGACAGGCGGGGCGTGGGTGATGAACCTGCGCTTGGTCCCGCACTGGCTCATCGCCGGGGCCACCCGCTCCGGCAAGTCCACCCTGCTCGCCCGGCTCATCACCCAACTCGCACCCCAACCCATCGCCCTTGTCGGCATCGACTGCAAAGGCGGCATGGAACTCGGCCTCTTCACCCAACGGCTCAGTGCACTCGCCACATGCAGGCGCGAAGCCGTCGCCGTACTGACCGCCCTCGTCGTCGACATGCAGGACCGCATGAACGCCTGCCGCACCGCTGGAGTTCGCTCGATCTGGGAGCTGCCGGACAAGCTCCGTCCGGTGCCGGTCGTGGTCCTGGTCGACGAGATCGCGGAACTGTACCTGTCCGACGGCACTCGCCAGAGCAAGGCGGAAGCAGAGCAGTGCTCCACGCTCCTGCTGCGGCTGGCGCAGCTCGGCGCCGCGCTCGGCCTGCACGTGGTCGTGGCCGGCCAACGTGTCGGCTCCGACCTTGGCCCCGGCGTCACCGCCCTGCGCGCCCAGCTCGGCGGCCGGATCTGTCACCGCGTCAACGACCCTGGCACGGCAGAAATGACCCTCGGCGACCTCAACAAGGACGCCGTAACCGTGGCGCAAGCCATCACGGCCCAGGAACGCGGCGTGGCTGTCTGCACTGGACCTGACGGCGGCTGGGCGCGTGCCCGCTCCCACCTCACCCCGACCGATGAGGCCGTGGCCACGGCCCGGAAGCACTCCGGCATGACCCCCGAACTCCCGGCCATAGAGCGCGCCCTGGCGGCGCTGGAAGGAGACGGCAAGTGATCAGGGAAGGTACGGCGTTCACGTTCGCGGTGGTCTTCGGGATCATCACCGTCCTCCTCGTCCGCTCCCGCGACGTACGCGGCTGGGAAGCGGTCTGCGTCGGCCTCTTCGGCCTCTACCTCGGACAGACCCCCGTCCTGTTCACCATCCATGGCCTCGTCACCTGGGTCATCAGCGGCTTCTCCCACACCTGAGAGACAAGGACCCCATCGCATGACCATGCGCCGCGTGAGGTGCCCCCACTGCAAGGGCGACGGAGCCCGCAAAACCTGGACCGGACGACTGCGCCGCTGCCGCGTCTGCCGGGGCACCGGCACCATCCGCTAACCCCACCACCCCGACCGACCCGACCAGGAGTAATCCCCATGAACGACAACGCGCCACCACCCACCATCCCGGCCGCTGCGGCGGCCCACCCCGGAAGGTCACCCCCATCACCCCGCACCCCACCACCCCGGCTGACCGGCGCGCCGCCCTCGACCACGCGGCGCGCCTGCGTCACCTCCCCGAAGCAGACCGAGACGCCCTCCGTATCGCCCAAGACCCCGACTTCCCCCGCTGGCTGCAACAGATCACCGCCACCGGCGGCTGCGCCCACCCCGTCCACCTCTCCGGCCACACCACCACCCTGGACAACGCGACCGGCGAGATCCTCCACCACTACGACACCCGCAACGAACCCGGCGAACGCCTCCTAGTCCGCTGCCGCAACCGCCGCGCCACCGTCTGTCCCGCCTGCTCCCGCCTTCACGCGGGAGACACCTTCCACCTGGTCCGCACGGGACTGACCGGGGGCAAGAACGTGCCCGCCACTGTGCGCACGCGGCCTCGCCTCTTCGTCACCCTCACCGCCCCGTCCTTCGGACTGGTACACCGCGTGGGCACAACGTGCCGCCCCCGCCGTGGCGGCGGTGCCTGCGAGCACGGCCGTCCCCTCGGCTGCCACACCGTCCACGCCCCGGCTGACCCGCTGGTCGGCCAACCTGTCTGCCCGGACTGCTACGACTACACCGGCCACGTCCTCTGGCACGCGCACGCTGCCAAGCTGTGGGACCGGTTCGTCATCGACGTCCGCCGCCGCCTCGCCTCCTCGGCCGGCATCGTGCAGTCGCGCTTCGCCCGGCACGCCCGGTTGTCCTTCGCTCGTATCGCCGAGTACCAGAAGCGAGCGGCAGTCCACGTGCACGCTGTGATCCGCCTCGACGGCCCGGACGGCCCCACCGACGAACCCCCGCCCTGGGGCACCCCGGACCAACTCACCCGCGCCGTGCACGCGTCCGCCCAGCGGGTGACCGTCCACACTCCCTACAGCCCAGCCGTAGGCGAACTGGAACTGAGCTGGGGCATACAGACCGACGTCCGTGCCCTGCACGCCGACGGTGACGGCCCCGACGACGACGCCGTGGCCGCGTACGTCGCGAAGTACGTCACCAAAGGCACCAACGAGACCGGCGCCGGCACCGACCATAAGGTCACCACCAGGGACGACATCGACGCGGCCCCCGTCAGCCGACACGTCCGCGCCCTCATGCACACCTGTTGGCGACTCGGCGGCCTCCCCGAATACGCACCGCTGCGCCTACGTACCTGGACCCACACCCTCGGCTACCGGGGCCACATCCTCACGAAATCCCGCGTCTACTCCACCACCTACGCCGCACTACGTGCCGAACGTGCCCACCACGTCGGCCACACCGACATCCCCGACGCGATCAGAGACGCGCACTGGCGCTATATCGGCTCCGGCCACACACCGGGCGCCGCTCTCATCGCTGCCGGAGTCGCTGAAGACCTCGCGGAGTCTCGGCGGCTCAGTGCAGAAGCCAGCCAACAGGGGGGTGGGGTCGATGACTCCGCTGCCCAAGCCTGAGCCTGCGAACGACGAAGCGATGCCTCTGATCGACAGCGAGATTGTGATTGTGGGTGAGGACGGTGCGGAAGAACCGTTTGACCCTGCCGCATGGTTCGAGTAACCGACGAAGCCGCCTCCCTCAGATGACGGGAAGGCGGCTTCGTTCGTGCGCGGGCTGGATTAGAAGGCTTGCGCGAAGTCGTCCTCTCGGATCACGAGTCGCTCGCGTACGTCCTTCGGGATCAGTAGGCGGAGGTGCACCTTCGGGGCTCGGACCTTCGGCACCTTCGTGCGGGTCACCTCGCAGCGAATCCCGACCCGGTACAGGTCCGCGGACATGGCCTCCATGCCGCCTTCCTGCCAGTGCTCACGGAACGTCTTGCCGCCGTGGACGTTGACCCATCGATCCTTTGCTGTCTCGGGGTCGATCGCTTCGAGCTCACTGATGAGCTTGTCCAACGTCGTCTCCGCCTGCTCCTTCGTGAACCGCGTCTTGGTGTACCGGCCCCCGGGTTCGAGATCCTTCATGTACAGCGCGATGGTCTCATGAAGGCGCTTGATCTCCTTGCGGGCCTCGGCGCCCTCTGCGTACTGGCGGACCTGCACGGGGAAGTCTCCGAGGACCTTGAGCACGTCCTGCACCAGGCGCTCGTAGACCCGCTCGGGGTTGGGCGCTCCCAGCCCGCCGCTCTTGCAGTTGCGGCACCGCAGGTACTGGTACGTCCCGTGCGTGTTGTTCGTGATCTGCACGGTCATGTTCGTCTTGCAGTCGGCGCACAGCAGGACTCCGAGGAACTGGGTCGCTCCTCCGACACGACGCGGCGGCTGGCTCTTCCTGCGCTTGTCGAGGGCAGCGCCGAGGGTCTCGAACTCCTCCTCAGTAAAGAGGGGCGGGGCGACTTTGATCGGCCTACCGTCCTTGCCGAGGAGCGGCTTCGATCGTCGCTGGCCGCCGTTCTTGTCCTCTTCTACCCGGTAGCCGAGGAGCGCAGGGTTGCGCAGGCGGCGGTGAAGCGTTGCCACGGTGAGCCCTTGGGTCATCAGGCCGGACCGCTTCAGGCAGCGGACCATGAAACCGGCGGAGCGCCCCCGCAACGCCATGCGACGGGCCCAGCGCAGCGCCTTGGCCGCCTCGGGGTCGATGACGAGAACGACCTTCCCCGTGTCGTCCTCGTCCGTGACGTATCCGTACGCCGGCTTCCCGATGATCCAGTCTTCCTGCGACTTCGCGTAGTCCCACAGGCTCGCGACGCGCGTCGAGGTGTTGGCCGCCTCGATCTCGGCAATGCCGCCGATGATCGTGACCATGATCTTTCCGGCGGTCGTCGTAAGGTCAAGGCTGTCGTTCTTCGAGACCAGGTTCTTCCCGCGCTTCAGGCTCCACTCGATCATCGTCGAGAGATCGGAGAGGCGCCGTACGAAGCGGTCGAGCTTCCAGAACAGGAGCTCGTCGAACTCGGGGGACCGGTTGTTCAGCCACTCCCCGAGCTCCTTCCGCTTCCACGGCGGGACCTTCGTCGCCGACACGTTCAGGTCGGAGGCGACACCGACGACTCGGCTCCCGCGCTCCCTTGCCAGGATGCGGAGATCGAGCTCCTGCCGTACCGGCGACGTCGTGTCGTCCGTCAGTACGGACAGGCGGATGGATAAGAGCGCCCGGGGCGCGTCCTGGGGGAGTAGGGCCTCAGCCCGTTTGAGCTCCTCCAACAGGGCAAGGTCGGCTTCGGTCCACTCGGCTTCCACGCTGTAGGCCGCTCGGTCTGCTGCGAGCCGCCGCTGTCCTCGTTTCCTCATGTCAGACAGCGTGGCGCAGTTCGCGCGCAGTTTTAGGCGCTTTTCCATATGCCCGGCGATGCAGACCGAGATCCAGGTCGGCCCCACCGGCCAGAAGCTGCTGCCTCTGACGGTCAAGAACAACGCTCCGACCGGCTGAAACGGGGGAGCGGCGGATGACAGAGCCACTGCGGCGCATCGCTGAGGCTGTGGCGGACGCCGCAGAGGAGGAGGTGGCCGCGGGCTCGGGTCGGTGAAGGTACGGTCGGCGGCCCGGTACGCAGCCGTGTGTCACAAGTCACGTTCAGTGTGTGACGTACGGTCAGTTTGCCTGAGATCAGCCGGTGGACGAGATCATGTGCATGATCTTGAATGTCCGGAGTTGCGGTGTCGCGTGCGTGTCTTCCGGCGACCGGGGGCCCTCGGCGGGCCGCATCCTTCGGTCCAGTTCCGCTCGAACCGATCCCTAGGACGGCGATGAAGGCACGCGGCACCCGCTCGAACCCAGCACACCCGAAGAGATCCAGACGGCACGCCGCCGGAGCCGCCGTGGTCAGGGCCGCTGCCCTGCTCGGTGCGGCGCCGTTGCTGCTCGTGACCGCCTCGCCGGGACAGGCGGTGGTCGGCGATCCCGTCGAAGGCACCGCCTACGGATTCACCGCCCGGCTGCTCGTCGGCGACTACGAGCGAGGCTGCTCCGGTGCGTTGATATCACCCGAGTGGGTACTCACGGCGGCCAGTTGCTTCGTCGAGGACCCGGTCGCCGATCTCACGGTGCCGGCCGGCGCACCCAAGCTCAGGACCGTCGTGACCGTCGGCGGCGACCAGACCCGGACCGTGGCGGAACTGCGCCCGCACGACGAGCGCGATCTCGTCCTGGCCCGCCTCGCCCAGCCCGTGCGCGGCGTGACCCCGGTGGCCGTCGCCGCCGCGGTGCCCGCCGCCGGGCAGGAACTCACCGTGGCCGGGCACGGCCGTACGGCCGAGGAATGGGCGCCGCTCGACCAGCACACCGGGACGTTCGCCGTCGACGCGGTCACCGGCGGCGACCTCACTCTCAGTGGGCAGGACGGTGCCTCGGTCTGCCAGGGCGACGCCGGAGGCCCGGCCGTCCGCACCGTCGACGGCAAGCCGGCGCTCGTCGCGATCAGCAGCCGCTCCAACCAGGCGGGCTGCTTCGGCAACGATGCCCCGGCGGGCACTCCCAGCAGCGCGATCAGCACCCGTGTCGACGACGTCCGGGACTGGATCACGGCCAACGCCCGGTCCACTCCCGGCTCCGACTTCAACGGTGACGGCCGGAGCGACGTAGGCGTGTTCTACGACAACGGCGCCCTCGCGGGTGGCGGGTTCCGGTCGTCGCTGTGGTCGCTCACCAGCACGGGGTCCGGGATCGCCGAGCCGCAGCTGAAGTGGGACAGCCCGGACTTCGGAAGCTGGAACGCGAGCCGCTCGAAGACGTTCTCCGGTGACTTCAATGGTGACGGCCGCAGCGATGTCGGTGTGCTGTACGACAACGGTGCGCGGGCGGACGGTACCGGCAGCCGCACGGCGCTGTGGACGTTCACGAGCACCGGGTCCGGCTTCGGCAAGCCGGTCAAGGTCTGGGACAGCGCGGACGGCGGCAGCTGGAGCTGGAGCCATTCCAAGGTGGTCGCCGGTGACTTCGACGGTGACGGCCGCGACGACGTCGGTGTGCTGTACGACTACGGTGCGCGGGCGGACGGTACCGGCAGCCGCACGGCGCTGTGGACGTTCACGAGCACCGGGTCCGGCTTCGGCAAGCCGGTCAAGGTCTGGGAC
>NZ_JBIRNE010000010.1:12546-15230 GCF_044331465.1 Streptomyces sp. NPDC017225 | reverse complement strand
GGACAGCGCGGACGGCGGCAGCTGGTCCTGGGGGAGGTCGGAGCCGGTCGCGGGTGACTTCGACGGTGACGGCCGCGGTGATGTCGGTGTGCTGTACGACTACGGCGTGCGGGACGGAGGCGGGAGCCACACAGGTCTGTGGACGCTGACGAGCACCGGGTCCGGCTTCGGCAAGCCGGTCAAGGTCTGGGACAGCGTGGACAGCGGTATCAGCTGGAAGTGGAGCAGTTCGAAGCTGGTCGCGGGTGACTTCGACGGTGACGGCCGCGGTGACGTCGGCGTGCTGTACGACAACGGTGCGCGGGCGGACGGCACCGGTAACCGCACGGCGCTGTGGACGCTGACGAGTACCGGGTCCGGGTTCGGTTCCCCGGTCCGGGTCTACGACAGCGCGGACGGCGGCAGCTGGACCTGGAGCCGCTCGAAGACGGTCGCCGGTGACTTCGACGGCGACGGCCGGAGCGACGTCGGTGTGCTGTACGACTACGGCGCGCGGGCGGACGGCACCGGTAACCGCACAGTTCTGCAGATGTTCACCAGTACGGGCTCCGGTTTCGGCAAGCCGGTCAAGGTCTGGGACAGTGCGGACAGTGGTATCAGCTGGACCTGGGCGCGGAGCGACATCGCCTGACCGGCGCACGCTCGTACGAACCGCCACGACGTTCGGGCACTTGCAGGTGCCCGAACGTCGTGGCGGTTCGCGTACCGCAGGGAACTCCTGGTGGCCGGAGCGCGTACTCTAGAAAAGAGGACAGGGCTCGATGGCCCCGCCGAGGCGAGGACGGTGCCCCGTCCGACCGCCGTACACAAGGAGAAGTTCCCCTGGGCAAGCGACAGCCCGAAGGCCCGCCGGCCGTACCAGCGGTGCAGCGCATCCGACTGCGCTACACCAAGCGCGGCCGCCTTCGGTTCACCAGCCACCGTGACTTCCAGCGCGCTTTCGAGCGTGCGCTGCGCCGCGCCGAGGTGCCCATGGCGTACTCGGCGGGGTTCACGCCGCATCCGAAGGTGTCGTACGCCAATGCCGCACCCACCGGCACGGGCAGTGAGGCGGAGTACCTGGAGATCGCGCTCACCGAGGCGCGTGACCCGGAGCGGCTCAGGCTGCTCCTCGACGAGTCGCTGCCCGCCGGGCTCGACATCGTCGAGGCGGTCGAGGCCCGGACCTCCGGGCTCGCGGACCGGCTGACGGCTTCCGTGTGGGAGCTGCGGCTGGACGGTGTGGACTCCGCGGACGCGGACCGCGCCGTGGCGGCCTTCAACGCGGCCCCGGCCGTGGAGGTCCAGCGCAGGACCAAGAACGGCGTCCGTACCTTCGACGCCCGCTCCGCCGTGGCACATCTCGAGGGCGTCACCACACCTGGTTCGCCGGCTGATAGGCCGACCGACCGGCCCTGTGCGATACTGCGGCTGGTTGTTCGGCACGTGACGCCTGCCGTACGACCCGACGACGTCCTGTCCGGTCTTCGCGCCGTGGCCGACCTGGCGCCGCCGGTCCCCGCAGCGGTGACCAGGCTGGCGCAGGGGCTGTTCGATGAAGAGACCGGTGCGGTGACCGACCCGCTCGCGCCCGACCGCGAGGCAGAAGCGCCCGAGCCGCAACCGGCCGCCGCTTCCGCCGCCGCGAAGGCGTCGGCGTAAGGAAGGTTCCGCGTAGGGACGGACGTCGTAGCGCCGCCCTCGAACTCGGGAGCCACCTGGGTCGGGCAGCGCACCGACCACAAGACTTTCGCCAGGCCGTGCACGACAAGGGGTACGGAACCGGCGAGACAAGACACGGAGAGCTTCCGAGCGGCGCCCGCGCCCCGGACGGCGGCGACGCGCATCGCGCGAGCCGCGGACGTCACTGGCGGTCGACCTGGTCGACGCCGGACCAGGCGCGGCGCCCGGGAGCCTGACGGGAGAAACCCCCGCATGCTCGAACCGACCGAACCCACAGGGTCCTCGACCACTTCGACGGACTCCGAATCGAACACCCCCAGCGACACCCTGCCGCCGCGTCGCCGGCGCAGGGCCGCGTCCCGGCCGGCGGGTCCGCCGTCCGGTACCTCCGAGACGTCGGCCAGGACCGTCGCGCCCGCCGAGGCGACCGCCCCGGCCGACGAGGCCGAGGAGACGGAAGAGACGGCAGCCGCGGAGTCCGAGGCTCCCGAGGCGGCTTTGGAGCCGGTGGCCTCGGGACGGCCGCGTCGCCGCGCGGTGCGCCGCGCCTCCGCGCCCGTCGGGACTCCGGCGTCGGCGGAGACGGCCGAGACCGTCCTTCCGGCGTCCTCCTCCGCCGAGACGCCCGCCCAGTCCGAGCCGGCCGCCGTGGCCGAGCCGAGCTCCGGCACCCCCGCGCCCGCCGAGGACGCCGCTCCGCGCCGGTCGCGTCGTCGTGCCACGCGCAGTGTGACCTCGCCGGCCGAGCCGGCCGCTGCCGCTGAGTCCGCTGCCGCTGAGCCGGCCGAGCCGGTGGAGGCGTCCGCGTCCGCTGAAGTGTCCGCGCCCGCCGAGGTGGCCGAGGACGCCGCTCCGCGCCGGTCGCGTCGTCGTGCCACGCGCAGCGTGACCTCGCCGGCCGAGCCGGCCGCTGCCGCTGAGTCCGTTGCCGCTGAGCCGGCCGAGCCGGTGGAGGCGTCCGCGTCCGCTGAAGTGTCCGCGCCCGCCGAGGTGGCCGAGGACGCCGCTCCGCGCCGGTCGCG
>NZ_JBIRNE010000010.1:0-12448 GCF_044331465.1 Streptomyces sp. NPDC017225 | reverse complement strand
CGTCGTCGTGCCACGCGCAGCGTGACCTCGCCGGCCGAGCCGGCCGCTGCCGCTGAGTCCGCTGCCGCTGAGCCCGCCGAGCCGGTGGAGGCGTCCGCGCCCGCTGAAGTGTCCGCGCCCGCCGAGGTGGCCGAGGACGCCGCTCCCCGCCGTTCCCGTCGCCGTGCGACGCGACGCGTGTCCGCCCCGGCCGACGCGCCCGCGGACACCGCCGCCGAGGTGAGCGAGCCGGCGCCGGCCCTCGAGACCGCTGAGGCCACGGCCGAGGCCGCGGAGACCGCCGCGCCCGCCGAGCCCGTCGAGGACGCCGCTCCGCGCCGTGCGCGCCGCCGCTCCACCCGTAAGGCCGCCACCGGTTTCGCCGCGCCGCCGCGGACCGCCGCGGCGTCCGACGAGGCCGGCGCTCACAAGCGCCCCTCGCGTCCCGCGGTCGCCGTGTTCCAGGCGCCCGTGTTCACCGAGCCCCAGTTCCAGACGCCCGAGCGGGCCGCGGCCGAGGCCGCGGCGGAGGCCGGCGGGGCCGAGCCGGAGAAGGCGCGCGAGGAGACCGAGGAGGTCGTCCCGGAGGAGCAGCCCGCCGGATCGCGCCGCCGCCGCAAGCGCCGGGGTGCCGCCGCCGAGGAGGCCGCCGAGGAGCGGGCCACCGCCGCCGTCACGCAGGACGAGCCGGAGGCCGAGACCGAGGCCGACACGGACGCCGACACGGACGCCGACGCCGACGAGTCGGACGAGGACCACGACGACGCGGAGGGGTCCGAGGACTCCGGGTCGCGCCGTCGCCGTCGCCGGGGCGGCCGTCGCCGCCGCCGGGGCGACGCGGCCGACGGCGACTCGGCCGACGGTGACGAGCCCAGCGCCGCCGAGCAGGCGGCCCAGGACGCCGAGGACACCGCCGAGCAGGCCGAGGAGGACGCCGAGGAGAGCGAGGACGCCTCGGGCGAGGGTGGTGGCTCCAGCAGCAGCCGTCGCCGTCGTCGCCGTCGCCGTCGTGCCGGGGACGGCTCCGGTGACGCCGAGCCGTCGTCCGCCGACGACCCCGAGCGCACCGTCGTCAAGGTCCGCGAGCCGCGTCCGGCGCGGGAGAAGAGCGAGCCGTCCGACGAGGTGCAGTCCATCAAGGGCTCGACCCGCCTGGAGGCCAAGAAGCAGCGCCGCCGGGAAGGCCGCGAGCAGGGGCGCCGGCGCGTTCCGATCATCACCGAGGCCGAGTTCCTGGCCCGCCGCGAGGCCGTCGAGCGCGTCATGGTCGTGCGCCAGCACGGCGAGCGCACCCAGATCGGCGTCCTGGAGGACGGCGTGCTCGTCGAGCACTACGTCAACAAGGAGCAGGCCACCTCGTACGTCGGCAACGTCTACCTCGGCAAGGTGCAGAACGTGCTCCCGTCGATGGAGGCCGCCTTCATCGACATCGGCAAGGGCCGCAACGCCGTCCTGTACGCCGGTGAGGTCAACTTCGAGGCGCTCGGCATGTCGGGCGGTCCGCGTCGTATCGAGTCCGCCCTCAAGTCCGGCCAGTCGGTCCTGGTGCAGGTCACCAAGGACCCGATCGGTCACAAGGGCGCCCGCCTGACCAGCCAGATCTCACTGCCCGGCCGCTACCTGGTCTACGTGCCCGAGGGCTCGATGACCGGTATCAGCCGCAAGCTGCCCGACACCGAGCGCTCCCGTCTGAAGACCATCCTCAAGCGGATCGTCCCCGAGGACGCGGGCGTCATCGTGCGCACCGCCGCCGAGGGCGCGAGCGAGGACGAGCTGCGCCGCGACGTCGAGCGGCTCCAGGGCCAGTGGGAGGAGATCCAGAAGAAGGCGAAGAGCGGCGGCAGCTCGAACGCGCCCACGCTGCTCTACGGCGAGCCGGACATGACCGTCCGGGTCGTGCGCGACATCTTCAACGAGGACTTCACCAAGGTCGTCGTCAGCGGTGACGACGCCTGGCAGACCATCCACGGCTACGTGTCCCACGTGGCGCCGGACCTCGCCGACCGGCTGTCCCGGTGGACCAGCGAGGTCGACGTCTTCGCCACGTACCGGATCGACGAGCAGCTCGCCAAGGCGCTGGACCGCAAGGTCTGGCTGCCCAGTGGCGGTTCGCTGGTGATCGACCGGACCGAGGCGATGGTCGTCGTCGACGTCAACACCGGCAAGTTCACCGGTCAGGGCGGCAACCTCGAGGAGACGGTCACCAGGAACAACCTGGAGGCGGCCGAGGAGATCGTGCGCCAGCTGCGGCTGCGCGACCTCGGCGGCATCATCGTCATCGACTTCATCGACATGGTGCTGGAGTCCAACCGGGACCTGGTGCTGCGGCGCCTGCTGGAGTGCCTGGGCCGCGACCGTACGAAGCACCAGGTCGCCGAGGTGACCTCGCTGGGGCTCGTGCAGATGACCCGTAAGCGGGTCGGGCAGGGGCTGCTGGAGTCGTTCTCCGAGACCTGCGTCCACTGCAACGGCCGTGGCGTCATCGTCCACCTGGACCAGCCGACCGCGGCCGGTGGTGGCGGCGGCGGTGGCAAGCGCCGCAAGCGGGCCCGGGCCGGCGGCGAGCAGCCGCACGAGCACGAGGCCGTGGCCGGCGTCGAGACCGGTGTGACGGCGGAGCAGGAGGCGGACACCGAGTCCGAGTCCGAGGTCGCCGCCGAGGTGGCCGAGCCGGTCGCCCTGCCGGCGCCCGACTTCAGCGCGGACGAGGAGCTGTACAGCAGCGCCGCCGAGGCCGAGGCCGCCGCCACGCGCGGTCGAGGCCGGCGTCGTACGAGCCGGCGGGCGTCGTCCCCGGCGGGTGCCCCGAAGTCCGCCAGGACCGCGAAGGGCGAGGCCGCGCGTGCCGAGGCCCCGACCGCGCAGGACGTCACGGTCGAGGAGGAGGTCGAGCGCCCCGTGCTGCGGGAGCCCGCCGCCGAGGTGCTGGCCGAGCCCGCCGCCGTCGAGGACGCTGTCTCCGGCGCCCCGGCCCCGGCCGCCACGCAGGCTCCGGCCGCCGTCGAGGCACCGGCTGCCGACGAGGCCGCGCCCAAGGGCCGTACCCGCCGCCGGGCCACCCGGAAGGTGTCCGCACCGGCCGGTTCCCCCGCGGACGCCGAGGCCGCCGTGCTGACGGTCCCGGAGACCGCGCAGCCCGAGCAGGCGACTCAGGCACCGGCGACCGAGGCGCCCGCGGAGCCGTCCGGTGCGGCCGCCGAGAGCGCCGCCCCGGCCCGTCCGCGGCGTCGGGCCGTGCGCAAGCCCACCACGTCCACCGCGTCCGAGGAGGCGGCCGTCATGGTCGTCCCGTCGGCCCCGGCGGAGGACGCGGCCGGGCAGGCGGCGGCCGAGCAGGACGCGGTCGTGACGGCACCCGAGGCGGAGACCGCCGAGGAGGCCGCCCCGGCCAAGAAGGCCGCGGCCCGCAAGACGGCCAAGAAGGCCACGGCGAAGAAGGCGACGGCGAAGAAGGCCGCCACCGAGAAGACCGCCACCGAGAAGACCGCGGCCAAGAAGACGACGACCGCGAAGAAGGCCACGGCCAAGAAGGCGGCCAAGACGACGACCGCCAAGAAGGCCACGGCCAGGAAGACGGCGTCGAAGAAGACCGCGGCGGCTGCCCAGCAGACGCCGTCCTCGGTCACGGCCGCCACCGACGAGGGCTGATCCGGCACCTGTCGCAGTACGTGTGGTCCTGTCCGCTCGGAGTCCGCCCGGAGTCCGTTCGGCCAGGACCACACGTTTCCCCGGACCCCGCGGGGCGCATCATCACCGGAAAGCCGTGCGTCACCGACCCGCCGCCCCCGCGAGGAGAGAAGATCACGTGCCGGTACTGACGAGGCTCATCCCCTCGCCGCTCGTCGTGGACATCCGCCCGGGCGCGCTCGACGACCTGGCGAGTGTCCTCGCGGACCAGCGGATCTCCCAGTCCGGGAAGCTCGCCGTGGCGATCAGCGACGGTTCGGGGGCGCGGCTGCGCCGGCGGCTGGCGCCGTCCCTGCCCGGTGCCGACTGGTTCGAGGTCGGCGGCGGCACCATCGACGACGCGGTGCGGCTGGCCGACGGCGTGAAGGCGAGCCGCTACGACGCGATCGTCGGGCTCGGCGGCGGGAAGGTCATCGACTGCGCCAAGTTCGCCGCGGCCCGCGTCGGTCTGCCCATGGTCGCCGTGGCCACCAACCTCTCCCACGACGGCATCTGCTCGCCGGTGTCGATACTGGACAACGACGCGGGCCGCGGTTCGTACGGCGTGCCGACGCCCATCGCCCTCGTCGTCGACCTGGCGGTGATCCGCGAGGCGCCGATCCGGTTCGTGCGCTCCGGGATCGGTGACGCCGTCTCCAACATCTCCGCCGTCGCCGACTGGGAGCTGGCCCACCGGGTCAACGGGGAGAAGGTCGACGGCCTCGCCGCCGCCCTGGCCCGGCAGGCCGGCGAGGCCGTGCTGCGCCACCCCGGCGGCTGCGGCGACGACGGGTTCCTGACCGTGCTGACCGAGGGGCTGGTGCTGTCCGGCATCGCCATGTCGATCGCCGGGCACACCCGGCCCTCGTCCGGCGCCTGCCACGAGATCAGCCACGCGCTCGACCTGCTGTACCCGAGGCGCGCCGCCAGCCACGGCGAGCAGGTGGGCATCGGCGCGGCCTTCGCGACGTATCTGCGCGGCGACCACGAGGCCTCCCTGCTGATCGCCCGGACGCTGCGCCGGCACGGGCTGCCGGTGGTGGCCCGGGAGATCGGGTTCGACGACGACGAGTTCGTACGGGCCGTGGAGTTCGCGCCGCGGACCCGGCCGGGCCGGTACACGATCCTGGAGCACCTCGACCTGTCGCGGGCGCGGACCGAGGCGGCGTACGCCGGGTACGTGGCGTCGGTCGCCCACTGAGGGCGTGGCCCGGGGCGGCCGGGCGCCGGGCCCGGAGGCTCGGTTTGACCCCTGTCGTACGGCCCCGTAATCTTGACCGTCGGCGTGTCGACTGACACGTCACATCCCCGTAAACCTCTTTCCTTCCGGGCGCGGGCCTTGTCGGGCCCCGGCCGGGAGAGGCTGTCCGCGTGTTCACCGGGCGGCTGGACTGCGGGGGTGCCGTTCCGGAGCGAGAGAGTGAGATCCGCTTGTACGCCATCGTGCGCAGCGGTGGTCGCCAGCACAAGGTTGCTGTCGGCGACATCGTTGAGGTTGACAAGATTTCCACCGCCCAGGTCGGCGACACGGTCGAGCTCTCGACCCTGCTCGTCGTCGACGGCGACGCTGTGACCAGCGACCCGTGGGTGCTGGCCGGCATCAAGGTCCAGGCCGAGGTCGTGGACCACCACAAGGGCCAGAAGATCGACATTCTGCGCTACAAGAACAAGACCGGCTACCGCCGTCGTCAGGGCCACCGCCAGCAGTACACGGCGATCAAGGTCACTGAGATCCCCGCGGCCGCGAAGTAAGGGACTGAGAACAGATGGCACACAAGAAGGGCGCATCGTCCACTCGGAACGGTCGCGACTCCAATGCCCAGCGGCTCGGCGTGAAGCGCTTCGGCGGTCAGGCCGTCAACGCGGGTGAGATCCTGGTCCGCCAGCGCGGCACCCACTTCCACCCGGGCGCCGGCGTCGGCCGTGGTGGCGACGACACGCTGTTCGCCCTGCAGGCCGGTGCGGTGCAGTTCGGCACCCACCGTGGCCGCAAGGTCGTGAACATCGTTCCGGTCGCCTGATCGGAAACTTTCGCGAGGCGGACCTCACTTCCCCCCAAGGGAAGCGGGTCCGCCTTTCGCGTGTTAACCAAGAGACATTCCGTAGTAAGTAGTAACCGGTAACTGGAGGCACATCCCATGACCACCTTCGTGGACCGCGTCGAGCTGCATGTCGCCGCGGGTAACGGAGGCCACGGCTGTGCCTCCGTCCACCGTGAGAAGTTCAAGCCGCTCGGCGGCCCGGACGGCGGCAACGGCGGCCGTGGCGGCGACGTGATCCTCACCGTCGACCAGTCGGTGACCACGCTCCTCGACTACCACCACTCCCCGCACCGCAAGGCCACGGCCGGCAAGCCCGGCGAGGGCGGCAACCGCTCCGGCAAGGACGGCCAGGACCTGGTCCTGCCCGTGCCCGACGGCACCGTGGTCCTCGACGGGGCGGGCAACGTCCTGGCCGACCTGGTGGGGCAGGGCACGTCGTACGTCGCCGCGCAGGGCGGCCGGGGCGGCCTCGGCAACGCGGCGCTGGCCTCCGCGCGGCGCAAGGCGCCCGGCTTCGCGCTGCTCGGCGTGCCCGGCGACCTGCGGGACATCCACCTGGAGCTGAAGACCGTCGCCGACGTGGCGCTGGTCGGCTACCCGAGCGCCGGCAAGTCGTCGCTGATCTCCGTGCTGAGCGCGGCGAAGCCGAAGATCGCCGACTACCCCTTCACGACGCTCGTCCCCAACCTCGGTGTGGTGACGGCCGGCGAGACCGTCTACACCGTCGCGGACGTCCCCGGTCTCATCCCCGGCGCCAGCCAGGGCAAGGGCCTGGGCCTGGAGTTCCTGCGGCACGTGGAGCGGTGCAGCGTGCTGGTGCACGTCCTGGACACGGCGACGCTGGAGTCCGAGCGCGACCCGGTCTCCGACCTGGACATCATCGAGGCGGAGCTGCGGGAGTACGGCGGGCTGGACAACCGGCCCCGGATCGTCGTCCTCAACAAGATCGACGTGCCGGACGGCAAGGACCTCGCCGAGATGGTCCGGCCGGATCTGGAGGCGCGCGGCTACCGGGTCTTCGAGGTGTCGGCGGTGGCCCACATGGGACTGAAGGAGCTGTCCTTCGCGCTGGCCGAGCTGGTGGGCACCGCGCGCGCGGCCCGGCCCAAGGACGAGGCCACGCGGATCGTCATCCGGCCCAAGGCCGTGGACGACGCCGGCTTCACCGTCACCCGCGAGGAGGACGGACTGTTCCGGGTGCGTGGCGAGAAGCCCGAACGCTGGGTGCGCCAGACCGACTTCAACAACGACGAGGCCGTCGGATACCTCTCCGACCGGCTCAACCGCCTCGGTGTCGAGGACAAGTTGATGAAGGCGGGCGCGCGCAACGGTGACGGCGTGGCCATCGGCCCCGAGGACAACGCGGTCGTCTTCGACTGGGAGCCGTCGGTGACGGCCGGCGCCGAGATGCTCGGCCGCCGCGGCGAGGACCACCGCTTCGAGGCGCCCCGCCCGGCCGCCCAGCGACGCCGGGACCGGGACGCCGAACGCGACGAGGCGGAGCGGGAGTTCGACGGCTTCGAGCCGTTCTGACCCGCTGCCGCGCCCTGAGTGGAGTTGCATGGCCGCCGATATGAACGGCGGCCATGCAAAGCGCTCCGGTGCCCCTCAGCGACTCACGTAGTGGATGGGGAGCATCTTTGTAAAGGCTCCTTGGATCTCGGGCTGTACGCCGTGGGTGGGACGCTGGTCAGCGCCGGGCCGGGAGAGACCAGTGCCTTGTGGTTCCGGGTGGGTTGCGCCGGCAACATCAGGGGCGAACCATGGCGGGACCCTCCCGTTCCTGATCACGCGTCGTGACGCCGCCATCGGACCCGCGGTGGTTGTAGGGCCTCGATGTACTACTGCGGTGGTCCCGCCAGGGTTGTCCGCCTGCGTGATCTGCGCGGTCAGGGGCGGGACCTGCTCACCATAGCGACGGTGCAGGGACACGGAACACCTTGAGAACCATGGACGGCCCTCGCTCTCGAACCGAGCGTGCCGACCGACCAAACTGACCCACGCAATCACAGGATCCGCGACAGAGTCACTCAGAGGTGTGGACGTGCAGGACCTGACACACCCGACATCATTTTGCCGTGGTCAGGACTTCGTAGAGGTGCTCCCAGGACTCGGTGACGACGGCGGGGCCGTATGCGGTGGCTTTTTGCAGGGCCGCTAGGGAGAGTCTGCGGCGCAGCTCCTCGTCCTCGATCAGGCGCATGATGCCCAAGGCCAGGGCGTCCACGTCGAGTTCGGGGACGAGCAGACCATCCACTCCGTCGGCGACGAGTTCTCGTGGGCCGACCGGACAGTTGAAACTGACCACAGGGAGGCCGCAGTTCATGGCCTCCAGCAGCACCATGCCGAAGCCCTCGGACTTGGAGCTCATCGCAAAAATGGAGCCCTTCGCGAGTTCCTCATCGAGCTTGCGCGTCGGGCCCATGAGGAAGACGTGATTGTACAGGTGCTTGGCGCGGACGGCTTTGCGAAGGGCTTCCATCTCCGGGCCGTCGCCGTGGACACGCAGTGTCCAATTCGGGTGTGCTTGCACGACTTGGCCGAACGCCATGATCAGCTTGTCGATGCCCTTGTTGCCATCGAGTCGTCCGGCGCTGACAACCTGGGGCCGTGAAAGGTCGGTGTGTGGGACGTCCAGGGAGTGCAGGGCGTTCGGTATTCGCTCGACGCGGACGTGGGGGAACGCCTGGGCGTAGGCGGCACGGTCCGCCTCGGTGAGACAGACGACTGCGTCCATCTTCACGTAGGCGGCGTCGATGGCCTTGCGCCACTCGCCCTTGTGCGTGGACAGACCCGCATGCTCCTGGACGACACGGACCAGCGACGGGTCCGTGAACTCGGCCATGACCAGGTTGATCGTGGGCCGGGTGCCGATCACGATCTGGCGCTCCAGGCCGCGAAGGAAGCGGATCATCGCGCTGATGCGGCGACGACTGTCCACGTTCTTGGAGATTCCTGCCGGGAACCGACCATGCCAGGAGGTGTCCTCCGGGCCCTCATACCCGTCCCAGTCCACGTACGAGCCGGATCGGTTGTCCACGAGCGCGGTCACCTGCACCCGGGAATCCAGCGGGAAGGGTGGCTCCTCGTGGTAGCGCAGCATGGTGGCGATCTCCACGTCGTGACCGCGCTCGACCATGGCGTTGGCCTGGTTGAACACGGTACGGACAGTGCCACCGACGCCGAAAGCGTTGTATATCAGGTAGGTCAGCTTCATGTGGCGCTCCGGTCGGCGTTGTCGCGTCGGGCGCAGCGTATGGAAAGGTCGTCGCCATCGGTGTAATAGGGCAGCACGGCGACCCCTGCCTTGTACTGCTCGGGAAACTTCACGATCTGCTTCTTGCCTGGCATGTCGTCGAGGTGGCGGCCGACGCGAAGTACCAGCTTCTTGCCACCGCGAGTCGCGACCACATGCAGGTCCCAGTGTTCGCGGGGCAGTGCGTCCCAGACTGCCAGGTCGCGGACGGGCACGACTGCCTCGAAGCGCGCGCCGTCGCTGACGACGGGGAAGTGCAGCCGACGCGGGGTGGGGCGCGACGTGCGGGTCACGGTGCGCTTGAGCAGGTCTGTGAGCCATGCGACGCCGGACAGGACAGGGGCCTCGGGTCGTTCGCGGGAGGTGAGGCGCAGCGTCCACGACTTGTCCACGGGGACATCGTCCGCCACCTTGCCGATGACGACCGTCCCGAGGATCCGAATGTGACCGTCGCGCGGCCAGACCCGTCTGATCTCAGCGTGGGACCGCTCCCCGGCACTGGATTTCATGGCCACCTTCTCTTC
Source organism: Streptomyces sp. NPDC017225 (assembly GCF_044331465.1). NCBI lineage: Bacteria > Bacillati > Actinomycetota > Actinomycetes > Kitasatosporales > Streptomycetaceae > Streptomyces > Streptomyces sp. NPDC017225. The sequence continues at coordinate 2,981 of NZ_JBIRNE010000010.1, read as the reverse complement.
TGTTTCTGGCATTGGCCCTACCCGTGGAGGAGGCGAGAGGTCAGGCATGCACCGGCGCCGGTCCGCTCCCTTCCGCCAGGCTCACCGAGGGTGGCGGAAGGGAGAGCGCGCACGCACACAGCCTCGGCTGTCGACGTCTCGACACCGGGCGCCGGCGTGCTTCTCAGTGGCGCGCCGACGCCCTGACCGGACATCTATGCGGTCCTGGACCACCCGACCGCAGGTTCCTTCACGCCCTCCCCCTGAGCGGCCCTCGGCGACGGGGCCGGAGTCCGCTCTTCCAGCGGTACGACCGGCAGCTTCTCCGCCGGTTCACCCAGCAGGATCTGACGTATGACGCGCTCGGCCGCTCGGCCGTCGTCGTACTCGCAGAACTTACGGCGGAAGGAGCCTCGTAGGGCATCGGATCGAGCATCCTTCCAGGCACCGCTGACGAATACGTCGTGCAGTTCCTCCTGGGTGCGCGTGACGTGGCCGGGCGGTTCCTCCGTGAGGTCGAAGTACACACCGCGAGAGACCGTGTAAGCCTCCCAGTCGTTGGCATAGATCACGATCGGCCGGTCGAGGTTGGCGTAGTCGAAAATCATCGACGAATAGTCCGCCAGCAGTACGTCCGCAGCGAGTTGCAGTTCCTCCGAGGAGGTATGCGAGGTGACGTCGATGACACGGGCAGACGCCTGCAACGCCCGCAGCTCCGCCGTCTGTTCGTAGAAGTGATGGCCTCGCATGAGCACCACGAAGTCGTCACCGAGGGCGTCAGTGAGGCGGGCAAGGTCGAGCTGGGGGACGAAGCCCTTGGTGTAGTCCCGGTGAGTCGGCGCGTAGAGAACGGCGGTCTTCCCTTGAGGGATGCCGAGCTCATCCCGAATGCGGCGAACGTCGTCGGCAGTCGAGTTGTAGAAGACATCGTTGCGGGGGTAACCGCTCTCCAACGATGCGAAGGAGCACGGGAAGGCCTGTTCCCAGATGTCCGAGGAGAACCGGTTGGAGGATATGCAGAAATCCCAGCGGTCCGAGCGCTCCAAGAGCTTCTTGAAGTTCGTTCCCTTGGCGGCGACCGGGTAGGGCAGCAAGTCGATGCCCATGCGCTTGAGCGGTGTACCGTGCTGCGTCTGCACATGGACGGTGCCGGGGCGCTTGACGAAGCGGTCCTCGAAGTTGACGTTGTTGAAGAAGTACTTGGCGCGCGCGATGACCTCCCAGTACCTCGGGGTCCCCGGGACCACGAAATCGGTGCCGGGTGGGAGATTCTTCACCTCGTCCTGCTTGGCGACCACCACACCCCTGATATGGGGAGCTATCTCCTTGGCCTTGGCGTGCAACGCGGCGGGGTTGCACACGTAACCCCGGCCCCAGTAAGCGGAGTAGACGGCCAGGTTTTGGTCGATGGGCTGCTTGAGCGCGGCTTCGTAAAGGCGGTCCAGGCGCTTGCTGGCAGCCTTCTTCCGAGTGGCGCGGACAGTCTTGCGGACCTTGCGGCGCCCTTGATTGGCCACCTTCAGAGTCTGGTAGATCGGATATGCGCCGCGTGCGATCAGTGAGTGCCGCAGGCCGGTATGGCCCTCGGGCCGCACGTAGTCCGCCGGCAGATAGCGTCGATAGTGGCGATGCGCCAGAGCGAAGAACTCGGCCCTCAGTTCGTCGGGCACTCGGTTGCTCTTTGCCAGGATGGCGATGAAGTGGTCGATCATCTTGGTGAAGAGCTGAGCTCTCCACTCCGCGAGAGACGGGTCGCTGTCGATGAAGGCGAAGACCCGCTCATACTGGTCGAAGATGTCGAAGTGCTTGCGACTGACCGTGCGCAGGATGTTGCCCTGGCGACGCTGACGGTAGTGGACGACAACGTGGTCCAGGGCGGCGATCCGGTCGGCCGACATCAGGACCGGGAAAGTCCAGGGAGTGTCTTCGTAGTACCCCGGCGGGAATTGGAAGCCGCGCCGCTCAATGAAGTCGCGCCGGTAGACCTTGTTCCATACCACCATGAGCAGGGTGAGGAACTCCGGCCGCTGCTTCGCTGTGAAGACCTCCGGTCCCTCCGTCTGAAAGACTGAGGCCAGGCTGTTGCGGGTCGCCCCGCCCCACCAGAATGTGCGCGCGTAGTCGAAGATCAGAACGTCCGGGTCGGCGGTCTGCGTCAGCCGGTCCGCTATGAACTGCAGAGAGCCGGGCGTAAGCGTGTCGTCGCTGTCGAGGAAGAAGAGGTAGTCGCCGCGCGCCTTCTCCATCCCCGCGTTCCGAGCTCGGCCCAATCCTACATTCTCGGGCAGGTGCAGTGCCCGGACCCTCTCGTCGGCCTTGGCGTATTCGTCCACGATCTCTCCGCAGCGATCGGGTGAGTGGTCGTTGACGGCGATTACCTCGATGTCACGGAAGGACTGCTCAAGGATGGACTCGAGGCACTCCCGCAGGAAGGACTGCACTTGGTAAATCGGCACAATCACGCTGATACGCGGCTTCGACACGCCCTGTTCTTCCAATCCTTTGACCGCACCGGTTCGCTGTCCGGGTCCGGGTCTGGGTCCTGATTTTTTCGTCACCCGAAGGGCCTAGAGGGCAGGCGCGCGGTTGACAGATGAGGCAGGATACACTGACGAACAGCTCATATGTGAAGCACAGGGCCTGGCCTGCCGTCTTGAGGACCCGACGGACGTGAGGTGTAAGACCGTGTCCTATGTGGTGAGACGAGCGAGTCGCTTGTAGCAGCAGAGTGCTGCGGCGAGGCCGAGAAAGGCCAGGTAGTTGCGGGGGTGGCGTTCGTATCGGTGGTTGAGTCTGCGGTAGCCGGTGAGCCAGGACATGGTGCGTTCGATGACCCATCGGCGGCGCCCTAACCGTTCGCTGGACTCGACTCCCTTGCGGGCGATACGCACCCCGATGTGCTTGCCTCAGAGCCATTTGCGCAGGTGAGGGACGTCGTATGCCTTGTCCGCGTGGAGGCGCTGGGGCTTGAAGTAGCGGCTGCGGTGGGGGTCGTGTCTCGT
>NZ_JBIRNE010000009.1:4716-322688 GCF_044331465.1 Streptomyces sp. NPDC017225 | reverse complement strand
CGGTTACATTTCGAACCCGGAAGCTAAGCCTTACAGCGCCGATGGTACTGCAGGGGGGACCCTGTGGGAGAGTAGGACGCCGCCGAACAATCATTCAAAAGGGTTGGATCCCGAACTTCGGTTCAGGGTCCAACCCTTTTTTGTTCTCCGTTACTTGAAGTTCACGTTGCGCTACCACCATCACCGGCATGGGTACTGCAGCAATGCTCAGGGCCGCCGGCGTAGGAGTCGGTGACGAGGTCGTCGTACCTGCCTTCGGGAACGTGGAAGTCGCCGAAGCCGTGGTTCTGATCGGCGCGTCGCCGGTCTTCGCCGACATAGATCCGGAGTCGTACTGTCTGCACGCCGCCTCGGTGGAGGCGGCGTTGACGCCCCGGACCGCCGCCGTGGTGGCCGTACACCGGTTCGGGCGGCCGGCGGACATGGGGCCACTGCGCGGGGTCGGGCAGAGGCACGGGCTGCTCGTGCTGGAGCGGGGCGAGTCGGAGATGTCGTACGACGAGATGGCGCAGCGCAGACAGCGGGCCGCCTACCTCGACGGGAAACTGAGGGGCGTGCGCATCCCGGACTGGGGTGACGGGCACACCTACCAGCAGTACGTGGTGCGAGTGCCGGGCAACGGGCGGCCGGACCGTGACGCGTTCGCACGAGCCGTGCGGGGCAGGGGAGTCGAGTGCCGGGTGCCGGTGCAGACGCCGGTGCACCGGATGCCCGGTTTCCGGCGGTGCGTGTCGTTGCCGGAAACGGAGCGGGCCGCCGACGAGACGCTCGCGCTGCCGGTCGACGCCTCGTTGACCAGGCGGGACATGCAGCGCGTCGTGTCCGCCTGCAACGCGCTCGGAGGGCTCCTGCAGCCCGCGCACTGACAGGCGTGGTTGGGAGCACCAGCCTGTTCGGGGTATGATCTATTCCGTTGCCGCGAGGGAAACCACGCGAAGCGACAGGCCCCCATAGCTCAGTCGGTAGAGCGTCTCCATGGTAAGGAGAAGGTCAACGGTTCGATTCCGTTTGGGGGCTCCACCACGAAAGGCCCCGCCCAATCGGGCGGGGCCTTTCGCATGCCCGGGGCCGGTGCCCTAGTCCGCGTGCGGCTCCGGGACCCGCATCGCGAGAATCGCCATGTCGTCGGACGGGGCGTCCGACGCGAAGCGTTCCACCGCGCGCATGATGCGGGCCGCCACCGCGCCGGCCGTCAGTCCCGTGCACGTGGTGAGGACGTCCGCGAGGCCGTCGTCGCCCAGCATGCGCGTGCCCTCGCGGCGTTCGGTGACGCCGTCCGTGACGCAGAGCAGGACGTCGCCCGGGTCGAGGGTGACCGTCTGCTCGTACAGCTCCAGGTCCTCGATGACACCGAGGAGGGGCTGCGGCTCCGCCGCCGGTTCGACCGTGCCGTCCTGGCGCAGACGGAGCGGGAGCGGATGGCCGGCGCAGACCACCTTCAGCTCCGCGCTGCCGTCCTCCTGCGGGCGCATCTCGCCGTACAGCAGCGTGAGGAAGCGGCTGCGGGCGCCCTCGTCGAGGATGGCCGAGTTGAGGCGCTCCAGGACCGCCGGGCCGCTGAGGCCCTCGCGGGCCAGCAGGCGCAGGGCGTGCCGCGCCAGGCCCGTGACGGCCGCCGCGTTCGGGCCCGTACCGCAGACGTCGCCGATGGCGAAGCCGTACGCGTCCTCGCTGATCGGGAAGAGGTCGTAGAAGTCGCCGCCGACCTCGTTGCCCTCGCCTGCCGCGCGGTAGATGACCTCGACCTCGACGCCGTTGATGACGGGGAGTTCCGGGGGCAGCAGGCTGCGCTGGAGGGACTGGCTGATGGCAGTCCGCTCCGAGTACAGGCGGGCGTTGTCCAGGGCCAGGGCGGCCCTGCGGGAGAGATCCTCGGCCAGTTCCAGGATCTCCTGGCGGAAGTGTTCGTCGGTCGGCTTGCCGAGCGTGAGCATGCCGATGACACGGTTGCGTGCGACCAGCGGCAGGACCACGGTCTCGCCGCCGACCGCGGAGGCCGTGGCGAGGGTCGGGCCGATGCTCGAACTCATCTGGTGCGCCGGGCCGCCGCTCAGGCCGAGGTCGCGCATGGAGGTCCGCAGCGCCGCCTGGTGGGCCACCTCGCCGGGGGCCGGCCAGACGCGGGCGCCCGGGGTGGGCACCGGGTCGGGCGGGGCGATCTTCGACAGCAGGGACTTGATGCCGTCGATGAGCTCCTCGTCCTCGTGCAGGACGTAGGAGAGGTACGGGTCCGACGCCTGGTCCGCGATGGTGTAGACGGCGCACCAGGTGGCCAGGGTCGGGACCGTCATCTGCGCCATCAGGGCCAGCGTCTGGTCGCGGTCGAGGGTGCCGGCGAGCAGGTCGGAGGCCTCGACGAGGAAGCTGAGGGAGCCGCGGCGCAGCCGTTCCAGTTCCCCCAGGCGCGCCGACTCGACGGCCAGGGCGATGCGGTCGGCGGCGAACTGGAGGCGCAGCGCCTCCTCGTTGGAGTACCGGCCGGCGGACTCGGCGGCGACCCCGAGGGAGCCGGTGAGGCGGCCCTCGACCTTGAGGGGGACGGTGACGACCGAGCGCATGCCCGTGCCGTTCAGCAGCGGGACCACGCCCGGGACCGCCGCGAGGTCGTCGTGCACGGCGGGCATACGAGCGGAGCCGTAGCGGCCGGGGCCGGCCTCGACCGGGACACGGGCGAAGCGCTGGCGGGCGGAGGGCAGGCCGGTGGAGGCGCGGACCTCCAACTCCGTTTCGTCGTCGGTCGCCAGGAGCAGGAAGGCGGCGTCGGCGTCGAGCATGTCGCGGGCGCGTTCGACCGTGCGCTGGAGGAGGCCGTCGAGGTCGTCCGGGGCGGGGGAGCCGATGAACACCTCGAAGGGGTCGGCACTCTGGCCCTCGGAGGAGGCGGCGGAGTCGGAGGACGGCACGCGCGACGGCGTCTGCAGGACCGCGCGTTCGTGGTCCCGGACGAGGAGGCAGACCGTGGAGGGCTCGCCGCCGGCGTCGCGGACGCGGAGGTGGGAGGCGTAGACGGGCGTGACGCGGCCGTTGGCGTCCCTTATGCCGTAGCTGCCCTCCCAGCGGGAGAGTTGGAGTGCCTCGGCGATGCCGGTGCTGGTGCCCGGGGTGTGCGGCCAGGCGGCGAGGTCGGTGAGCGGCTTGCCGATGACCTGCTCGGCGGGGTAGCCGAAGAGCTCCTCGGCGTCCTCGTTCCAGGAGGAGACGGCACCGGTGCGGTCGATCTGGACGACGGCGACACGGACGCGGGCGTCGGCGAGGGGGAGCAGATCGGCGGGAAGGGCGGGGCCGGCGGCGCGGGTGCCGACCGGGCGCTCCGGGAGATGCAGGTGGAACCAGACGTTCTTCAGTGTGGGCGTGTACTCGACGCCCCAGCGGTCGGCCAGGGCCGCGCACAGCTGGAGGCCGCGGCCGCCCTCGCGGTCGAGGCTGCCCATGGTCGCGGGGGAGCCCTGGAGGGGGACCTCACGCTCGGGGTAGTGGTCGGCCACCTCGATGCGTACGCCGTCGTCGCCGCGCAGGCACACGACGTCGGCGGTGGTGCCGGCGTGCACCACGGCGTTGGTCACCAGTTCGCTGGTGAGCACCACGGCGTCGTCGACGATGTCGGCATGGCCCCAGCCCTGGAGCGTGTCCCGGACGAAGGACCGGGCGCTCGCCACCGATCGTCCGACGGGCTCGAAGCTGGCGGCCGCGCGCGCGGTGATCACAGAACTCCTCGACCCTCTCTCCCCGTGCACGGCCTCATGGCCGACCGGGTCTCGCCGCTGCTGCGGCAGTCCACCCGTCGGCCCGGGATCCGGGGGCTGCTCCCCCGGGATCAGTCCGGTGGTCATTCCGGCCGCCCCTCCGATGCCCGCTCGTCTCCGTGCCACCGCCCAGGCCGGACTCACCGGTGTGGCTGGACAGCCGCATGCAAGGTTACTTACCTTCGCCGTCCATGCGGATGCCGGTCCGCAGTGTTTCCGCCCAGAGGGTGTGCGGACGATGTGCGAAGCTGCCGAACTGTTATGGCCGGGTTCGGCCGGGGTGAAACACTGGGCAAGCTTCTTATGAAGGTCAGGGCGGGTTGAATGCGCACCGAGTGCGGTGGGCAGCAGCCCTGGAAGCGGTCCGGCGAGCCGGTCCGGACCGTGCGGAAGCACGGAAGTACGCGGTAGTAACCGGTCCGCCGAGCGGTGGTGTCCGGGCACAGCGGTAACGGTCGACCCCTGCGGGAGGGACACAGTGGAGTCTGGCGCAGCGACGCGGGCCACGAAGACGCGCGCGAAAGGCGGACAGTCCCTGAGTAACCAGGGCAAAACGCGGGGTGGCAGTACGACGGTGGACACGGCCGCGCTGAACCGGCTGCTCGCGGCACTCGTGTCCATGCGGGAGGGGAACTTCCGCAAGCGGCTCACGGTGTCCGGCGACGGTGTGATGTCGGAGATCGCGGCGGTCTTCAACGAGGTGGCCGACCGCAATCTCCATCTCACGGGTGAGCTGGCCCGGGTGCGGCGCATGGTCGGGCGTGAGGGAAAGCTCACGGAGCGACTGGAGACGGGTGCCTGCGAGGGCTCGTGGGCGGCCGCGATCGACAACTCGAACGCGCTCGTGGACGACCTCGTACGGCCGGTCTCCGAGGTCAGCCGGGTGCTGTCGGCGGTGGCGGACGGTGACCTGTCGCCCCGCATGGAGCTGCGGACGCAGACGGCGGAGGGCACCGGGCAGCCGTTGCGCGGTGAGTTCCTGAAGGTCGGGCGGACTGTGAACAACCTGGTCGACCAGTTGTCGACGTTCACGGACGAGGTCACGCGGGTGGCCAGCGAGGTCGGGACCGAGGGCAAGCTGGGCGGACAGGCCCGGGTGCGCGGCATGTCCGGTTCGTGGAAGGACCTCACGGACTCCGTCAACACGATGGCGTACCGGCTCACCGCGCAGGTGCGGGACATCGCGCTGGTGACGACGGCGGTGGCCAAGGGTGATCTGTCCCGTAAGGTCACGGTTCACGTGGCCGGCGAGATGCTGGAGCTGAAGAACACCGTCAACACGATGGTGGACCAGCTCTCCGCGTTCTCGTCCGAAGTGACGCGCGTCGCTCGTGAGGTCGGCACCGAGGGCGCCCTGGGCGGGCAGGCGCAGGTGCCGGGCGTGGCCGGGGTGTGGAAGGAGCTCACCGACTCCGTCAACACCATGGCCGGGAACCTGACGGCCCAGGTGCGCGAGATCTCCCACGTGACGACCGCGGTGGCCAACGGTGACCTGTCGAAGAAGGTGACGGTGCCGGCTCGCGGCGAGGTCGCGCAGCTCGCCGAGACGATCAACCAGATGACCGAGACGCTGCGGATCTTCGCGGACGAGGTCACGCGCGTGGCCAACGAGACCGGTGGCGAGGGGCAGCTCGGCGGCCAGGCGAACGTGCCGGGTGCGGCGGGGATCTGGAAGGACCTGACGGATTCCGTCAACACCGTCTTCCGGAACCTGACCACTCAGGTGCGCGACATCGCCGCGGTGACGACGGCGGTGGCCAACGGTGACCTGTCGCAGAAGGTCACGGTGGACGTGGCCGGCGAGATGCTGGAGCTGAAGAACACCGTCAACACGATGGTGGACCAGCTGTCCTCCTTCGGCGCCGAGGTCACCCGCGTGGCCCGCGAGGTCGGTGTCGAGGGTGAGCTGGGCGGTCAGGCGCAGGTGCCGGGTGCGGCGGGGACGTGGAAGGACCTGACGGATTCCGTCAACACCGCGTTCCGCAACCTCACCGGCCAGGTGCGCAACATCGCCCAGGTGACGACGGCGGTGGCCAACGGTGACCTGTCGCAGAAGGTCACCGTGGACGTCTCCGGCGAGATGCTCCAGCTGAAGAACACCGTGAACACGATGGTGGACCAGCTCTCCAGCTTCGCCGACCAGGTCACGCGGATGGCCCGGGACGTGGGTACGGAGGGCCGCCTCGGCGGCCAGGCCCGCGTGGACGGAGTGTCGGGGACCTGGAAGGAGCTCACGGACTCCGTCAACTCGATGGCGGGGAATCTGACCTCCCAGGTGCGCAACATCGCCCAGGTGACGACGGCTGTGGCGCGGGGCGACCTGTCCCAGAAGATCGACGTCGACGCGCGCGGCGAGATCCTGGAGCTGAAGAACACCATCAACACGATGGTCGACCAGTTGTCGTCCTTCGCCGAGCAGGTCACCCGCGTCGCCCGAGAGGTGGGTACGGAGGGCCGCCTCGGCGGCCAGGCCCAGGTGCCCGGGGTCGCCGGTGTGTGGCGCGAACTGACCGACTCGGTGAACGGCATGGCCGGGAACCTGACGGGTCAGGTGCGCAACATCGCGCAGGTCGCGACGGCGGTGGCCCGCGGTGACCTGTCGCAGAAGATCACCGTGGACGCGCGCGGGGAGATCCTGGAGCTGAAGAACACCCTGAACACGATGGTGGACCAGCTGTCGTCGTTCGCGCAGGAGGTCACCCGGGTGGCCCGCGAGGTGGGTACCGAGGGCATCCTCGGCGGCCAGGCGGAGGTGCAGGGCGTCTCCGGCACCTGGAAGGACCTCACGCAGTCCGTGAACGGCATGGCCAACAACCTGACCATGCAGGTCCGCAACATCGCCGAGGTCACGACCGCCGTGGCCAAGGGCGACCTGTCGAAGAAGATCACCGTCGACGCCAAGGGCGAGATCCTCGAGCTGGTCACGACCGTCAACACGATGGTGGACCAGTTGTCGTCCTTCGCCGAGCAGGTCACCCGGGTGGCGCGTGAGGTGGGTACGGAGGGCATCCTCGGTGGTCAGGCGAGCGTGCCCGGCGTCGTGGGCATCTGGAAGGACCTCAACGACAACGTCAACCTGATGGCCAAGAACCTCACGGTCCAGGTGCGGAACATCTCCCAGGTGGCCGCGGCCGTCGCCAACGGCGACCTGACGCGGACGGTGACGATCGAGGCGCGCGGCGAGGTCGCGCAGCTCGCCGACACCTTCAACACCATGGTGCGGACGCTGCGGTCCTTCGCCGACCAGGTGACCAAGGTGGCCCGCGAGGTGGGCACCGACGGCATCCTGGGCGGCCAGGCACAGGTGCCGGGGGTGGCGGGCACCTGGAAGGACCTCACCGAGTCGGTGAACCAGATGGCGTCCAACCTGACCGGTCAGGTGCGCAACATCGCCATGGTCACCACGGCCATCGCCAAGGGCGACCTGACCAAGAAGATCGACATCGACGCGCGCGGGGAGATCCTCGAGCTGAAGACGACCATCAACACGATGGTCGACCAGTTGTCGTCCTTCGCCGAGGAGGTCACCCGTGTGGCCCGCGAGGTGGGCACGGAGGGTCAGCTCGGCGGTCAGGCACGCGTGCGTGACGTCGACGGCACCTGGCGGGACCTGACCGAGTCCGTGAACGAGATGGCCGGGAATCTCACCCGGCAGGTGCGTGCCATCGCGCGCGTGGCGACCGCGGTGACGCGCGGCGACCTGAACCTGAAGATCGACGTGGACGCCTCCGGGGAGATCTCCGAGCTCCAGGACTACATCAACAAGATGATCGCCAACCTGCGCGACACCACGATCGCCAACAAGGAGCAGGACTGGCTCAAGGGCAATCTGGCGCGGATCTCCGCGCTGATGCAGGGCCGCCGGGACCTCCAGGACGTGGCCTCGCTGATCATGAGTGAGCTCACTCCGGTGGTCTCCGCGCAGCACGGGGCGTTCTTCCTCGCCATGCCCCACGTCGACGGCCAGGACCAGGCGGGCGCCCAGAGCGACCAGTACGAGCTGCGCATGCTCGGGTCGTACGGCTACTCGATGGGCTCCATGCCCACCTCGTTCCGGCCGGGGGAGGCGCTGGTCGGGACGGCCGCCGAGGAGAAGCGCACGATCCTCGTGGAGAACGCGCCGAGCGGGTACCTGAAGATCTCCTCCGGGCTGGGGGAGGCCCCGCCCGCCCAGGTGATCGTCCTGCCGGTGCTGTTCGAGGGGCAGGTGCTCGGCGTCATCGAGCTGGCGTCCTTCACCCCGTTCACGCAGATCCAGAAGGACTTCCTCAACCAGATCGCCGAGATGATCGCGACGAGCGTCAACACCATCTCCGTCAACACCAAGACGGAGGTACTGCTGAAGCAGTCGCAGGAGCTGACCGAGCAACTCCGGGACCGTTCGGAGGAACTGGAACAACGTCAGAAGGCGCTCCAGTCGTCCAACGCCGAACTGGAGGAGAAGGCCGAGCTGCTGGCGCAGCAGAACCGCGACATCGAGGTGAAGAACACCGAGATCGAGGAGGCGCGGCAGGTCCTGGAGGAGCGCGCCGAGCAACTCGCGGTCTCCATGCGCTACAAGAGCGAGTTCCTGGCCAACATGTCGCACGAGCTGCGTACGCCGCTCAACTCGCTGCTGATCCTGGCCAAACTGCTCGCCGACAACGCCGACGCGAACCTGTCCCCGAAGCAGGTCGAGTTCGCCGAGACGATCCACGGCGCCGGCTCCGACCTGCTCCAGCTCATCAACGACATCCTCGATCTGTCGAAGGTCGAGGCGGGCAAGATGGACGTCTCTCCGACGCGTATCGCGCTCGTCCAGCTCGTCGACTACGTGGAGGCCACGTTCCGGCCGCTGACCGCGGAGAAGGGCCTCGACCTGTCGGTGCGGGTGTCGCCGGAGCTGCCCGCCACGCTGCACACCGACGAACAGCGGCTCCTCCAGGTGCTGCGCAACCTGCTGTCCAACGCGGTGAAGTTCACCGACTCCGGAGCGGTCGAGCTGGTCATCCGGCCGGCCCGGGACGAGGTACCGCAGGCCATCCGGGAGCAGTTGCTGGAGGCCGGTTCGATGACCGATCCCGACGCGCCGCTGATCGCGTTCTCCGTGAGCGACACCGGGATCGGGATCGCGGCGAGCAAGATGCGGGTGATCTTCGAGGCGTTCAAGCAGGCGGACGGCACCACCAGCCGCAAGTACGGCGGTACGGGTCTGGGACTGTCCATCTCGCGGGAGATCGCGCAGCTGCTGGGCGGCGAGATCCACGCGCAGAGCGAGCCGGGCCGCGGGTCGACGTTCACGCTCTACCTGCCGCTGCACCTGAGCGAGCTGCCCCCGCACGGCTACCAGCAGGCCATGCCGTCCCTGGAGGCGGGCGACCTGCTGGCGTCCTCGGGCGTCGCGGTCGAGCTGCCGGGGGCGCAGATCGAGATGCCGGCCGAGGTGAGGTCGTACCAGGACTCGCAGAACGTCGCCGCGGCGCTCTTCCGGCGCCGCCGCAGGACGGTGGAGGCCGAGGAGCGGGCCGCGGTACAGGAGCGGCAGCCGGCCGTCGAGCGGGAGGAGCAGGCGCCGCAGTCGCACCGCGGGATCCGGTTCGGCGGACAGAAGGTGCTGATCGTCGACGACGACATCCGTAACGTCTTCGCGCTCACCAGTGTCCTGGAGCAGCACGGCCTGTCCGTGCTGTACGCCGAGAACGGGCGCGAGGGCATCGAGGTCCTGGAGCAGCACGAGGACGTGGCGGTCGTCCTGATGGACATCATGATGCCCGAGATGGACGGGTACGCGACGACCACGGCGATCCGCCGGATGCCCCAGTTCGCCGGTCTGCCGATCATCGCGCTGACCGCGAAGGCGATGAAGGGCGACCGGGAGAAGGCCATCGAGTCGGGTGCCTCCGACTACGTGACGAAGCCGGTCGACCCCGATCACCTGCTGACGGTGATGCGGCAGTGGATGCGGGAGGAGTGAGGAGCGGGTTCGAACGGGAACCGGACGGCGCGTTCGGACACCGTGCCCGCGGTACGTCCGGTCATGGTGTCCGTGGTACACGGGCACGGCGTCCCCGGTGCGCACGGCACGGTGTTGTCGGCATGTGGGGGGCACCGTCCGCACGGCCCGTTCGGGCGGTGTGGGAACGTGGGAGGCGCGTAGGTGGCGGGAACCTTCGGTGTTCACGCGGAGTTGCTGACTCAGTGTGCCCGAAGCCGTGTAGAAGTACGGGATTCGGGGAACCTTCTGGTCCCCCGATGCGTTTCTGCTACGTACACAGTGACATCGCGGTGACAGGGTGTGGTGACAGGCGGGGTGCGGCTACGATGACCGGCACAAGGACGGGCGGCGCAAGGGAGTCGTCCCCTGGGGCGGCGCCCGCCGGTGCTGCCCCAAGTCCTGCGGACAGGGGAGGCCCCACGCCGGGGCGAGGAGGGCGGGCCATGGTGCAGAAGGCCAAGATCCTCCTGGTCGATGACCGGCCGGAGAATCTGCTGGCGCTGGAGGCGATCCTCTCGGCGCTCGATCAGACGCTGGTGCGGGCATCGTCCGGGGAGGAAGCGCTCAAAGCACTGCTCACGGACGACTTCGCGGTCATTCTGCTGGACGTCCAGATGCCGGGCATGGACGGTTTCGAAACGGCCGCGCACATCAAGCGACGGGAGCGGACCCGGGACATCCCGATCATCTTCCTCACGGCGATCAACCACGGCCCGCACCACACCTTCCGCGGGTACGCGGCGGGCGCGGTGGACTACATCTCCAAGCCGTTCGACCCGTGGGTGCTGCGGGCGAAGGTCTCCGTCTTCGTCGAGCTGTACATGAAGAACTGTCAGCTGCGCGAGCAGGCGGCCCTGCTGCGGCTCCAGTTGGAAGGCGGCGGCAAGGCCGTCGGCGGGGAGGCCAAGGAGCCCGCGGGGCTGCTCGCCGAGCTGTCGGCGCGGCTGGCGGCCGTCGAGGAGCAGGCCGAGGCGCTCTCCAAGCAGCTGGGTGACGAGTCGACGGACGCCGCGGCGGTGGCGACGGCGGCGCATCTGGAGCGCAAGCTCACCGGCCTGCGGAGGGCGCTGGACGCCCTGGAGCCGGGCACGTCCGGAAGCCGGCCCGCGGTCAACTGAGCGCCGTCGGTCAGTCGGGCCGCGGTCAACCGAGGGCCGTCTGCGGGCCGGGTCGACGAGATCGGTCGGACTGGCCCATGAGGGCGTGTCAGCGGCTTTACCGGAAGCGTCAGTTCCGGACTTTCCCGCGGGCGACACGAACGGGTGAAGCGGTGGGCACACGTGTCGAGCGCCGTCTCCCCCGGTAACCTCACACCTATGGCCTCACGTCCCTCCGCAGCCAAGAAGCAGCCCGCGAAGAAGGCGGCCGCTCCGGCGAAGGCTCCGGCGAAGAAGGCCGCTGCGAAGAAGGCACCCGCGAAGAAGGCACCCGCGAAGAAGGCATCCGCCAAGAAGGCCGCGGCGAGGAAGCCCGCGCCCGCACCGACGCCCAGCCCGACCGGCGGCGTCTACCGGCTCGTACGCGCCCTCTGGCTGGGTATCGCGCACGCCGTCGGAGCCGTCTTCCGCGGCATAGGGCAGGGCGCGAAGGGCCTCGACCCGGCGCACCGCAAGGACGGCGTCGCGCTGCTGCTGCTCGGCCTCGCGCTGATCGTCGCCGCGGGTACCTGGGCCGACCTCAAGGGCCCCGTCGGCGACCTCGTCGAGATCCTCGTGACCGGTGCCTTCGGCCGGCTGGACCTGCTCGTGCCGATCCTGCTCGGCGCCATCGCCGTGCGCCTGATCCGTCACCCCGAGAAACCCGAGGCCAACGGCCGGATCGTGATCGGCCTGTCCGCGCTCGTCATCGGCGTCCTCGGCCAGGTCCACATCGCCTGCGGCTCACCGGCCCGCGGTGACGGCATGCAGGCCATAAGAGACGCCGGCGGCCTCATCGGCTGGGGCGCGGCGACCCCGTTGTCGTACACGATGACCGACGTCCTGGCCGTGCCGCTGCTCGTGCTGCTCACGGTCTTCGGACTGCTGGTCGTCACGGCCACCCCGGTCAACGCCATCCCGCAGCGGCTGCGGCTGCTCGGTGAACGCCTCGGTCTCGTCCGGGCTCCGGACGCCGACGCGTTCGGCGAGGACGACGAGCGCTACGAGGAGCAGTGGCGCGAGGCGCTGCCCGCGAAGTCCCGCGGACGCGGGGGCCCGGCGGCGCAGCCGTACGACCCCGACGCGGCCGAGCAGGACGCGCTCACCCGGCGACGCGGCAGGCCCCGGCGGTCCGCCGTACCGCAGCCCGAGATGAACCGGCCGATGGACGCCGTGGACGTCGCCGCCGCGGCCGCCGCCGCGCTCGACGGTGCCGTGCTGCACGGGATGCCGCCCTCGCCGCTGGTCGCGGACCTCACCCAGGGCGTGAGCACGGGGGACCGCGAGTCGACGCCGACTCCGACGCCCGTGCCGGCCCCGCGCCCGCAGCCGGGAAAGCTGAAGCAGGACAACAAGGCGCGCAAGGACGATTCCGAGCACGGCACGGCGGTCGTCGCCGACCTCACCAAGTCCCCGCTCCCCAAGGAACGGGACCTGCCGCCGCGCGCCGAGCAGCTCCAGCTCTCCGGCGACATCACCTACTCACTGCCGGCCCTCGACCTCCTCACCCGCGGCGGCCCCGGCAAGGCGCGCAGCGCCGCCAACGACGCCATAGTCGCCTCGCTGACCACTGTCTTCACCGAGTTCAAGGTCGACGCCGCCGTCACCGGCTTCACCCGCGGGCCGACGGTCACGCGCTACGAGGTCGAGCTCGGGCCCGCCGTGAAGGTCGAGCGGATCACCGCGCTGGCCAAGAACATCGCGTACGCCGTCGCCAGCCCCGACGTGCGGATCATCAGCCCGATCCCCGGCAAGTCCGCGGTCGGCATCGAGATCCCCAACACCGACCGGGAGATGGTCAACCTCGGCGACGTGCTGCGCCTCGCGGAGTCCGCCGAGGACGACGACCCGATGCTGGTCGCCTTCGGCAAGGACGTCGAGGGCGGCTATGTCATGCACTCGCTGGCGAAGATGCCGCACATACTGGTCGCCGGTGCCACCGGCTCCGGCAAGTCGTCCTGCATCAACTGCCTGATCACCTCGATCATGATGCGGGCGACCCCGGAGGACGTCCGGATGATCCTGGTCGACCCCAAGCGGGTCGAGCTGACCGCGTACGAGGGCATCCCGCACCTGATCACGCCGATCATCACCAACCCGAAGCGGGCCGCGGAGGCGCTCCAGTGGGTCGTACGGGAGATGGACCTCCGCTACGACGACCTCGCCGCCTACGGCTACCGGCACATCGACGACTTCAACCGCGCGGTGCGCGAGGGCAGGGCCAAACCGCCCGAGGGCAGTGAGCGCGAGCTCCAGCCGTACCCGTACCTGCTGGTGATCGTGGACGAGCTGGCCGACCTGATGATGGTGGCGCCGCGGGACGTCGAGGACGCCATCGTGCGGATCACGCAGCTCGCGCGCGCGGCCGGCATCCACCTGGTGCTCGCCACCCAGCGGCCCTCCGTGGACGTCGTCACCGGCCTGATCAAGGCCAACGTGCCCTCCCGGCTGGCCTTCGCCACGTCCTCCCTGGCCGACTCGCGGGTCATCCTCGACCAGCCCGGCGCCGAGAAGCTGATCGGCAAGGGCGACGGCCTCTTCCTGCCGATGGGCGCCAACAAGCCGACCCGTATGCAGGGCGCCTTCGTGACCGAGGAGGAGGTCGCGGTCGTCGTCCAGCACTGCAAGGACCAGATGGCGCCCGTCTTCCGGGAGGACGTCACCGTCGGCACCAAGCAGAAGAAGGAGATCGACGAGGACATCGGCGACGACCTCGACCTGCTGTGCCAGGCGGCCGAGCTGGTCGTCTCCACGCAGTTCGGGTCGACCTCCATGCTGCAGCGCAAGCTGCGCGTCGGCTTCGCCAAGGCCGGGCGGCTGATGGACCTGATGGAGTCGCGGAGCATCGTCGGGCCGAGCGAAGGATCGAAGGCTCGTGACGTTCTTGTGAAGCCTGACGAGCTGGACGGCGTGCTCGCGCTGATCCGGGGGGAGTCTGAAGGGTAGGGAACGGCACGCGCGGTGTTCCCCGACGGTGGGTCACGGCGGCCCGGTGGCCGATCGTGACTCACCCGTTAGGGATCACCGGGCAACCGTTCTCCCATGGCGTACGTCAAGTTCAGGGAAACGACAAACAGGTAATCCACCATCGGGACGCGGGGCCATTCCGATGGCGTACAAAGTACGACCGTCCGGTTGCCCCACCGGTTTGTACCCCCCCTAGACTGAACGTCCAGCGCAGGCGGCCATACGCTCGAAAGGCGCCCCCGTGTCCAACGGCAACTCTCCTGAAGACGAGCGTCCGATCGAAGACGTGTCCCAAGACGTTTCTGAGGGCGTTTCCGAGGAAGCCCGCCCCTCCGTCGGCCGTGCCCTGCAGCAGGCGCGGGTCGCCGCCGGGTTGACCGTCGACGACATCAGCAACGCCACCCGCGTCCGCATCGCCATCGTGCACGCCATCGAGGCGGACGACTTCACGCCCTGCGGGGGTGACGTCTACGCGCGCGGTCACATCAGGACCCTGGCGAAGGCCGTCGGACTGGACCCCGCCGAGCTGCTCGCGCGGTTCGACGCCGCGCACGGAGGGCGCCCGGCGCCGACCCCGGCCGCACCCCTGTTCGAGGCGGAACGCATCCGGCCCGAGCGGCGCGGACCCAACTGGACCGCTGCCATGGTCGCCGCGATCGTCGCGGTGATCGGTTTCGTCGGCTTCACGTTCGTCAAGGGCGGAGACGAGGGATCCGAGGCGAGCGTCGCCGAGGGAGCCCAGCCGACGGCCGGCGAGTCCGCCTCGCCGAGCGCGAAGCCGAAGAAGCCCGCCGACCCGAAGCCGGACCCGACCGACAGTGCCATCGCCGCCGCTCCGCGGGACAAGGTGACGGTCAAGGTCAGCGCCATCGACGCCCCCAGCTGGATCTCCGCGAAGGACCACAACGGCCGACTGCTCTTCGACGGCCTGCTCAAGCAGGGCGATTCCGAGACCTTCCAGGACAACGAGAAGGTCAACCTCGTCCTCGGTGACGCCGGCGGGATCGAGCTGTACGTCAACGGCAAGAAGATCGAGGACGACTTCCAGCCGGGCGCCGTGGAACGCCTGACGTACACGAAGGGCGACCCGCAGGTCGGATAGGGCACGGAAAACACCTGCGCGGACGGGTCGACCAGGATCGGGCAACCCCGTCGACGTGGGCTGTCGGCGGGACGAAGTAGTCTTGAGCCCATGCCTGAAAGCCGTACCGTCGCACTCGTCACCCTTGGCTGCGCCCGTAACGAGGTGGACTCGGAGGAGCTCGCAGGCCGTCTGGAGGCGGACGGCTGGAAGCTCGTCGAGGACGCCGGGGAAGCGGACGTCGCCGTCGTGAACACGTGCGGCTTCGTCGAGGCCGCGAAGAAGGACTCCGTCGACGCCCTCCTGGAGGCCAACGACCTCAAGGGCCACGGCAGAACGCAGGCCGTGGTGGCGGTGGGCTGCATGGCCGAGCGGTACGGCAAGGAGCTCGCCGAGGCCCTTCCGGAAGCCGACGGTGTACTCGGCTTCGACGACTACACCGACATCTCCGACCGCCTGCAGACCATCCTGAACGGCGGCATCCACGCCGCCCACACCCCGCGCGACCGGCGCAAGCTGCTGCCGATCAGCCCCGCCGAGCGGCAGGAGGCCGGCGCCTCGGTCGCCCTGCCCGGGCACGGCCCGACCGACCTCCCCGAGGGCGTCGCCCCGGCCTCGGGGCCCCGCGCGCCGCTTCGCCGCCGACTGGACGGCTCCCCGGTCGCCTCGGTGAAGCTGGCCTCCGGCTGCGACCGGCGCTGTTCCTTCTGCGCCATCCCGTCCTTCCGCGGCTCCTTCATCTCACGCCGCCCGAGCGACGTGCTGAACGAGACCCGGTGGCTGGCCGAGCAGGGCGTCAAGGAGGTCATGCTGGTCTCCGAGAACAACACCTCCTACGGCAAGGACCTCGGCGACATCCGCCTGCTGGAGTCGCTGCTGCCGAACCTGGCCGACGTCGACGGCATCGAGCGGGTGCGCGTCAGCTACCTCCAGCCGGCCGAGATGCGTCCCGGCCTCATCGACGTGCTGACCTCCACCCCCAAGGTCATGCCCTACTTCGACCTGTCCTTCCAGCACTCCGCTCCGAACGTGCTGCGCGCGATGCGCCGCTTCGGCGACACCGACCGCTTCCTGGAGCTGCTCGACACGATCCGCAGCAAGGCCCCCGAGGCCGGCGTGCGCTCCAACTTCATCGTGGGCTTCCCCGGCGAGTCCGAGGCCGACCTCGCCGAGCTGGAGCGGTTCCTGAACCACGCGCGGCTCGACGCCATCGGCGTCTTCGGATACTCCGACGAGGAGGGCACCGAAGCGGCGACCTACGCCGACAAGGTGGACGAGGACGTCGTCGCGGAGCGGCTGGCACGGGTGTCCCGGCTGGCCGAGGAACTCGTCTCGCAGCGGGCCGAGGAGCGTGTCGGCGCGACCGTGCGCGTGCTCGTCGAGTCCGTGGAGTCCGCCGACGAGGGGGACGGGGTGCGCGGCCGCGCGGAGCACCAGGCGCCGGAGACGGACGGCCAGGTGCTGCTCACGAGCGGCGAAGGCCTCGGTGTCGGTCGTATGGTCGATGCGAAGGTGGTCGGTACGGAGGGTGTCGACCTGGTGGCCGAACCGCTGCCGGGGTCACCCGAGTGGAGTGAGGAGACCGGCAGATGACCGGAGTCCCGGCGTCCGCGGCGGGCGGCTCCTCCAGTGCGCGCAGGCCCGGCCCGCGTGGTGCCTCGGGCGCCGCGCAGGGACCGGGTGAGCGTTCGGCCGCCGGCGCGCGTACGACTCCGGTGGAGCGTACGACTCCCGGGGGCTCCGTGGAACGCGGTGCGTCCGAGGGCGGTGTCGGCGGGCGCGGCGGCAAGATCGCGGCCGCTGCCGTCAACCAGGCGAGCGTCTGGAACGTCGCCAATCTGCTGACGATGCTCCGGCTGCTCCTCGTGCCGGCCTTCGTCGCCCTGTTGCTCGGCAACGGCGGCTACGACCCGGCCTGGCGCTCCTTCGCCTGGGCGGCCTTCGCCGTCGCCATGATCACCGACCTCTTCGACGGTCACCTGGCGCGCACGTACAACCTCGTCACCGACTTCGGGAAGATCGCCGACCCCATCGCCGACAAGGCGATCATGGGGGCGGCGCTCGTCTGTCTGTCCGCGCTGGGCGATCTGCCGTGGTGGGTGACCGCCGTCATCCTCGGCCGGGAACTCGGGATCACCGTGCTGCGTTTCGTGGTCATCCGGTACGGCGTCATCCCCGCGAGCCGGGGCGGCAAGATCAAGACCCTCACGCAGGGCATCGCCGTCGGCATGTACGTCCTGGCGCTGACGGGGCCGCTGGCCACCCTGAGGTTCTGGGTGATGGCGGCGGCGGTCGTCCTGACCGTCGCGACCGGGCTGGACTACGTGAAACAGGCCATTGTGCTGCGCCGCCAGGGAATCGCCGAGCGCAGAGCGGCGTTGAAGGAGACGGAAGTTTGAGTTCCACGGCCGCCGACGTGGTGCGACTACTCACGGTCAAGGGCGAGACCCTCGCGGTCGCCGAGTCACTGACCGGTGGAATGGTGGCGTCCGCGATCACGGCGGTCCCCGGGGCCTCCAAGGCCTTCCGGGGGTCCGTCACCGCCTACGCGACGGAGCTGAAGCGGGAGATGCTCGGCGTCGACGCCGCCCTCCTCGCGGCGCGTGGAGCGGTGGATCCGCAGGTCGCGGCCCAGATGGCGGCAGGCGTGCGCAAGACGCTGGGCGCCGACTGGGGCATCGCCACGACGGGCGTCGCCGGCCCTGACCCACAGGACGGACAGCCCGTCGGGACGGTCTTCGTGGCCGTCGACGGACCCGTCGGAGCAGACGATGGTTCCGCCTCTGGCGGAAAAGTGGAGGCCCTGCGGTTGAACGGCGACCGCGCGGAAATTCGTATGGAGAGTGTACGGAGCGTACTCGCACTCCTTTTGAGGGAGCTTGCGGGCGAACAGACCGGGAATGAGCGGGCACAGGATACGGAACGGAACGGGGGGTTTTGATGTTTGCAGCCCTGAGTGAACACGACATCGCTCCCCGCACGGCCGCGGCGCGAGGCGGTACGGTGGGGCGTGAAGGATGCGGTTACACGGTCCGAGGAGGGAGCGACCGATGATTCTGCTCCGTCGCCTACTGGGTGACGTGCTGCGTCGGCAGCGCCAACGCCAGGGCCGTACGCTGCGCGAAGTCTCCTCGTCCGCCCGAGTCTCACTCGGCTATCTCTCCGAGGTGGAGCGGGGGCAGAAGGAGGCGTCTTCCGAGCTGCTCTCCGCCATCTGCGACGCGCTGGACGTACGGATGTCCGAGCTCATGCGGGAAGTGAGTGACGAACTGGCCCTCGCCGAGCTGGCCCAGTCCGCTGCGGCCACGCCCAGCGAGACCGTGCCCGCGCCGGTGCGTCCGATGCTGGGTTCGGTTTCGGTGACCGGTGTGCCACCGGAGCGGGTGACCATCAAGGCGCCCGCCGAGGCAGTGGACGTCGTCGCCGCCTGAGCGCTGAGAACGTGTGCGTGTGAGGCCCCGGCCGGGGTCTCTCCGGGAGACCGGAGAGGTGCGGTCGGGGTTTTTGCGTGCGGTGCGGCGGGTGAGTCCTCGGCGTGCGCGGGTGGGTTCGCACGGGGACGGTGAGGGGCTTCGGTGGTGGTTCGCCCGGTTTGCCGGTCCCCGGTGGTGCGGTCATCGTGGAGGGACATGGCCGGGGGGCGACCGACGGAGGCGTGGATGTACGTCGTGAAGAGCCCGTTGACCGACGCGGACCTGAAGACCGTCTCCGAGGCGTTGCAGGGCGGCCTCGTCGACCTGGTGGACCTGGCCCTGGTGGCCAAGCAGATCCACTGGAACGTGGTCGGACCGCGATTCCGCTCCGTACACCTCCAGCTCGACGAACTCGTCGACACCGCGCGCACGCACTCCGACACCGTGGCGGAGCGCGCCTCGGCGCTCGGCGTCTCCCCGGACGGGCGTGCCGCGACGGTGGCCGTGGGCAGCGGCATCGGAGTGACCCCGGAAGGGTGGGTCGACGACACCGACGCGGTACGGACGATCGTGGACGCCCTGGGGGCGGTGATCGGGCGGATGCGGGAGCGGATCGCCGCGACCGGGGACCCCGATCCGGTGAGTCAGGACATCTTCATCCAGATCACGGCCGATCTCGAGAAGCAGCACTGGATGTTCCAGGCCGGAAACGGATGACGCGAGGATGGCGCGGGCACGGACGGTTCGCCGGGCGGCCGCGCTGGGGGTCGGCGTGCTCTGGTGGTGGGCCGTGCTGCGTCTGGCACTGGCGCCAGGCGCCGGGGTGCTCGAAGGGACGGTCGCGGTCGGCGGCTGGGGATTGAGCGTGCTGCCCGTGCACTGTGTGCCGCGGCGCCGGGCCGCCGGGGCCGTGAGCGCGGGCAGGTGGCGCCGCGCCCTGCGTACGGCGGGGGGTCCGGGTGACGCGGCCGCGTCACGTTGCCCTCGGCCGGCGGCGGGGCCGGGCTCTTCGGGCCCTGGTCCTTCGGACTCGGGCTCTTTCGACTCCGGCCGGTCCGGCCCGGGCGGGTCGTGATTCCGGCTGCCGATGCGGAATCCGGTGCGCACGACTCGACGGAAGGACAGAGCGGATGAGTGTCACAAGCCTGAACAGGGATCTCGACAACCTGACCTTCACCCTGACCGCCGACTTCGCCTCCCCGGTCGAGCGGGTGTGGCGGTTGTGGTCCGACCCACGGCAGCTGGAGCGCTGGTGGGGCCCGCCGACCTACCCGGCGACGGTGGAGGAGTACGACCTGACCCCGGGCGGAGGCGTCACGTACGTCATGACCGGCCCGGAGGGCGACAAGCATCGTGGGTGGTGGCGGGTCACCTCCGTCGACGCGCCGACGTCCCTGGAGTTCACCGACGGATTCGCCGACGCGAACGGCGTGCCGAGCGCCGGCATGCCGACGACCGTGACCCGGGTGACGCTCACCGAGCGGGACGGCGGCACGCGCATGGAGATGCGTTCGGTCTTCGACACCCGGGAGCATTTGGACCAGCTCGTGAAGATGGGGATGGAGGAGGGGCTGCGCGAGGCGGTCGGCCAGATGGACTCCTTGCTCGCCGGCTGAACTCGCCGACTGAACCGCGGGTGCCGCGCTGGCGGCTGAGCGCGCGGGCCGAGCCTGTCGGTCGAGTCACCCCGCCCCACGTCGCGGCCACGTGCCGGCGAAGCCGCCCGGGTACGGCGCGGGCCCGGCCTGGCAGGTCGGACACCAGTACGTGGGTCGCTCGCGGGAGCCGTCGCCCTGGTTCGCCACGCGCACCGGCGTGCCGCAGCGCGGACAGGGGCGGGACGCGCGGCCGTACACGAACAGGTCCTGGCCGCGCAGGCCGGTCGTACGGCGGACCGGGCGGTCGCGGTTGGCTTCCAGGAGCCGCTTCGCGAGCGCGACCAGCTTCACGGCGTGGGCGGCGGGCAGGTCGCCGACGGGGAGCCAGGGGGTGACGCCGAGCAGGAAGCAGAGCTCGCACTTGTAGACGTTGCCGATACCGGCGAGATTGCGCTGGTCGAGCAGGGCCTCACCGAGAGGGCGGGCGGGCTCCGCGCGCAAGTTGGCCAGGGCCTGCTCGGCATCCCAGTCCGGGCCGAGCAGATCCGGTCCGAGGTGGCCGACGGCGCGCTCCTCGTCGGCGGTGCGGAGGAGCTCCAGCACCGGGAGGCGGTAGCCGACGGCCGTGCGGTCGACGGTGCCGAGGATCACCCGGATCTGATGCGCCGGGCCGCCGCTCCAGCGCTGACCGGCCGCGAACACCTTCCAGGAGCCGTCCATCCGCAGGTGCGAGTGCACCGTAAGGCCGCCCTCGACGCGGGTGAGCAGGTGCTTGCCGCGCGGGGTGACGTCCAGGACCGTACGGCCGGTGAGGTCGGCCGTGGCGTACCGGGGCACGCGGAAGTCGCTCCGAGTCAGCACCTTGCCCGCGAGGGCTTCGTGCAGCCGCCGAGCGGCCTGCCGGACCGTGTCTCCTTCGGGCATGGGTCAAGGGTGACAGGCTCAGGCTCTGATGCGCAGGCCGCGCGGGGTCGCGATGAACCCCGCCTCCTCCAGCAGGGGACCGAAGGGAGAGGTCAGGGCCGCTGTGCCGTTGACGCGCTCCACCGTGACGGTGCCGAGGGAGCCGGCGAGGGCGGCCGAGGCGAGCGCCTCGGTGGCCGCGCGCAGACGGATGTCGTCGGTGGGCGGACCGTCCGACGTGGAGGGCCAGAGCAGGAGCGTCTTGCCACCGCGCTCCATGTAGAGCGCCGGCTCGCCCTCCACGAGTACCACCAGGGAGCCCGCCTTGCGGCCCGGCTTGTGCGTGGCGCCGGCCGGGGGCTCGGGCCACGTGAGGGCCGCCCCGTACGCGTTCGCCGGATCGGCGGCGGCCAGGACGACGGCCCCCGGACCGGCGGGGGGACGGCCGCGACGGCCGGCGAAACCGGCGTCGTACGAGCCACGTGGGCCACCGAAGCCGGCGTGCGCGCCGCCCCCGCGCGGACCGCCGGCGCCCGGTTCGGCGTAGTCGCCGGGGGCGAGGTGGCCACCTGGGGAGGCCGGAGGGGGCGGGGAGGCCGCGAAGACGTCGCCGGGTCGGTCCCAGGCGCCGGTGCCCCTGTCACCACTGGGCGGGAAGTCGTCGAAGGGGGAGTCACCGGAGGCACCATCACCTGAGCCGGTTGAGCTGTACGAGCCGTCGGTCGGGGCGTGGTCCTCGAGGCCGCCGCCGGTGAAGTCCGGCCGCCCGGGCGGGCCCTCGCGGCGCTCGCGGGCGTTCGAGACCGCGCGCAGCCGGTCCACGGCGCCCTCCATGGCGAACTGGGCCGCGCCGAGCCCCTCGACGACGTAGCCGCGCCGGGCCTGACCGCTCTCCTCGAAGGCGGCCAGGATGCGGTACACCGCCGAGAAGCCGCCTTCGACGCCTTCGGCGGCGACGGCGCCGCGGGTCACCACGCCATGCCGGTCCAGGAGCGTGCGGGCCAGAGCGTGGGCCCGCACCGTGGTGTCGCCCTCGCGCGCCGGGAGCAGTGACCAGCGGCCCGCGACGGTCGGCGGGCCGCTGCGGGACGCGGGGCGGGCGGCGGCCGTCAGCGAGCCGTAGCGCCCGCGTGGCACCGCGCGCTTGGCGCGGTGGGCGGTGGAGCCCGCGGTGCGGCCGGAGCCCAGCAGGGACCGCAGGGGCGCGAGCGTGTCGTTCGTCAGCCGTCCGGACCAGGCCAGGTCCCACAGGACGTCGGCCAGCTGGGGGTCGGCGACGTCCGGATGGGTGGTGGCGCGGACCTGGTCGGCGATCTGCCGGAAGAAGAGGCCGTAGCCGCCGGAGAGGGTGTCCAGCACGGACTGGTGGAGCGCGGTCGGCTCCAGGGGGTGCGGGGGCGGCAGAAGCAGCGGGGCGGCGTCCGCGAGGTAGAGGGAGACCCAGCCGTCCTTCCCGGGGAGCGATCCGGCGCCCGCCCACACGACCTCACCGGCGGCCGTGAGCTCGTCCAGCATCGCCGGGTTGTAGTTGGCCACCCGGGAGGGCAGGACCAGTTTCTCGAGGGCTGAGGCGGGCACGGAGGCGCCCTGCAACTGCTCGACGGCGCGGACCAGTCCGTCGATCCCGCGCAGCGCGTGCCCCTTGCCGATGTGCTGCCACTGGGGAAGGAACTGCCCGAGCGCGGGCGGCGGCACCGGCTCCAGCTCGTGCCGCAGCGCGGCCAGGGAACGGCGACGCAGCCGGCGCAGCACGGTCGCGTCGCACCACTCCTGGCCGATGCCGGCCGGATGGAACTCGCCCTGCACGACCCGGCCCGCCGCGGCGAGCCGCTGCAGGGCGCCCTCGGTGACCGCGACGCCCAGGCCGAAGCGGGCCGCCGCGGTGACCGACGTGAAGGGGCCGTGGGTGCGGGCGTGGCGGGCGAGGAGGTCGCCGAGAGGGTCCTTGACCGGCTCGGTGAAGGCCTCGGGCACGCCCACGGGCAGCGCCGTGCCCAGCGCGTCGCGCAGCCGCCCCGCGTCCTCGATCGCCGCCCAGTGGTCGGCGCCGGCGATACGCACCCTGATCGCGCGGCGGGCGGCGGCCAGCTCCTGGGCCCACTGCGGCTCGGCGCCCCGCTCGGCGAGTTCCGCGTCCGTGAGCGGGCCGAGCAGCCGCAGCCGGTCCGCGACGCCCTCCGGGTCCTTGACGCGGCGGTCCTCGGTGAGCCACTGCAGCTCGCGCTCCAGTTCGGTGAGCACCTCCGCGTCGAGCAGCTCGCGCAGCTCCGCCTGGCCCAGCAGCTCGGCCAGCAGCCGTGAGTCCAGGGAGAGGGCGGCGGCACGGCGCTCGGCGAGCGGCGAGTCCCCCTCGTAGAGGAACTGGGCGACGTACCCGAAGAGGAGGGAGCGGGCGAACGGGGACGGCTCCGCGGTGGTGACCTCGACCAGGCGTACCTTGCGGGCCTCCAGGTCGCCCATCAGCTCGACCAGGCCGGGCACGTCGAAGACGTCCTGGAGGCACTCGCGGACCGCCTCCAGGACGATCGGGAACGATCCGTACTCGCTCGCCACCTCCAGCAGCTGCGCGGCGCGCTGGCGCTGCTGCCACAGCGGGGTCCGCTTGCCGGGGCTGCGGCGCGGCAGCAGCAGCGCGCGGGCCGCGCACTCGCGGAAGCGGGACGCGAACAGGGCCGAGCCGCCCACCTGGTCGGTGACGACCCGGTCGACCTCGCCCTTGTCGAAGACGACGTCGCCCGCGCCGACGGGCGCCTGCTCGGCGTCGTACTCCAGACCTGGCTCGGCCGGCGCCTGGTCGAGCAGGTCGAGGCTCATCAGGTCGGCGTCCGGCAGGCGCAGCACGATGCCGTCGTCGGCGTGCATGACCTGGGCGTCCATGCCGTACCGCTCGGACAGCCGGGCGCCGAGCGCGAGGGCCCATGGGGCGTGCACCTGGGCGCCGAAGGGGGAGTGGACCACGACCCGCCAGTCGCCCAGCTCGTCCCGGAAGCGCTCGACGACGATGGTGCGGTCGTCGGGGATGTGGCCGCAGGCCTCGCGCTGCTCGTCGAGGTAGGCCAGGACGTTGTCCGCGGCCCAGGCGTCCAGGCCCGCGGTGACCAGGCGCAGCCGGGCGTCCTCCTTGGAGAGGGAACCGACCTCGCGCAGGAACGCGCCCAGCGCGCGGCCCAGCTCCAGGGGGCGGCCCAGCTGGTCGCCCTTCCAGAACGGCAGCCGGCCCGGCACACCCGGAGCGGGGGAGACCAGGACCCGGTCGCGCGTGATGTCCTCGATCCGCCAGGAACTGGTGCCGAGCGTGAAGACGTCCCCGACGCGGGATTCGTAGACCATCTCCTCGTCCAGCTCGCCGACCCGGCCGCCGCCCTTCTTCGGATCGGCCCCGGCGAGGAAGACCCCGAAGAGCCCGCGGTCGGGGATGGTGCCGCCGGAGGTCACGGCGAGGCGCTGCGCGCCCGGGCGGCCGGTGACCGTCCCCGCGACCCGGTCCCACACCACGCGCGGGCGCAGTTCGGCGAAGGCGTCGGACGGATAGCGGCCCGCGAGCATGTCCAGGACGGCGGTGAACGCCGACTCCGGCAGCGAGGCGAAGGGGGCGGCGCGGCGGACGGTGGCGAGCAGGTCGTCGACCTGCCAGGTGTCCAGCGCCGTCATCGCCACGAGCTGCTGGGCCAGCACGTCCAGCGGATTGGCCGGGACCCTGAGCGCCTCGATGGCACCGCTGCGCATCCGCTCCGTGACCACGGCGGCCTGCACCAGGTCGCCGCGGTACTTGGGGAAGACGACGCCCGTGGACACGGCGCCGACCTGGTGCCCCGCGCGGCCGACGCGCTGGAGGCCGGAGGCGACGGAGGGCGGTGACTCGACCTGCACGACGAGATCGACGGCGCCCATGTCGATGCCCAGTTCCAGGCTGGAGGTGGCGACCACCGCGGGCAGGCGGCCCGCCTTGAGGTCCTCCTCGACGAGGGCGCGCTGCTCCTTGGAGACCGAGCCGTGGTGGGCGCGGGCGATCACGGCCGGGGCGCCCTGCGCGGCCCCCGAACCGCCCATGAGTTCGGCGGGGGAGTGGTGCTCGTCCAGGGGCTCGCCGGTCGCCCGTTCGTACGCGATCTCGTTGAGCCTGTTGCACAGGCGCTCGGCCAGGCGCCGGGAGTTGGCGAAGACGATCGTGGAACGGTGCGACTGGACGAGGTCGGTGATCCGCTCCTCGACGTGCGGCCAGATCGACGGCCGCTCGGCGCCCTCGTTGCCGTCCGCGACGGGGGAGCCGCCCAGCTCGCCCAGGTCCTCCACCGGGACGACGACGGACAGGTCGAACTCCTTGCCCGAGTCCGGCTGGACGATCTCCACCTTCCCGCGCGGCGCGAGGAACCGGGCGACCTCGTCCACCGGGCGGACCGTCGCCGAGAGGCCGATGCGGCGGGCCGGCTTCGGGAGCAGCTCGTCCAGCCGCTCCAGGGTGAGTGCGAGATGGGCGCCGCGCTTGGTGCCCGCGACCGCGTGCACCTCGTCCAGGATCACTGTCTCGATGCCGGTCAGCGCCTCGCGCGTGGCCGAGGTCAGCATCAGGAACAAGGACTCCGGGGTGGTGATCAGGATGTCCGGCGGGCGGGTGGACAGGGCACGGCGCTCGGCGGCCGGGGTGTCGCCGGAACGGATGCCGACCCTGACCTCGGGCTCGGGCAGGCCGAGGCGTACGGACTCCTGGCGGATGCCGGTCAGCGGGCTGCGGAGATTGCGCTCGACGTCGACGGCCAGGGCCTTGAGCGGGGAGACGTACAGGACGCGGCAGCGCTTCTTGGGGTCGGCGGGCGGGGGCGCCGAGGCCAGCTGGTCCAGGGCGGCGAGGAAGGCCGCCAGCGTCTTGCCGGAGCCGGTCGGGGCGACCACCAGCACGTCCGAGCCCTCCGAGATGGCCTGCCACGCGCCCGCCTGGGCGGCGGTGGGCGCGGAGAAGGCCCCCGTGAACCAGTCGCGGGTCGCGGGGGAGAAGCCGTCCAGGGCTCGGTGTGCGGAGCTGACCATGGATCCATCGTGCACCCCGGTACTGACAATCGGCCTGAGCTGCGCGGATGCCGGGCCGCCGAGTCCGGAGCGGATCTCCGGTTCTTCGGTTCTCCGGAGCAGCGGACCGTCGGCCTGCGACCATGGGCCGGCGAGCCGGTCAGCCGAGGGAGCGGCCATACGCGCGGAGCGTGCGCAGCGCTTCCAGCGTCACCCTGGGACGGGCCTCCAGGGTGGGAGAGGGTGCCCAGCGGCCCCGGCGTACGGGCCAGCCGCCGTCCGCCTCCTGCTCCGCCGCGAGGAAGTCGAGCGAGCGGGTCATCTCGCCGTCCGTGAACCACGCGCGCGCGAGGGAGTGCGGGTTCCTCGCGTAGTCGTGGGGGAAGCGCTGCTCACTCCGGGCGTGGCCGGGGGAGGCCGGGGACGCGTCGAGGTCGCCCGGGTCCAGCACCGCGAGGCGCTGTTCGCGCACCAGGCGGCCCAGCCGGTCGGCCGCCGCCTCCGCGCGCGGACGGTCGGGGGCGGCGTCCAGGAAGGCCACGGC
This sequence comes from Streptomyces sp. NPDC017225, assembly GCF_044331465.1. Classification (NCBI taxonomy): domain Bacteria; kingdom Bacillati; phylum Actinomycetota; class Actinomycetes; order Kitasatosporales; family Streptomycetaceae; genus Streptomyces; species Streptomyces sp. NPDC017225. The sequence goes on along the minus strand of NZ_JBIRNE010000009.1, from coordinate 296,325 downwards.
GGCCTCGACCTCGTCCGGGCGCCAGACCCCCAGCGACTCGGCCGCCTGCCAGCAGAAGTCCGTGGCCCGGAAGAGCCAGGCGTGCCAGACCTCGTTGCGGTGCAGCAGGCCGACCACCGGGCCGGTGACGAGCAGCTCGCCGGGCGGGTCGTCGACGACCGGCACGAAGGGGGCGGCCGGATACCCGCGCAGGCTGGGATGGACCGTGGGCAGGGCACCGTCCGGAGTGGACACCGAGGTCAGATAGCGGCACATCCGCTCCACGCGCTGACCGCCGCAGCCCCCGACGGCGTCCAGGACACGCAGGGCGTGCGCGGTGTGCAGCGGCTGGCTGACCGGGCCGCGCAGATCGGGCTCGAGCGCGTGACCGTATCCGCCGTCCTCGTTTCGGTAGGCGTCCAGCGCGGTCTCCACCGGACCGGCGTGGCCGCCGCGGAAGTGGTACGCGAAGAGGCGCTGCTCCAGTACGCGTGCGGTGACCCAGACGAAGTGCTCCGCGCGCGCGAGCGGTGAGTGCGCCGGAGGAGCCGGGGGCGTCGGGGGCGTCGGGGGGAGTGGGGAAGCTCCGGTTTCGGCCATGGGACAGACCGTAGGGCGGAAGGCGGCTCCGGCGCCCGGTCCCGGCGCAGGGCCCACTCTCAGGGGCGGGATACTGGAGTCATGCGGTTGACGGTCTTCTGGGAGCGGATGACGGATCATTTCGGTCCGGGCTACGCCGACACCTTCGCGCGCGATCACGTGATGGCGGAGCTGGGCGGGCGTACGGTGCACGAGGCGCTGGACGCCGGCTGGGACGCCAAGGACGTGTGGCGGGTGGTCTGCACCGTCATGAACGTCCCGCGGGAACAGCGCTGACCGGTGACGAGCGGTCGGAGGAACGCGCTGACCGGTGACGAGCGGTCGGAGGAACGCGCTGACCGGTGACGAGCGGCCGGAGGAACGCGCTGACCGGTGACGAGCGGCCGCGGGAACGGCGCTGACCGGTCATGAACGTGCTACAGGATCGGCGCTGACGCGTCACGAAGATCACCGGACGGGACTCGGCCGCCGGTGTCGTGGGCGAGACTTGGTCCGTGGCACCCACTGACGAGACCGGGCAGGCGACCCGGCACGCATCCCCGACCGGTACTACGCCGCCCACCGGTCCCCCGGCCGGCGGCACCGCCGGGCCGGGCGCACGCATGCCGCGCTGGCTGCCGCGCGCCATGGTGCTGGCCCTCTCGCTCATCGCCGTCTTCCAGTTGGGCAGCTGGGCCTTCCACGAACTCACCGGTCTGCTGATCAACGTCCTCATCGCGTTCTTCCTGGCGCTCGCCATCGAACCCGCGGTGAGCTGGATGGCCGGGCGCGGCATGCGCCGCGGGCTGGCCACCTTCCTCGTCTTCCTCGCCGTGCTGGTCGCCGCCGCGGGGTTCGTCACGCTGCTCGGTTCCATGCTCGCGGGCCAGATCGTCAAGATGGTCGAGGACTTCCCGGACTACCTCGACTCCGTCATCAACTGGGTCAACGGCCACTTCCACACCGAGCTGAGACGGGTCGACATCCAGGAAGGCCTGCTCCGCTCCGACTGGCTGCGCAACTACGTGCAGAACAGCGCCACCGGAGTCCTGGACGTGTCGGCCCAGGTGCTCGGCGGACTCTTCCAGCTGCTGACGGTCCTGCTGTTCTCCTTCTACTTCGCCGCCGACGGTCCCAGGCTGCGGCGCGCGCTCTGCTCCGTCCTGCCGCCCGCCCGGCAGGCGGAGGTACTGCGCGCCTGGGAGATCGCGGTGGACAAGACCGGCGGCTACCTGTACTCGCGCGGTCTGATGGCGCTGATCTCCGGCATCGCGCACTACGTCCTGCTGGAGGTCCTGGGGGTGCCCTACGCCCCCGCGCTCGCCGTGTGGGTGGGACTGGTGTCGCAGTTCATCCCCACCATCGGCACGTATCTCGCGGGTGCTCTGCCCATGCTGATCGCCTTCACGGTCAACCCGTGGTACGCGATGTGGGTACTGATCTTCGTGGTGATCTACCAGCAGTTCGAGAACTACGTACTGCAGCCCAAGCTGACGTCCAAGACCGTGGACATCCACCCGGCGGTCGCCTTCGGCTCGGTCGTCGCGGGCGCCGCCCTGCTCGGTGCCGTCGGCGCGCTGATCGCCATCCCGGCGATCGCCACGCTGCAGGCGTTCCTCGGGGCGTACGTCAAGCGTTACGACGTCACGGACGATCCGCGTGTCCACGGACGCCGCAATCGCCGGCCGGGGCCCGGGGCCCCCACTCGCCTGCGGAAACTGTGGGCCCGGCGGCCGGATCCCGGGGGCCCCGGGGCGGAGGGGGCCGGAGACGGCGGCTCCGCCTGACGGGCCGCGTTCTGTGAGCGGGCCGGCCCGGAAGCGGTACGGGGAAGCGGCCGGGCGGTACGGAGCCCGGAGTCGCAGTCGGGGTGGCGGGTCGGTTCCCGGGCCGGCTCCGCGGGCGAGGGGATCAGGCCTGCGGTTCCTGCGGCTTCGCGTCGGCCTCCCGCAGGTTCCGGTCCTTGAACTCGGTACGGGTTTCCGTGCGGTGGCCGCGGGCGATGTAGTCCCGTACCACCGCCTCGACGGCGTCCTGGGGCGTGCCGATGCCCGCCAGGACCATCACCTCCACCACCAGTTCCGCGTCGAGACTGATGCTGACCTGGGCCATGGTGTCCCCTCCTCCACGTCGCGTCCGCACTCTAGCCACCTGGCCGTCGGCCCGGCAGACGTACGCTCGTAGGTGCCCGTGGTGCGCTTGACACAAAAATCGAACATCCATTCTGATGGAGCTTCTGGCGAGGCTCGTGACGGGTGATTCGACTGGGTTTGGGTGGATAGACGCCCGAGTTATCCACAGGCCGGACCCGCATCAGGGTGGATTGTCAGTGGCAGGCATTAGCGTCTTTGACGTGAAGCGATCGAATCAAGCAAACCGGGTGGAACCCATGGCAGGAACCGACCGCGAGAAGGCCCTGGACGCCGCGCTCGCACAGATTGAACGGCAGTTCGGCAAGGGCGCGGTCATGCGCATGGGCGACCGGTCGAAGGAGCCCATCGAGGTCATCCCGACCGGGTCGACCGCGCTCGACGTGGCCCTCGGCGTCGGCGGCCTGCCGCGCGGCCGCGTCATCGAGGTCTACGGCCCCGAGTCCTCGGGCAAGACGACCCTGACCCTGCACGCGGTGGCGAACGCGCAGAAGGCCGGCGGCCAGGTCGCGTTCGTGGACGCGGAGCACGCCCTCGACCCCGAGTACGCGCAGAAGCTCGGCGTCGACATCGACAACCTGATCCTGTCCCAGCCGGACAACGGTGAGCAGGCCCTGGAGATCGTGGACATGCTGGTCCGCTCCGGTGCCCTCGACCTCATCGTCATCGACTCCGTCGCAGCCCTCGTGCCGCGCGCGGAGATCGAGGGCGAGATGGGCGACAGCCATGTCGGTCTGCAGGCCCGCCTGATGAGCCAGGCCCTGCGGAAGATCACCAGCGCGCTCAACCAGTCCAAGACCACGGCGATCTTCATCAACCAGCTCCGCGAGAAGATCGGCGTGATGTTCGGTTCTCCCGAGACCACGACCGGTGGCCGGGCCCTGAAGTTCTACGCCTCGGTGCGCCTCGACATCCGACGCATCGAGACGCTGAAGGACGGCACCGACGCGGTCGGCAACCGCACCCGCGTCAAGGTCGTCAAGAACAAGGTCGCGCCGCCGTTCAAGCAGGCCGAGTTCGACATCCTCTACGGCCACGGCATCAGCCGCGAGGGCGGCCTGATCGACATGGGCGTGGAGCACGGCTTCGTCCGCAAGGCCGGCGCCTGGTACACGTACGAGGGCGACCAGCTCGGCCAGGGCAAGGAGAACTCGCGCAACTTCCTGAAGGACAACCCCGACCTGGCCAACGAGATCGAGAAGAAGATCAAGGACAAGCTGGGCGTCGGCGTACGTCCCGAGGAGCCGGCCACCGAGCCGGGCGCGGACGCAGCCGCCTCCGCCGCCCCGGCCGACGCCGCACCGGCAGTGCCCGCCCCCGCGACCGCCAAGGCCACCAAGTCCAAGGCCGCGGCAGCCAAGAGCTGACCCGTGACACGACGAACCGACTGGGCCGAGTACGTCTACCCGGACAACGCCTCGCGGGAGCGCGAGCGGGGGAGACCGGGTGACGGCGGCTCCGCCGGGACGGAGGACGGCGCGTACGGGGTGGCGGCGACCCCGTACGGGACGGGCCTGTCCGCCGTCGCGGACGGCACGGCGGCGGACGGCTTCGAGCCGTACGGCGCCGAGGACCCGTACGACGCGGGCCCACCCGTTGACGGCTGCGTGCGCCACGGGGGCGGCGGGGTCCGCCACGAGGGCGGGCGAGGCCGCGGAACGGGCGGCGGCGGGCGCGGACGCCGGCGGCGCGAGCGTGCGGAGCCGTCCGCCGAGGACGGAGGTGCCACTTCCTCGTCGAGGGCCGAGAAGGGGGAGCCTCCGCGGGACCCGGTCGAGCAGGCGCGGGCGATCTGCCTTCGCCTGCTCACCGGGACCCCGCGCACCCGCAAGCAACTCGCCGACGCCCTGCGCAAGCGGGAGATTCCCGACGAGGCCGCCGAGGAGGTGCTGTCCAGGTTCGAGGAGGTCGGCCTGATCAACGACAGCGCCTTCGCGGAAGCCTGGGTCGAGTCCCGGCACCACGGCCGCGGGCTGGCCCGGCGCGCCCTCGCCAGGGAGCTGCGGACCAAGGGCGTCGACGCCGCGCTCATCGACGAGGCGGTCTCACAGCTGGACTCCGAGCAGGAGGAGGAGACCGCGCGCGAGCTGGTCGCCCGCAAGCTGCGCGCCACCCGTGGCCTCGACCGCGACAAGAGGCTGCGCCGCCTCGCGGGCATGCTGGCCCGCAAGGGCTACCCCGAGGGCATGGCCCTGCGCGTGGTCCGTCAGGCACTGGAGGAGGAGGGGGAGGACACGGAGTTCCTCGGCGACGAGGGGTTCTGACCCGGCACCGGGGACCCGGCCGAGGGGACGGGGAGGCGGTCGCCGTACTGCTCCGTCGCCGTACTGCCTCGCCGCCGGCTCCGAGTCCGGTGCCGCCCGGCCCTCCACGAGACCGGTCTCTTCCGCCCCTCGCCCCACACACGGTCGGGCTACGGACCGGCCACCGGCAGTCCCTCCGCCCGCCACGCCTGGAACCCGCCGATCAGGTCGGTGGCCCGGTGAAGCCCCAGGCGGTGCAGGGACTCCGCCGCCAGGCTGGAGGCGTAGCCCTCGTCGCACACCACGACGACGCGCAGGTCAGGACCCGTGGCCTCGGGGAGACGATGGCTGCCCCGCGGATCCAGGCGCCACTCCAGTTCGTTGCGCTCGATCAGCAGAGCCCCGGGGATCACGCCGTCCCGCTCGCGCAGGGCGGCGTACCGGATGTCCACCAGCAGCGCTGCGCCGGCCTCGGCGGCGTCGTACGCCGCGCGCGGCGCGATCCGCCGGTAACCGCCGCGGACCCGCTCCAGAAGCGCGTCGATCCCGGTCGGCTCGCTCACTGCCAGTCCTCCGGGCGCTCCACCTGCTCCAGGCGCAGGATCCGGCCGCTGCGGCTGTAGCGGCGGATCCGCGGCAGGGGTGGGTAGTAGGCGTGGACGGAGACCGCGTGCCGGTCGGACGACTCGTTGAGCACTTCGTGGACGTGGTGCCGGCCGAAGGCACGCCCCTTGCCGGCGGGCAGCCGGTGTTCCCGGTCCACGCCGTCGGTGAGTTCCAGGGTCTGCCAGCCGTCGGTGGGCAGGCGGGCGGCGAGTGAGTTCTCCGTGAGCTCGCCCGCGGCGGTCACGAAGGCGCCCACGGACTCGGCGTGGTCGTGCCAGCCGGTACCCGTGCCGGGCGGCCAGCCGATCAGCCAGGCCTCGCTGCCGCCCGGTCCTGCCAGCCGCACCCAGGTGCGGCCTTCCGGATCGAGCGGGAGGGAGGCGATCAGTGCGGCGTCGGCGGCCGTACGCCGTACGAAGTCGAGGAGCCCGGCCTGAGTGGGAGCGGACGTCGCCGCGGCGGAACGGGCAGGAGCAGGGGAGGAGACAGACACGGACACCGTCCTGGAGTTTCGCGAGGGAGCGCGCGGCGGCGTGCGGGAGCGGCGCGCGTCAGAAAAGGGGCGAATTCAGCAGGACGGACGACACACGCAGCCCGCATAGCGGACGAGGTCCATGTGGACCCTCCGCCACAGGCGTACACAGGTGTCGGTCACGATCCGGAGTAGACCACGACGGTGCGGGCCGGTCAACTCACCGTCACCATGCGGACACCGACCGGCCGCACCGGGGGCCCGCGATCGTGAGCCCCCGGCGAACACCCCCGTCGACCCCGTCGCCGAACACCCGGACGTCCGGTCAGCGGGAACCGGCCGCGGCTCCCGCCCCCGCCTCCCTCCCCGTGGCCTCTGCCGCCTCCGTGCCCTGCGTGGCCGCCGCCCCGCCCAGCGCCGCCTCCGCCGCCGCGTACAGGTCGGCAGGGCGCACCCCGTTCAGCGCCGTGACCAGGTGACCGTCGGGCCGCACCAGCAGCACCGTGTGCGCCGCGGCACCCGGATAGGCCTCGGCGACCAGCAGTTCGGCGTGGTGGGGCAGTGCCGTCACCGCCGCCGCCAGCCGGGGCATGATCCCGGCGGTCACCCAGTGCTTGCGGTCCCACACACCCGTACCCGGCGCGATCAGCAGCACCAGCAGTGCCCCGCGCCCGAGCCGGTCGCGCAGCTGTACGAACGTGCCGTCCTCCGCTGTCACCCGCACGTCGGTGACGGGCGTTCCCGGCGGAGTGGCGACGGGCACCTCCCCGGCGAGTGGCCCGGGCGCGAGCGGCGAGTCGGCGTAGGCCCCCGGCGCGCCGAGTGCTCCGCGCCCCAGATGGCCGTCCGCGAGCAGTGCGTCGTTGCCGCGGGTGGAGCCGGGGACGTAGGAACGCAGTCCTCCGCCGCCGCGCAGCAGCGGCAGTACCTGGTCGGCGGCGCGCAGTCGTGCGGCGATCGCCGTGCGCCGCTCCTCCTGGTAACTGTCGAGCAGTGCGTCGCGCGGCCCGTGGTGCCAGGCCAGGGCCAGCTTCCACGCGAGGTTGTCCGCGTCCAGCAGCCCTTCCTCGAATCCCTGGGTGCCCAGCGCGCCCAGCAGGTGGGCGGCGTCACCGGCGAGAAGTACGCGGCCCACCCGCCAGCGGCGGGCCAGCCGGTGGTGGACCGTGTGGACGCCGGTGTCGAGGAGTTCGTACGACGAGGGTGACCCGCCGGCCCAGCCGGTGAGGGTCTCGCGGACCCGGTTCACCAGCATTTCGGGCGTGACCAGGTCCTTGCCGGGGGGCAGCAGCCAGTCCAGACGCCACACGCCGTCCGGCAGGGGACGGCCGACGATCTCGCCGGCCGACGGACCGGACGTACGCCACGGCGGCATCCGGTGGAGCAGGGCCTCGTCGGTCCACGGGAGTTCCACACGCAGTGCGGCGACGGCGTACCGTTCCACCGCCGTACGGCCGGGGAAGCGGATGTCCTGGAGCTTGCGGACGGTCGAGCGGGGGCCGTCGCAGCCGACCAGATAGCTGCCGCGCCACCAGGTGCCGCCGGGACCGCGGGTGTGGGCGGTGACGCCGGAGGTCTCCTGCTCGATGCCGTCCAGGCGGCTGTCGACCGCGATCCGGACGAGCGGCTCGCGGGCGAGCGCCGTGCGCAGGACACCGGTCAGCTCGTGCTGGGCGATGTGCAGTGGCGCCGGATCGGTGTCGCCGAACCCGGCCTTCGCTGTCACCTGCTTGCGCCGCATCGACCGCCATCCGGCCCAATAGAGACCCGGTCCCGCCAGCGGTGTGCCGGTCAGCCGCTCGACGAGGGCGACGGCGTCCTCGCGCAGGACGACGGTGCGCGCGGGCCGGGGTTCGTCCTTGCCCGGCCCTTCGTCGAGGACGACACAGGGCACCTCCTGCCGTGCCAGTGCCAGGGCGAGCGTGAGCCCGACGGGCCCCGCTCCCGTGATGATCACCGGGTCCACGGTGCGGCGCCCCCTGCCCGTGGCGGTGTCCCGGGGGACGCAGGTGAACAGGACGTTGGGGCAGGGTGCACGGTCACAGAACGTATGCAACCTACTGCCGCTGTCCGCGTCAAGCGACGGAGGCCGTGGCGATCATGCCACGGCCTCCGTCGATGGTCATACGAGTTGACCGGGTGTCAGGCGGCTGCTCCTGTGTTCGCCTGGGTGTCGTCCGCCTTGAGGACCGCACCGGTCGACTTCTTCGCCCGCCGGAGCCGGCGCTCCAGCCAGCTCGCGAAACTGGTGAGGAGGAAGTTGAGCGCGATGAAGATCACGGCGACCACGGTGAAGCTGGCGATGACGTTGGCGCCGTAGTAGGCGCTCATCGTGTTGGCCGACGCGAGCAGTTCGGGGAAGGTGAGAACGGCACCACCGAGCGCGGTGTCCTTCAGGATGACGACGAGCTGGCTGACGATGGCCGGCAACATCGTGGTGACCGCCTGCGGCAGCAGGATGGTCCGCATCACCTGGCCCTTGCGAAGGCCGATCGCCATCGCCGCCTCGGACTGGCCCTTGGGCAGGGCCAGGATGCCCGCCCGGACGATCTCCGCGAGGACCGAGGCGTTGTACAGCACGAGTCCCGTGACCACCGCGTACAGCGGACGGTCGTCCGAGCTGACGTTGGTGTACTCGGCGAACAGGGCGAGGCCGAAGATCATCAGGACCAGCACGGGGATGGACCGGAAGAACTCGACCACGATCGAGGCCGGTACCCGAACCCACACGTGGTCCGACAGCCGGGCGATGCCGAGAATCGCGCCGAGCGGCAGCGCGATGACCACCGCGAGGGCGGCCGCCTTCAGAGTGTTCTGCAGACCCGGCCAGATGTACGTGGACCAGGCCTCGGAGCCGGAGAAGAACGGCTTCCACAGGGCCCATTCGAGCTGGCCCTTTTCGTCGAGGGTGCTGAACACCCACCACAGCAGGGCCGCGAGGGCCGCCACGAAGACCACCGTGAAGACGATGTTGCGCCGCTTCGCGCGGGGGCCCTGGGCGTCGTAGAGAACGGAACTCATCGCTTCACCGCCACCTTCTTGCCCACCCAGCTGAGAATCAGGCCGGTCGGCAGCGTCAGAACCACGAAACCGAAGGCGATGACCGAGGAGATCAGCAGCAGCTGTGCCTCGTTCTCGATCATCTCCTTCATCAGGAGGGCCGCCTCGGCGACACCGATGGCCGCGGCCACCGTGGTGTTCTTGATGAGCGCGATCAACACGTTCGCCAGGGGGACGACGGAGGAACGAAACGCCTGCGGCAGCACCACGTGCCGCAGCACCTGGCCGAAGCTGAGCCCGATCGCCCGGGCCGCCTCCGCCTGCCCGACCGGCACCGTGTTGATGCCGGAGCGCAACGCCTCGCAGACGAAGGACGAGGTGTAGAGAATCAGACCGAGGACGGCGAGCCGGAAGTTGATCGTCTCGACGGTGTCCGCGCCGAGGGACACTCCCAGCGTCTGGTTCAGGCCCAGCGACGTGAACAGGATGATGACGGTCAGGGGGATGTTCCGCACGGTGTTCACGTACGCGGTCCCGAAGCCGCGCATCAGCGGCACCGGGCCGACCCGCATGGCGGCCAGTGCGGTGCCCCAGATCAGGGAGCCGACGGCCGAGAGCACAGCAAGCTGCACCGTCGTCCAGAAGGCTCCCAGCAGGTCGTAATCCTTAAGAAAGTCGAACACGATCTCCCGCGCTTCCGCGTGTAGGGATGCCCGCCCCGGTGCGCCGTCCCTTCCGGAGGACGGCGCACCCTGTCAGGCCCGGCTTCAGCTCTTGATGTCGCCGATCTTCGGCGCCGGCTCGTTCTTGTAGTTGGCCGGGCCGAAGTTGTCCTTGACGGCCTTGTCCCAGGCCTTGTCGGCGACCATCTCTTCAAGGGCCTTGTTGATCTTGTCCTTGAGGTCGCTGCCCTTCTTGACGCCGATGCCGTAGTTCTCGTTCGTCAGCTTGAAGCCGCCGAGCTTGAACTTGCCCTCGAACTGCTTCTGGGAGGCGTAACCGGCGAGGATCGAGTCGTCGGTGGTCAGCGCGTCGATGGCGCCGTTCTGAAGACCGGGCAGGCAGGCCGAGTACGTCGGGTAGGGCTGCAGCTGCGCCTTGGGCGCCAGCTTCTCCTTGATGTTCTGGGCCGACGTCGAGCCGGTGACCGAGCAGAGCTTCGCGTCGTTCAGGTCCTCCGGCGACTTGATCTTGTCGTCGTCGGCGCGGAGCAGCACGTCCTGGTGGGCGAGCAGGTACGGGCCGGCGAAGTCGACCTTCTCCTGGCGCTGCGGCGTGATCGAGTACGTGGCGGCGATGAAGTCGACGTCACCGCGCTGGAGCATGGTCTCGCGGTCGGCGCTCTTCGACTCCTTCCACTCGATCTGGTCCTCGGTGTAGCCGAGCTTCTTGGCGACGTACGTGGCGACGTCCACGTCGAAGCCCTCGTAGCCGTCCGGGGTCTTCTGGCCGAGGCCCGGCTGGTCGAACTTGATGCCGATGGTGATCTTCTTGTCGCCGCCACCGGAGGAACCGCTGTCGTCGCCGTCGTCGGAACCGCACGCGGTGGCGGTCAGGGCGAGGGCGAGCACGGCGGCCGAGGCGGCGGTGACCTTGCGGAGCTTCATGGTGAACATCCTTTGGCTGTGATCGAGCTGCGATCGAACTGTGATCGGACGATCAGAGAGGATCAGGTGATCGGATGCGGCCGACGGGGGTGGGCCGCCAGAGCGGGCGACGCGGTACGCCGGAGCCGCGCCGGGAGCGTCAGTGGTGCAGGATCTTCGACAGGAAGTCCTTGGCGCGGTCACTGCGCGGATTGCTGAAGAACTGGTCCGGCGTGGCCTCTTCGACGATGCGGCCGTCCGCCATGAACACCACGCGGTTGGCCGCCGACCGGGCGAAGCCCATCTCGTGCGTGACCACGATCATGGTCATGCCGTCGCGGGCGAGCTGCTGCATGACCTCCAGCACCTCGTTGATCATCTCCGGGTCGAGAGCCGAGGTCGGCTCGTCGAACAGCATGACCTTCGGGTCCATGGCCAGCGCCCGCGCGATGGCGACGCGCTGCTGCTGACCGCCGGAGAGCTGCGCGGGGTACTTGTCCGCCTGGGCGCTCACACCCACGCGGTCGAGCAGGGCGCGGGCCTTCTCCTCGGCCGTCTTGGCGTCGACCTTGCGGACCTTGATCTGGCCCAGGGTCACGTTCTCGAGCACGGTCTTGTGCGCGAAGAGATTGAAGGACTGGAAGACCATGCCGACGTCGGCCCGCAGCCTGGCGAGCTCCTTGCCCTCCGCGGGAAGGGGCTTGCCGTCGATAGCGATCGATCCTGAGTCGATGGTCTCCAGGCGGTTGATGGTGCGGCACAGGGTGGACTTACCGGACCCGGAGGGTCCGATGACCACGACAACCTCGCCGCGGGTGATCGTCAGGTCGATGTCCTGGAGCACGTGCAACGCGCCGAAGTGCTTGTTGACACTCTTCAGGACGACCAGTTCGCCGGTCGCGGCCACATCTTCCTTGGCCACCGATACTTCGGTCATCGCTCTCGGGCTCCGTCCTCCTCGGTTTCGGAGGACAGTAGTGACGCCGGACGACCCGCGTCTCTACATCTGAGGGGAATCTGAGCATCACGATCCGATAGCAATCGGACACGAGTCGTAGCACTTGTGAGCAGGGCGCATATCGGCCGGATAACTTCGAGCGGCCGCAACCGGAACCCTCTTGACGCCGTCCCCCTCCATCGGCGTCACTGCACAAGGCGCACGCGCGTGTGTGCACACGTCTTTCTAGCCATGCCAGGAGTACGGCCGATGAACCGAAGGAGGCCCGGATGAGACTGCTGCTCGTCGAGGACGACAACCATGTAGCCGCCGCCCTGTCCGCGATCCTCGCGCGGCACGGCTTCGACGTCACCCACGCGCGCAACGGCGAGGAGGCACTCCAGGCGCTCGTCCCCGAGGGCGACTGCTTCGGCGTCGTCCTGCTCGACCTCGGCCTGCCCGACCAGGACGGCTACGAGGTCTGCGGCAAGATCCGCAAGCGCACCAGCACCCCGGTCATCATGGTCACCGCCCGCGCCGACGTCCGCTCCCGCATCCACGGCCTCAACCTCGGCGCCGACGACTACGTGGTCAAGCCGTACGACACCGGAGAGCTGCTCGCCCGTATCCACGCCGTCAGCCGGCGCACCGTCCAGGAGGACGCACCCGGGAGCCCCGGGACGGTGGTGCGCCTCGGAGCGGTGCACATCGAGCTGTCCACGCGCCAGGTCAGTGTGGACGGTACGGTCGTCCAGCTCACCCGCAAGGAGTTCGACCTCCTCGCCCTGCTCGCACAGCGCCCCGGGGTCGTCTTCCGCCGGGAGCAGATCATCAGCGAGGTGTGGCGCACCAGCTGGGAGGGGACCGGACGCACGCTGGAGGTGCACGTCGCCTCCCTGCGGTCCAAGCTGCGCATGCCGGCGCTCATCGAGACCGTCCGCGGCGTCGGCTACCGCCTCGTCGCCCCCACCGCGTAGCGGGGCCGGGTGAGCACACGCCTGCTCCCGCTGCTCATCGTCCTGATGGCGGCCGTACTGCTCGCGCTCGGTGTCCCGCTCGGTATCAGCGGCGCCCGCGCGGAGCAGCAGAAGGTCGTCATCGACCGCATAGACGACACGGCACGCTTCGCCGCGCTCGCCCAGTTCGTCACCGAGGACGTGCCGGGCGGATCGCGCCGGACGGCCACGGACGAACGCCTGGAGACCCTGCAGACCGAACTCACCAGCTACTACGAGGTCTACGGCATCAAGGCGGGCGTCTTCTACCGCAACCACATCCCCATGGCCAACGCGCCCACGACCTGGTTCCTGCCCCAGCGGGGCGAGGTGCGCGACTCCTTCGACGAGGCGCTGCTCAGCCGCCGCAGCCACGACCCGGAGCAGGTGTGGCCCTGGGAGGACGGCCGGCTCGTGGTCGCCTCGCCGGTCATCCGGGACGGGGACGTCGTCGCGGTCGTGGTCACCGACTCGCCCACCGACTCCATGCGGTCGCGCACCCTGCGCGGCTGGCTGGTCATCGGCGCCGGGGAGATCGCCGCGATGCTGCTCGCCGTCGGGGCCGCGCTCCGGCTGACCGGCTGGGTGCTCAGGCCGGTACGGGTCCTGGACGCCACGACCCACGACATCGCCACCGGACGGCTCAAGTCCCGGGTCGCGCCGGCCGGGGGGCCGCCGGAGCTCAGACGCCTGGCCCGGTCGTTCAACGAGATGGCGGACCATGTGGAGGACGTGCTGGAGCAGCAGCGCGCCTTCGTCGCCGACGCCTCGCACCAGCTGCGCAACCCCCTCGCGGCACTGCTGCTGCGCATCGAACTGCTCGCCCTCGAACTGCCCGAGGGCAACGAGGAGATCGCCTCCGTCCAGACCGAGGGCAAGCGCCTGGCCCGGGTCCTGGACGACCTTCTCGACCTGGCGCTGGCCGAGCACAGCCGGGCCGACCTCCAGGTCACCGACATCGGCGCGCTGGCCGCCGAGCGGATGGCCGCCTGGTCGCCGACGGCCGGTGCCAAGGGCGTACGGCTGGTCGGGGACTGCCCGCCGACCACGGGCTGGGCCGACCCGGTGACGCTGTCCAGCGCCCTGGACGCGGTCATCGACAACGCCGTGAAGTTCACGCCGGCCGACGAGACCGTCCGGGTCGCGGTCCTGTCCACCGGCGACGCCGCCACCGTCGTCGTCACCGACAACGGTCCCGGGCTGACCGACGAGGAGCTCGCGCGCGTGGGCGACCGTTTCTGGCGCAGTGGCCGGCACCAGAACATCAAGGGCTCCGGCCTGGGCCTGTCCATCTGCCGGGCGCTGCTCGCGGCGGGCGACGGCTCGATCTCCTTCGGCCACCACGAGCCGCACGGCCTCGAGGTGACGGTCACGGTGCCGAGATCCGGGCCTACGTCTGAGGCCGGGTCTGGGCCTGGGCCGGGGTCTGCGTCGGGGGCGGGCGCGCGGAAGGAGCCGTAGCGGTCACGGGGGCCTCACCGGCCGGTGGTCCCGGGCAGCGCCCCGGCAGCACGTACTACGGCTTGACCGACCGGTAGTAGCGCCGGGCACCCTCGTGCAGCTCCAGCGGGTCGGTGTAGATCGCGGTACGCAGGTCCACCAGTTGCGCGGAGTGGACGGTCGCCCCGATGCCGTCGCGGCTGTCGAGCACCGTCCTGGTCAGCCACTCGGTGAGCCGGGGGTCCATGTCAGCGCGCGTCATCAGCAGGTTGGACACCGCCATCGTGGGCACCACGGAGCCGTTCTGCACGGTGGGGTAGGCCGACTCCGGCATGTTGGTGGTGCGGTAGTAGCGGGTCGCGCCGCCGGATTCGTGCAGCTTGGTGACGAGGTCCTCGCCGATCGGCACGAACCGGAAGGCGGTGGTCTCCGCTATCTGCTTGAGCCCGTCAGTCGGCACCCCGCCCGACCAGAAGAACGCGTCGAGCTCCTCACCCAGCCGCCCGGGCCCGGTGTCGATCCCGTCCGCATGGGGAGTGATGTCCCTCTCCGGATCGATGCCCACGGCCCTCAGCAGCCGGGTGGCGATCAGCCGTACGCCCGAATTCGGCAGCCCGATGGCCACCCGCTTGCCGCGCAGGTCGGCCACGGTCTGGATGTCCGAGTCACTCGGCACCACGAGCTGCACGTAGTCGTCGTAGAGGCGGGCCACACCGCGCAGCCCCTCGGCACCGGGACGGTCGGCGATCTTGTACGTCTCCACCGCGTCGGCCGCCGCGATGGTGAAGTCGGCCTCCCCTGACGCCACACGCTCGACGTTCTCCTGAGAGCCCGCGCTGGTTGTCAGCCGCACCTTCAGGCCGGGCATGTCCTTGCGCAGCTCGGTGCGCAGCAGCTCGCCGTACTTCTGGTAGACCCCCGCGCGGGTGCCCGTGCTGAAGGTGATCGTCCCGCCCGGCGGTTCCTTGCCCAGCGGCAGCAGCCACCACAGCAGCAGCCCGAGGGCGACGGCACCGGCGACCGTGCCCTGGACGGCCCGGCGCCTGCCGATACGGGAGAACAGCGTGGACATGGGCGCGATCCTGCCAGTCCGCAACCCCGCTGACCAGGGCCGAGCTCACACGGTGGCCGCTTCGGCGTCCGGATCCGGCTGTCAGTGGCGCTCGCTACAGTCGTCGGCATGAGTTCCTCGCCCGCCGACCTGGTCCGCGCCTTCCACCTCGCCTTCGGGCTGGATGCCCGCAGTGCTCCGACCGAGGTCTCGCCCGACCTGGCCGCCCACAGGGGCGAGCTGCTCGCGGAGGAGGCCGCGGAGGTCGCCGAGGTGTCGGTGACGGGCCCGCTCGACCGGCTCGCGCACGAACTGGCCGACGTGGTCTACGTCGCGTACGGCACGGCCCTCGTCCACGGCGTCGACCTCGACGCGGTGATCGCCGAGATCCACCGCTCCAACATGACCAAGCTCGGGCCCGACGGCCAGATCAGCCGCAGAGCCGACGGGAAGGTACTCAAGGGCAACCACTACGAGGCACCGGACGTGCCGGGCGTCCTTCGCCGGCAGGGGTGGACGCCCCGGACGCCGGAGGCCCTGGACGCGTCGGAGGCCTGACGCGGGTGGGCGTCCTGCGACGGGCCGCGGGCGCGGCGGTGCGGCGCAGGGCGCCCGGCACGTCCGGAGGACGGCCCAGGCACCTGCGTGGCCGGGGCCGTGCCGGGGGTCCGGACCGCAGGCCAGGGCCGATGCGCGAGGTCAGTCGCCCACCGAAGCCTCCGCACCCGTCGTACGCGGCGTCCCGTCGGTCCCGGCCTTCCCGTCGATACCGCCGGGGAGACCGGCGGGGCGGTCGGGATTGTCGCGGCGGCGGAAGAGACGGCTCGCCAGCGGCTCGGTGAAGCGGGCGGTGAGGGGACCGAGGACGACCAGGATGAGGACGTAGGCCGTGGCCAGCGGGCCCAGGGACGGTTCGATGCCCGCCGAGACCGCGAGGCCCGCGATGACGATCGAGAACTCGCCGCGGGCCACCAGCGCGCCGCCCGTGCGCCAGCGGCCCTTGACGGAGATCCCCGCGCGCCGCGCCGCCCAGTACCCGGTGGCGATCTTGGTCACGGCGGTGAGCAGGGCCAGCGCGAGCGCGGGCAGCAGGACCGGCGGAATGCTGGCCGGATCGGTGTGCAGCCCGAAGAAGACGAAGAAGACCGCGGCGAACAGGTCCCGCAGCGGGCTCAGCAGCGTGTGCGCACCCTCCGCGACCTCCCCGGACAGCGCGATGCCCACCAGGAACGCGCCCACCGCGGCCGACACCTGGAGCTGCTGCGCCACGCCCGCGACCAGGATCGTCAGGCCCAGCACCACCAGCAGCAGCTTCTCCGGGTCGTCGCTGGAGACGAACCGCGAGATCAGACGGCCGTAACGCACGGCCACGAACAGCACCAGACCCGCCGCGGCCAGCGCGACCGCCAGCGTGATGCTGCCGGTCATCAGCCCGGCACCGGCGACCAGAGCCGTGACGATCGGCAGGTACACCGCCATCGCCAGGTCCTCCAGGACCAGCACGCTCAGGATCACCGGGGTCTCCCGGTTGCCGACGCGGCCGAGGTCTCCGAGCACCTTGGCGATGACCCCGGACGACGAGATCCACGTCACCCCCGCCAGTACGACGGCGGCCACCGGGCCCCAGCCCATCAACAGCGCGGCCACCGCGCCCGGCACCGCGTTGAACGCGCAGTCGACGAGGCCGGCCGGATAGTGGGACTTGAGGTTGGTGACCAGGTCACCGGCCGTGTATTCAAGACCCAGCATCAGCAGCAGCAGGATGACGCCGATCTCGGCGCCGGTGGCGACGAACTCCTCGCTCGCGCCCAGTGGCAGCAGCCCGCCCTCGCCGAACGCCAGACCGGCCAGCAGGTACAGCGGGATGGGGGAGAGGCGGTACCGGCCGGCGAACCGGCCGAGCAGTCCGAGCCCCAGAATGATGGAACCGAACTCGATCAGAAGAACCGCGGAGTGCACCGGCTCACTCCTGCCCGAGTATCGTCGCGGCCGCGTCGACGCCCTCGCGGGTTCCGATGACGATCAGAGTGTCACCACCCACCAGACGGAAGTCCGGCGCCGGCGACGGAATCGCCTCGGCCCGCCGCAGCACCGCGACGATCGACGCGCCGGTCTCGGTGCGCATGCACGTCTCGCCCAGCAGCCGCCCGTTCCAGCGGGACGTCGCGGCCACCTCGATCCGCTCGGCGACCAGCCCCAGATCCGTGGTGTAGAGCAGGTTCGCGCTGTGGTGGGACGGCTTCAGGGCGTCGATCAGCGCGCCGGCCTCCGGGCCGGCCAGCCTCAGTGAGTGGGCGCAGGAATCGGGGTCGTCGGTCCGGTACACGTTCACCGTGCGGGTGCCGTCGCGGTGTGCCACCACCGAGAGGTGGCGGTGTTCGCGGGTCACCAGGTCGTACTGGACCCCGATACCCGGCAGCGGCGTCGCCCTCAGGCGTGGTGCTGACACGAGTTTTCCCCTCATTCGTCCTGCGTCTGTTACTGCGCTTCGCGCACGTGCGTGACGTGCTCGCGGCCTCGCCATGCTGTCATCCGCGCGTACGGTGACGATATGGGTGTCGTGACGGATATACGCAGCCGGTCGCGGGGGGCGAAGCTGGTCGAGGCGGTGTCGTGCGCGAAGGCCGGGAGGAGCGGGAAGAGGACCGTGTCGCTGTTCTGGCGGATCTTCCTGCTCAACGCCGCGGGCCTGGTCGTCGCCACCGCACTGCTGCTGGGACCGGTCACCGTGTCGACGCCCGTCCTCGTCGGTGAGGCCCTGATATTGCTGGCCGGCCTCGCGGTGCTGCTGGCCGGCAACGCGATCGTCCTGCGCCTGGGGCTCACCCCGCTGCACCGGCTCGGCCACGCCATGGCCACCGCCGACCTGCTGGTGCCCGGGGCCCGGCCGGAGGTCGCCGGACCGGCCGAGGCGGCACAGCTGATCGCGACGTACAACACGATGCTGGACCGGCTCCAGGCCGAACGCGCCGCGGGTGCCGGCCGCGCGCTGCAGGCCCAGGAGGACGAACGCCACCGCATCGCGCGCGAACTCCACGACGAGGTGGGCCAGACCCTCACCGCCGTCCTCCTCCAGCTCAAGCGGGTCGCCGACCGGGTACCGGCGGAGCTGCGCGAGGAGGTGACCCTGTCGCAGGAGGCCACCCGGGCGGGCCTCGACGAGGTCCGCCGCATCGCCCGCCGCCTGCGCCCCGGTGTGCTGGAGGAGCTGGGCCTCGCCAGCGCCCTGCGCTCGCTCGCCGCCGAGTTCACCCACCACGGGCTGACCGTCCACCACCGAGTCCCCGGCGATCTGCCCCCGCTCGCCCCGGAAGCGGAACTCGTGATCTACCGGGTCGCCCAGGAGGGCCTGACCAACACCGCCCGCCACGCCGCCGCCGACCGCGCGCAGCTCAGCCTCCGTACGTTGCCCGACGGCGTCGAACTGCTCGTACGCGACAACGGCACCGGCCTCGGCGAGGCCCCCGAGGGCGCCGGCATCCACGGCATGCGCGAACGGGCCCTGCTGATAGGAGCCGAGATCCACCTCGAACCAGCCCCCGGACGGGGCACCGACGTACGCCTGCACGTCCCGACCCCACCAGGGGACCGCACCGCGAACCGAGCCGGGGACGCGGCAGGGTCTTGGTCCGTCGCCCGAGCCGAGGACGCGGCCGGAAGCCAGTCCGCAGACCGAACCGAGGACACGGTTGGGGACCGGTCCTCAGACCGAACCGGAGACCGCCCCTGATGTCCGCCCGGCCCCCGATCCGAGTCCTGCTCGCCGACGACCACACCCTCGTACGCCGCGGCGTACGCCTCATCCTGGACGGCGAACCGGACCTGACGGTCGTCGCGGAGGCCGGGGACGGCGCCGAGGCCGTCGCGGCGGCGCGGGCCACCGAGGCCGACCTGGCCGTCCTGGACGTCGCCATGCCCCGCATGACCGGCCTCCAGGCGGCCCGTGAGCTCTCCCGCCGCCTGCCCGAGCTGCGCATCCTCATCCTGACCATGTACGACAACGAGCAGTACTTCTTCGAGGCGCTGAAGGCCGGGGCCTGTGGTTACGTCCTCAAGTCCGTCGCCGACCGCGACCTGGTCGAGGCGTGCCGGGCGGCCGTACGCGACGAGCCGTTCATCTACCCGGGCGCCGAGCGGGCCCTGGTCCGCTCCTACCTGGACCGCCTGCACAGCGGCGGCGGCCTGCCCGAGCGGCCCATCACGGAACGCGAGGAGGAGATCCTCAAGCTCGTCGCCGAGGGGCACACCTCCAAGGAGATCGGCGAGCTGCTGTTCATCAGTGCCAAGACCGTCGAACGCCACCGCGCCAACCTCCTCCAGAAGCTGGGCGTCCGCGACCGCCTGGAACTCACCCGGTACGCGATCCGCGCGGGCCTCATCGAGCCCTGACCTGCCCTGACCAGCCGCGATCCCGGTTGTCCACAGGCGGCCCGGGCACCGTCGCCGACCGCCTACCCTTATTGCCATGAGCAGCATCGACCGGAGTCAGTCAGTGGGCGGCACACGCACCTATGAAGTACGCACCTACGGGTGCCAGATGAACGTCCACGACTCCGAGCGATTGTCCGGACTGCTGGAGGACGCGGGCTACGTCCGAGCCCCCGAGGGGGCCGACGGCGACGCCGACGTCGTCGTCTTCAACACCTGCGCCGTACGGGAGAACGCCGACAACAAGCTGTACGGCAACCTCGGCCGCCTCGCCCCGAGGAAGGTGAGCCGGCCCGGAATGCAGATCGCGGTCGGCGGCTGCCTGGCGCAGAAGGACCGCGACACCATCGTGAAGCGGGCTCCCTGGGTGGACGTCGTCTTCGGCACGCACAACATCGGAAAGCTGCCCGTCCTGCTGGAGCGCGCCCGTGTGCAGGAGGAGGCGCAGGTCGAGATCGCCGAGTCCCTGGAGGCGTTCCCGTCCACGCTGCCCACCCGGCGCGAGAGCGCCTACGCGGCCTGGGTGTCCATCTCCGTCGGCTGCAACAACACCTGCACCTTCTGCATCGTCCCCGCCCTGCGCGGCAAGGAGAAGGACCGCCGCCCCGGTGACATCCTCGCCGAGGTCGAGGCCCTGGTCGCCGAGGGCGTCTCCGAGATCACCCTCCTCGGGCAGAACGTCAACGCCTACGGCTCCGACATCGGCGACCGCGAGGCCTTCAGCAAGCTGCTGCGCGCCTGCGGCACGATCGACGGCCTGGAGCGCGTCCGCTTCACCTCCCCGCACCCGCGCGACTTCACCGACGACGTCATCGCCGCCATGGCCGAGACGCCGAACGCGATGCCGCAGCTGCACATGCCGCTCCAGTCCGGATCCGACCCGGTACTGAAGGCGATGCGCCGTTCCTACCGCCAGGACCGCTACCTGGGCATCATCGAGAAGGTGCGCGCCGCCATCCCGCACGCGGCCATCACCACCGACATCATCGTGGGCTTCCCCGGCGAGACCGAGGAGGACTTCGAGCAGACCCTGCACGTGGTGCGCGAGGCCCGCTTCGCCCAGGCCTTCACCTTCCAGTACTCCAAGCGGCCCGGCACCCCGGCCGCGGAGATGGACGACCAGATCCCCAAGGCGGTCGTCCAGGAGCGCTACGAGCGTCTCGTCGCCCTCCAGGAGGAGATCTCCTGGGAGGAGAACAAGAAGCAGGTCGGCCGCACCCTGGAGCTCATGGTCGCCGAGGGCGAGGGCCGCAAGGACGGTGCCACCCACCGCCTCTCCGGCCGCGCCCCCGACAACCGCCTGGTGCACTTCACCAAGCCCGGCCAGGAGGTCCGCCCGGGGGACGTGGTGACGGTCGAGATCACCTACGCCGCTCCGCACCACCTCCTCGCCGAGGGCGAGGTGCTCGGCGTGCGCCGCACGCGCGCCGGTGACGCCTGGGAGAAGCGCAACGCGGCCGAGCAGGCCAAGCCCGTGGGCGTGATGCTCGGCCTGCCGCAGATCGGTGCTCCGGAGCCCCAGCCCGCCGTGGCGGGTGGCTGCGGCTGCGACTGACCGCGGGGCGGGCGGCCGTCGCCGCGGACCCGGGGCTACGCTGCCGATCATGCTTGTCGCCGCCGCTGTCTGTCCCTGCCCGCCGCTCCTCGTGCCGGAGGTCGCCGCGGGTGCCGCACCCGAGCTGGACACCGCTCGTGCCGCGTGCACGGACGCGCTGGGGGTGCTCGCCGCCGCCCGGCCCGACCGGCTCGTGGTCGTCGGCCCAGGCGACGGCGCCGGGCTTGAGGTCTATCCGCACGGCGCACGGGGATCCTTCCGCGGCTTCGGCGTGGATCTTGAGGTGAGCCTGGGCCCGGACCGCGGTACGCAGGCGGAGCGGACCCGGTCGGTGAGGCACGAATCGGTGAGGCCCGAATCCGAGCGGACCGAGGCCGGGCTGCCGTACGGGCTGGCCGTGGGTGCCTGGCTGCTCGGTCGCACCGGGTGGGCCGACGCTCCCGTCGAGGGCGTCGGCGTGGGGGAGGACCTCCCCGCCGAGCGCTGCGCCGCCATCGGACGGGACGTCGCCGCGCGGGCCGGGCGGGTGGCCATGCTGGTGCTGGGAGACGCCAGTGCCTGCCGCACGCTGAAGGCCCCCGGGTACCTCGACGAGCGCGCGGCGCCCTTCGACGCGGAGGCGGGGCGTGCTCTGGGCGCGGCGGACGTGACGGCTCTCGCGGCGCTGGACGCGGCACTGGCCCGCGAGCTGAAGGTGTCCGGCCGGGGGCCCTGGCAGGTCCTGGCGGGCGCGGCCGAGGACACGGACCTCGCCGGCGCGCTGCTGTACGAGGACGCGCCGTACGGGGTCGGGTACATCGCGGCCACCTGGTCGTAGGCGGAGTGGCGCCCTGAGGCGTTCAGGAGGCGGCGGGCGCGTCGACAGGCGTCCGCGAGGTGTGTCGGGCATCGGGAGGGCGCACGCCAAGTCGGCGGACGGCCCGGAGCTGAGCCGCTCGTGACCGTCCGCCGTCGTTCCGGTGCCTCGCCGGTGCGCCGGGGCGCGCGGGTCAGGAAGTCGGAGGCGGCCCGGCCGGCGGAGTGCCGCCCGGGGTGCTGCCCGGAGTGTTCCCCGG
The DNA here is from genome assembly GCF_044331465.1 of Streptomyces sp. NPDC017225. Lineage (NCBI taxonomy): Bacteria > Bacillati > Actinomycetota > Actinomycetes > Kitasatosporales > Streptomycetaceae > Streptomyces > Streptomyces sp. NPDC017225. The sequence goes on along the minus strand of NZ_JBIRNE010000009.1, from coordinate 274,249 downwards.
GGTGCTGCCCGGAGTGTTCCCCGGGGTGCCGCCCGGTGTGCCACCGCCACCGTCCACGCCGCCGGCGTCCTTGTGGGCGAGGCGGTCCACGGCGCCCTTGGCCTTCCCGGTGCCCGTCTGGATCCGGTCGCTGTACTTGCCCTTGGTCCTCTCGTCCACGGTCCTCGCCACCTTGTCGAGACCGCGATCGATCTTGTCCTCGTGCTGCTGCGCGAGGTCGGAGACCTTGCCCTTCGCCGGTCCCAGTCTGGCCTTCAAGTTGTCCAGCAGACCCATGGTTCGCCTTCCCTCACGGGGCAGTCAGGTGCGGGCGCCCTTGTCGGCCTCGTTGTCGACGGCCTCCCCGGCGGACTGCTGCTTGGGGATGCCGACGCTCTCGGAGTCGGCGGCGTCGGCGGCGTCGGTGGCCTCGGCGGCCTCAGCGGGCTGGACCGTGTTCCGGGGGCCGGCGTCGGCCGTCTCCGCGGCCTCTGCGGCGCTCTCCTCGACCGCGCGCTCCGGCTCGGGGGTGTCGGCCGGCTTCTCGGCGGTCGGCGCCTCCTCCGTGGACTTCGACTTCCGAAAAAGCCGTGCAAAAACGCCCATATCAACTCCATAGGTTACTCGTGCGGGCGAAATCCCGCGGCATCCGGTGCGGCCGTTTGCGTGGCCGGGGCCGCGGCCCCGGGGGATCGGGGCGCGGGAACCTCGCAACGGGGAACGAGCCCGGCCCCGCACCGTCACGTAACTCGTTCGAGGGCCGGATGAGAGGTTTGCGAGACTGGTGCGGTGAGCAGCGCACCCCCCGCCCCCCGAGTCATCGCCGTAGTCGGACCCACCGCGGCCGGAAAGTCCGATCTGGGCGTATTCCTGGCCCGGCGGCTCGGCGGTGAAGTCGTCAACGCCGACTCCATGCAGCTCTACCGTGGGATGGACATCGGTACCGCCAAACTGACGCCCGAGGAGCGCGGTGGTGTCCCACACCATCTTCTCGATGTCTGGGACATGACGATCACGGCGTCCGTCGCCGAGTACCAGCGGCTGGCGCGGGAACGGATCGACGCGCTGCTCGCCGAGGGCCGCTGGCCGATCCTCGTCGGCGGCTCCGGCCTCTACGTCCGGGGGGCCGTCGACAACCTGGAGTTCCCCGGCACCGACCCCGAGGTCAGGGCCCGGCTGGAAGAGGAACTGGAGCTGCGGGGCCCGGGTGCGCTGCACGCCCGTCTGGCAGCCGCCGACCCGGAAGCGGGGCGGGCCATCCTGCCCGGCAACGGGCGCCGGATCGTGCGCGCCCTGGAGGTGATCGAGATCACCGGCAGACCCTTCACCGCCAACCTTCCCGGCCACGACTCCGTCTACGAGACCGTGCAGATCGGCGTCGGCGTCGCGCGCCCCGAGCTGGACGAGCGAATCGCCCGCCGGGTCGACCGGATGTGGGAAGCGGGTCTGGTCGACGAGGTGCGCGCCCTTGAGGCACGGGGGTTGCGCGAGGGGCGTACGGCGTCGCGCGCGCTCGGCTACCAGCAGGTACTCAGGGCGCTCGCCGACGAGTGCACCCTCGACGAGGCGCGGGCCGAGACCGTCCGTGCCACCAAACGCTTCGCGCGCCGTCAGGATTCGTGGTTCAGGCGCGATCCGCGGGTGCACTGGTTGAGTGGGGCCGTGGCGGATCGCACGGAACTTCCGCGGCTCGCCCTGTCGTTGGTCGAACGACCGGTTACAGCCTGATCACGTGATGGCATCGGGACGCCCCGGCCGTCATCCGGGCGTTCGGCGGCGTGCCATCATCGAGCTTCGATCGACCGAGTGAGTCCTAGTTGGGAGGGCGCGTGGCGATGGAGGCCGGCCCTCACAACCCCGCACCAAGCACCGAGCACGGCGCCTCCGGTCACGACGGACCGGAGCCGGACGGAGCGGCGCTGAGCCCCGACGGCCCCGACGAGGCGCAGGAGGGCGTGGCCGCCGACGGCCCAGAGCCCGACGAGATGTACGGGGACGAGGTCGAGGTCGAGCTGCGTCCGCAGCGACGGCTGCGGATCTGGCAGCTCGCTCCCATCGTGTGCCTGGCCGCGGTCGGCTCCCTGATGTTCGCCTTCCCGCTCGCCTTCGACTTCGGCGACAGCGGCGCCGTGATCGCGATGCTGGGGCTGCTGATCTGCTCCTGCGCGGCCGGCTGGGGCATGATGGCCGCCCGCAGGGTCGGCCACACCTGGCCCGGCCTGCCGCAGCGAGGATCGGGCCGCCGTGCGGACTGGCGGATGATCCTCGTCTACGCCCTGGCGGTCGCCGCCGTCGTCGTCCTGGCCGTGTGGCGGGTGGCCCGCCTGCGCGGCTGACAGGAGAGCCCGCCGCGCAGCCGCGAAGCCGGCCGGCCGCCCACGCGTGTGCACGGGCCCCGTCCGCCTCCGGGCGGGCCCGCCCTCTCCTCCACGTACGTGCCACGTGGGCGTCCACCCTTCCCGTTCACGTGCGCACCGGCACTCCCCGTCCACACGCGCGCCCGCCCCCGCGTCGTCCGTCGTACCCACGCCGTACGATCGAGGAATGAGCACGCGGATCGCCTTCCTCAAGGGACACGGCACCGAGAACGACTTCGTGATCGTTCCGGACCCCGAGAACGTCATCGACCTGCCCCCCGCTGCCGCCGCCGCCCTGTGCGACCGCCGCGCGGGAATCGGCGGTGACGGACTGCTGCACGTGGTGCGGTCCGCGGCACATCCCGAGGCCAGGGACATGGCGGCCGAGGCGGAGTGGTTCATGGACTACCGCAACGGCGACGGCTCGGTCGCGGAGATGTGCGGCAACGGCGTGCGGGTCTTCGCGCGCTACCTCCAGCGCGCCGGGTACGTCACCGAGGGCGACCTGGCCGTCGCCACGCGCGGCGGCGTGAAGACCGTGCACATCGCCGAGAGCATGTCCGACAGCGGCTCCGCCACGGGGGACATCACCGTCGGCATGGGCCGTGCGCTGCTCCCCGAGGACGATGTCGTGGTGAGCGTCGACGGCCGCAACTGGCCCGCGCGGAACGTGAACATGGGCAACCCGCACGCGGTCGCCTTCGTCGCCGACCTCGCCCACGTGGGCGACCTGTACTCCCCGCCGCCCTACGAGCCCGCCACCGCCTACCCGGACGGCGTCAACGTCGAGTTCGTGGTCGACCGCGGCCCCGGCCACGTCGCGATGCGCGTGCACGAGCGCGGCTCCGGAGAGACCCGCTCGTGCGGAACCGGCGCGTGCGCCGTCGCCGTCGCCACCGCCCGCAGGGACGGCGCCGACCCGACGGTCACCGGCACCCCGGCCACGTACACCGTCGACGTGCCCGGCGGCACCCTGGTGATCACCGAACGCCCGGACGGCGAGATCGAGATGACGGGCCCCGCGGTGATCGTCGCCGAGGGCGAGTTCGACGCCGGATGGCTGGAAGGGGTACTCACCTGAACCACAAGCCGGTCACAGCACTCAGTCCATGACACTCAGTGCGAAACCCAAACCCTCGGACCATCGCTCGAATGGGTGATCCGTTTCACGCTCGGCGAGAGGCGGTCGGCCGCACGTGGTGGGCTCGATAGCATCAAGCACCGGCCCGGACGGGGGACCGACACCATCCCCTGAGCCGTGTCCGCCCTGGGATACCCCGTCCGCCGGTCCGTGCAGCCGGAGGTGCCCATGAACGCGGAGGCCGTGAATCCAGCGAGCCCAGGCCCTGTGACGCCCGCAGCCACCGGCGCCGTCGCACCGTCGACGCCCCGCAGGAAGGCCCGCCCCCGGATCGACCTGCGCCGCCTGGGCCGCGCCGCACTGCTCGGCTCCGCCGCCCGCGGCAGGGTGCCCGACGCCATCGGCCACGTCGTCGAGGCCCACCGCGCCCACCACCCCGACGCCGACCTCGACCCGCTGCGCCGCGCCTACGTGCTGGCCGAGTCCTCGCACCGCGGCCAGACGCGCAAGAGCGGCGAGCCCTACATCACCCACCCGCTGGCCGTCACCCTGATCCTCGCCGAACTGGGCGCGGAGACCACCACGCTCACCGCCTCCCTCCTGCACGACACCGTCGAGGACACCGACGTGACGCTCGACCAGGTGGGCGACCAGTTCGGTGCCGAGGTCCGCTACCTCGTCGACGGTGTCACCAAGCTGGAGAAGGTCGACTACGGCGCCGCCGCCGAGCCCGAGACCTTCCGCAAGATGCTCCTCGCCACCGGCAACGACGTCCGCGTGATGTCGATCAAACTCGCCGACCGGCTCCACAACATGCGCACCCTCGGCGTGATGCGCCGGGAGAAACAGGAGCGCATCGCCAAGGTGACCCGGGACGTGCTCATCCCGCTCGCGGAGCGGCTCGGCGTACAGGCGCTCAAGTCCGAGCTGGAGGACCTCGTCTTCGCGGTGATGCACCCCGAGGAGTACGAGCACACGCGGGAGCTGGTCGACGAGAACGCCGCCCGCGCGGACGACCCGCTCGTCGCGGTCGCCGACGAGGTGCGCAAGGTGCTGCGCGAGGCGGACATCCCGGCGGACGTTCTCGTCCGGCCCCGCCACTTCGTCTCCGTGCACCGTGTCTCCCGCAAACGAGGACCGCTCGACGGTGCCGACTTCGGCCGCCTCCTGGTACTCGTGCAGGAGGACGCCGACTGCTACGCCGTCCTCGGCGAACTGCACACCTGTATGACGCCGGTCGTCTCGGAGTTCAAGGACTTCATCGCCGTACCGAAGTTCAACCTGTACCAGTCACTGCACACCGCGGTGGCCCGCGCGCAGGACGGCCAGGTCGTCGAGGTCCTCATCCGCACCCACCAGATGCACAAGGTCGCCGAGGCGGGAGTCGTCGCGCTCGGCAATCCCTACGCGCCGCCGGCGGAGGAACAGACCACGGGCGACGGCGAGCGCGCCGACCCGACCCGGCCCGGCTGGCTCTCCCGGCTGCTCGACTGGCAGCGGGGCGCCCCCGACCCCGACACCTTCTGGTCCACCCTTCGCGAGGACCTCGCCCAGGACCGCGAGATCACCGTCTTCCGGCCCGACGGCGGCACCCTCGGCCTCCCCGAGGGCGCGACCTGCGTGGACGCCGCCTACGCCCAGTACGGCGAGGACGCGCACGCGTGCATGGGCGCCCGGGTCAACGGCCGCCTGGCGACCATGAGCACGGTGCTGAAGGACGGCGACACCGTGCACCTCCTGATGGGGCAGGACCCCGCCTCCGAGCCCTCCAGGGAGTGGCTGGAGCACGCCCACACGCCCGCCGCGCGGATCGCCATCCAGCGCCGGCTTTCGGCCCACCCGCAGCCGACGCCCGCCGAGGAGGAGGAGGAGGCGTCCCGCCGTCCCGCCACGGGTGACGCGCCCGCCGCACGCCCGACGCCCGTCGGACCGGCCGCCCGTCCCGCCTCCGCCGACGTCCTCGTCGACCCGCCGGGCGCGACCGTGCGGCTGGCCGGCTGCTGCACCCCCGTCCCGCCCGACGAGATCACCGGCTTCGCCGTACGCGGGGGAGTGGTGACCGTGCACCGCGCTCAGTGCGCGGTGGTGGCGCGCATGAAGAGCGCGGGGCGCGCGGAGGTCGGCGTGCGCTGGGGGGAAAGCACCCAGTGCCGGGTCACCCTGCTCGCCGAATCGTTCGGCCGCCCGCACCTCCTGGCCGACCTCACGGAGGCCATGGCAGCCGAAGGCGCCGAGATCGTCTCCGCGACCGTCGAGCCCCCCGACCGGCAGCGGGTCCGTCACACCTACACCGTCCTGCTCCCGGACGCGGCCCGCCTGCCCGCCCTCATGCGCGCCATGCGCGACGTGGCCGGGGTGTACGACGTGAGCAGGGCTCAGCCGCAGACCACGGGAGCCTGAGCGCGCCGGCCGTCGGCTGCCGGACGTACCCGTTCGGGTGCTCCGGGAGCGCGCCGTCGCCGCGGCGCACGCCCGCGCTGATAGCCGTGGGGAATGCTGCACACCCCTCACGCCCCCACCCGGCGAACCCGCGCCCCTGCCCGCTGCCGGCTCAGGGCCGCGGCCCTGCTCGCCTCGGCCGTCTCCGTCTGCCTGCTCGCCGCGAGCGCGCCGCCGGCCCCGCTGGGCGTCGGCGACCGGCTCTTCCCCCACCTGGGCAACCCCGGCTACGACGTGGCGGCGTACGACCTCTCCTTCACCTACTCCGGCAGCAACAGCGAGCCGCTGAAGGCCGTCACCACCATCGACGCCCGGACCACGGCCGACCTGGACCGGGTCAACCTGGACTTCGCCCACGGCAAGGTCGACTCCGTCGAGGTCGACGGTCAGCCCGCCGGCTTCGCCACAGCCGGCGAGGACCTCGTCATCACGCCCGAGGGCGCGCTCGACGAGGGCGAGTGGACGCGGATCACGGTGCGGCACAGCAGCGACCCCGTGTACCCCGACGACCGCGCGGGCGGCTGGGTGCGCACCGCCGACGGCCTCGCCATGGCCAACCAGGCCGACGTCGCCCACCTGGTGTTCCCCTGCAACGACCACCCCTCCGACAAGGCCAGGTTCACCTTCCGTGTCACCGCCCCGGACGGGCTCACGGCCGTCGCGAACGGTCTGCCGACGGGTGTGGAGCGGGCCGGCGGATCGACCACCTGGACGTACCGGACCGGGCACCCCATGGCCACCGAACTGGCGCAGGTCTCCATCGGCCGCTCCACGGTGCTGCACCGCACCGGCCCGCACGGACTGCCCGTCCGGGACGTCGTGCCGACGAAGCACCGCGCGGCGCTCGAACCGTGGCTGGAGAAGACTCCCGGCCAGATCGCCTGGATGGAGGAGAAGGCCGGGCGCTACCCCTTCGAGACCTACGGCCTGCTCATGGCCGACGCCACCACCGGCTTCGAACTCGAGACCCAGACACTCTCCCTCTTCGAGCGGGAGCTGTTCACCGAACCCGGTTACCCGGAGTGGTACGTCGAGTCGATCATGGTGCACGAGCTGGCCCACCAGTGGTTCGGCAACAGCGTCGGCCCGGCCACCTGGTCCGACCTGTGGCTGAACGAGGGCCACGCCACCTGGTACGAGGCGCTGTACGCGCAGGAGAAGGCGGACAAGTCCCTGGAGGCTCGTATGAAGACCGCCTACGGTGCCTCCGACCAGTGGCGCGCGGCGGGTGGACCGCCGGCCGCGCCGAAGCCGCCGGACCCCGGCAACAAGATCAGTATCTTCAGGCCCAACGTCTACGACGGCGCGGCGCTCGTGCTCTACGCCCTGCGCCAGGAGATCGGCCGGCCCGCCTTCGAGCGCCTCGAACGTGAATGGGTCGCCCGGCACCGGGACAGTACGGCGACGACCGCGGACTTCGTCCGGCTCGCGTCCGAGATCTCCGGCCGCGACCTGGGCGACTTCTTCCAGGCCTGGCTGTACGGCGGGAAGACCCCGCCGATGCCCGGCCACCCGGACTGGAAGCCGACGGCGACCGGCCGGGCGCCGGAGGCCGCCAACGGGAAAGCGCACGTGGAACAGGCCGGTGACGGCGTGAGCCGGTGATCGCGCACGAGGAAAGAGCCGGTGACGGCATACGCGGAATAAGCCGGTGACGAGACGCCCCGTGCCGTGCGACCATCTTCGGGACGGCGCGGCAGGGGTCCGGGAATCTCCCCGGCGGCTCGCGCGTTGTGCAGAGTGTCGCGGTATCAACGCCGCGCGATTCGCTTCCCAGCTACGTAAGGATCCAATGACCTCCTCTTCTTCCCCCTCCCAGGACACCAAGCGTCTCGAGCAGACCTATCCCGAGGGCCTCCGGGCCGATGCCCTGATGGAAGAGGACGTCGCCTGGAGCCACGAGACCGACGCCAAGTGGGACGGCGAGCAGTTCGACCGCTCCGACCGCGCGGCGCTGCGCCGCGTGGCGGGTCTCTCCACCGAGCTCGAGGACGTCACCGAGGTCGAGTACCGCCAGCTCCGTCTGGAGCGGGTCGTTCTCGTCGGCGTGTGGACCTCGGGCACCGTACGGGACGCGGAGAACTCCCTCGCCGAGCTGGCCGCCCTCGCGGAGACCGCCGGCGCGCTGGTGCTCGACGGCGTCGTCCAACGCCGTGACAAGCCCGACGCCGCCACCTACATCGGCTCCGGCAAGGCCGAGGAGCTGCGGGACGTCGTCCACGACACGGGCGCGGACACCGTCATCTGCGACGGTGAGCTCAGCCCGGGGCAGCTGATCCACCTCGAGGACGTCGTCAAGGTCAAGGTCATCGACCGTACGGCCCTGATCCTGGACATCTTCGCCCAGCACGCCAAGTCCCGAGAAGGCAAGGCACAGGTCGCGCTCGCGCAGATGCAGTACATGCTGCCGAGGCTGCGCGGCTGGGGCCAGTCGCTGTCCCGGCAGATGGGCGGCGGCAAGGGCGGCGGCCTCGCCACCCGCGGTCCCGGTGAGACCAAGATCGAGACGGACCGGCGCCGGATCCGCGAGAAGATGGCGAAGATGCGCCGGGAGATCGCGGAGATGAAGACCGGCCGCGAGATCAAGCGCCAGGAGCGCAAGCGCCACAAGGTGCCGTCCGTCGCCATCGCGGGCTACACCAACGCGGGCAAGTCCTCGCTGCTCAACCGCCTCACGGGCGCGGGCGTACTGGTGGAGAACGCGCTGTTCGCCACCCTCGACCCGACCGTGCGCCGGGCCGAGACACCGAGCGGCCGCCTGTACACCCTGGCGGACACCGTCGGCTTCGTCCGGCACCTGCCGCACCACCTGGTCGAGGCGTTCCGCTCCACGATGGAGGAGGTCGGCGACTCCGACCTGATCCTGCACGTGGTGGACGGTTCGCATCCGGTCCCGGAGGAGCAGCTCGCCGCCGTGCGTGAGGTGATCAGGGACGTCGGAGCCACTGGCGTCCCCGAGATCGTCGTGATCAACAAGGCCGACATGGCCGACCCGCTGGTGCTCCAGCGGCTGATGCGGGTCGAGAAGCGGTCCATCGCGGTCTCGGCACGCACCGGCAAGGGCATCGACGAGCTGCTCGCCCTGATCGACAACGATCTGCCGCGCCCGTCGGTCGAGATCGAGGCACTCGTGCCGTACACCCACGGCAAGCTGGTCGCCCGCGCCCATGACGAGGGCGAGGTGATCTCCGAGGAGCACACCCCGGAGGGCACCCTGCTCAAGGTCCGGGTGCACGAGGAACTGGCGGCGGAACTCACGCCGTACGTTCCGGCGCCCGCTCTCTGACGTACACGCCAAAAGGCCCGCCCCCGCACATCGCGGGGGCGGGCCTTCGGCACACGGGGGGCACGGATGTCCGTATGCCCCGTCCGGTCACTGACCGCCGTACGTCCTGCTCGTGTTCTGGTGCATCGCCTCGGCCTCGCGGCCCAGCCGCGGTCCCGCCGGTCAGGTGTCGTCCGAACGTCGACGTACGAACGTCGACGCGCGCGATGTCATGGAACCCGCGGTGGGGTGCCCGGCTCACCCGACGCACCCCACCGCCCCCGAAGCCGGGCGCCGTCCTTCAGCGCGCGATCACTGGCCTGCGAACTTGCCGCTCACCGCGTCGAACACACCCTTGGCCTCCTCGCCCAGCCGCGGACCGGCCAGCCAGCCGGCCGTCACCGGACCGATCGAGGTGTTGGACACCAGCGCCGGCTGGCCGTCGGACCCGGCCGCGACCCAGCCGCCGCCGGACGAACCACCGGTCATGGTGCAGCCGATGCGGTACATCGTCGGATCCGAGGCGCTCATCGACAGCCGCCCGGGCTTGTCCTCGCACTGGAACAGCTTCTGACCGTCGTACGGCGGCGCGGCCGGGTAGCCGATCGCCTTCATGCTCCCGACCTCCGGCACGGCGGGCGCGGCGAAGTCCACCGGAAGCGCCGAGCCGACCGTCTCCTCCAGCGACTTGCCGCCGCTGCCCTTCTCCGGCGTCACATGGATGACGGCGAAGTCGTACGCGGCACCGTCGCCGCCCGTCGCGCCGCCCTGCTCGATCCACTGGTCCGAGGTCTGAGCCCAGTCGCCCCACCAGACGCCGTAGGGAGCGACCTCCTCCTTGGTGGCGTTCTGCAGTTCCGCGGTCGACTTGCCGGCGTCGTTGTACGACGGCACGAAGGCGATGTTGCGGTACCAGCCGCCCTTCTTGCCCGCGTGCACGCAGTGGCCGGCCGTCCACACCAGGTTGGACTTGCCCGGGTTGGCCGGGTCCTCCACGACGGTCGCCGAGCAGACCATCGACCCCGCCGGAGAGTCGAAGAGCAGCTTGCCCGAAGTGGCGGCGCTGTCGTGGTACTTGGGCGGCACGGCCTGAGCCTGCACCGGCTGCGGCTCCGGGTCGGTGACGCCCTGGTCACCGGAGAGGTCGCTGTCGTCGACCTCCTGGTCGGGCTCCTCGGCGTCCCGCATCCGGTCCGGGTCCCACAGGTCCTCGATGATTGGGTTGACGAAGTCCTGCGCCTCACGCAGCCAGTCGTCCTTGTTCCAGTTCTTCCAGGCGCCGTTTTTCCACTCGTCGACGTCGATCCCGTGTTCCTTGAGCTTGTCCTTGATGCTGTCCGGGATCCGGATCTCGCCGTTGCCGCCGTCCGCCGCGGACGCGGAGGCAGAGGCGTCGCCGCCCGCCTCGGAGTCGCCGGACCCGCAGGCGGTGGCGGTGAGCGCGAGCGCCGAGACGAGCGCCACGGTGACTGGAACGGGGGACGTTCTGCGCCGCCCGCGCCTGTGCCCGCGCGTGGTGAAGGACGGCCGTATGGATCGCATGGTTGGTAACTCCCCCTACTGTGAACTGCACTGGAACGGCACCACACACTATTGGTTCGCTGTGGGGGAGTTCCGATGGAACGGCAACGGTTCGGATACAGCCGCCTGACCTGGCACGCGACATCCGGGCCGTGCCTGACGCGCCCGAAGCCACACCGCGGTTCCGGAGCGGACGACGAACCTTCAGCCACGGAACGGATCTTCACGCTACCCGTAACCCGGTGAACGGTCCGCGGTTGGTAGCGGTGGGGGGCCTGCTGCCCGGGTGCGGTCCCCCGCGCCGAAGGCGACCCGGCACGTCGGGGTCGCGTCTGGACAGCGGGAGGTCAGGGAGCCGTGGCGGAATCCGCGTACGGGGGGGCTGCGTCCGGGGGGCCTGGGTGGGGCGGGTCTGTGATGGGCGGGTCTGTGTCCGGTGGGTCCGCGTCCGGGGGCGGGAACTCCGGGTCGACCGGCTGCAAGGGCCTTGCGAGCGAGGCGCACGCGCGGGCGCGCACCGCGCAGAAGAGCACACAAAAGGGCGCACCCAAGAGCGAGCAGGAGAGCGCCCCGAAGCGACAGACGGCGCGGGAACCCTCGGCACGCACCTACGCGCGCGCCCTTCCCGTCGTACCCGTCCGCGCCCGGGGGCTCACCATCGAGGGCGCCGACGGCCGCCGCTACCTCGACTGTGTCTCGGGCGCGGGAACGCTGGCCCTGGGACACAACCACCCGGTCGTGCTGGAGGCGATCCGCGAAGTCCTGGACTCGGGCGCCCCCTTGCAGGTCATGGACCTCACCACCCCCGTCGAGGACGCCTTCGTCACCGAGCTGCTGCGCACTCTGCCTCCTGGACTCGCCCACCACGCGCGCGTGCGGTTCTGCGGACCGGCCGGTACGGATCCCGTCGCCACCGCAGGCCGGCTGGTCCGCGCCGCCACCGGGCGGACCCGGGTCATCGCCTTCACCGACGCTCACCACGGGACGACCGCCGAGGCGTGCGCGGGGCCCGGTGACACCCGCGACGCGCCGCTCGCGAGCCTGCCGTACCCGCAGGAACGGCACTGCCCGTTCGGCGTCGCGGGTGAGCGAGGGGTCGAACTCGATGTCCCCTGGGCCGAGTCCGTCCTCGACGACCGCCGGCCGGGGAAGGAACTGCCCGCGGGGGTGATCCTGGAACCGGTTCGCAGCGAGAGCGGGGTGCTTCCCGTGCCCGACGTCTGGACGCGGCACATGCGCCGGATCACGGCCGAACGGTCCGTCCCGTTGATCGTCGACGAGACCGAGACGGGCGTCGGGCGGACCGGCACCTTCTGGGCGGTCGAACACAGCGGCGTCGTCCCCGACGTGCTGGTCCTCTCCAAGGCGATCGGCGGCAGTCTGCCGCTGGCCGCGGTGGTCCACCGCGACGACCTGCACACGGGGGAGCCCGGCACCGGCACCTTCCGGGGCAACCAACTGGCCCTGGCCGCGGGGGCGGCCACCCTCGCCCACGTCCGCGAACACCGCCTCGCCGAGCACGCCGCCGCACTGGGCAGCCGGATACTGGCCCGACTACGCGGTCTCGCGGATGCGTTCGGGTGCGTCGGTGACGTGCGAGGGCGGGGCCTGATGATCGGCGTCGAACTGACGGCACCGGACCGTACGCGCGACGCTCCCGCCAACGGCGTCCGCCCCGGGACCGCCGCCGAACTCGCCGCCGCAGTCCAACGGGAATGTCTGCGTCGCGGGCTGATCGTGGACGTCACCGGCCCGTCCGCGAACGTCGTACGCCTGCTGCCGCCGCTGATCGTCACCGAGGAACAGACGACGGCGGTCCTGGACCGACTCGCCGACGCGGTGGAGACGGTGGACCGGAGCCGTGGCGACCACGCCCCGCCTCGCGGAGCGTGCGCCGCGCCTTGAATCCCGCGCCCAGACCACAGCACGTCACGAGGAACCGCGTTGCACATCGACCCCGCACCCGAATCGGTGCCCGCCGCTCTCACCGAAGCCGTGCCCCCGCGCGCACCGGCGACCGCTGTCATCCCCCCACCCGTAGGCACGCTGCCGGCCACCGCGGACGGAGTGGGCCACCCCGAGCCCCGTACGGCTGCTCAGACCGCCGCCGTGGAGAACCTGCTCCGCTGCTGGGCGCGAGAGACCGACGCGCCCGCCCCCGACGACGGCGTCCTCCGGGTACCGCTCCCGGTCGGCGGTACGGGCCTGGCCGTTCCCGTCCACTACTGGTCGCCGACCGGCCGACACCGCTTCGGCCTCCCGCGCCTGGCCGGCGCACCGGACTCGGCGCCGCCCGTGGACGCGATCACGGTCGCCGCGCTGCTCGTACGGGAGACGTCGGGCGACCAGGGGCCCGACGGGACCGACCTCGTGGCCCGCGTCGCCGACTCCGTCCGCCGCACCGCCGTATTCCTCCAGGACCACCGGGACCGCCAGGACCACCAGGACCGCCAAGACCCGCAGGATCACCGGGACCGCCGTGACCACCCTGCCGTCGGCCCCGGTCCCTCGGGCACCGCCGGTCTCTCGGACGGCTCCGACCTCTTCCTGGCCGCGGAGCAGGCACTCCTCCTCGGACACCCGCTGCACCCCACACCAAAGAGCCGGCAGGGGCTCACGGAGGCGGAGGCACGGCGGTACTCACCCGAACTGCGCGGCTCCTTCCCGCTGCACTGGGTGGCCGTCGCCCCGTCCGTCCTCGCCACCGACTCGGCCTGGACCGAACGCGGCCGCCGGGTCGCCGCGCCCCGGCTCACCGCGCGCCTCGCCGGAGACGGGGCCGCGCCGCCCGACGGCTACGTACTCCTTCCCCTGCACCCCTGGCAGTTCCGCGCGGTACGGCACCGGCCACAGACCGCGGCCCTGCTGGACGCCGGACTGCTCAGGGACCTCGGCCCCCGGGGCGCCCCCTGGCATCCCACCTCCTCCCTGCGGACCGTCCACCGCACCGGCGCCCCGGCCATGCTCAAGCTCTCGCTGGCCCTGCACATCACCAACTCCCGCCGGGAGAACCTCCGCAAGGAGCTCCACCGAGGGGTCGAGGTCCACCGCGTGCTGCGCAGCGGCCTGTCCCGTCAGTGGCAGACCGCCCACCCGGGCTTCGACATCGTCCGCGACCCGGCCTGGCTCGCCGTCGACGGACCGGACGGCAGGCCCGTGCGCGGGCTCGACGTCGTCATCCGGCACAACCCGTTCCGGCCCTCGGACGACGTCACCTGCGTCGCGTCTCTCGTCGAGCCGTGGCCGCACGGGCCGGCGGACGGTTCCGACCGGCACTCCGCCCACGCCCCGCGCTCCCGGCTGGCCGAGATCCTCACACGACTCGCCGGACGGACCGGCCGTCCCCGCCAAGCCGTCGCCGTCGAGTGGTTCCTGCGCTATCTCCGCCACGTCGTAGCTCCCGTGCTGTGGCTGGACGCCCACGCCGGGATCGCCCTGGAGGCGCACCAGCAGAACACCCTCCTCCTGCTGGACACCGACGGCTGGCCCGTCGGCGGCCGGTACCGCGACAACCAGGGCTACTACTTCCGCGAGTCCCGGCGCGCGGAACTCGACGCCCGGCTGCCCGGGATCGGTGAGCACAGCGACACGTTCGTCGCCGACGATGTCACCGACGAGCGCTTCGCCTACTACCTGGCGATCAACAACGTGTTCGGCCTCATCGGAGCCTTCGGTTCCCAGCACCTCGCCGACGAGCCACTGCTGCTCGCGGCCTTCCGGAACTTCCTCCGGGATCGCGCCTCCAGGCCCGAGCCACCGCGCAGTCCGCTGCCGGCACACCTTCTGGACTCACCCGTCCTGCGCTGCAAGGCCAACCTGCTGACCCGGCTGCACGGCCTCGACGAACTCGTCGGCCCGGTGGACACCCAGTCCGTCTACGTCACCATCACCAACCCGCTGCGCCCCTGAGCACGCTGCCGTCCCTCCCTCCGACTCCCTCCGCCTCCCCCGTCTCCGACCTCCCCCTGTCTCCGTCTCTCTCCCGTCCCCCTCTCCTTCTCCCGAAAGAGCGACACCGTGGCTTCCACCGACGCGAGCGCCGACGACACCCTGGACCTGCACCTTCCCGAGGAGTTCGTCGCCCTCTTCCGCAAGGAGGGGCACGACCTCGCGGGAACGGGGACGACGCGGACCAGCGACGATCTGCTCGACCGTGTCGCCGAATGGGGGCCGGTCGTCACCACCGTCGGGGTCTTCCACCTGGTACCGGTCCGCGTCGAGCAGGACGTACCGCTCATCAGCCGCTGGATGAACGACCCCGCCGTCGCCGCGTTCTGGGAGATGACCGGACCGCAGAGCGTGACCGAGGAGCACGTACGGGCACAGCTGGCCGGCGACGGACGAAGCGTCCCGTGCGTGGGCGTGCTGGACGGTGTGCCGATGAGCTACTGGGAGATCTACCGGGCCGACCTCGACCCGCTGGCCCGGTACTGTCCCGTCCGGCCGCACGACACGGGCCTGCACCTCCTGATCGGCGATGTCGCCGACCGCGGGCAGGGCGTCGGAACCACGCTGATCAGCACCGTCACCGACCTCGTCCTCGCCAGGCGGCCCGCCTGCACGCGCGTGCTCGCCGAACCCGACGTCCGCAACACGGCCTCCGTCGCCGCGTTCCTCGGCGCCGGGTTCCGGTTCTCCGCCGAGGTCGACCTGTCCACCAAGCGGGCCGCCCTCATGATCCGTGACCGGACGCCGTGCTGGCTGCCGTAACGTCGTGTGGCCCGGCCCGCGGCCTGATCAGTGCCACCCCCACTCGCCGGCCGGCCCCGCCCGCCGCACGCCCAGGAGCACCCTTGCCCCCGCCGTTCCCGCAGCCAGCCGCGTCCCTCCCGCCCCTCCTGCCCCTCGCTCCCGCCTTGCTCGCCCGTTTGTCAGTGCCGGGCCGTAGGGTGGTCGCGCTATGACGAAGCCCTCACTCCCCGAACTCCTGCACGCCGCCGTCACCGCCGTCGGCGGCACGGAGCGTCCCGGCCAGGTGGCCATGGCCGAAGCCGTCGAGGAAGCCATCGACGGCGGCTCCCATCTGCTGGTCCAGGCCGGCACCGGCACCGGCAAGTCCCTGGGCTATCTGGTGCCTGCCCTGGCCCATGGGGAGCGGGTCGTGGTGGCCACCGCGACCCTGGCTCTCCAGCGCCAGCTGGTCGAGCGGGACCTGCCCCGTACGGTCGACGCACTCCATCCCCAGCTGCGTCGCCGCCCTGAGTTCGCGATGCTCAAGGGCAGGTCGAACTACCTGTGCCTGCACCGGCTCCACGAGGGTGTCCCGCAGGACGAGGAGGAAGGCCTCTTCGACCAGTTCGAGGCCGCCGCACCCAGCAGCAAGCTGGGCCAGGACCTGCTGCGGATGCGCGACTGGGCGGACGAGACGGAGACGGGCGACCGCGACGACCTCACTCCCGGTGTCTCCGACCGTGCCTGGTCGCAGGTGTCGGTGTCCTCCCGGGAGTGCCTCGGCGCCTCGAAGTGCGCCTACGGCGCCGAGTGCTTCGCCGAGATGGCCCGTGAGCGCGCCAAGCTCTCCGAGGTCGTCGTCACCAACCACGCCCTCCTCGCGATCGACGCCATCGAGGGCGCACCGGTCCTGCCGCAGCACGAGGTGCTGATCGTCGACGAGGCCCACGAGCTGGTCTCCCGTGTCACCGGCGTCGCCACCGGCGAACTCACCCCCGGCCAGGTCAACCGCGCGGTGCGGCGGGCCGCGAAGCTGGTCAACGAGAAGGCCGCCGACCAGCTCCAGACGGCGGCCGAGGGCTTCGAGCGGCTCATGGAACTGGCGCTGCCGGGCCGCCTCGAGGAGGTCCCGGAGGACCTGGGCTACGCGCTGATGGCGCTGCGCGACGCCTGCCGTACGGTCATCTCCGCGATCGGCGCGACCCGCGACAAGTCCGTGCAGGACGAGGACGCCGTCCGCAAGCAGGCGCTGGCCTCGGTGGAGTCGGTGCACGACGTGGCGGAGCGGATCAGTAACGGCTCCGAGTGGGACGTCGTCTGGTACGAGCGGCACGAGCCCCGCGGCCCAGCCGCATATCGGCACAGTGGCGCCTCGCTGCGGGTCGCCCCCATGTCCGTCGCGGGCCTGCTGCGCGAGAAGCTCTTCAGCGACCGTTCGGTCGTCCTGACCTCCGCGACCCTGAAGCTGGGCGGCGACTTCAACGGTGTCGGAGCCTCCCTCGGCCTCGCCCCGGAGGGCACCGAGGGCGACGACATCCCCCAGTGGAAGGGCTTCGACGTCGGATCGCCCTTCGACTACCGCAGGCAGGGCATCCTGTACGTCGCCAAGCACCTGGCCCGCCCCGCTCGCGACGGAGACCGCGGCGACATGCTCGACGAGCTGACGGAACTCATCCAGGCGGCAGGCGGCCGTACGCTGGGGCTGTTCTCCTCGATGCGGGCGGCCCAGCTGGCCGCCGAGGAACTGCGCTCCCGCATTCCGGAGTACCCGATCCTGCTCCAGGGCGAGGAGACCCTCGGTGAGCTGATCAAGAACTTCGCGGCCGACCCGAAGACCTGCCTCTTCGGCACGCTGTCGCTCTGGCAGGGCGTCGATGTCCCCGGGCCGAGCTGTCAGCTGGTCGTCATGGACAAGATCCCGTTCCCTCGCCCGGACGACCCCTTGATGAGCGCCCGCCAGAAGGCGGTGGAGGAGGCCGGCGGCAACGGCTTCATGTCGGTCGCCGCCACGCACGCCGCGCTGCTGATGGCCCAGGGCGCGGGCCGTCTCGTACGGGCTTCGGGTGACCGAGGCGTGGTCGCCGTACTGGACCAGCGACTGGCGACGGCCCGGTACGGGAGCTATCTCAAGGCGTCGATGCCCGACTTCTGGTTCACCACGGACCGCAACCAGGTCCGCAGGTCACTCGCCGCGATCGACGCGACGGCACGGCAGACGGAGACAGAAACAGCGACGGCGAAGGAGACGGCGACCGAAAGCGACTGAGCGCGGAGCCGCACGTCGGTCCCGTGGGGCCGGTGCTCAGCACAGCGCGGGGCCCCGGAACCGGCGCAGAGGTTCCGGGGCCCGGTCGGTCGGCGAGTCGCTGTCGCGAAGCACCCGCCCGCCATGGCGCTCAGACGCGGCGCAGTACGGCCACCACCTTGCCGAGGATGGTCGCGTCGTCACCGGGGATCGGCTCGTACGCCGAGTTGTGCGGGAGGAGCCAGACGTGGCCGTCCTCGCGCTTGAAGCGCTTCACGGTGGCCTCGCCGTCGAGCATGGCGGCCACGATGTCGCCGTTCTCGGCGACCGGCTGGCGGCGGACCGTGACCCAGTCGCCGTCGCAGATGGCGGCCTCGATCATCGAGTCGCCGACGACCTTCAGGACGAACAGCTCGCCGTCGCCGACCAGCTGCCGGGGCAGAGGGAAGACGTCCTCGACGGACTCCTCGGCGAGGATCGGGCCACCGGCGGCGATGCGCCCGACGAGCGGGACGTACGACGCGGCCGGCTTGCCGGCGGTGTCCGTGGGCTGCACGGAGGCGGCCTGGTCGGAGCCGCGCACCTCGTAGGCGCGCGGGCGGTGCGGGTCGCGGCGCAGGAAGCCCTTGCGCTCCAGCGCCATCAGCTGGTGCGCGACGGAGGAGGTGCTGGAGAGGCCGACGGCCTGACCGATCTCCCGCATCGACGGCGGGTATCCGCGCCGCTGCACCGAGTCGCGGATGACTTCGATCACCCGGCGCTGTCGGTCGGTGAGTCCCGAGCTGTCCGCCCGGATGCCGGGAGGTCGGCCCGGCAGGGAGCGCTTGTGCCCCTCGGGATTCGTGGCGTCGCTCATCGCGTGCACCGGCTCAGGTCGGCCCTGGGGGCGGTCCTGGGCAGTGATGGCGGCACTGTCGGCGGTGGTGGTCACGTCGGCCCCTCTCGATGGTCTCCCTGCTGCACAACGGTAGTAGCTTTCGAAAGGTTGCGCCAAACACACGTTCGAGTGAAAAAACGCGAATCGCCCACCCGGATCGTGAGTCTGGGTGTATGGCTCTCGCGGTGCCCGGCGGACAAAAGGGCCCATTGCTGTACTCTTCACCGCCGTGGTGACAACCTCGGGGAGGTCGCCCCAGTCTGCCATCCGGCATCCCGTTCGACGGCGTGGGTCCCCCATCTGTGCGGTAGTCCCACGTCCCCTCCTCGCGGCGCCCACGGTATCTCCGCATGCCCCCGGGCGATACGGCCGCGCGTCCGCCGTGTTGCCGTTCCCGTACGGCGCCTGTACGTACGGGAGCGACACGGGTGCAGGGCGTGTATGTGTGAGCCAATCCCCACATCTAGTGGTTGGATTGCATCAGCGGCCCACAAGTTGTGGTCCCCCGGGTCTTCGGGCCCGCCGGGATCGCCTATGCTGGGGGCTGCTTCGAGGGGCCTGAAGGGCCTCGCGAGGCTATTGAGTCTGCTGTGAGGAGGGTTCGGAGATCATGCACTGCCCCTTCTGCAGGCACCCCGACAGCCGCGTCGTCGACAGTCGTACGACCGACGACGGCACGTCGATCCGCAGGCGCCGCCAGTGCCCTGACTGCTCCCGTCGTTTCACGACCGTGGAGACCTGTTCGCTCATGGTGGTGAAGCGGTCCGGGGTCACCGAGCCGTTCAGCCGAACCAAGATCATCAACGGTGTGCGCAAGGCCTGCCAGGGCCGGCCCGTCACCGAGGACGCGCTCGCGCAACTCGGCCAGCGGGTCGAGGAGGCGGTGCGGGCCACCGGCAGTGCCGAGCTGACCACCCACGACGTGGGGCTGGCCATACTCGGCCCGTTGCAGGAACTCGATCTCGTCGCCTATCTGCGATTCGCCTCCGTCTATCGGGCGTTCGACTCGCTCGAGGACTTCGAGGCCGCGATCGCGGAGCTCAGGGAGGCGACGGGGCACCCCGGCGAAGACGGCGATGACGCCGGCGCGGGGAGCCAGGAGAACGACCGCGGGTCCACGGGGACGGCACAGGTCCCCGAACCCGCAGGCGCCGCCGACTGACCGGCGGGCCGGACCCGGACTCAGGCGCCCGGGCCCGGCCGGACGGCGGCGAGTGACAAAGACCTGTTGCGGGCGGAGTCAGAGATGCCCGCAACACAAGACAGAACACCGTGTCACGGGAACAATCGTGGCACTTCAGGGCGTTTTCGCCCGTACAGGGAGGCGGCATGACAGAGACGGCGAGCGGTCCGGCACGGAGTTCCCGCGCCAAGGGCACCAAGGCGGGCAAGGGACTCCGCGTCGAGCGCGTCCACACCACTCCCGGAGTCCACCCCTACGACGAGGTGGCCTGGGAGCGTCGTGACGTCGTCATGACCAATTGGCGCGACGGCTCGGTCAACTTCGAGCAGCGTGGCGTCGAGTTCCCCGAGTTCTGGTCGGTGAACGCGGTCAACATCGTCACCAGCAAGTACTTCCGGGGTGCCGTCGGCACCCCGCAGCGCGAGGTGAGCCTGAAGCAGCTCATCGACCGCATCGTGAAGACGTACCGGAAGGCCGGCGAGGACCACAGGTACTTCGCCTCGCCCGCCGACGCGGAGATCTTCGAGCACGAGCTGGCCTACGCCCTCCTGCACCAGATCTTCAGCTTCAACAGCCCGGTCTGGTTCAACGTCGGCACGCCCCAGCCGCAGCAGGTGTCCGCCTGCTTCATCCTGTCCGTCGACGACTCCATGGAGTCGATCCTCGACTGGTACAAGGAAGAGGGCATGATCTTCAAGGGCGGCTCGGGCGCCGGCCTGAACCTCTCCCGGATCCGTTCCTCCAAGGAACTGCTCTCCTCCGGCGGCAACGCCTCCGGCCCGGTCTCCTTCATGCGCGGCGCCGACGCCTCCGCCGGCACGATCAAGTCCGGTGGCGCCACCCGCCGGGCCGCCAAGATGGTCATCCTCGACGTCGACCACCCCGACATCGAGGACTTCATCGAGACCAAGGTCAAGGAAGAGGAGAAGATCCGCGCCCTGCGCGACGCGGGCTTCGACATGGACCTGGGCGGCGACGACATCACGTCCGTCCAGTACCAGAACGCCAACAACTCGGTCCGCGTGAACGACACGTTCATGAAGGCCGTCCAGGAGGGCGGCAAGTTCGCCCTGACGTCCCGCATGACCGGTGAGGTCATCGAGGAGGTCGAGGCCAAGTCGCTCTTCCGCAAGATGGCCGAGGCGGCCTGGGCCTGCGCCGACCCGGGCATCCAGTACGACGACACCATCAACCACTGGCACACCTGCCCGGAGTCCGGCCGCATCAACGGCTCGAACCCGTGCAGCGAGTACATGCACCTGGACAACACGTCCTGCAACCTCGCCTCGCTGAACCTGATGAAGTTCCTGAAGGACGACGGCAAGGGCCGCCAGTCCTTCGACGCCGAGCGTTTCGCGAAGGTCGTCGAACTCGTCATCACCGCGATGGACATCTCCATCTGCTTCGCGGACTTCCCGACCCAGAAGATCGGCGAGAACACCCGCGCATACCGCCAGCTCGGCATCGGCTACGCCAACCTCGGCGCCCTGCTCATGGCGACCGGCCACGCGTACGACTCCGACGGCGGCCGTGCCCTGGCCGGCTCCATCACCTCCCTGATGACCGGTACGTCGTACAAGCGCTCCGCCGAGCTCGCCGCGATCGTCGGTCCGTACGACGGCTACGCCCGCAACGCGCAGCCGCACCTGCGGGTCATGAAGCAGCACTCCGACGAGAACGCCAAGGCCGTCCGCATGGACGACCTGGACACGCCGATCTGGGCTGCCGCCACCGAGGCCTGGCAGGACGTTCTGCGCCTCGGCGAGAAGAACGGCTTCCGCAACGCCCAGGCGTCCGTCATCGCCCCGACCGGCACCATCGGTCTGGCGATGTCCTGCGACACCACCGGCCTCGAGCCCGACCTCGCCCTGGTCAAGTTCAAGAAGCTGGTCGGCGGCGGCTCGATGCAGATCGTCAACGGCACCGTCCCGCAGGCCCTGCGCCGCCTGGGTTACCAGGAGGAGCAGATCGAGGCGATCGTCGCCCACATCGCCGAGCACGGCAACGTGATCGACGCCCCCGGCCTCAAGCACGAGCACTACGAGGTCTTCGACTGCGCCATGGGCGAGCGTTCCATCTCCGCGATGGGCCACGTCCGCATGATGGCCGCGATCCAGCCGTGGATCTCCGGCGCCCTCTCCAAGACGGTCAACCTGCCGGAGTCGGCGACCGTCGAGGACGTCGAGGAGGTCTACTTCGAGGCCTGGAAGATGGGCGTCAAGGCACTCGCCATCTACCGCGACAACTGCAAGGTCGGCCAGCCCCTCTCCGCCAAGACCAAGGAGAAGGAGAAGACCGAGGTCACGGAGAAGACCGAAGCGGCCATCCGCGAGACGGTCGAGAAGGTCGTCGAGTACCGCCCGGTCCGCAAGCGCCTCCCGAAGGGACGTCCCGGCATCACCACCTCCTTCACGGTCGGCGGTGCCGAGGGCTACATGACCGCCAACTCCTACCCGGACGACGGTCTCGGTGAGGTCTTCCTGAAGATGTCCAAGCAGGGCTCGACCCTCGCGGGCATGATGGACGCCTTCTCCATCGCGGTCTCCGTCGGCCTCCAGTACGGCGTGCCGCTGGAGACGTACGTCTCGAAGTTCACCAACATGCGTTTCGAGCCGGCCGGTATGACAGACGACCCGGACGTGCGGATGGCGCAGTCGATCGTCGACTACATCTTCCGCCGCCTGGCGCTGGACTTCCTGCCCTTCGAGACGCGCTCCGCGCTCGGCATCCACTCCGCCGAGGAGCGTCAGCGTCACCTGGAGACGGGCTCGTACGAGCCGTCCGACGACGAGCTCGACGTCGAGGGTCTGGCCCAGTCCGCGCCGCGCGCCCAGGAGCTGAAGGCCGTCGTCACGCCGAAGGCCGAGGTCGAGGCGGCCAAGCCCGCCCCGCAGCAGGCCCACACCAGCGCCGAACTGGTGGAGATGCAGCTGGGCATCCAGGCCGACGCCCCGCTGTGCTTCTCCTGCGGCACGAAGATGCAGCGCGCCGGTTCCTGCTACATCTGCGAGGGCTGCGGCTCGACCAGCGGTTGCAGCTGACCCGCAGGTCCGCATCGCGTAGGAACCACGTCCCGTAGGCCGTGAGTAAGGGGCGTCCGCCATGGCGGACGCCCCTTACCCGTGCGCTGGTTCAGCTATGCGCCGGCTGCTCGTACGCCGTTGCCGTCAGGGTCGGCGGGTCGCGCCCATCGTGGCGGCGAACGTGGCCGGATCGCCCTCGAATCCGTGCACGCCGGCCCGGAACTCCCATGCCCCCGTCTCGTCGCGGACGAACTCCGCGACCGTCGCCGCCGTCGCGCCCAGGACACCGCTGAAGTCGTCCGCGGCGAGTTCGGTGTAACCCTCACGGATGCGCAGGCCCGGGCTGCCCACGTCCGCGAAGGTCCGGTCCTCGGTACGCTGCTGGATCGCGACGCCCACCACCACGCGCGCGTACCGGGCGGCGAGCCGCTCCAGCTCCAGCGTCATGACCTCGTCGAAGCCGAAGCCCTTGCCGTCCCGGCTGTCCCGGTTCAGGTAGATGGTGCCGTCGGGGGAGCGGCTGTCGAAGTGCACCACGTAGGAGGGATCGCCGTACGGGTCATCCACCGGATAGGTTCCGGCCACGACGTCCAGGTCGGCGGGTGGCTGCCCCGCCGGACTCGGGTCCCACCGCAGCGCGATCTCCACCTTGCGAATGCCCTTGCTGAGGCCGTTCACAGACTTCCCCTTCCCAGGTCCCCGCCCCTTGCCCGACCACCTCAACTGCCGAGCGGTGACGGCCGGTTGTCCATCCTGCCACGCACAGCGAGGAGAGTGCGGACAACCGGTCCTCCGGAGAGTGACCGGTGCCACGTTCCCTGGCCTACCATGGCGCGGTGCTGGTCAAGTGGATTCGCTGCACCGTGGTGGACCGCCGCGGTTTCGAGCGGGGGCAGCGGAAGTGGGCGGGGCTTCCGGGGGAGCCGGGTTTTCGGGGACAGGGGGGTGGCTGGAGCCGGGCGCGGCCGGACGTGGCGCACGTCTTCGCCTTCTGGGAGAGCCGTGCCTTCTACGACTCCTTCATGGCCCGCTCCCACGACCGGCTGGCCTCAGCCCAGGCGGGCACCTTCAAGGACGCCCAGGTCAGGCTCTTCGACTACCGGTTCGACGTGAAGACCGGGTTCGAACCGCGCTTCACGGACGCCGACCTGCTGCGGGTGGCCCTCTGCCGCGTCCACGAGGAACGGGCCGAGCACTACGTCCTCATGCAGGAGAAGGTCTGGAACCCCGCGATGGCCGGCTCGCCCGGCATGGTCCGCGGGTTGTTCGGCGAGGCGCCGGGGAACGAGTACCTGGTGCTGTCGATGTGGCGGTCGGCGGCCGAGCACGGCAAATACCGCACCGAACGGGTGGAGCGGCTCGCCCTGCGCGCCCAGACGGAGGCCGACATCGCGGCGCTGACGGGCGACATCGTGCAACTGGAGCCCTCCTGGACCGTCTGACGTCCGGACCGGCTTCCTGATGTCGACGTGTGACGACCCCGGTGGGGAAACTGTGTGACGTACGCCGTATGGGGCCCCTTCGGGTGCTGGTAACCAGCCGTCCCGATCTAGGGTTCTGTCATGGCACGACCACGGCGCATCGTTCTTGTCCGGCACGGCGAGTCGACGGGCAATGTCGATGACTCCGTGTACGAGCGCGAACCCGACCACGCGCTGGCACTCACCGAACGGGGCCGGGCGGAGGCGGAGGAGACGGGCGAGGGGCTGCGCGAGGTGTTCGGCAGCGAGCGGGTCAGCGTGTACGTCTCCCCGTACCGCCGGACCCACGAGACGCTGCGCGCCTTCCGCCTCGACCCGGGGCTCATACGGATACGCGAGGAGCCCCGGCTGCGTGAGCAGGACTGGGGCAACTGGCAGGACCGCGACGACGTGCGCCTCCAGAAGGCCTACCGGGACGCCTACGGCCACTTCTTCTACCGCTTCGCCCAGGGCGAGTCCGGTGCCGACGTGTACGACCGGGTCGGCGGCTTCCTGGAGAGCCTGTTCCGCAGCTTCGAGGACCCCGACCACCCGCCGAACGTCCTCCTGGTGACCCACGGCCTGGCGATGCGGCTGTTCTGCATGCGGTGGTTCCACTGGACGGTCGCGGAATTCGAGTCGCTGTCGAACCCGGGGAACGGCGAGATGCGGATGCTCGTTCTCGGTGAGGACGGCAGGTACACCCTTGACCGCCCCTTCGAACGCTGGCGAGATCCGGAACCGTACGGGATCACCGGATAGAGTGGCAGGGCGATGACCGCTCATTCATCTCCTGACGGGCGCCTGGACCGGGCCCTGTCCAGCCTGCGCGGACTGTCGGTCGGTGACGCGCTGGGCTCCCAGTTCTTCGTGCCCGCCAACTACCCGCTCCTGAAGCGCCGCGAGCTGCCTCCCGGTACCTGGCAGTGGACGGACGACACGGAAATGGCCTGTTCCGTGGTCTCCGTCCTGGCCACCCACCATCGCGTCGACCAGGACGCGCTGGCGCTCTCCTTCGCCCGGCACCACGACTTCGACCGCGGCTACGGCCCCGCGGTCAACCGGCTGCTGCGACTGGTCCGGGAAGGCGGTGACTGGCGCGAGCTCGCCGCCGCGCTGTTCAACGGCCAGGGGTCCTGGGGCAACGGGGCGGCGATGCGCATCGCGCCGCTCGGCGCCTGGTACGCGGACGACCCCGAGCAGGCGACCCACCAGGCGGAGATCTCCGCCTACCCCACGCATCAGCACCGTGAGGCGGTGGTCGGCGCCATGGCGGTCGCCGCGGCCGCGGCCCTGGCCGCGGACCCGGCCGGCCCGCCCACCCCGCACGCCCTCCTCGACGGTGTCGTCGCCCTCGTACCCAAGAGCGCGGTCGGCGCCGGACTGCGACGTGCCCGGGACATGCTCGACTACGGCGACGCGACCACGGTCGCGGCGGTACTGGGCTGCGGCAGGCGTACGACCGCCCACGACACGGTTCCCTTCGCCCTCTGGTCCGCGGCGCGCGCCCTCGGTAGTTACGAGCGTGCTTTCTGGACGACCGCACAGGTCGGCGGGGACGTGGACACGACCTGCGCGATCGTGGGCGGGGTGGTCGCCGCCGACCGGGCGGGAGCGCCGCCGGCCGAGTGGGCGGGGCGGGTCGAGGCGCTGCCCGGGTGGATGACGGTGTCGACCTAGTCGACTCTCCGTGTGCGGCGGGAACTCTCCGTGACCGGTCGTTCGTTGTCGTGACATCCGCTGTGCGAGGCATGGGCCCCGCACGCTGCCGGGAGTGTCGCGAGGAGGTGGGTCATGGAGGTTCTGCCGGCGGCTGTCGTCGCACTGCTGTTGTTCGTGCTGTTCGCCCGCTGGGCTGTGACGCTTGCCGGAAGCACGTCTGGCGGGGTCCTGCGGCAGGCGTCACGCGCGCCCGCCGCAGGACCCCGCCAGGCCCGCGCCGTATCGTCAGCCCATTCCCGGCCCGGCCGAGCCGGACAGTGCCTCCAGGTCGCTCTTGCGTACCCGGATGACCAGCCATGCCGTGGCCAGGGCGAGTACGGCCATCGCGGCAGCCGGAATGAAGGCCGCGGAAATGCCCTGCGCCAGTACTTCGTGACCCCATGGCGCCGGCAGCTGGTGCGTCTGGGCGAATTCCGCCTTCTGTTCCGCCGAGCCGTCGGCGAGGAAGTCCGCCCCCTGCTTCTCCGCCTCGTCCTTGGTGGCCGTGCCGAACACCGTCGTCAGGATGGCGAGGCCGATCGACCCGCCCACCTGCTGCATCGCGTTGAGCAGGCCGGACGCCGCGCCCGCCTCGTGCTGGGCGACCCCGGAGACCGCGGTCAGCGTCAGCGTCACGAAGTTCAGTCCCATGCCGAACCCGAAGATCAGCATCGGCCCGAGCACGCCGCTGACGTAGGAGCTGTCGGAGCTGATCAAGGCCTGCCAGCCGAGCCCGATCGCGGCGAGCATCGACCCCACGAGCATGAACGGCTTCGGGCCGAACACGGGCAGGAACCGCTGAGACAGGCCCGCACCGAGCGCGATCACCACCGTGACCGGCAGGAAGGCCAGGCCGGCCTGGATGGGGGTGTAGCCCAGTACGTTCTGAACGAACAGGACGATGTAGAAGAACATGCCGAACATCGCCGCCGCCAGGCTCAGCATGATCACGTAGGTGCCGGAGCGGTTGCGGTCGGCGAACATCCGCAGCGGGGTGATCGGCTCCTTGGCCCGCGACTCGATGAACACGAAGGACAGCAGCAGGACCACCGAGGCCGCGAAGGAGCCGATGGTCAGGCCGTCCCGCCAGCCCTCGTCGGCGGCGCGGATGAAGCCGTAGACGAGGGAGGCCATACCCGCGGTCGAGGTCACCGCCCCGGCGATGTCGAAGCGTCCGGAGTGCCGCTCGGACTCGCTGATGTACAGCGGGGTGAGCACGGCGATCAGTACGCCGATCGGCACGTTGACGAAGAGCACCCAGCGCCAGTCGAGCCACTCGGTGAGCATGCCGCCGGCCAGCAGGCCTATGGCACCGCCGCCCGCGGACACGGCGGCGAAGACACCGAAGGCCCGGTTGCGTTCCGGCCCTTCGGGGAAGGTGGTGGTGATGAGTGCCAGGGACGTGGGCGACGCGATCGCGCCTCCCACGCCTTGCAGGACGCGCGCCGCCAGCAGTTGCCAGGGTTCCTGGGCGAAGCCGCCGAGCAGCGAGGCGAAGGTGAACAGCAGGATGCCGCTCATGAAGACCCGGCGGCGGCCGAGGATGTCACCGGCTCGGCCGCCGAGCAGGAGCAGGCCGCCGAAGGTGAGCGTGTAGGCACTGACGACCCAGGTGAGGTCGGTGGTGCTGAAGCTGAGTGCCTCTTGTATGTGCGGGAGGGCGATGTTCACAATCGTCGCGTCAGGGACTCCAAGATCACGCATCATCAGGTTCCGAATTCAGTACAACGGCTCTGACCAGCCGAAACGTACTCCTTGGGAACCGACCTCCACGGTCTCAGCTATCGGCCGCGTGGCTGCCTGAGCGCCGAGAGGCAGCAGGAGGGGGCCTGTGCCGCCGATCGAGGGAGTCCGGCGAACACGCGCGAGTCCTCACGGCGGTTACCCACCCGGAACGCTTAATTGAGCCATACGAGTGGCGACCTCCTTTTATGAAAGGTGACCAATATGGGCTCGCGAAAAAGGCGCCTTGCTGGAACCTTCCTCGGCCTGACCGCGCTGGCGGTGGTCGCGTATTTGGCAGTCACGAACAGTTCCTCGGAGCCGAACATGGACCGGCGAAGTTACGAGAGGGGCTACGGCGCTTTCGCAGATGCGTACCTGACTGCGAGTGAGGACGACCGCCGGGTGAACGAGCTGTACTGCGAGAGGCTGTGGGGGGCGTTTCCCACGGATGAGCTTGTTGGCGTCCACAAGAACGACTGGGTGCAAGGCTGCGCGGACTACGCGGAGGGAAAGCCCAGTCGGTTCGAGTAGGACCGCCGGCCGGCGGTGCGGGCCCCGGCTTCCTTCGGGAGGCGGGGGCCTTTGTCAGTGGCCGCCCCTACGCTGGGGCGCTAAGTGGGAAGCGGAGAAGATGCGGCACACCGTTCGTAAGAGGCCGGAGGGTCGGTGGCAATGCACTGGCTGTCGGGCCGCTTTCGTTTCCGAGGAGAACGCGCGGGCGGCGAAGTTTTCGTGTCCGCGCCGGCCGTTGCCGCATGGCTTCCGGCGGGAGCACATCGTGTACCCGACGTGGGGCACGGACCGCTGGTGTGAGAGCTGGGGGTGTCCTGACCCGGACCCGTCGCACGACTTCCACGGGCCGGGGCCGTTGTGTGACGACACGCAGTGTCCGTGCATGACGCACACCTGTGACTGCGACGTCTGCGAAGGCGTCGTTTCGGCCCCGGGGCTCAACGTGCTCCGGGACAATCATGAGGGCGGCGGCGAGGAGCTTCTGAGCCGCCTGGATCGAGTGGAGTAGATATGGCGGGGACACAGCAGAAATTGCAGTGGTACGAGGTGGGGGCGTCCGTCAACGGCGGCTTCGGGAAGGAGAGCGACTTTCCCGCGCTCTTTCAAATCAAGAGGAGCGACCGCGACGGGGGTCTCCGAGTCCACACCACCTTGCCCGGACACTTCCGGGTGGGTGCATTCGGGTTCGGGGTGGACTCCATCGAGCAGGGCCAGGCGTACGCCGAGGAAGTACTGAAGGACTTCTACCGCGCGCTGAAGAAGCAGATGGAGCCGAAGAAGGCGCCGGCGCGGGCCAGCAGCCTGTCGAAGGGGAAGGGGGCGGAGCGTGGCTGAGTCGTTGCCGGACTACGAGGTCCGGACGGCGGAGGACGTCACCCCGGAGGTCATCGAGATCATTCAGGGGATCGTCGAGGGCTGGTACGACAGTGGCCGCATCGACTGGGAGGATGTCTGGGACCGCGCCGAGAAGCAGCAGCTTGAGGACGGGCGGGAACTCGACTTCGGTAGCGACCTGGCTTCCCTCGCCCAGGAAAAGATCAAGAAGGAGATCAGGGCGTGGCGGAAACTGGGGTGACGAGCGTGGGCGGGCACATCATCGAGGGCCACCGCCGGGGCATCATGGCGCACCTGACGAGTTGGGTGCAGAACAACACGGGCGTGGTGACGGACCCGGAGGCCCTGGACAGTGCGAGCCTGGAGCAGGCGCTGGGCGAGGTGAACAGGGCCGTCTACGACACCGAGGGCGAGACCTACCGCAAGCCTCTGGGGGCGCAGGCCCAGCAGGTGCTCGCGGTGGCTGAGCTGGTGATGCAGCGGGCGGTGCACTACGTCGGCCGGGGTGACCAGTACGCCGAGGGCCAGTGCGTGCAGGCGGTGCATGTGCTGCTCGACGAGGCCGGCTCGTACTTTGCCGAGCTGGCCAAGGAGTGCACTGAGTGTGAGCAGTCGCACTACAGCGCGGGCATCTTGTGTCCCTCGTGTCGGAAGCCGTTCCAGGAGAACATGCCGGCCGAATGCCGCTGGTTCATCGTGTGCGGTGAGGAGGGCGACGAGAGGGACGTATGGTACCTGCGCAACGGCATCGGCTCCGAGACCCTGATCTTCGCGTACAACGCGGATCTGGGCTGGGAGGGCGAGCCGGAGGCGGAGCTGTGGGCGGCCGGGGTGATGAAGGCCGACTACGGGATTTCCGTCACGGGCTGGGAGCCCGCGTGGGAGGGAGAGCCCACGAACCTGTCGCCCGACTACTGGATTGCGGAGACGCAGACGGCTACGGAAGGGGGTGTGCGGCATGGGTGAGGAAGAGCCGAAGCCGCTGAAGGTCGTCGTGACGCTGGAGGTCACCTTGAAGGACCCGAGCGAGTGGACGACGGCGTTCGGAGTCGAGGGGCGACGCGAGATCGCGCAGGACGTGAAGCGCTACGTCGCCAGCCACCTGGCCACGGGCGGGGTGTTTTCCAACGGAGAGGTGCAGGCGGAGGTAGATCTGCGGTGATGGGCATCTATATCGACCAGCGAGCGCCTGGTGTGGCCGTCGTGTGGGAGGGCGGCAAAGGGTTCGGTCTCCGGCGATTTGCGGCGGACCCGCACTACGGCGAGGTCATCGTCCGGGGGGAGTCGGCAACGGACGTGAACCTGAACATGCGGAAGAAGGCCACGCCGGAGAACGTACAGGAGCACATCAACGGCATCTTCGACCGGTTGGCGAAGGAAGAGATCGCGCTGAAGGAGCCGGTCGAGTAGCAGGCCGGCGGTCGTGAGGGCCCCGCTTCGGCGGGGTTTTCGCATTTCAGGAGTCTCTGTCAGGAGTACCTGCGCCGACAGAGCTGATCCGCCGGCCGATTTCGTAGGGCCCCGCTCCGTTTGGAGCCGGGGCCCTTTTTCATGCCCGGATTCGGGGAGGGAGGGCGTATGCCCGAGGAAAAAGCGCCGCACGGGCGGTTTGGCTACGTCACGTGCGTGCCCAGTGAGCGCATGGACAACGACGAGTTCTGGGACCAGGTGCGGTACAGCCTGCTGGGGCTCGTCGGGCTGCGCATCGACGAGCTGGCGGAGGCCGGCGAGGCCGAGCTGGTGGAGCTGGGCAAGGGCGCGGCGTCGGTGATCGGGAGCCGGGGTGACCAGTTCCAGTTCCCGAAGGGGCAGAAGGTGAGCGGCGTGCTGGCCGAGCTGGTCTCGGGGTTCGCGGCTGCGGCGCGGCTAGCGGAGGGCGGGATCACCGGTCTCGGAGTACACGCGTGCTTCTACCCGCACGAAGGATGCCCGAAGGACGAGGACCGGTAGAGCAATCCAGTTTCGTGGCCCCGTTTCCGTGTGGGAGCGGGGCCTTTGGCATGTCTGGAGGCAGCAGTGCGGGTGATGTCGGTGTTGGGATTCCTGTTCCAGAGCAATGAGTCGGCGGTGGTGACGTCGGTGTGCCTGACGGTTGGCTTGATGGCCGTCGTGACGCTGGTGATGGGGGCGCAGGACCGGAAGGCGCGGAAGCGGCACCGGAAGAAGCGCTAGAAACTCCCCGGGATGTCAGAACTGGATGGTAGGAAGACGGATATGGACGAGCGGGAATTGAGGGAGCGGCGCGAGCGCATCGCCGCCTTCGTGCGGGGCTGGGAGGACGCGGGCCGGCCGGAGTCGCTGTACAGCGTGGGGGCGATGAGCCGGGCGATGGCCAAGGCGATGAACTTGGTCGAGTCCACGGCGCGGAAGTACCTGCGGGACGCGATCGACGCCGGCGTGTTGGTCGAGGTCAAGCACCTGGGGCGGTCGTTGCAGTTCCCCTGGCCGACCGAGGAACTCGCCAAGGGCGCCCCGGAGCGGTTCGTCCAGGGCAGCGTCAACCGTGGTCGGTTCTGGGTGACTGAGGACCACCAGTTGGGGCCGGCGATGACGAAGATCACCTTCGTGTTCACCCCGGAGCGTGTGAAGCAGGTGATGGACGAGGCGCGCGAGGCGGACGCACGGAAGGCTACGGAGCGGAAGCAGCGCGAAGAGGAGCGTCTGCGGCGGATGGCGGCGGAGGACGCTGCGGAAGCAGCCGTCTTCGCCAAGCACTACCCGGAGTTGACGCGGCTGCTGGGAGTGCTGCACGAGCGGGTGCAGGAGCCGGAGCGGATCGGGCAGGGCGTGCAGATGTACGCGGAGGAGCACCCGCGTGCCGGGGTCCTGGCGACGGTGAAGATCACGGTGCGCCGGCCGGAGGCGCTGGCCAAGTTGGCGGCCATCCTGCGGGATGGTCTGGGTACGGCCGTCGGGGACGGCCAGGAGGAGGACAAGGGTGAGTGAGCAGTCGCGTGCGGTCGTGATGCGTCCGCGAGAGGAAGTGCAGAAGCAGCTCGCGCAGGCGTGGGAGCGGCTGGAGGAGGCGTGCGAGGGGGAGATGCCGGGCACGCTGTGGGAGCTGCACGGTGTGGACCGTGAGGCGTTCGGGCTGCTGATCGAGGGCATGGTGCAGCTCGGTGAGAAGGTGGACCAGGAGATGCAGGATCTGGCCGGCCTCAAGCCCGTGGACGAGGTGATCCAGTCTCCGTAAGGACGCGGTTCCGGTTGGGGCCGGCCTGGAGGGGGTTACTCCTTCGGTGCCGGCTCCTCGACGACTTCGGCGTCCACGATGCCCATCTGGGAGAGGGCGTCCTGTGATGACACTGCCCCGGCCGGCGAGAGGGCGGGGGGCCCATCGGACTTGGGGCCGAAGAGTCGGGAGATGAGTCCGACTTCGGACTGGCCCTTGCTTTCCATCTTCATGGAGAACGTGAAGCCGGCCTCTTCGATGTCGGCCTTGAGCTTGACGTATTTGGCGAGCCGGTCCATTTCGGAGGAGAGGTTGGGGTCGGCGTATCCGCCTTCCACCTCCTCTGACATGCGCATACTGAAGACGCGCATGGCCTGCATGGTGATCATCGAGTCGAGCAGCGCGATGTACTGCTCCTTGGTGCGCACCTTGATGGGCATTTCGTAGACACAGCTTTCCCCGGGCTGGTACTCGGGGCATTTCTTCGCGAGGAAGCATCCGTCGCAAGTCCTGATGTTGGGGTCGACGGCGTTGATGCGGTGTTCGCGACGTTCTTTTCGTTCCCCGGTGTCGGGGTCGGTGTAGCGGTGGGTGAATTCTTCGGTGGCCATGCCGGGCAGGAGCTTCTTCACCCGTTCGGTGGGGGGGTCAGTTGCCCGGTCGTTACCGGTTTCCTTGTGGATCGCCGTAACTGTGGCGAGTGGGTTTTCCCCGTTTCGGTTGGTGGCCTGTTCGGGGGTGGGAGTTACTCCGTTTCCCTGGCGCTGCGAAATGTGGTCGATCTGCTTGCGCCAGGACCACAGGCTGAGGCGGAGGTTCTCGGAGGCGTCGTCGGCGTCGATGCGGTCGGCGTCGAAGCCGGCAGATGTGATGAGGGTGCGGTGGCGCTTGCGGGCCTGGGCCTTGTACCGGGCGGGGTAGCGCTTCATCTCGGTGCCGGTCCACACGAAGGTCTCGCCGTGCTGCGCGGCGCTGAGCCAGGTGGTGGAGGAGACGGAGTACCAGTCTGCGGAGAGCATGAGGGGCGGGGAGGAGAAGCCCATGCCGTGGAGCTTGATCTGCCGGCTGATGGAGCGCAGCAGGGGGATGATGTCGCGGTCGCCGCAGGTGCCCTGGCCGACGGCGATATAGGGGTAGGTGTCGGCCATCTGCTTGAGGGCGTCGATGCCCCATTCCTCGTGCCAGACGACGATGGCGCGCTCAGGGTCCAGGTGCTGCCGGCGGGCTTCGATCCAGTCGCGGCCCATGGGAAGGGCGTCGAATTCGGTGTACGCCTGGATGCGGTCCAGGTTCTGTTCCACGAACTGGTCGTAGTGGTCGGCGATGTCCTGGGTTTCTTCGGTCGGCACGTCGACTCCGGTGCGGTTGAGGGTGTGGCAGCCACTGTCCAGGAAGACGGATTGCCCTGGGGGGTAGTGGTCGCCTACGAGCCACGGTTTGGAGAACTTCACGCGCCGACGCAGTCCCATGTAGCTCATGCCGACGTGGGTGACTTCTTGTTCGGCGAGGAGTGCGCGGTGGGAGGGGATTTCCGCGCCGGCGAAGTAGAAGATCATGCGGGCGTCTCCGGTCGGGCTGCGTCGTAGAACTTCTGTCGGCGGAAGGCGCGGTTGTCTTCCGCGTACACGCCGGCCATTTCTCCGCTGAGGTAGTCGAGGGCCTCGCGGGATTCGGGGAAGCATTCGTAGGCGTGTCGCAAGATTTCGGCGAATGTGCGGTAGTGCTTGCGGGGCATGGTCACGGTCAGTTGCCCTTTTCGGCTTCGCGTTCTGCGCGGGCTCCCTGGAACGCGGACCAGTGGGCGGCGACATTCGCGTAGAGCGACATGGTGGCCACCCAGAGAATGGATTGCCGCCACCACAGGAGGGTGGGTATGAGCAGCAGTGCCCACACGACGGTGAGGGTGAGGTGCAGTCGACACAGGGCTTTGGCCCCTGGGTGGAAGCTCATGCCGGGTCGGTGAATTCGACCTGGGTGGCGCCGTCGTGGCCGTGGATGTGCTCGACGTCGGCCAGGGAGGCGTAGGCGGCGGTGGAGGGGACTTCGGTGCGCCAGCGCATGGCGCAGGTGCCGTCGGGCCACTGGACGCCGTCGGCGACGTGTCCTTGGCCGGAGACTCCGGTGACGTCGGTGCGGCGGATCAGCTTGAAGCGGCGGGGGGCCTTGTCGGCGGGGATGACCACGGGGGTTACTCCTGGGTGCGGGGGTCGTTCAGGCGTAGCTCGGTCTGCCGTTCGACCGCTTGGGTCAGGTCGTCCCAGGGGCGTGGGGCGCCTGTGTAGTCGGGCCGCCACTCGGGCTGGGTGTAGGCGGTGTGGGTGATCAGCGCGGTGTTCCAGCCGTCGCCGAGGGCGACTGCGGCGCAGGTGGGATCGGATTCGATGACCAGGCCGATGCGCCAGGACCGGATGCGGTTGAGGGTTTCGAGGCGGCCGGCGGGCCCGGGGACGGGCTGGTGGAGGTAGCCGAGGTGGCCGGTGAGGTGGCGTTTGGCCAGCCACAGGGCGCACTGCTCTTCGGTCCAGGTGTGGGAGAGCAGGTAGAGCCGGCTGTTCTTGGCGAGGGCCTGGTAGAGGGACCAGCCGGTGTCGTAGTGGCCTTCGCCGGCCGGCATGCGCAGGATGCCTTCGACGACCATGACGGCGGCGAGCATGGCGGGGCCTAGAGCTTGAGCTTGTCGGCGAGGGACTGGTGCTGGGCGGCCTGCTGCATCTGGGCGGTCATGGCCATGAGTTGGTGGGCGGTGATGGCGGCCTGCTTGGACGCTTCGATGTCGGAGACGACTTCGGTGGCGCCGAACTTCATCTCGATGACGGTGACGGGGTGTTCGGGGGCGACCGGCTGGGTGATGTCGGTCATGGCTTCCCACTCGCCGTTCTCGTGCTGGACGACGAGGAAGGCGGTGCGGACCTTGAGTGCGTCGGGGGTTTCGGTGGACACAGTGGGTCTCCTAGTCGATTTCATATCCGTCTGTTTTTTCTGCACGCTTGGCTGCTCGCCGGGCACGGTCGCGGGCGCGTACGCAGGTGACGCATTCGCGTCGGCCGGAGTGCCAGCGGATGTTTTCTTCGGTGTATTCGTGACCCTTGGGGCAGTGGGTTTTGCGGGCGTTGCGGGCGGAGAATGATTCGCCGCGTTCGACGTTCTGGGCGGCGGGCACGGGCTCCAGGTGGTTTGGGTTGCAGCAGCTCCTGATTCGGCACAGGTGGTCGACGTGCCAGCCCGGCGGGACGATCTTCTGGTTGGCTAGTTCCCACGCGATGATGTGGGTGCCTTTGGTGCGGCCGTCGGGGAGGCGGAATTTCCCGTAGCCGTATTCGTCTTTGGCGCCCAGCCAGATGTGGCAGTCGTCGTATTCGGTGCCCTTGTCGACCTTGGTGAAGAACCGGTCGGTCCAGTCGCGGTCGGGCGCGCGTCGGCGGGGTGGTGTCACTGGTACAGCCCCAGCTTGTGCCGCACCTTCTGCTCGTTGACGCTGCGGATGGGGCAGTAGTCGCAGAGGTAGCGCTGGGAGCCGGGGTTGTGCTTGTCCCACTTGGGCAGGCCCTCGGCCTTGCGGTCGGCTGCGGTGGGCGGGGCGAGGCGCTTTTTGTCGGAGTGGAAGTCGGAGCAGGTTTCCGGGCGGTGGCGGGAGCGCCAGCACTGCATGGCGTCCGCCTTGAGGGTGTTGACCGCCTGGTAGACCCAGGGCTCCATTCCGGTGGCGCCTTCTTCTTGCCATACGCGCCGCAGGATTTCGTCGCGGACTTCCTGTGAGGAATGCCAGCGGTCCTCGTCTACGCCTTCGATCGGGTAGAGCCGGCCGAAGTGCCGTTCACCGTTGGGATACTGATGCTTGGCTGCTGCGTATTCGAGGACCGAGTCTCCGCGAGGGTCGCCCTTGTATTCGGGCAGGACTTCAGTGGTCCGGCAGTCCCGGCAGAGAAGGAGACGGATCTGGCTCATGCGGTGACGCTAATACCAGTGATTTTTCTGCCAGAAATTCCAGGCTCCGCAGGGGCTGCCGTAGCGGGATTCCATATAGGAAAGCCCCCACCGCATCTGGGTGAGGGGATTGGTGCGCCAGTCGCTGCCGGCCGATGACATCTTCGAGGGGGGCAGGGCCTGGAAGAGTCCGTAGGCGCCTGAACTCGGGTTGACCGCCCGGTGGTTCCAGCCGGATTCCCGGGTGAGGACGGCGCTCAGGCACTCGTACTGGGCGGTGCTCAGTCGTGAGCGGGCGTAGGTGCGGGCGCCGGAGACGGTGGCGGTGGTGGCCTGGGGGCGGGAGGCGGAGCGGTCGGTGCGCTGCTGTTCGGCCTCGCGCGCCTGTGCCTTGGCGCGGGCGGCGGCGCGGGCTGCGCGCTGGCGGGCTTCGCGTTCCTGCTGGGCTTTGCGTGCCTTGGCGGCTGCCTCGCGGTGGGCTGCGCTCTGGGCGGCGGACTGGGCCTTGAGGGTGTGGCCGGCAGTGTGGTGGCTGGCGGTGAGGGCCTGGTCCAGGGCGGGGAGTGCGGTGTGGGCGGGGGCCGGTTCGGGAGGTTCCGCGTCGGCAGGCTGGGCGAGGGACGCGGTTGTCAGCAGGACGGTGAGGGCGGCGGCGGAGGCGATGCGCATCTGGCGCCAGGAGTAGTGGGGGAGCTTCGGGCGGGACACCGTGTGTCCTTTCAACGGGGATGGGACCCCGGCCATCCCGCAGGCGTTCCGGCGTCGGTCACCCTAGAGGGCCCGAAAATGGATCAGGTAGTTGGCGGCTTGGGGTAGCGCTGCACGACCGGGTCGAGCGCGGCGGGGTAGACCGGCGGCCTGGCCAGGCCGAGGAACCAGCCGAAGGCGGGACTGACCTTGGCCTCCAGGAGCCGGAAGAGGCCGTAGTAGACGACGGCGAAGCCGGCGACCAGGGCCTGGGAGAGGGCCTGTTCATCGACGTCGATGTAGATGCGCGCGAGGAGCGCCGCGACCCAGCCGACGATGACGGGGACGGCGGTGCGCCACAGCGAGACCAGCACGTCGTAGACGGTCATGGCGGGGCTCTTTTCTTCTCCAGCGGTGCAAGGGGCGCCGGCTACTTCGGGGGCAGCTTGAGGATCTGCCCGGGGGTGATCTTGTCGGCGTCCTTGAGGTTGTTCAGGGAGGCGATTTCCTTGTATCGGGCGCCGTTGCCGAGCTTGTCGGCGGCGATCGACCACAGGGTGTCGTCCTTGGCGACGGTGTAGGTGGTGGTGCCGCCCGGGGACCAGGAGCTGGTGTGCTGGAGGCGCTCGGCGACGCGGGAGCGGATGGAGGCCATCGTGAACCCACGCGGGTCGGACTTGTCGTCGGACCATTCCAGGTGGCCGATGGCGGACTTGGCGCCCCAGCGGTGGGCGCGGCAGACGGCGGCGGAGGCGCGGACGATGGCCTCGACCTGCTTGGCCGGCCAGGGGTCACGGCCGTCCCCCATGTTTTCGCACTCGAAGCCGTAGAAGTGGCGGTTGCCGTCGGTGCCGTCGGCGTTGCCCTTGGTGGGGCGGGAGGGGTTGGTGCCGTAGTCCTCGGCGATGACCTGGTTGAGGACTCTCGGGTCGCCGCCGCCGGCGTGGTTGGCTCGGCCGTAGCCGACCAGGTAGACGACGCCGTTCTTGCCGATGACGCCGTGGCACAGGGGCCCGGGGAGGCCGCTGTAGCCCCGGCGGCAGATGTCGACGGTCTTCTGGGTGCCCCGGGTGACGGTGTGGTGGATGAGGACACCGTGCATCGAGCCCCAGGGGCCCTTGTGGTTGCGGTTGTGGTCGCGCCAGTCGCCGACTTCGACGACGGTGCATCCTTCGGCGCGCAGAGCGTTGAGGAACGCGTTGGCGGACAGGGGGTTTGCCATTACTTCACCTCCGGCCAGGTCCACTGGGCGAGATCGGTGCCTTCCTTGCGGCTGGTGGCCCAGTAGGTGTCGTTGCCGTCGAGGAGCACCTGGAGGTTGACGGTGAGGTCCGGCTCGTCCCAGACGCGGACGATGAGGGCGGGGAGTACCTGGCCCTCGATGGCCTCGTTGCCGGTGTGGCCGATGTAGCCGCTGCGGTCGGAGAGGCCGGCGCCGGCGGTGCTGAAGTCCTTGCGGCGGCGGTTGATGTCGTTGGCGTCGGCCGCGCTGAGTCGGTAGTGGACGATGCGGCCGACGGTGGGTGTGGAGGGCACTGTCTGCTGTCTCCTAGGCGGCGGGGGTGGTGCCGGTGACGGCGGGGGCGGACTGGGGGCCCTCGCCGACGGTGTTCACGGCGGTGACGGTGATGGAGTACGCCTGGCTGGCCGTGTAGCCGGTGAGGGCGGCCGTCGTGGTGGGGGCGGTGATCGTGGCCTTGAGCGTGGCGCCGTCGTAGACCTTGTAGGAGGTCACGGGCGGGTTGGCGCCGGCGGGGGCGGTCCAGTCGACGCTCATGCCGGTGGTGGTGACGTCGGTGACGGCGACGCCGGTGGGGGCGGCGGGTTCGGCCTCGGTGGGCACGGTTCCGGTGAGCGCGCCGGAGGCGGCGCTGGTGCCGATGCTGTTGCCGGCGACCACGGTGAAGGAGTACGTCTGGCCCTCGGCGTAGGGGAGGGTGGCGTGCGGGGCGGTGCCCAGCGGTGCGTTGACGACGGCGGCCTTGCGGGTGCCGTCGTAGATCGCGTACCACTCCGGTGCGCCGTAGGTGGTGTTGACGGTCGGTGCGGTGATGGTCAGGCCGACTACTCCGCCCACGACGGGGCCGGTCAGGGTGGGGGCCGGCGGGGTCGCGGGGGCGTCGGTGGCTGCGGGCAGGCGTCCGCGCAGCAGCGGGGAGAAGTCGCTGACGGCGGTGCCGTCGTCGGTCACACGTACGGCGCGGACCTTGAGGGCGAACAGCCGGCGCGGGGTGGTGTAGTTCGGGGTGGTAAAGGTGATCGTGCGGGTGCCCGGGTCGGGCTGGGCGACGTCGCCGAGCTTGACGTCGGACTCGTTGAGGCCGATCCGGGCGGCGTCCATGCCGTCGGTGGTGTCCTGGCTGGTGTTGTCGAACACCTCGTAGCGGGTGACGTCGGGGATGCGGGTCCAGCGCAGGGTGATGGGGCCGCCGGCTGCGGTGGTGAGGGTGGGCAGCGGGGCGGCGAAGTCGAGGTCGTTGGGCGGCTTGGGCGGCAGCGCCAGGTGCTGGCGGTCCCAGCCGACGGCCGGGGTGGTGACGGTCAGCGGATCGGAGGCCGGCCCGTACTCGCCGGCCTGGTTGTGGGCGGCGACGGTGATCGTGTAGGCGGTCTCCGGCTCGACCTCGGTCCACACCGGGTTGTCGGGGTCGGTGTTGTCCCAGTAGCCGGTGAGGGTCACCGAGGTCTCACCGCCACGGTGGTGGAAGCTGCCGGTGCCGTTGACGGTGACGCGGTGGCCGGCCACGCCGATGGACTGGAGGCCGGTGACGCCGGTGTAGTAGTTGCCGGCCAGGTCCGCGTCGCGCTGCCCGATGTCGGAGCGCCAGAACAGCAGAATCTTGTGCGGCTCGGTGACGCCGTGGGAGTGCGGCTGGCCGGCGGTGTCGAGGTACCAGAGCGGCTTGGGCGGGACGGTCTGCTCGCCGTAGTCAGCCGGCCGCTCGGCGAGCCGCTGGCCGGTCGTGCGCGGGGCGTTGACCAGGCCGACCGGGCTGCCGG
Organism: Streptomyces sp. NPDC017225; assembly: GCF_044331465.1. Taxonomy (NCBI): domain Bacteria; kingdom Bacillati; phylum Actinomycetota; class Actinomycetes; order Kitasatosporales; family Streptomycetaceae; genus Streptomyces; species Streptomyces sp. NPDC017225. The sequence continues at coordinate 234,592 of NZ_JBIRNE010000009.1, read as the reverse complement.
GCTCGGCAGTCAGATCCTGGGTCGTGTTGAGGTTCCACTTCTCGTCTGCCATCAAGGTGGCCTTTCTGCCGTGGCGCGGCGTTAGGAGGCTGCGCGCCCGGCGTCGTCTTCGGGGTCAGCGGGGTCGGCCGGTGTCCTGCGGGTGCGGGGGACCGGGTCGGGGTCTTCGGGCAGGTACTTCGCGATCAGCCGGAAGATGACGAGGCCGATGGCGCTGACGAAGATCGAAAGGACTTGCGCCGCCACGTCGTTCAGGGTCATGAGCCCTCCCGCCGAAAACGCAGCCAGGCCGAGAACGAGGCCAGAGAAATACCGACGAAGGACACGACGTTGGCGAGCGTCATCCACCCGGTGGCCTGCGTGTTGATCATGGACACCACGGCGAAGGCCAGCAGGTAGGCGCCGAGGTAGCCGGTCAGGCGCAGGCTTGAGGTGGCCAGTGAGTACAGGGCCGAGACGAATCCGAGAAGAATGCCGAGCGTGGTGTAGATGAGTGCGATGTAGTACGACGCACTGTGGGTGGGGGCGTCCACGACGGAAAACGGTGTGCTGCCGAGTGCCTTTTGCAGGGAGGCGCCGATGGTGAACAGGCTCAGCCCAACGCCGAGCACCTTCTTGGTGAAGGCCGGCGGGTAGATCAGTGCGTCGTACTGGTACCGCATGTCACATCCCGGGGAACAGGTGGGCCGGCGGAGTGGGCACGTAGGTGGGGGTGCGCACGGCCGATCCGTCGGGGCGCTGCTTGACGGGGGTTTCGTGGATGCCGAACCAGACGTCGTTCAGGTCGGCGCGGGCCCGCTGAGTGGCCGGGTCGATGGCGCCGCCCCGGTCGCGGTTGACCGTCTTGTAGGTCTGGTCGATCAGACCCTGGTTGAGTTCACCGGTCAGGGACCGGGAGGGGGCGTAGCTCATACCGGCGGCCTTCCCTTGATTCGCTCGATGTGGCGCTTTTCCCTGGCTGCCAGCCACTTCGCTTTCAGCCGGCTCAGGACGGATGTGGCGTGGGAGGAGAGGGCCTTGAGGCTCACTTCTTCTCCCCGAGCTTCTTGACGGCCGGCGCCGCGCGCTTCTTGGCGCTGCCGGCGCTCACGCCCCTGCCCATGGGGCGGCCGGCGGTGACTCCGGCTTCGAATTCGGAGCGGGCGCCGGGGCTCTTGGGCGCGTAACGGGACACGGTGCGCTGGTCCTGGAGGTTGGCCTTCTGGCGTACGACGCCGGCGCTGTTGTCTCCGCGTCCGTGCCGGCGCCGGTCGGAAAGGCTGGTGGCCTTCGGCATGTCACATCACTCCCAGTGCTGGATAGGAGGTCGAGGAGTAGCCGGACTGACGCTGGCTGTAGTCGGTGCGGCTTCCGGGGTAGACGTCGTCGAGCCGTGCGATGTCGTTGATCGACGGCACGTGGGCGGTGTAGCCGAACCTGGGCGGGGTCCGGCCGATGTTGGGGACGGGCGGCTTGAGAGCGCGAGCGGCGTCGGCCGGCATGTCGCACCACTCGGTGAGGTAGTCACTGACCTGCTGCTCGCGCAGCGTCGACCAGGGCCGGCGGGCGTAGACGGAGTCCTGGGGCAGCATCGGTCACCTCCAGGCCGGCTTGAAGCGCATGAGCTGCGCGCGGCGCTGCTCGTTGGCGACGGCGTTGAAGCTGGGTGTGACTTCCTGGGTGTAGACGCGCTGGGCGGTGGCGAAGCGGGCCTGGGTGGACACCAGGGTTTCGGACTTGCCGTCGTTGACGAGCGGCGAGCCGATCATGGAGCCGCGCTGGGTCCAGCGTTCTCCGCGCGCCTGGGCCTGGAGGGCAGCGGCCGGGTGGACGTCCTCGGTCCAGTAGTAGTCATGAGGATCAATCCGTTCCCCTTTGTGTACGCCGCGCTGGTAGGACTTCTGCGTGGCGCGGTTGCCGATGCTGTTGAGGAGCCGGTCCTGGCGGCGGGTGCCGGCGCCGATCGTGCCGAGGTAGCCGTCGGGGTACTCGGCGGAGGGGGTGTGGCCGGTGTCCATCATCCGGCGGGCGTCGAGGATGTCTCGGGCGCCGGACATGAGGTAGCCGCCGGAGCCGCCGGCATAGGTCATCGCGCCGGCTACCGGTGCCTGGTAGGGCGGGTTGTACATCAGGTTGCTGTTGGCACCTGCGCGTCCCGGGTAGCTCATGACTTCATCCACCCCTGCTTGGTCTTGTAGAGCGGGTTGCCGGACCGCTTGGGGTCGGTGGCTGGGCGGCTGATGGACTGGAGGGCCTTGGCGGCGACGAACGCGCCGGCTCCGGCCGCGCGCCCGGCGCGGGCCATGCCGGGGCTGACACGGGAGGGCTGCGGGGCCGGCGGTGCGGGCGGCACGTTGGGCGCGGCCGGACGGCGGGGGCCGCTTTGGGCCGGGGGGTCCGGCTGGGGCGGTTCGGGGCCGAAGCGCATGCTGTGGCTGCGGTACGAGAGGTCGTTGATGCGCACCGGGCGGCCGGGCCCGGACGGGGCGGCCGACGGAGTCGGCGGGGTGTTGTCGGGGACGGCCGAGGCGGGCTGGGAGCGCTGGGCCTCGGTGCGGGTCTGAGGGCCGTGGACGGGGCCGTGGATGATGCCGGCCCGGGTGGTGCGCTGGGCTGACTGGGCGCGCTGGGCGGCCTGGGTGGCGCGGGCCTCGGACAGGGCCTGGCGGTGGGTGGCTGCCTGAGCGTTCGCCTGGGCGGTGGCGACGCGGGCCTCGCGTGCCTGGGAGCGGGCGGCGGCGATGTCCGCGCGTGCCTGGGCGGCCGGGGTCAGCCGTGCGGGGCCGGCGGGCCGGGAGGGTGCGGCGGGGGGATCGGGCAGTTCGGGCTGGGTCCAGCCAGAGGGCGGAGCGGCCGGCTGGGGGGCCTGGTCGTCTCGGGGAGAGGGCGTGGCCCGGTAGCGGCGCATGCCCTGGTCGCCGTAGCCGTAGAAGGCGGACTGGCGGAACTGGTCCGGGTTGAATTCCACGCGGTTCACCTCCCGATGGATGTGGTCATTCCGTGGGTGAATTCGGCGGCGGCTGCGATCGCGCTGCTGGTGTCGGCGACGCCGGCGGTGCCGGGTGTCTGGTCGGCGGGCGGGGCCGGGGCGAGGGAGCCGTCCTGGCCGTTGCCGGTCAGCCGCAGGGAGCTGGGCGCGGGCGGGCTGGGTGAGGTGACGTCGGTGCTCATGCGCGCAGCCACCCCAGTCCGTCGCCGGCCGCCGGGACGGATTCGTTGGGCGCGGCGGTCTGGTGGGTGCCTTTGTTGGCGGCCAGGTGACTGCCGGCGCTGGCGAACTGCGCGGCCGAGAGCATGCGCGTGCCGGAGGTGGTGCCGGCGCTGATGGCGCCGGACTGGGCTGCGGAGGTGACGGCCGCGCTGGATGCGGTGCTGGCGCCGGCCCGTGCGGCGAGGCCGCCAAGCAGGGGGAGCATGGGTCAGCCCCGCTTCCCGGTGTCCGCACCGGCACGGAAGTTGTCCTGGCTGCCGAACGCGCTGGGCATGCGGTAGTGGCTGGTGGTGGCGCAGTCGGGGCAGCCGGCACCGTGCAGGGACCGCTTGACCTGGACGACGCCGGTGGGGCCGTAGGTCTCGCCGGTGGAGGCGAGGCGCTGGGAGCGGTGGGTGTTTTGGCCGTAGGTGTTGCCGCCGGACTTGGCCAGGCCCTGGCGGGATGCGCTCTGGCCGGCCTGGGGCCGAATCCACGAGACGCGGTGCAGCTCGTCACCCATGGTCGGGAACTGGCCCGTGGACAGGGCGCTGCTGGTGCTCGTCTTGCCCTTGTTGGGGGGAGTCCAATGCGTCATGTCTTCCTCCGCGCGCGTTGCGTGGCCCTCGGGAGTCAGAACATGATCAGTGTGCGAGTCAGAAACGTGGGGGCCTGTCGACAGGGAGTTTAGGTCTCCGAATTTTCAGGACATATTCCCGGTCCCGAAGACGTGGATGGCGATGCCGAGGATCTCGCCTTCCTCTGTCTTGGAACGGAAGAACGTGATCTTCTCGGTGAGTTCTGTTCCGAACGAGGAGACGAAGCTCTGGGCGATGGGAATGGCCTTGACTGCCTGGTTGATTGCGCCGGCGCCGACGGACTTGAGTACGATCTCGTGTCCGGACTTGATTGCGTGGGCGATGGCCGAGCCCAGTTCCGGTGGAGGAGTGGTGCTCTTGACGCGGAACTCCTTCACCTTCGCGGCGCTGGCGGGCTGAGTCTGCACGACAATTACGCTCCCTGCATTTAGTGCTGATGCAGGGAGCGTAGGCCGATGGAATTACCGCCTGTTATGCGGCCGTCTTGGACCTGGTCTTCGGCGGCCGGCGGATGGTGTCGAGGGCTTCCTGCTGGAATTTCAGCTCCGGCGGCTCGGGGTCGGCCAGGGCGCCGGCGATGCGGGCGAGGGCGTAGGCGTCGGCGACGTCGTTGTTGGCCGGCTCGAACCCCCACCGTTTGTAGACGGCCATCATCATCTTGTCCTTGTCCGCGCGGCCGGAGCCGGTGACGAACTTCTTGACGGTGGCCGGGGCGACCGCGTGGATACGGCGCTCCACGTGATGGGGCAGGATCAGCGCGAGCGCGAGCTTCATCGCGCAGCCCAGCTCCCCCAGCTCCTCCCGCCGGAACTTGGAGCCGTAGGAGTAGCCCTCGTGGCAGACGTGCGTGACCTGCCCGCCGGCGGTGATCTGAAGGAAGTGGTTGCTCAGGGTGTCGTGGACGTGCACCAGCCGGTCGATGCCCGTGCCGGCCGCCTTGGGGGAGAAGTCGAAACGCGCCACGTCGGCTCCGGTGAGAGAGCTGTAGGTGACGACGGCGCAGCCGGAGTACGACTGGTCGATGCCGATGGCGATGCGCGGCATTCAGACCCCCCACTTCTGGTAACGGGAGTCGGAGGCGGAGTTCTGCCGGCGGGACAGGTCCCGGCTACAGAAGTTGGCGCGGGCCTCGCTGTTCTTGTGGACCATCTCCAGGCCCTCGGCCAGGGCGACGGCGTCCAGGTGGCGTTTCTCGTCCTCCTGGACCTGGGGGTCGGCGCCGGCGGCTGCCTTGCGGCCGGCGACCGTCTTCTCCGTGGAGGCGGCCAGGGCCGCGCGGGCGGTGGCGTAGTCCAGGTTCTGTTTGGCCGCGCGGACGTTGGCGCGGGCCTCGACCAGGCGCATGGCGGCGTACGCGGTCCAGGAGACGTACTCGCCGTACAGGGCCATGAGCTGCCGGTCGTCGAGGCTGGTGATGTCGGCGGGGAGCTGCGGCAGGAACCCGTCGGGCTTTTCCTCGCGGTCGAACCCGAACTTCTCCAGCTTTTCCCACAGTTCGTCGGCGGCGCTCACTTGTCGTCCTCCTTGAATTCCAGGCAGGCGGGGCAGCCGGCGCGGCCGTTGATGTTGCAGAACGGCGGGGTGTCGGCGGCCAGGCAGTCGACGATGGCCGTGGCAGCTTCGATGATCGGTTCGCTGAACGACTCGTCGTAGGTGACGGTGAACGACTTCGTCTCCTGGGTGGATTTGAAGTCGTAGAAGAACACGGTGCGGTCGCACCGCAGATCCTCGAAGTGATTCGCCAGGTACATGTAGAGCTGGGTCTGGCGGACCGCGCTCGGAAGCGGCCGGCGGAAATCACGCCACAGCCGGTTCACGTGGTGGACCTTGCCGTGCTCGGTTTCGACCTCGTAGCGGGCGAGGAATTCGGGACGCTCGTAGCGCAGGCTGCCGAGCCCGAGGGTTTTGATTTCGACGAGGGCGCCGTCCTGCGGGGTGTAGCCGTCGGCCTTGCCACCGATCCTGAGCGGGTCGGCGTTCAGGGCCACCTCCGCGTACTCCAGACAGGAGGCCGGTGCGGAGCAGTACTCGCATGCCTCGGGGGTGGTGTCGTCCCAGAAGAGGCCGCCGCAGAAGTGGCACTTCCAGTCGCCGGCGAGGCGGCCCATCTCGGTGAGCCACGTCTGCCACTTGGAGTGGGTCTGGTGTCCCTCCTGGAAGATGTTCTCGCGGGTGAAGGTGGTCTTTCCCCGGTCGGGGTGCTCCGCTCCCAGCCGCAGCCGGTGGAAGGCTGACAGGTGGCACCAGTCGGGCTTGACCATCTCGGAGGGGTGCATGACGTCCTGACGGCGTCCCGAGGGGCCCTGGGCCTTGTCCAGGACGTGCTTCTGCACGTCCCCCCACAGGGGTTCGGCGGCCTTCGCCGCGTTCAGGTACTCGGTGAGGCGGGGTCCGCCCTTCACGACGCGGCTTGCCACGGCATCTCCTGGTTGTCGGGCGGGTCTTCCTCGGTGGGCGGATGCCAGGTCCAGCGCTCGGGCATCGCGGGGTAGCGCAGACGCAGGGCCAGCCGGTCGCGGGGCTTCATGCCGCCCCAGATGCCGTAGTTCTCGCGGTTGACCATGGCCACGTGGAGGCATTCGGAGCGGCGGGGGCAAACGGTGCCGTCGAGGGCTCCGTTGCATATGTTCAGGGCCTTTTCCTCATCGCCGAAGAAAACGTCGTCCTGGCGGCTGGGAGTGAGCCGCCCGTCACGGCATTTCGCTTCCCCCCTCGAATGTGTGGGGGACCAGTCGGGGGCGTTGATGACGGCGCGGATTCCCATCAAGTGTCCTCCTCGTGCGCAATGAGCCGGAGGAAAGTTCCCTCCGCAAGGACGACCCAAGTGCGGCCACACATTTCGACCGCAAGGGCCATCTCCCGCATATCGAGGATGGCATTCTTCTCCGCATTGACCAGTACCGAATGCGTGATGGTGAACCGGTTGCTGGCAGTGGTCTTGCATTCGATGGACCACTTGTCGTTGCGCACGTCGTTCTTGACGGCCCAGCCGTTTCCGGAACCGGCCGTGGTGACACCGCCGATCTTCGCCGCCAGGCGCTTCTCCTGGAGCCGGGACGCTTTGATGCGGCGGTCCATCAGGCGGCGCCGGGCTGAATGCACGCCATGACGTCCTCGCTGAGCTGATCCTGAAGTTCGACGTCCTCCAGGAACGAGGCCCGCATTCGCTTTTCGCCCTGCCACTTCTGGTCCCGGTACTTGTACCAGGCGCCTTCCAGCTTGATCAGACCCCAGTACACGCCCATGGTGATCATCTCGGAGGCGAAGTCGTAATCGCCTTTCCGGATACCGGTGGCGGAGTCGGCGAAGAAAAAGCGGATGGACGCCACCTGCTGCGGGGCGGCGGACTTCGACTTGATGGTCTTCGCCTTGATGACCTGGCCCACGCGTACGCTTCCGCCGCCCGGACGCTTCTCGTCGATCCATTCGGTGCGGGAGGCTTCCAGACGCGTGTAATAGGCGTAGTTTTTGGCCTTTCCGCCCGGCGAGGTCTTCGGCGTCATGCCGGCCGGTGACCAGCCGCCGATCTGGTCGCGCCACTGGTTGATGACCAGGGCCAGCAGCGGCCGTTCCGTCTCGATCAGGGAGCGGCGGGTGGCGGAGCCGGCCTTGCGGAAGAACCGGCCGGTCACCCGGGCGCCGGCGCTGATGGTGGCCTGGTCCATGTCTTTCTCGGCCTCGTCGTCCGCCACCAGGGCGGGGTAGGAGTCCAGGACCACGGCGTCGAAAGCTCGGGACTCTGCGGCCCGCAACATCGCCGTGTAGGCGTCTTCCATCGCATTGGTGGAGTAGACGGCCACACGGTCCACGTCCACGCCGAGGGTCTGCGCCCATTCGAGGTCGTAGTGCTCGGCCGCGAGCCAGAACGTCTGGAAGTCAGGATCGTGGGCCTGATTCGCGGCGATCGTCTTGTGGACGATGGTCGACTTCCCGGACGATTCGGCGCCGAGGATTTCATTCCACTGATTCCCGGGCCATCCCCCTCCCAGCATTGCATCGAGGGAGAGGGAGCCGGTGGTGAAGCGGGGGACAGCAGGCATTGTCGACGCGACAATGACCGCCCCGGGGCCGTGTTCCTTATTGATCCGCGCCATGACGGCACGGGCCTCATCGCTGAGCGGCATACAGGCGACCGTATGAAAGTGAAAAATTACCGCACAGCGCCAAACGGGTGGCCTATTTTTTGGATTTTTTACGGGCAGTGCGCAGGCTCGTCGTCCGTGCCCAGGCACCGGTGCGCCCAGGCCGGCGCCCCGGGAGCGGTCTGCGGTGCCGGCTGCGGCTCGGGGGCCCTCGCCGGCACCTCCATCGCGGCCGTCATCATCAACGCGGCGCCGGCCACGATGAACAGCACGGCGCAGAAGAGCAGGATCTGCTGTCTCACATCCGCCCCACGATCAGGTCGGGCCGGTAGCCGGCACCCTTGGCCTGATGCAGGCTCGCCTTCGACGGAGAGTCCCGATTGGAGATGGCCACGCCCTGCGTGGAGTTCTGCACCGGCCAGTGGCACTCGTTGCACATCGCCTGCGTGTTGGGGGTGGCCCGCCAGTACTGGTCGCTGCCGCAGGACGGGCAGCGCTCGGTCTGCTGCGCCGACTGGGCCCGGCCGGTCTGGTAGGACCGCTGGAGGACCTCCGGCGGCTGCTGGGGTTCCTGCGCAGGCTGCTCGGGCCGGGTATAGGTCGGGTGCGCCCACCACGGGGTGCCGGACGGGGTGAGACCGGCCTGCGGCGAGGCGGGGGCCGGCGCGGCACCGGTGCCGCGCATCTTGTTGAGCCAGAAGTCGGAAGACATCACGCCACTCCCAGGTGTCCCTTTTCGAGTAGGTGCGCCACGACCGTGGTGACCGCTGTGCGGGAGACCAGATGAAACATCTGGCGCTGTTGGTCGTCTTCGCAGGACGGGGCGCATTGATTGATGTGGGTGAGCCGGTAGAGGACTTCCGCCGCGACGTCTGCGTGCGAGAGAGCCTCGTCCGAGACCTGGTGGAACTCTTCGAGGCGGTAGTGCGACTGCCGGTGCTCGATTTCATCCACGTCAGGCCCGGCCGGTACCAGGTCGAGCAGTCGGCACACTTCGGCGTAGTCGTCGCACGCGACAATGTCGCGGAGCATTCCACGGAAGAGTGCCGGTGCCTCTGCGGTTTCAATGGGGGCCATGCAGTAAGCGTAAAGCGGACTATTTATTTCGCCTCACTCCACCTCTTGCAGATTTTCACGTCCGTGGTGACCGGTACGGAGAGGAGCTGCATTTCCGGGCCGGCCATCGCGTCTTGCAAGACCTTCGCGCCTTCGTCGGCCAGGTCGACAGGGCACATCGCGGCGATTTCGTCGTGCACGGTCAGCAGGATCTGCATGCGGGGCAACAGGTTCTTGTGCAAGCGGACCAGGGCGAGCTTGGTCATGTCCGCGTTGCTCCCCTGAATGTGGCTGTTGACGACCTGGCGCTCCGCCTTCGCGCGGCGACCGTGGTCGTAGGACAGCAGGTCCGCCAGGCGCCGCTTGCGGCCCAGCAGGGTACGCAGGTACGGCACCGGCCGGCGCGAGCGCACGGTGCGCAGCAGCTTGGCCTTGTAGGCGTAGACCTCGGGGAACTTCCGCTCGTGCTCGGCCAGGATCTGCTTCGCGCGGCGCAGCGTGGTGTGGGACATGTCGGCGACCTTCTGGGCGCCGGCCCCGTAATTGATGGCGAACGCGATTGCCTTTGCCACTTGCCTCATCTGCTTGGTGACGTCCTCGGGGGCGACACCGAAGACAGCGGCGGCCGTGGCGGTGTGGGCGTCCACACCGTCCCAGAAGCCCTGCCACAGGGCGCCCTTGCCGGCGAAGTGCGCGAGGATGCGCTGTTCGATCTGTGCGTAGTCCGCGACGAGCAGGACGAAACCGGGAAGAGGATCGACCAGATCACGGATCGCCTTCCCCCACTCGGTTTCCGCCCTCGGCCAGTTCTGCACGTTGGGGGCAGAGCAACTGAACCGTCCCGTGACCGTGCCGTATTGCTTGAGCATCGGGTGGATACGGCCGTCGAAAATCTGGGTGGGCTTGTCCTCTTCGGGGTTTCCCAGGTAGCCCTCCACATAGGTGGAGAGGATCTTCGAGACTTCCTGGTAGGAGAGGATCGCGTCCACGACCTTGTTGCGGCCGGCGTAGGGCGCGAGGGCCTCCGCGTCCGTGGAAGGGGCGCCCTTCTTGGTGAGCTTGCGCGGGCGCAGGCCCTGCTCCTCGTAGAGGATCTTCTGCTTCTGCGGGGTGGAGCCGATGTTGAAGACCTTGCCGGCCGCGCGGTAGACGCCGGCCTCGCAGTCGGTCAGGCGCCCGCGCAGCCGGGTGCGGAGCTGCTGGAGGGCGGCGATGTCGACGGGGACGCCGGCGCCCATGTGCAGCAGGCAGTGCAGGACGTCCATCTCCAGGGCCCACATGTCGTCCAGGCCCTCGGCGGTGATGCCCGGCCGGATGTGCCGCCACTGGAGCCAGGTGGTTTTGGCGTCCATGTAGGAGTAGTCGGCGACCGATCCGAAGGGGTGTTTCTCGATGCATTTGCCGACCTCTTCGGTGTCGTACACCAGGCCCCAGCGCTCTTTGTCGAGGGGCTTCAGGCCGATCGGGCGGTTCTCGTCCAGCATCCAGGCGCCGACGATGGTGTCTCCGTACGGCGGCGGCGGGTATTTCCCCTTGTAGTACTTCGCCACCGACAAGAGGTCGAACGGGGCGTTGTGGGCGATCTTGGTGCGGTCGGAGTACAGCAGCTCTTCCAGGGCGTCGAACACGACGGAGGGGCGGAGCTGGGCGGGAGGCGGGTCCCACTGGGCGGGGATGTGCTCCCATTCGCCGCTGCGTTTGTTCTTCCGGCGAGTGGCTTTCCGCAGCAGGTTGTACCCGTTGGGGTGCCCCATCGGGATGACGACGCATTCGCCCTGGGTTGCCAGCGAGATCCAGGAGACTTCGTTGACGGCCGGCACACCCCGGTACTGACCCGTGGTCTCGACGTCGAAGGCGAAGCTGTCGTGAGCGCGGAACGCGGCGACGGCGTCTTCCAGTTGGCGGGTGTCAGTGATGAGCTGCACGAGGACCCCACAGGCGGTTTCGGGAAAGGGAAAGCCCGCGCCGGCGGAGTGAGCGGAGACACCGGCGCGGGCGGCATGTGGGGCAGACGTCAGGCGTCTTCCATCAGGAGCTGGACGATTTCCTCCATGGCCTCCTGGTCGAGCGGTTCCTTGACCTGGTCGCCGTACTCGTGGCACTTGGCGGCGAACTGCTCCAGGGCACCCTCATCGAGGGGCGCCACGCCGTACTCCTCCTCCAGGTCCCGTTCCTTGACCCGCTCCAGGGTGTACTCGACCGCCTTCTTCTTCTGCTCCTTGCGGATGGTGAAGTACAGGTCACCGCGATTCAGAGGCCCGCGCTTGGCGTCGGTGGCGATCTCCTTGAGCTGCCGGGCGAGCTTGATCCCGACGTCCCATGTCTTCAGGACCGGGTAGTCGGAGTCCTCCAGCGAGACGACGTCGAAGCACGCGCTGAAACGCTTCGCCTTGTCCCCGATCTGGCACAGCGGGCACTCCGGATTGCCCCAGCAGCGGATCGACTTGGAGCCGTCCTCGATCTCGTCGATCCAGTGGCTGGCGAAAACGTCGAACGGGCCATCCCCCAAGATTTTGATGACCATCCGGTTCTCGGTCACCTTCAGGTACTGGTCCCCGCCGGCGGCCGAGGCGATCTTCTCGACGTCGTCCCAGCCGGCGCCGTGGGAGGGCGCCGTGCCGGAGGGCATGACGCGGCCGGCGATCGGTTCGCGCCGTGCCGCCGTCGTGGACTCCGGGGCCGGGGTCTGGGCGGGCTGCTCGGTGCGGGCCGGCAGGGTGCGACGGCGGCCGTAGGTGCGGGTTTCGGGCATGAGTGAGTCAGCTCCAGTCGTGAATGGGTTCGGGCATGACGGCGCGTGTCTGGCGGAAGAGTTCGGCGCACCGGTCGGGGAACTGCGTCTGGCTGATGAAACGCTGGGTGCCGGCCAGTACGCCCTCTTCGTAGGCGATGGCGATGACGCCCTCGATCTGCCGGCGCGTGTAGAGGCGGCGCCGGCCGTTGCGGGACTCGCCGTTGTAGATCCAGGTGGCGCCGGGGAAGAGCCCGGTCGTTTCCCACTTGTAGATCGTCTTGGTGGACCGGCCGAGTGCGTTTGCCAGGTGGCTGATCGCGAAGAATTCGCGGTGGAAACCGCTGATCTTCTTGTAGACCGGATCTTCGTCCCAGCGGGCTGTCTCTCCCACGACCGGGGCCTGGGAGGGGTGCGGTACCCCGATGGGGCGGGCGGTGCCCGGGTAAACGTCGAGAGGCTTGCGCGGAGGGTGGATCATGCTGTCAGCCCCGTGTCGGTGTCCTCGGGGACGACGAATTCCGGCAGGTACTTGCGCAGCAGGCCGGGGTAGGACTCGGCGAGCGCCTCCAGCAGCTCCTCGCCTTCCTCCTCGTTGGCCATGACGCGGCGGGCCAGGACGTAGAAGAGTCCCGAGGGCAGCACCGGCGGTTCGGCGTCGCGGGTTTTCAGGCAGTACGCCGGCACGTCCAGCGCGCGGCAGATGGCGGTGGCCTCCTCTGCCGTGGCGTTGCCGCGTGTGCCGCCTTCGCCGGCGTCGCCGTGGTGGCGGTGGATGCGGCGCAGCCGCTCGCGGTCGATGCCTGTGGCCAGGGCCATGGCCGCCCAGCCGCGCGGGCCGGTGCCGAAGCAGGACCGCTTCAGTACCTTTCCCCACTCCCAGCGGTAGCGTTCGCCGTCCTTGAGGCGGACGGTGCGGCTGTAGTTCCTCATGCCGACAGCCCCCGGAATGCGAACGTCTCCTTCTGGACCAGGATTTCGTCCATTTCGTCTTCCGTGAGGTGGCCTTCCTGGAGCAGAACGTAGAGTTCGTCGGCGTCCAGGGTCGGCACGGGCGGGAACGCGCGCCGGTAGATGTTTTCGCCCTTGGACTTTGTGATGCGTTCGGCGGCATCCGTGTCGGCCACGACGGATACGCGGCGCTCCCGCTTGATGCGTACGTATTCGCTTTCCCCGGCAGCGATGGGAAACGGGAGGTCCAGGAACTGGGAGCCCTTGTGGTCGGTGTAGCCGCGTTTCTCGACGGCGGCGGCTACCTTGTCGCGGAGTTTGTTGAGCCGGGACGTCTCGTCGGTGACCTGAGCTTTGAGAGCCGCCCATTCCCGAAAGATCGGGATCACAGGGTCGTACGGGATTGCCTGCGGGGTCGGGGCGGCCGTGGGATCGAGTTCTTCAGGCACGCAATGCTCCCCTTGGGTGTTGCGAAGGAGCTACTCGAAACAGCTCCGTGGCAAAAACCCTACGAGCGGAAAAAATGATGGCCAATCGGCCATACGAGTGCCGTCAGAGGTTATTTCCGATGTGGTCGGCGAGGCTTTCCACATCCATGTCGAGGTCTCGTCCGCCCCGGCCGTCGATCACCGCGTGCGCGAGGTTCTGGCGCAGGCGGAGGGTGGCCAGCACGCGTTCTTCGATGGTGTCCTCGACGACCAGGTTGGTGACGTGGACGTGCTCGAACGTGCTGCTGGCGCGGACGTGCCGGGTGTTTCTCTGCCCGAGCACGCCGGCCGAGTAGGGCAGGTCGTAGTTGATGAGGAACTGGGCCTCGGGCAGATCCAATCCGTAGCCGCCCGCGTTGGTCGAGAGGAACAGCCGGCACTCCGGATCGGTTTTGAACCGGGCCAGGGCGGCGGCCTTCTCGTCGGCGTTGAGCTGGCCGTGGAAGGTCACCAGCCCGTACTGGTCCAGGGCCCGGGTGAGGTAGGGCAGCATCCTGCGGTAGTCGGTGAAGACCGCCACCTTGGCGCCTTCGGCGGTCATGGCTGCCACCAGCTCCATGCATGCGGCGAGCTTGGGGCAGGTCTCCAGGTCGGGCAGGTCGTAGCGGCTGGCGGCGAACTCGGCCGCGTACTTCGAGCCCGCGTCGCCGGCCTCGTGGAATGCCACGGCCGAGTCCATGAGGAGCTGGGGGTGGGCCAGGAGCATGCGGGCGGCCTGGATGCGGGCCATGAGTTTGCCTTGTGCCCCGATGCCGTCTGTTTTGACGCCGGCGTAGTAGGCGGCGACGTCGAAGTCCTCTCCCTGTTCGGTCAGTTCATCGATCGCCGCCTGGAGGTCGACGAGGATGGCCTTGTAGATGGACCGCGTCGTTTTGTCGAGTGTGACCGACCGCGTCGTCTCGGACACCTGCGGCAGGTACTTCGCCACCTCCGGGTCGAGCCGGGATTTGCGGACCATCCCCTTCGAGAGGTTCTTGTGCAGCAGATCCAGGTTCTTGTAGCCGACGACACCGCCGAACCAGTTTCTGAGGATGAAGCTCTTGTCGAAGTGGTCCCAGCGGCCGAGGATTCTCGCGTCGACCCACTCCATGATGGAGTACACGTCCTCGGGCCGGTTCTCCACCGGAGCGCCGGCAAGTGCGACACGAACGGCCGGCTGGAGTTTTTTCACGCGTTTCGTGGTCATCGCCGAAAAGTTTTTGATCGCGGTCGCCTCGTCGAGCACCAGGGCGTCGGCCCACACCGAGCACAGTTCCCGCCAGTCGTGCAGCACCGCTCCGTAGGAAGCGATGACGTAGTCCGCGTGCTGGGCGGCCTCCCACTGCTGGCGCCGTTTGGCCGGCGTGCCGTTGATGACCGTACACATGCTCTCGTGCGGCACGGTCAGCTTCATGCCGCGCAGCGTCACCGTCCGCGTGGGCCCGTCGGTGAAACGCGCGATGGCCTGCGCCCACTGCCATTTCAGGGAGGAAGGGACGAGGATGACGCATCTGCTTACCGTGCCTCGGCCGAAGAGTTCTTCCAGGGCGGCGATCGTGAGGACTGTCTTGCCGGTGCCCATGGAGTAGGCGACTAGAAGCCGTCGATCAGTGAGGATGCGGTCGACGGCTTCGTGCTGGTAGGGGTGCAACTCGCCGGTGAACATGCGCGCCTCCTGCGCCATGGGTGGTAGGCGGAGGCGTACACGTCGAGTGCGTCTTCGTCGCTCATCTCGCCCAGGTCTTTCGCGGACAGTCCGGAGTAGTCGAAAAAGCGCATGGGCAGTCCGCGCGGGCGCCAGCGCTCGTAGAGCCGGGTGCGGGAAGAGACGCCGGCCGAGTCGTTGTCCAGGCCGAGCACGAGGGTCGTGCAGCGGGCTTTGATGAGCCGCATCTGTGCCTCGGAGACGTGGGCGCCGAAGGCGGCGAACGCCCCCTCTATTCCGAGCGCGTGAGCGCGGACCGCATCCAGCGGGGATTCCAGCAGCAGGGCCTTTTGCCCGCGCCAGGTGAGATCCCCGAACAGGGTCCGGGCCTTGGGAATGCCCTGCGGGTAATTCCGAAAGAACCGCTTGCCCTTCTCCTGCCAGCCCCACAGCTCCCCGGTGTCCGGGTCGCGGATGGGCAGAATCCAGTGCTTCTTGGCCGGGTTCCACAGGACACCGAACGCGGCGCACGCCTCGGCCGTCAGCCGGCGTGCGGCCAGGGCTTGGGGCGGGGGCGGCTCGAACAGGGCGAGAGCGGCTTCGGTGAGCCGCTCCTCCTCCTCGGGCCGGCGGGGGGCGGGCTCCTGGTCGTCCTGGGTGCGGTACAGGCCGTGGTGGGCGATCCACCGGAAGGCTTCCACCCTGTCCCAGCCGAAGGTGTCCTCGACGAGCTGGACGAACGAGCCGGAGTATCCGCAGGAGAAGCAGTGGAACAGCCCGGTGCGGGAGTTCACGGAGAACGACGGCCGGCGGTCGGACTTCCCAGTCAGCGCAAGGTGGGCGGGACACCGTGCGAGCAACTCGGTTGAGTCGTCACCGCTCACATCCCGCAGCACTTCTATGTTCATGCGGTGCATGGCGCCCGTGACGTCGGCCGGCACGGGATTGGCGAACGCCGACAGGCTGTCCCACAGGTCAGTAGGGGAGTGCGTCTTCAATCTCGGCCTCCTCGAACTGAGGTGGGTCCCAGGAGATGGAGATCAGGTGTTCCTGGGGCGGAGCGTTACGTGAGGCGAGGACTTTCATCCGAAAGAAGAAGTCCTCATCGGTCGCCTCCATGCCGACGACGAGGTCCGCGTCCTGTCCCCAGGCGGAGGTGTAGCCGAGGGAGTTGACCGTGAGTCCCTTTGCGCCGACCTTGTGCGAAAGGGACTGGGTGGTGACGACCACCGGAAGGTCGTTGTTCAGCGCCAGCTTTTTCAGGCCCCGGGAAATGTTCGTCAGCGCGATCGGTGTCTGCGACTCGCGGCTGATCTCGTCGAAAAGGAAGTAGGCGCCATCGACGAACACCACTGACGGGGAGAGCTGGTCGATCTTTGACTGGATACCGGTCAGCGTCATCGCTCCGGCACGGTCCTCGGTCACGATGTACGGCTGCTCGCCGAGCGGATCGGTCAGCGCCTTCTCCAGCGCCTTCCATTCCCTGACCGACAGATCACCGGTCTGGAGTTTCTTCGGGTTGACCTTGGCGAGGAACCCGTCGAGCCGGCGGGCGATCTCGTTGTAGGGCATCTCGAAGCTGATCAGCAGCGGCTTGGCACCGTAGTCGTACGCGCTGCGGGTCATGCCCAGCATCACCGTCGTCTTGCAGGACTTCGCCAGGCCGGTCAGCACGATCAACTGCTGCGGCTGGACGCCGAGAGTGACCTTGTCGAGGAACTGGAACCCTGTCGGAATGCCCAGCAGCTCACCGGGGTTGTCGCGGGCCTGCCGGTAGACCTCCAGGCGCTGCGCGCCGGTGGAGGCGTAGTCGATTTCGCGGCTGGTCGCGGTTGCCGTGGTGGCGTGCGCGAGCATCGTCCGCAGCAGGGGCAGGGCGGCCTCGGTGCCGCCCTTGTCCATGGCCTCCACGACCGCATCCAGGCCGAGGTCGAGGATCGTGCGCCGGCGGGCCTCGTGCAGCTCGCGGATCAGGTAGTCGACGGGCCCGGAGGAGTCCTCGGTGAAGCGGAAACCCGGGTGGTCGCGCTGGATGACTTCCGGGGTGGGCGGTTCGCCGTAGTCCGAGCGGAAGTCGAGGATGCCGGCGAACACGGCCCGGTTCTTGGGGTCGAGGAAATGGTCGGCGGTGATCCGGTTGTTGGTGACCGTCTCCAGGTCGCCCGTCAGGGCGACATAGCTGATCACTTCCTCTTCGATGCTGCTCACAGGATTTCCAGCAGGGTGAGCGGGCCGACTTCCTCCATGAGGTCGCCGAGCGGGATGGGGCCCATGGAGTCGTCGTCCACGACCGGTTCTACCGTGGTGATCGGCATCTCGCCGGCCACGAATGTGGCGACCACCGCCCAGCCGGTCAAGGGGAGTTCGTCATAGCCGGAGATGCCGAAATCGCTGTGCAGCCGGGCGATTTTCCCGGTGCTGTCGGGGATGAGTTGCACGACTTCGCGGCGGGGGTCCTCGTGTGCTTTCGGGCGGTAATCGACCATGTCAGGCCACCTGCCGGATCAGCTCGGGATTGCGGGGGTGCACGTAGATGCCGCGCGGCCCGTAGCGCAGGGTGTGCTCGGGCAGGGAGTGGAAGATGTGCGCGCCCTCCAGCGTCAGCAGCATCCTGGCCATCTGGTTGGGCGTGGTGACCACCAGGCGGCTGGTGGGGATGGACTCGGCCTCGACGCGCACCGCGAGGTCACCGACCACTTCTTCGGGCAGGTAGGTGACCAGGGCCACGTTCGTGTCGCGCTGCCACAGGCTCCACAGCTCGGCGACGGCCGCCGCGTTGGTCTCCTCGAACAGGTCCAGCGCCGAGCGGCGCCGGTGGCGCCAGCGAACGCGCCGGTCGAAACGTTTCTCCGTGAAGCGGGGGCCGGGAATTCCGATCAGGTGCTCCCACACGACGAACACCTTCGTCGGGATCGGCTCGTCGTCGGCCAGGTCGGCGTATCCGATCACGCGTCTGCCCTCCGCAGGGACTCGCCCACGAAAATCTGCCGGCGAGTGCACTGGTCCATGAAGGACCGCAGCGGCTTGGAGTAGCGCTGGGACCACTCCTGGCCGGCCAGGTTGGTGGTCAGGAGGGTGGGCTGGCCCATGTCGTAGCGCTGGCGCAGGAGCTGGTCGAGGGTGTCTTCGGCGAACCCGGACTTGGTGGTGTGCTCGTGTCCGATGTCGTCCAGCAGGACCACGTCGGCGCCTTCCACGCGTTCGATGGCGTAGACGGTGCGGGAGAGCTGCTCGGGCTCGGCGTCCTCGGCCCGCATGACCTCGATCTTGCGGGTGACGTGGTCGCTGAAGCGGGTCTGGTAGATGCTCACGCCCCAGCGCCGGCGCAGCTCGCACAGTACGGCGGAGGCCATGGTGGTTTTGCCGGTGCCGGGCGGGCCGGCGAACAGCAGCCCGCGCCCGTACACGCTCGGGGTGGTGGGGAAGCCGCGCCAGTTGCGGGACTGCTGGGCGCGGAATCCGTCCACGTACAGGCGGGCGGCCTTGAGCGCGCGGGGCTGGGTGTTGCCCATCTCCTCGACGTCGTTGAGGGTCAGGCCCCGCAGGCGGGGAGGGATGCCAGTGCCGACCCAGCGGGCACGCTCGGGGTCCATGCGTGTGGTGATCATCAGGAGTTCTCCCAGGAGGCGATGAAGGCGGCGTCCTCGTCGGCGGTGGTGCTCGCCGTCTCGTTCCAGCTCTCGTAGTCGGCGGCCGTCACGGTCACGCCGGTCTCCCGCAGGGCCTTGATGAGCTGGTAGCGGCGCCATTTGAAGTCCCAGACGTAGGGCCGGCTGGGGCTCCTGCCGCCGAGCTGGGTGACGTAGAGGTCGATGAGGGCGCGGCAGTCGTCGGGGCTGAGGCCGACGCCGTGGCGCAGCTCGGAGAAGACCTGGACCAGGGCTTGCCGGTTGCCGATCTCCAAGGTGCCGGCCCAGCTCAGGGGCGGCATGGCCTGGGTGAAGTAGTCGCTGAGGCCGGGGATGGAGTCGGGGCCGTAGGAGCGGCCCCTGGAGCGCCGTGTGCGGCGGGGGGCGGGCTCGGGCGGGGTCCAGGTCCGGCAGGGCTGGGAGGGGCGTTCAGAGCCGCCCTGGAGGAGGTTCTGGACGTAGGCCGTGGGGTCGAATTCGGCGTCGGGGTCGATACGGCGTCGGGCCATGTCGTTCTCCTGGTGGTGTGGCGGACCAGTAACTGCCGGCGAACGGATGTTCGCGGGCAGCTAATAGAAACCGAAGGTTTCTATTTGCCAGTTCTCTGGCTGGAGCTAGAGCTTTTGCTTGAGCCTGTATGTGCGCGTTCGATGCGTCAGTTGCTGTGTCACCCCGAGTTACTCACTCCCCGACAAGTCCTCCTCAAGTCGGCGGTTGCTTTCCAGCAGGAGTCGAATTGCGCAGTCGACGAGCTGGTGATGCGGCATGCGCTTCTGCTCCATCCGCACGGGGCCGAAAGGGCTCGCCACGGCGATGTCGCCGACCCGAATCTGCGTCTCTGTCTGAGCGCCCGGCCAGACCAGGACGCGCACAAGTCCGACGCCGCGCAGGTCACTTACCGCGCGGGTGGCCGTGCGCAGGCAGACCTTCATCTCGTCGGCGAGTTCCTGCTGTGTGAGGTAGGCGCAGGACCAGCCCGTGTGCTCGTCGAACCGGCTGCCGTGATGCGTAATGAGGTTGGTGTACGCAATTCGCGCCCGGTCCGGAGCCCTTTCGAGAATTTCGTCCACGGGGATTTGAAGATCCATGTGCTATTCTCCGGGTGAATGAGGTGAATGGCGTGGCAGCCAGAGCGAGCGGCCCCCGACGGAATACGGTCAATGTCCGTCGGGGGCCTTCTCTTTGTCAGGCGACGGGCACGCGGCGCTTCTGGGCGCCCTTCGGCGGCCGGCCACGGCCTGCCGGCTCCCACTGACCGCTCTTCTCGTTGAAGATTTCGAGCCGCGTCTTCTTGGGCGCCTCACCGGCCTCGGCCTCGGTCGGCAGCTCGGGCTTCGGCGTCAGCAGGGAGCGGCCCCGGACCAGGGACTGACGCAGCCGCTGCGTGCCGTCGAGCATGCTGGCCAGGCTGTCCAGGAATGACTCGGCGTCGGCCAGGGCCTGGTTGACGGTGGCGGCCTCGCCTGCGGTGAGCGCCAGGTCGGGGGCGTCGGAGACGACGGTGAGGGCCATCTGCCCGTCCTCCTCGACCTCGACGGCCGGCTCCTCGGGAGGCGGCTCGTGATCGGGCAGGTGCTGCCAGGTGACCTCCAGCAGCGCGCGGGACAGGTCGTGGCAGGCGATGCCCTCGCGCAGCGCCGTGGCGGCGACCTCGGCCGTGGGATCGTCGAAGACACCGTCGGTGGAGAGCACCAGGAGCATCGGGTTGGTGGCCTTGCCCAGGTGCTCGATCATGGCCGGGTGGACGTCGGTGACGGTGGTGATGTCCGAGGGGTCCATGACGTTGCCGAGGATGGCGTCGGTGAAGTCGTTGCTGGTGTCGTCCCAGCACACCGTGTAGGGGAGTTCGCAGCGGATGGCCCACTCCCACACGGCGTGGATGCCTTCACCGGTGGCCTCGGCGCCGGCCGGAATGACCAGGCTCAGCTCGTACTTGTCCGACGGGCCGAAATAGCCCTCGGCATCCTCGGCCCCCAGGCTGAAGTGGTCGTTGAGAACGTCGATGACCAGGGACGACGGCGCAGAGGCGGTGCCCAGGATTCCCAAGGTGACCTGGCGCTTGCCTGTAGCCATATAAACCTCACATGGGTTGATGTGCTGGGGTGTGAGCGATAGTGCCCTCCTCGCCGCCAGAGAAATAGGTGCGACGGGGCAATTTCTTTTAAGACCACTCACCTGGCGGAATGTGCGCCGCAAGGGTGAGACAGCCCTTCCGCCTTCACGGACCGGGCATTGGCATCCCTCTTCCGGCCCTGCCCCGAGTCACTGTGGCAATTTGCGGCGTCTCACTCGAACGGCTCAGAAGGTGCAGGGTCCCGGCGAGAGAGGCCGCCGCGAGGGGAATCAGGTAACGCCCGTCGACCCATCGGTCCAGCGCGAAGGCGATGCCTACGGCAGTGAGCGCCTTGAGGTACGTTCTGGCCAGGTCAGGGGCTTGCAGCGCCGTGCACGCGAGAGCGACGGGAGGGCGTACGAAGCACTCCCAGACAAAGAATGTGGCGAGTGCAAGGATGATGAGATGCGTCATGGCGCTGCTTCCCGGTTACGGGGCGCTGGCGTACACGAGACGGTACGAGCCGCCCACGCCGATCTGCCGCTGAACGAGCTGATCGAGACGGTACTGACTCATCCTTTTTCCTCGGTAATAATGCGAGCGGGAATCCCCGGCGCCCTGCTCCCACAGATAGTCGGCGGACGGGAAATTGCCGTCGAAGTACTCGTCGAGCTTGTCGGCCTCCTCGACCAGGAGCTGGTCGTACCGGAATGTCAGCGGCCCGACGTTCGCATAGGGGCCGTTCTCCACCAGGGACTGCCACACCGCGCCGTCCTGCTGGACCACGGCGCCGGCGGTGTAGGGGACGGACTGGCTCCAGGCGGGCTGGGAGGCGGGCTCACTGTCCTGCATGGCCCACACGTCGTCGTTGGTGCCGGGGTAGACGGCCGCGTACACGCCGGCGACGTCGGCGGCGGAGTAGCCGAGGTGGAGCCTGAGCGAGCCGCCGTAGGTCGCCGACGTCGTGATCCGCACCCACAGCCGATACCAGGTCGTGTTGCCGGCCGGGTTGATGATCGGGGTGGAGGTGCCCCGGATCAGGTTGGTGCCGTCGTGGGCCCACAGGGTGACAGGCACCGGCCCGGACAGCGGCAGCACGTAGACGGAGACGGTGTAGACCGTGCCGGCCTTGAGCCGGTCCGCGAGGGCCGGCTGCGCGGTGGAGGATTCCACGCCGGTGCGCGGGGAGGTGCCGTTGATCAGCGTCGCGGTCGGCGCCGTGGGGACTGTGTACTCGCCTGCGTTCCCGACGACTCCGCCGCCGGTGGCGAACGCCAGCGTCGGCGACAGACTGGGGTCGTGCTCGCGCACCCAGCCCCACAGCGAGTTCTGGAAGCTGGGGTTCTTCGCCAGGTTCACGCGGGTCGCGCGGAGCTTGATGACGAGCTGCCGAGGCGACTGCCAGGCCCTGGCCGGCGAGACACCGCCGGCCTTCGTGGAGAGCGTGGAAGGCACCCAGATGCGGTGCTCGTCCACATACCACCGCACACGCGTGGCGCCGCCGGAGGTGACCCGAGGGACCACGGCCGCATAGGCGACATTCGCGTCCATCGTGCAGGTAGCGCCCACCTGCTGCCACCGGTACTCCCCCCGCGTCGCGGACGCGGGACCTTCCTGGTAGGTGCCGATCAGGTTGAAGTTCGCGTCGTAGCGCAGCACGGAGCAGGACACCTGCTGGCCGGCCGCCTCGGTCGCCACCGACACCTGCGCCTGGTAGGTGACCCCGGGCTCGACGCGTACCAGTGCGGTCTGGAGCGGGGCGAGGGTGAGCACCGCCGGCGCCGGGATGAGGTCGCCCGTGGGATCGCCGTTCCCGCCAGGGTTGGCAGCAGTGCCCTCGCCCGGCAGGAACGGCCGGTACTTCAGGTCCGCGTACGTCGCCCGCTTGGCCATCAGGTTCGGGTAGGTGCCGAACTGCGTCACAGCCGTGTAGGAGTTCGTGGGGGGAGGTGACTGGTAGACGAACCGGCCGGCGAATTCCCCGCACGAGACGCGCTCGTTGGTGCGGGTGAACGTCATGTGGTCCGACTCGCCGCCCCCGCCGGTCGGCAGGTACATCATGCGGCCCTCGTAGGAGGACTGCTCCAGGTCGAAGAGGTTGCTGCCGAACTGGCTGGTGTCGGGGTCGAGGCCCGGCGGTGTCTTCTCGAACTGGGCGTAGGCAATCTGCTGGACCTCGCCCACTGCCATGGCCGAGGAGGTGATACCCAGGCGCGCATAGTCGTAGGTGCCGTAGATCACTCCGAGCGGACCGGGGGCGTAGTCGGAGTTGCGGGCCTGGACCGTCAGGGAAAGCCGCCGCCACGTGTTGACGGGATCGCTGGCGGTGCCGCCGAGCCGGATCGCTGCGGAGGTGGGGTGGCTGAATGCCGGGTCGGCGTAGGTGGACGACCCGTAGGGCACGACCGTGAAATCCGCGAAGGACCCGGTCACGAGGGACTGCGAAATGGAGAGGGTGCCGTTTCCAACACTGCGCCCGGTATCCAGGGCGATCTCGGTGATGAGTTGCAGCGCCGGATTGAATACGCCGTGGCTCACGGCCGTGCCGTCGAGGCGGACGGAGATGGGCGTCGTCATGGGCGCACCCTTTCGATCAGGCCGTACCCGGTCGCGCTGACATTGCGGGTGTCGGTGACGGACGCGAGCGTGCGCCACGCCCCGTAGCTGCGGGCCTCGACGACGATGGCGCCGGAGGCCATGTTCCGCAGCCGCATACGCTCGCCGTAGGCCAATGGCGTCCAGGTGGCGACGACCGTGCAGGTGACAGCGGTCACGGCGCCGCCGGAGACGGTGAGCGTGTTGTAGGTCAGCCGGTCACGGGAGGCCATCCAGTACGCGGTGTTCGGGGCGTAGCGGAAGACGATGCCGTGCTCCGCCATGCCCTGCGAGTGGTCGGCAGCCGACATGAACGTCACGTAGACCTGCTCGCCGGTCTGCACGCTGGGCAGCGCGTACACCCAGTCCCGCTGGAACCACAGTGCGCGGCCGGCCTGGCGCTCGGTGGTGGTGGCGCTGTCCCAGGTCGTCGGGTGCGTCACTCCCCGGGAGTTGGCCCAGCTTCCGCGCGAGGTGTTCCAGGGGATGGGCACCCCTTGCTGGCCGGCGGCCGGCTTGGTGTAGCCGGCCGGTGCTCCCGTGCCGTTGTACGCGGGGTAGGCGGGGGTGGTCTCGAACCGGTCGAGGAGCAGCGGAGCCTCGGAGTTGACGTAGGCGAGTCCGCCGTAACTGCCCTGCGCGTTGTACCAGTTGATGTAGAGCCGGACGTCCCGGCCCGCTGCTGTGGCACTGCGGTTGTGGTAGAGGCTGTAGGTGTAGCGCTGGATGTTCAGGCCGCACCAGCGCCACCAGAGGTTGTCGGTGCTGTAGCCGGTCGGCCGGATCGCGTACGACGGCCGTGCGGCCTCGTACAGGTGGCCACTCCAGGAAATGTGGTCGCCCTTGGCGTAGGCGCGGGTGGCAGACCAGGAGACGACTTTCGGCGTATAGATCGAGTCGGCAAGGATGCGGCTGGGCTCGGGCGCACTGTTCGGCCGGTAGGCGGTGAACTCCCACTTTTCGGGGTGGAGATCGGGCTGCTTGCCCACGCTCTGCGCTCGCGCGACGTAGACCGGCGGCGCGCTCCAGCCGAGCGGGTTCCAGATCACCGCCTGCCCGGGGGCATAGGTGTTGGTCGGGTCCCAGGTGCTGGCACGTACGAGTCCGGAAAGGAACACCTGCCGGGTGCCGGCGGTGCCCAGCGCCGTGTAGTTCAGCGAGTTGCCGCTCCCCGGGCTGCTCGTGCCGACCGACGCGCCCTGGGGGGAGATCCACCAGTCGGGAGCGGACGCCCCCGTGACGTCGGGGTTGATGACGCCGGTCGGGTCGATTTGCAGGTTCCAGCTCCCGTAGCCGCCCGTCAGAGGGTTCCACTCGGTCTGGACGTCCTTGAGGGTGTTGGGGGAGATGGCCTGCCAGTACGTGGCCGACTGCGCATGGCCGGCCGGCGGCACATTCAGGTTGAGGCCACTGCCTTGCACCAGGACGTACGAGACGGTGATGTCGTAGCCGCTGCTCAGTGCGTTCTTCTCGAAGCTCGTCAGCTTGAGGGTGTTGCCGGTCGCCGTCAGGCTGAACTGCCCCAGGTGGGCGAGAGGGAGCTGCTCGCGCGAGGCGCTGTAGAGGTCGAGTTCGCTCGCCGAGACGACACCGTTTACCTCGGCGTAGACCTTGGCGCCGGCCGGGTCGGTGATGGCCTGGAGGTAGACGTCGTAGGTGCCGGCGCCGCCGGAAGGGGCGGGGAAGGTGAAGGTCAGGGTGTCCCGCTCGGCCGCGCCGGACAGACGTACGTAGCCGGGGAAGGGGTCGGCGACCCGGTCGGGGTCCCGGATGATTTTGCCGGTACCCGTCCGGGCGGGGTTGGACGATGTATAGGACAGGTAGGCCGAGTCACGTCGCGGGGTGCCGATGGCCGCGTACAGCGTGCCGGCGTGGGTGACGATGTCCGAGTAGAGCTGGGAGCCGGCAGTGGTGTAGTAGACGCGGTCGCGCTGCCACTTCGGGTAGGCCGGCGACGCGAAGGCGGCCTCGTCCACGTCGTGCAGTCCGTTGTAGCCGACCACCACGTCCGCGTCCCAGCCTGTCAGTGCTTTGATCAGCTTGGTGGTGGCCTCGGTGCTGCCACGGTCACGGGCGATGAGGGCGGCGTTGGCCACATAGGAACGCCGTAGTTCCGGCAGGTTCGGCATCTCGTGGGAGATGCCCATCTCCTCCGACAGGAGGTAGAGCTGCCGGTCCGTGCATTCCAAGACGGAGTCCATGCGCAGCAGTTGCTCGTGCTCGCATTTGATGACGTCGAAAAAGTACCCGAACAGAGAGCAGAAACGTGCCAGTTGGTTGTTGACGGGGATGCTGGACGCGGTGCTTTCGACGACCTCCACCTTGTACGGGCGGGGGATGTGGTCGTACAGCAACTCGCTGTGGCGGAAGTCCTTCACGGCCATGCCCACGCAGCCGCCGCACCGGTACCACATCTCCGTCATGCCGGTGAGCTGCCAGGAGTCCGGGTGAGTGTCGGGCTGAAGGCCGGTTGCGGTGACGGTGGCCATGTACACCTTGCCGCCGTGCGTGACCAGGTCGCCGGAGAAGTAGGTGGCCGTCGCGCTGTAGGAGTCCGGTGCGGTCGAGACAAAGACGCCGTAGTAGTAGACCCGGCCCGGCACGACGGTGTTGTCCAGGTAACGGTTCTCCGGGGCGCCGGCACCCCCTCCGTTACCGGCCTCGGTCTCCAGGATCACCCAGCCGTCGGCCTCGGTCTCCGGTACGCCGAAGCTGTTCCTGACCACACGCAGCCGCGTCCACTGCTTCACGCCGGCGAGGATCTGGCTGGGGTTGGCCTGGATCGGCGTTTCCCACGACACTTCCAGCGCCCCGTAGCCGCGCTGTTCGGCCGCCATACTCGTCTCGAAGGCGACGAACAGCGGCGCACCGTAGAGAGTTTTCGCGTAGATGTCGAGTTCGTAGACGCCCATTGCTTACCCCGTCAGTACGCGCGGACGAACGACAGTGAAATGTTGCAGTTGGAATCCACTGTGTTGTCGCTCGCACCGTGCTGGGAGACCTGCACCTGAATCGGCACGCCCTTGTTCCAACGTCCTTGCCAGGAAACATTGATGCGGTGCCGAATCCACGTCTGTGTCTCGATCAGGGAGTCCTGGCCGGCGATCTCTTCGTTGCCCCGCATCACCCTCACGTGCACGAAATGCAGATCGTTGGGGCGGCGCGTGGTGGAGTCCGCCCACACGTTGATCGAGACGTCCCAGAAACCGGACTGCGGGCAGTAGATGTTGGAGCCGCCCTGGTACATCCGGTTCGGGTCGTACTCGGCCGCGCCCCACCGGAAGGCCACCCAACGCCCCTCGCCGGCAGGCACCTTCATGCCCGGAGAACGGATGACGGCCGCCGGCGGCGGCGTCGGCTTCTGCCCGGACTGTCCCGCCAGGAGCTGAGCCATGAGCGTCAGCCATGTCATCTGCTTCTGCATGGTGTTGACCCGGTCCGACACGGACGAGTAGGTCTTCGCCGCACCGAAGTTGGGGACCGGTGCGGGTGTCTTGGAGGTGAACACACCCGTCCTGGGCGGCCAGGACCCCTTCCCGCCGGTGACGGGGTACCAGCCGGTCGAGGTGGGCACCCAGCCGCCCCACACATGCGGGTTGGTGCCCACCGTGCGCTCCACGGCGGACATCTCGTTTTGCAGGTCATTGACGTGCGCTGCCCAGATGACGTCGACATTGTCGGTCTTAGGGGTGAACGTCCGCACAGACACGGGGTAGACAGCGGGCATGTCGCG
Organism: Streptomyces sp. NPDC017225; assembly: GCF_044331465.1. Classification (NCBI taxonomy): domain Bacteria; kingdom Bacillati; phylum Actinomycetota; class Actinomycetes; order Kitasatosporales; family Streptomycetaceae; genus Streptomyces; species Streptomyces sp. NPDC017225. The sequence goes on along the minus strand of NZ_JBIRNE010000009.1, from coordinate 207,882 downwards.
GGCTCCTATACTCCGCCGCTGGCGGTGATCACGATGTTGCCGACGACGGGGATTTCGTTTTCGCGGCAGATGACATCGGCCGTGCCGCTCTGCGGGAGATCGGAACGGGCCATCATCTGGATGACGGCCCACTGCACACCGGGTACTTCCTGCACGGCCCGGTAAAGCCGGGAGAGGGAGATGCGGGTATTGAACGTCGTCTCCGGCGGAGTGAAGACCTGCTGAATGGCCTGCTGCACGGCGAGCTTGACGGTGTCGCGCCGGTACCGGGGCTGGACCTCCACCAGGACCGGCAGGCTGTTGGAGCCGATGTTGACGCCGATCAGGTTGCCGTTGACGACGTTGACCACGACGCCGGACAGGGCCCTCTCCTGCACGTGCTGTGCGACCGCGTCGCGCTGCGGCTCGCTGGGCAGAACATTGTTCGGACCGATGATGAAGATTGCCACGGCGGACGCGGAGCGGACCACGGCGCGGGCGTCGGCGACACCGGGCACGGCCAGGGCGAGATCCGCGTAATCGGACTCGCTGACGGCCCGGCCCTGCGTGCGGAACAGACGCGGTGCGTTCGCGCGGATCTGGTCGATGCGCTCCTCGTCCGCGCCGCCGGTCATGGGGGAAGAGCCGACGACCGTGACGCCGGGCACTGCCTCGGCAAGGTCGGTGATACTGCCCTGCGGAAGGTTGCCGTAGGAGCCACCGCCCGTGTGGTACGCGGCGGTGATCCGCAGCCCTGTGGCGGGAACCGCGCCGTTGGTGCCGTCGCCGAACGTGATCTGCGTGATGCCCCGGTCGTCCGTGATGGCGGTGAAGATCAGGTCGGAGGACTGGGTCAGGAGGAAATCGTCGACCCTTGTCCACTCGGTCCCGCCGACCCCGTCGTCCAGGAAGACACGGACGGTGTCCACGAGGACGGGGGACTGAGCGAGGGTGTACGTCTGGCTCTGCGTGCCGTCCGAGGCGCCGATGTCCTCGACCTTCACGGTCGTCGCCGGCTGCCCGGAGGTGGACGCGTAGAGGGCCAGCGTGCGGCTGCCCTGGGTGACGCCCTCCTCGACCAGGCCGACGACCTGGGGCACGGGGGTGGAGTAGGCCGGCACGATGACGTCTGCGGTCGTCTCGTAGGTGATGGGCCGGTCCAGCGCCGGAATGTAGTCCGTGATGACCTGAGTCCCGGCCGGCAGCGTGACGGGGGAGACCAGCCCCTGCTGCGGGGAGAACGCCACCTGCCCAGTCGCCGGCACGGCCGCGTGCGGCTGGTAGCCGAGCTGCTGGGCGATGGCGACCACGCTGGAGCGCTGGGTGGCCGTCGAGAGAAAAGCCTCGTCCTGGATACGGTCCTGGTAGAAGCTCATGACGTCGCCCAGGTACGAGAAAAGCTCGACCATGACAACGCCGAAATCCGCCGGCGACCGCGAAGTCCATTCCGGCAGAACCTGCTGTGCGTAGGCGAGAAGAGAATCGCGGTAGCCGGTGAAGTCACGCGACGTGTAGTCGATCTGAACTGCCGACCCGCTGTCCGATGCCACTGCCCACACTTCCTCTCGGTCCCCGCCAGCGGGATCGAGTCAGAAATGTGTGCCGGCTGATATTGGGATTCTACGGTCCGTGACTTCGGCCCGTTAATTACTACTCCGGTGTGGAGACGACCGTGCCTCCCACCAGGACGCCCACGGTGCGGGTGGTGTCCGTCTCGGCACCGGGAGTGTCGGAGCGGGACACCTGCACGTTGATGTCCACCATGCCCAGCTCGTTGTTCACGTTGGCGACAACGGCACTGACCACGGCCGACGGCTCGAACTCGGCGACAGCCGAAAGAACAGCACGCTGGAGCTGGTCGTTCGCGGCGTCCGCGTCGACCTCGAACAGCGCGGCGGACGTCGGCACGCCGTAGGTGGCGCGCATGACCCGCTCGCCGGGCAGCGTGCTCACCAGGGCCTGGACGCGGTCCAGGAGCTGCTCGCGGGGGTCGGTGGTGGTGTCCACGCCGCCGCTGTGGTCGATGGCGAACGGGGTGCGCATGGCCACGCTGACGGCTGTGTCCCTGGGGCCGGTGGCGGTGATGACCTGGGGCACGTCCGGCTCGGGCACGGTGAGCGGGACCTGGGTAGCGGCCCGGTTGACGGCGTCGGCGAAGTTGTAGAACGCCGGCTGCCTGCTGGCCGGATTGGTGATGGCCGCGAGCGAAAGGTCCCCGCCGGCGAAGAAACTGCGGCGCAGGGACCTCGTGAGGTCGAGCTGGACACCGCCCCGGTTCCTGTTCCGGTTGGTGATGTTCGCCGGCTCCCCGCCGGCGAAACGCAGCGGCGGGACGTCGGTGACGAAGCCGGCCTCGTTCAGCTCCTGCACGACCAGGGCCACCAGAATGTCATCGAGGCCGCTGACGTAGCAGACCTCCTCGGCCTCCCGCAGGTCTGCTACACCGCGCCAGGAGACGGTGCGCGCGCTGTTCGCCACGTTGGCCACGGCGAACGGCTCGTCGAACCCCAAGGCGTCCAGTGAGAGCTGGGAGGCCGTGACGTCGCTGAGGGCCATGAAGGTGTAGCAGGCGCCGTTCGGGCCGGCCGCGTACTCGGCGAGCTGGGAGGTGCCGGGCTCGATCGCGCCTCCGTGGACGGCGATGTGCACCAGGTATTCGCCGACCCCGTAGGTGTTCTTGATGTCGTAGTCGATCCCCAGGATCTTTTCGGCCGCCAGGGCACGGTAGTGCGGGTAGCTCACGTCGGTTCCCTCAGACGATGCGGGCGCGGATGCCGGTCAGAGACACGTTGTAAGGCGGTGAGGCTCCAGGAGGGATCGTGGCCACGACCAATCCGTTGTTCTGCAACTGGACGCGGGTCGTCGGCGAGTCCTGAGTTCCGACCGGGAAGACAGAGATCCATTTGTTGTCGAAGGTCGCGGTGTTGCTGGCCGTGTCTGTGCGGAAGACTCCAGTCGCCGTGTGCGTGGCACCGGGGGTGAGACCGAAGAGCATGCGCGCCATGGACGCGGACGTGTTGTCGGGGCCCTGCACCTCAGCCGACCCGTTGTCGTCACCGTCGAAAATGAGAGTGGACCCTCTGTGGACCCGCACACTCATCAGCGAGCGCCCGGTGTCGGTGCTGGATTGGATGAATGCCCCGAAGATGATCGCCACCTGGCCGGAGACCGGCGCAACGAATTCAGCGGTGGGTCCGCCCGTCATCGTGACCCATGACGTGCTCGCTGTGGTTGTCGTGACCACGTAGTGACCGACGGCCAGCCGGGCATCGTACGCGGTGGCGTAATTCATCGCCGCCGGCGCGTGGAATCCGTCCATCGGGTGCGCGGCCTGCGGGAGCTGAGCGAACGGTACCGGTGCCCCGAGCGCGATCGAGCTGGACGTCTCCACCGAGCCGGCCAGCTCGACCATGCCGTCCTGCGTGGTGCGGAAGACTGGGTCGCCCTGCCAGGACGCCGTCCAGCCGTCCTCCAGCTCAAGCGGCTGCCAGGCGGACACCGCGCGCGGCCAGTAGACGGGGTAGTTCGGGTCCGCGCCGTCGAACGCCACGGTCACCCGATCGCCGACCATCACCAGACCCCCGGTAACCGACTCCGCCCACCCGCTGACTGCGGTACCGGTGACCTGGGGGATTTGCAGGCGTACCCGGCTTCGGTGCTGCGGGTCATCCACTGAAACGACGATGCCGGAGTAGACCCCGAAGAGATTAGTCACAGCGCACCTCCCGTGTACTCGGCCCGCCATTTCCCAGAAATCAGAGTCGTCGGAGCGGGGGATAGCGGGTGATCCAGAAATCCGGTATCCAGGCTGCGCGCATTGTCCCGGCCGACCACGAGCGTGCTCGTGTACGTGGACTTCTGTGGATACACATGATTTATCCGCAGGCTGTGAATAACCGACCGGACCATCCACAGGCCCTGGTTCGCGTCGCCGATTCCCGCCCCACGCAGCTCCACCAAAGAGCCCGGCTTGAGCCGGGGGTCCCCGTTGGTGACGGCGCTGGCCTCCACCCACAGCCAGTCGGCCTGTGCGCCGAGCGTCAGTTCCGCCTGGGCGTAGGACGGCGTGGGACGCTCGCTGTACTGGCTGGTCAGCAGGGGCGTGATGTCCGTGCCCTGCGCGGTGGTCCGCGTCTGCGCGTAGGAGGCCGGCGTCAGCCTGCCGGAGATGCGGTTGTAGGCCACTGTCTCGTACTTCGCCCGCAGCCCGCCGGCCGGATCGGTGTCGCCGACGACCGAGCTGAACTCGCGCAAAGAATCGATCGAGCCGGGCGTCTTGCGCTGCCAGAACACCGGCACCGACCCGTCCGCCGACTGCATGACGGTCTGCCGGTTGCAGAACCACAGCGTCGTGTTGTCGCAGTACAGCCGGTACCCGGTCCGGTCGGCCAGGTCGTACAGGTACTGCCAGTCACTGGCGGCCTGGGTGCTCTGCTCGAAGACGTTGGCGGTGGCGTCCACGCGGGGCTGCACGTTGTACTCCGAGGCGATCTGCCGGGCGACGGCAGAAGCCGTCGTCGACCGCCAGGTCCGGTTACGCCGGGTCTGCATGAGCATCGAAGTGCCCACCAGCGTGTACACCACCGGCACCTGCACCGCGTGCCCGTAGCGCGGGTCCCGCTCGCTGGCCATGACCCGGCACGAGGCGACGTACCCGTACCAGTCGGCCGAGTCGTCCGTGTACCAGCCGTACCGCAGCCACACCGGCGTGTTCTCCGCCCACACGCTGCCGGCCGGCGTCCGCCACCGCTGCGACGGAAAACTCGGGTTGTACGTGTGCATGACCGTCAGCTCGACGACCTGATGGGCGTTCTCGGCCTGATAGACCTCCGCGCCCGACACCCAGGCCCCCTGCTCCAGCGCGGGCAGCTTGGCGACCAGGTGCGGGCGGTAGACCCTACGCCAGGCCACGCGGCACCATGATCTGCTGGCCGGCCGGCACCTGCGTCCAGTCCAGGACGGACGGGTTGGCCTCGGCGTACATCCACCACGCCGACTCGCTCTGGTAGTAGCGGGCGGAGACCGTGTCGACGCGTTCGCTGCCCTGCCACCGGTAGTCCGACACCCGCAGGCTCTGCGCCTGCGGAGGCCGGCGCAGCACCATGAGCTGAAGAGTGCCGTTGCGGTCCTTGACCAGAGCGGTTCCGTTCCGCTGGTACCGAGACGTCAGGGAAATGGCCACGGGAATCCTCCTACACCCAACCGGCGGTGGACATGAGCTGCATCGAGACCGAGACGGCGCACCGCACCGGCGTCATGCGCTGCGAGAAGTGCGTATAGGAGATGTCCAGGTTGTTCAGGTAGCCGAAGTACTCCATGCGGGAAATGGCGGGGAGCTGCTTGCTGAAGGAGTGCCGGGCCTGCCCGAACCGGACCCACACCGGATTCATCTGCATGATTCCCAGGACGTCGCCGCCCGTGGTGCTCGCGGTGCTCGACGGGGATTCGGCGGACGACCACACCTGCTGCTTCGAGTTGATGCCGACCAGGTTGTACAGCACGTGGATATCGGCCATGACGCCGAACGTGCCCTCGACGGTGTCGAACTGCGACGAGTCGCTCATCTCGTAGCTGCGGTCGAACAGCAAGGAGAAGCCGAGAGTGCCGCCGGCCGCCGTGAGCGGGGTTCCCTGGTCCTGGTCGGACCGGGTGTAGGCGGGCATCACCTGGTTCGCGGCGTCGATGGAATGGCTGACGTTCACGGTCGACGGGTTGTACAGGAAGTTCAGCATGTAGAACTTCCCGGACTGCCCCTTGGGGAAGGCCGTGGTCATGTAGCCGCGTTTCAGCTCGTAGCTCTGCCCCGCCGTCGCGCTGGGCAGGTATGACGGGATGGCTTGGATACGCGGGTCGAAGTTGTTTTCCCAGATGCCGGACCCCGGCGTGTTGACCGTGTCCTTCTTCTTTTTCCCGGGCATCACCAACCTCCCATCAGGGACTTGACCCGGTCGTCGGCAGCGATGTGCGTGACGAAGGCTTCCGCCGCCGTCTTGGCACCGTCCGCCGACGCGGCCGGCATCTGCACCACCACCGAGCCGGGATGGAACTGGAGAGTGACCTGCCCGGTGTTCGTGGCCGCCGCATTCGACCCCTGCCCGGGGCTCGGGCTGAGCCCCTGGTTGAGGAGTGCCTGGCGGACGGTGTGAGCCGCGTTGCGCTCCAGCACCATTTCCCCGCCGTGCAGCTTCGCGTCGATGCCCTCGCCGGGCTGTCCGGGCACCTCCCACGCGCCGTCCGCGTACCAGTGGGGGTTCTTCGAGTTCCAGAACGACCAGGCTTTCGACGGCGTCCCGTACCGGCCCTTGATGTATTTCAGGCCCCAGGCGATCTGCTTCTGCGGCGAATTCCGCCAGGCGTCGGTCGCCGTCTCCTTGTGGAGGTTGCTCATCGCCTGCGGAATGCCGTAGGCGTCACTGGTGGGATTGTCCGCCCAGTGCCGCCACCCGGACTCGCCCATCCAGAGTTTGTAGAGGGCGTCCCACTGAGAGCCGGTCCATCCGTACTCGGAGGCCATCTTCCTGCCGAGCTTCACGTTCGCCTGCACGTTGCGCGGCGCTTCCTTGCCGGCGTCCCCGCCCGCGTCGGTGTTGCCCTCCTCGGCCTCCGTGTTCTGGGTGGCCTGGGGAGTCGTCCCGCCGGTCTGTGCGCCGCCTGCGGCACCCCCGCCGTTCAGGGCCGCCGCGAGGGCATCCACCTCCTCCACGGAGCCGTAGGCGCCGGACGTGGTCAGGCCGATGGTGCCGCCGTCGCTGGAGCCGGTGTCGGTGGTGGGGTCGCTCTGGTCCCCGGACAGCGTTCCGGTGGCCTCCATGCCGCCGGACATGACGCGCCGGGCCCGCGTGAACTTCGAGTACATGGGGCCCCGCACGACGCCCTTGCCGGGGTTCGCCGCCTCGACGACCTGGCCGCCGCCGGCGTAGATGCCGACGTGGCTGACGTCCTTGTAGAAGACCAGGTCACCGGGCTGGACCTCGTCGATCGGGACCTCAACACCCTTGTGGATCTGCTGGTACGTGGTGCGCGGCAGCTTGACGCCGGCCTCCGCGTACGCCTGCTGCACGAGCGAGGAGCAGTCCCAGGCATCGGGCCCGTTCGCTCCCAGCACGTACCGGTCGCCCACCTGCGAGCCGGCGAAGGACAGGGCCTTCATGATCCCGGAGCCGGGATACCCGGTCCCGTCGTCGGACTTCTTTTTCTTCTTGCCGCTCTGTTTCGACTCCGGCGTCCCCCGGTCGCCACCGAACAGGCCCGTCGCGAAGTTCCAGGTGCTCTTGGCCCACGACGACTGGTCGGTGCCCTCGCCCCAGTCCCCGAAGAGAACGTTCGGTCCGGAGTTCCAGCCGGAGCGGAAGCTGCCGGAAGCGCGGTCCCACAGGCCCTTGCCGCCTGAACCCGCCGCGCCGGCAATACCGCCGCCCTTGAACGCGCCGGCGACCCGGCCGATGGTGTCGGCGATCGGCTCCAGCGTCTTTTGCAGCAACGTGTGGATGTCCGCCAGCGTGTTGGCACTGGCCTTCGCCGCGTCCAGGTAACTCGCCGAGGCCGGCAGGTGACCCTCGCGGTCCAGGCCCTGGAGGTAGCGCTGGGAGTCCTGGTAGCTGTCTCCGACACTGGGCGCATACCGCTTGATCTGCTCGCGCGCCTCCTCGCCCTGCTTGTCGCGCCGGCCGGCGTTCTCGATGACCTTCAGCGCCTCGTCGGAGTCCATGCCCTGCAACCCTGACTTCTTGTCGGGGTTCATCAGGTCACGCATCAGCTCCGTCTGATGCCGCATCGCTTCCACACTCTGACCAGAAAGCCCCGCGACCCGCGCGTAGTTGGACATGGACATCGACAGGGACCCGCCCTGCGCGAGCTGCGCCTGGAGCTGAGTGCCGGTGAGGTTCTGGAACTGGTTGCTGTTCACCCGCTGGGCGAGGGAAAGCGCCATGGCGGCCGAGGAGTTCTGCACGCCGCCGCCGAACCTGGTCGGGGCCAGACCGAAGATTTGGCTCGCGTAATACGCCTGCGCGGTGCCCAGTTCCTGCTGCATCTGGGCGCCGCCCTGAATACCCAGACCCGGAGTGACGTACGCGGCCCCCGACGCACGCCGTGACTGCGTCGCGTACTGCGAGAGAGGGCTCTGCTGAAGGATGGCGGCCTGGCCCGAGATGGCGTCCTCGTTCGAGGTGCCCCACATGATGGAGCCGTACCGCTTCATCTGCCGGCCGTAGTCCCGCGCCCGCCGGCCGGACGTCTGCTCCCAGTCCGGCTGCATCATCGAGTACCGGCGCTCGTACTGCCCCAGCATCTCCTCGAAGCCACCGGAGAAATACTGGCGTGCGGCACCGACCACGGCCCCGCCGACCTGCGCCCCCATGGCGAGGCGGTTCATCGTGGATTGCTGGCGCTGCTGCGTGTGCAGGCGCTGCATGTCGCCGACCATCTGACCCATGCCGGCGGTGTGCTGGTTCTCCCGCAGCGTCCCTTCCCGCCGGGTGCGGGCCTGGTTGCTGGCGAAGAGGATCGCCTGCTCGTCCAGCCTGTCCTGGGCCTCCTGGCGCTGCCAGGACGGCAGCCGCATGTTGCTCGCGGTGCGGGTGCCGACGCGGAACTGCCGGTCCCAGGTGATCTGCTGGCGCTCAAGCTCGTCCTGCGCGCGCTGCCGGGCGACCTGGTGCGAGTCGTAGGTCTGCCGGTACTGCTGCTGGAGCCGGCCGAGCTGCTCCCCGGTGCGCTGCGCCTGGCCCATGTTGGACGCCTGCCAGCCCATGGTGTTCAGGCCGGCGGTGGCCGCGAAGCGGTTCGTGAAGCCGGTGAAGGCGCGGGTGAGCGTGTCGATCTGCTGCCCGAGCTGGTTGGTGCCGAACAGTCGGCCCTGGCCGGGGTTGGGTGGCGTCGGCGGGCTCGGCGGAGGCGGGGGAGTGGCCACTTACTTCCTCCTCTCGATTTCCCAGGCGGCGCGCTTGAGCCAGTGGTGGCGTTCGCGGATGGACAGGGCCTTGATGTCGGTCAAAGACCAGCCGGAGTAGTACCGGGCGATGATTTCGATCTGCGTGAAAGCACGCTGGTAGTCACATTCCGCGAAACAGGACCGCCAGCGTGATCGGCAGCTCGACCTCCTTTCCGCACGTCTCGTGCGTCCAGGTGAAGTCGGCGTAGCGGGGGCCGGGCTGGGTGTCGGTGAGGAACTGGAGGAGGGAGCGCCGCTGCCTCATGCCCAGGGTCTGTGCCGGCGGGCGGGCCACTTCGCGGCCGTCGGTGTAGACCAGGCGCAGCACGCAGCGGTTGAGGATCTCGGAGTCTTGGCGGGCCTTGTTGCCGCTGGACTGGAGGTTGAACACGGCGGCCTGGTCGTCGCCGTTGGGCAGGCGCACGACGGCCTTGTTGCCGTGCCGCATCGGTACCTCGAACTCCACACGCTCGGGGTCGTCGAGGCGGACGGTGGGGATGGCGCCGAGGGGGACGGTCAGGTCGGTCAGCTCGCCGCAGTGGGGGCAGGGGAGCCGTTCGAATTCGAGGTCTTCGCCGAAGGTGGCGCGGCGGATGGCGAGGATGAGCAGTTCGCGGTCGCCGATGAGCAGCTCGCCGGCCACTGTCCGGCTCATGGCCTCGCCGCCGACGCGGACGACTCCGCGCAGCAGGAGCGTCTCGAACACCTTGTAGGAGGAGTTGCCGACGCCGGCGGCGGCCAGGGCCTCTTCGTCGCTGCCGTTGAGTTCGCGGACCTCGGCGTCGCGGTACCAGGTGCCTTCCCGGCAGATTCCGCGCTCCAGGGTCACCAGGTTGTCCCCGGGACTGTCGATGACGGGCCGGCCGGCGTCGCGGTCGTCCTTGAGGACGGCCTGGGTCGCGGCTACTGCCTCTTCCGGCTTCTCCAGGGCAGACACGCCCTGGTCGCCGAATTCTTCGAAGGCGGGGAGCACAACGGGTTCAGTCACTGTTTCGTCCTTCGAGTGGAGGTTGAATTACGACATCGAGACGCCGGAGCCGGGCCCGTACTTGCTGGCGATCTTGAAATCCCAGCCTTCGTGGGCAAGGGTGATCTGCTGGAGTTCGACGCCGTTGGCGCCACTGTCCAGGTCGCCGAAGGCGATGCTCGTGGGCCAGCAGTTGTAGACCCGCCATCCGGCCTTGTAGTAGACCGTGGACGTGGTGACCGGGTGGTCCAGCAGGTAAATGTCCATGGTGGCGCGGAAGTTGTAGTTTCCGGGGTTTCCACCGGTCCCCTGCATCACCATGAACAACTGCTTGAGCCAGGCGTAGATGTCGGAGTCGCCGCAGATCAGTCCTCGCGACAGGGTGATGGGTGCGAAGTCGCTCTGACCAGGCATTTTCTGCGTCGTGGTGTTCATGCCGCCCTGCCTGTAGACCACGACGTCAGTCGTGATGGACAGGCCGGAAACAGACATGAAGCCGAGCTGATTGGACCGCTTCGAGGAGTCCAGCGTCGAGCCGGCCAGGTGGATCTGCACCTGAAACTTGAAATTCCGGAGCGGGTCTGTCTGGAGCTGGGCGAGCGACGGCTTCTGGGTGGTGCTGGTGGTCGCCACGGGTCACCTCTCATTTCCCGGATCGAAAGGGGCCGCCGGAATGAGCAGAATTGAGAGGCGGGTCAAACTGTGCGCGTCAGCCGGTGGTTACCGTGCCGGTCGTGTCGGTGGTCCTGGAAACGCCGCCCTGGTACTGGCTGATCTGGATGATGATGAACTCGGCCGGGGACGCGAGAGCGACACCGACGGTGATGTGGACTTCCCCCAATGCCACTGTCTGAGGGGTGTTGTTGGTCTCGTCGCAGAGCACGAAGTACGCCTGGTCCGGGACGCTCGACTGGAGCTGTCCGGCCTGGGTGAGGGTGAGGAGCTGCTGGCTCACCAGAGCGCTGAGCGTCTGCCACAGCTCGGGCCCGTTGGGCTCGAACACGGCGAAGCGGGTGACGCTATCCAGCAGGTTCTCGATGTAGATGAGCATCCGCCGGATCGAGATGTACCGGTCCGGCATTCCCTGCCGCAGCGTACGGGCGCCCATGATGCAGTACCCGGCCTGCGGGACCGGCCGGATGATGTTGACCCCGACCTGGTTGAGCTGGTCGAGCTGGTCGAGCGTGAAGAGGTGCTCGACCCCGACGACACCGACCAGGTTGTAGGAGACGCCGGCCGGGCTGCGGTTCGGGCCGACCGCCGCGTCAGCCTGCGAGAACTGCCCCATGACCGCTCCGCCGGCCGGGAGCATGCGGGTCGAGGACGTCGAGGCGCCGGCCGGGTCGGCGACCTGCACCCACGGCCCGTACATCGCCGCGTAGGAGGACGCCGGCGCATAGGCGGCGGCCGTCTCGACGAACTTCGTGGCGGCCGTGTCCGCACCTGTGGGAGCCGGCTGCCGGGGCGCGTCGATGACCAGGAACGCGTTGCGGCGGTTCTCCGCCCACGCCAGGGCCGCGTTGATCTGGGTGGCCGCCGCCACGTGGTCGGTCAGGCCGGTGTTGCCGCACAGGTTGACCAGCAGCACATCGTTGATGGAGTCGAAGTGCGTCCCGAGCTGCTCGGCGAGGTTCACGGCCTGGACGCCGTCGGTGCCGGTGGCCAGCGGCGCGTTGGTGACGAACTGCGGCAGCCACGAGTCGTCCGGGGTGACGCTCGTGCCGGGGGTGGCTGTGCCCGGCGGCAGCAGGTTGTTGATCTGGACGTAGTTCGAGCCGGCCGTCGCGGAGTTGATCAGGCTGACCGCGTAGCGGGCGTCCCCGGGGTTGAGGGAGAGATCCTGCCAGGTCTCCACGAGTGAACTCTGGCTGGAGTCGCCGTACTTCACGTACAGGTGGAAGCGGCCACTGTTCCACGACGGGGTGGTGGACACGAACAGCCGGTTGCCGTAGTCGCCCCGGCCCCGGGCGAAGACCTGGAGCGCGTCGACCGGGGTGTAGCCGGCCGCCGTGGTGAACGTGGCCGGCATCTCCATCGTCGGGCCGGCCGTCTCCCCCTTGTACGGGGTGATCTGCACGCTGTAGGCGGTGCCGGGAGCCAGGCCGGTGAACGCGGCACTCGGCTTGCTGCCGTCGGCCGGCTGCTCGACCCACAGGGCCTGACCGAAGGAACCCTCCAGCGGGTCGGACAGCTCGACGTAGTAGGCGTCGACCTCGTCGACCGGAACGGCTGCGGACCATTCGATCTCGAAGGCCGTCTGCTCAGGGTTGTCGGCGCCGCCCTCGCGGGCCACGAACGCCACGCCGGTGACCTGGTCGAGGGGAGCCACACCGGCTCCCGTGGGGGCCGTGCCGTCGGGCGTGGGCACGATCGTCGTGGACGGCGGCAGCGGCGTGTTCCTGATGACCAGGGACGCGGCGGTGGAGTCACTCGGGGTTGCCCGCAGAATCCACGCGGTCCGGCCGCCGTTGGAGAAGTAGTTGTACACCTGGAACGGGAGGTAGTTCATCCCGTTCCCGAACCCCCCGTACAGGCCCATGAACTGTTCCCACGAGGTGACCTTCATCGGCGTGGAGGGGCCGGCGTCGTGGGTGCCGACGAAGGTGGCGATGGACACCCCGGGCGGAGAAACCTGCTGGGGCAGCGGCGTCAGGGTCTCGCTGATGAATACGCCGGGCCGCTTGTAGGGGTACGTGGTGGGCGTGGTCATGGGGTATCAGCCTCCGAGGAAGTGACCACCTGGGTGGGGTCCAGTGGCACGGAATGGCCCTCGTCGAAGGAGCCCTTATCGAGGAAGTCGATGAGGACCCGCTGAGCGGGCGTGAGGGTGTGGATGTCGCTGACGAACAGCTCGCTGGAAATACGGACCAGCCAGGTGGCGACGAAAAGCCTCTTGCCCAGCTCGTCCTTGGACTCGGAGTACTCCGGCCCGCCCAGCAGATCGAGCCGGCGCACAGTCCCGTCCTCGGGAATGGGCAGGTAACCGAAGCGAGGCGGAAAAAAATCGAACTGCATGAGCGCACCCGTCATCTCGATCAGGTGCAGCTCTTTCCTCGCGTACACGTCGACCTCGTAGTCGACGTTCAAAGGAACCGGCATCTGCGCCATGTACGGCGACTGCGCGGGGTCGGTCATGTCCGCCCACGGCTCATAACCTTCGGGGGCGTAGTGGAGATTCACGTAGCCCCGGTGCTCCCGGTCCTCGTCCCGTGAGATCCGGGAGTGGGTGATAAGAACCAGCGGATAGGTGGCGTCTGCCAGCTCGTACTCCGGGTTCCTGTACCGGACCGTTACCCTGCGGCCACTGTCACCGGAGGTCGCGTCATGCACAACCAGGCCCTGAAGTTTGTTCTTCAGCGCCCTGTCCTCGTTAAGCAAGAACGGCACGTTGGCACTCCGGTATGGGCGGTTGTGGATCGCCCCACCAGAATGCTTGGGCCTATTTGAGTCCAGTTAATGCGGGTCGGATCAGAAGATCCCGGCTGCCTTCAGCACGATGATGACGAGGAGCACGATGACGACGAGACCGATCAACTGCGGAACCGTCATGACGACTGCCTTTCCGGGAGAGTGAGCCGGGCCTGCCACCCCGAGCGCGGCAGGCCCTGGCGGTCCTACTGCTGGTCCTGGCCGCCCGGCTGGGTCTGGGAGCCCTGGCCGCCCTCCTGGGCCTGCGGTCCCTGGTCTGCGTGGCCTCCGTGGTCGTGCTTGTCGTGACCGCGACCCTGGCCGTGGTGACGGTCCTGCACGTCGGTGTCCGCGCCGTCGGGCTGCTCGGGCGCGACGCCGGCGCCCCCGCCCGGGGAGTAGTAGTAGCCGGCGGCGAACGCCTCCTCCTCCAGCATGAGCCGGTTGCCCTCCGGCACGGCGATCCACGACGGGTCGTCCGTGTCCCACGGGCCGCCCGTGATTTCCTTGCTGTAGCCGTCCGCTGCCACCAGAACGTAGCGGGCCATGTAGACCTCCTGATTCAAAGAGACACGAGAGTACGAGCGTTACACGCACGCTTAACCCCGGGATAATTCCTCAGAACCAGGCCGTTCCCGAGAATGCCTTCGCGGGCTTTGCCACCCACGCGGTGCCATTCCACACCTTGAGCGGTTTGACAGCCCACGCGTTCCCGTCCCATACCTTGACCACGGTCGTCGGCACAGTGTTGACGTTGTCGACTTCCGCCGGAGTGGTGGTACTGCCCGTTTCCGCGAAGCCCTCGAAGTTCGTGCGCAGTGTTCCAAATTTCAGCCACTGCGGAGTGGTGATGTTCCGGCGGGCGGTCCACGTCTTAGCGTCCGGACTGGTCTCCCAGTAGAACGTGCCGCCCGTCTCACGAAAGCGCCACCAGCGGTGTGCGATGGGATCGAAGGGGAGAGTGACCGGATTTCCGTCGTAGTAGTTGGCGGCGCTCTCGAAGGACAGCAGGCCGGTCGCCACCGAGTACTTGGTGCGAACGTAGGTGCCGTTATCGACAGGTCCGAGAACGACTCCGGAGAATGCGGTCCCTGTTCCGCCGGTCGGCAGGTTCACGACCTCGAAGTGGTGGGCCGAGTCGGTGATCTCGTAACCGACGTCCGTGGCCATGAGCCCCGGGTACTGATTGTTCGCGGGGACTGCGACGCGTTTCCACGCCTCATTCCAGAAGGTGCCGCCCCAGTACACGAAGTAGCTGCCGATGCCCGTGAGAAACTTGTCCACGATGCCCGAGACGGGGGCGGCGAAGAAGCCCGGCGCGTTGGAGAACTCCACCCATCCCGGGTTTGTGGCCACTGCCGTGGCACCCGCGACGAGATCAGTGGTGCCCGTGGCGCCGTAGTGCAAAGTGCCGTTGTAGGACGTCTCCACGGTGTTCTGCGCCTGGAAGCCGACCTCGACGACGATGCGGTCCCCCGCCTGGAGGTTCACGGGCGTCAAAGCCACCGCGCTGGTGCCCACGCCGGCCGCCGTGGTGGGCAGGGCCGTGGTGCCGGTGTGGTTGTTCAGCAGCGTGCCGCGCACGGTGTCGGTGTCGCCGGCGGTCACGTAGATGTGCGTGCGCCCGACCATCAAGGCGGCCGAGGCGGACTGCACCCGCCCCAGCATCCACGACACGGTGCCCGACAGGGTGCCGGCCCGGCGGGAGGGCGGGCTGATCCACCGGCCCTGGAGGACGTTGGTCGTCGTGGTGGCCGTCTCGGCTGCGGTCGACGTCGCCGAGGCGCCGGCCGGCTGCCGTCCGAGGAGCCCCGTGGTCGTCGAGTTGGCGTCGGTCCAGGTGCCGCGCGTGGCCACCGGAACGTGCGGGGCAGCGGAAGAGGTCAGCCAAAAACGCGTCGGCATGGTGAGGGCCTCAGTTCGTGTCGATCCACACGTCCCCGACAGCGGGGGCCGTGGGCGCGGTGATCCCGACAGTGATCTTCGGTACGGCGATCTGAGCGGCCGGCACCTTGGCGTCCGCTCCCAGACCGGCGACACCATTGGCGGCGCCCACCTTGTCGGCGGAGACGACGTTGCCACCCGCCGTGGGCACTGTCTGGGGAGCGAGCTGGCGGGCGACCATCAGCCCACCACCGTCACGCGGAAGGTGTTGGCGGCGTAGGAAGCCGCCGTGGTGACACTGACCGTGTTGGCGTCGATCATGACGAACTTCGCGCCGACCAGCTCGCCGGTGCTGATCTCCCGCAGCGACGGCTCCAGGATGTCCACCGTGTTCAGGTTGTGGGTGACGTTCAGCGCCACACCGCCGGTCAGGGCGCCCACGTTCGCGCTGTACTTGCCGGCGGAGCCCAGCGCGGCGCGGGCGTCGGCCGCCGTGGTGGCGCCTGTACCGCCCTTGGCGATGGAGACCAGGCCGACGGTGAGGCCGGCCGCGCTCTTGGCGAGGGAGGCGTCGGCCAGCTCCAGGCTGAACGTCGTCCCCGTCAGTTCCAGGCCCTGGCCGTCGCCGTTGTAGGTCTGCCCGCCGGAGGAGAACTGCGTCCACGCCTGCGTCCAGGCCCCCGGCGCCCCCGACGGGATCGCAGTCTGGATGAACTGCGTGCCCGCCTTGGTGCCCTCACCGATGGCGACGATCGTGCCGTCCAGCACTTCGCCCTCGGCGGCGGCATCCGTGCGCCGCGTGGCCGCGCTGCCGGCGCCCGGGTAGGAGTAGATGCCGTTCTCGGTGCCCACGCTCTGAGCGGTCGCGAGAAAGGACTGCCCGGCGCTCAGGGTGACCCCGTCGATCGTCGCCGGCAGCGCGGCCAGGTCCACGTTGCTGCCGGCCACGACGTTGACCGGGTTCTTCACACCGGCGATGCCGGCGCGGGCCTGGTCGACGTACGCCTTCGTCGCCAGATCGGTGGCCGCCGTCGGGGTGGCGCCGTTGGAGACCCGCTGCCCGTTGACGTTCAGCGGCCCGGCGGGGCCGGCGAACTGGTCCAAGCGGTAACCCTGCACCACCGTGGCGAGGTCGCTGATCGTGCTCGCCGGCTGCGTCCCCGTGTGATCCGCACGATCGAGCGGGTTCTTCCACACCGACGCGTTGAAGAACTTCACCGCGTGGGCGACGGTGTCGGTCCACAGCTGCCCCTCGACCGGGGCGGCCGGCGCGGAACTCGACGCTTCCGGAACAAGCCCCTGGACGGGGAGCTGATTCAGTCGTACCGGAAACCGGAAATCGGTAGTGGCCACAAGGCGCTCCTAATGCAGTACGGCCGTGCCGGTTTCCGCGTACGCGAATCGCACCAGCACTACGGCAGGGTTGGGGTACTCGACCAGGCCGCCGATCTCATGGCCGGCAGTGTCGTACACCGTCACGAAAGGCCGGTACGGCATGGTGTGCGGGATCGTCCATTCCGTGCTCGCCGACGTCTGGACGAACTCCTGCGGGCGGGGCGCGACCCGCGCTTCGAGCGCGTCGAGCTGCTCACTGGTCACCTCGCCCGGCGCACCGGTCGCCCCCGTATCCCCCTTGGGGCCGGCGACCGGCAGGTAGTTCCCGGCGTAGGGCGAGACGGGGGCGATGTCCGCCAGGTCGACCGGGCCGGTGCCGCTGGGCAGCATGATGTGGAAGATGCGCGGCGGCAGGCCCTTGAGTTTCTCGGTGACCTGGTAGGCCCACTTCTGCGGGGACATGCCCGGCACGTCGTTGGGGATCAGGTCGACGACGAAACAGCCGGCACTGTCCAGGGTGACCTTCGCCGCCGTGGCAGCGATCACGTCACTGTTCGGCAGGGTCAGCACCGACGGCGGGGCGAACGACAGCGTGCCGGCCAGCGGTGTGCCGTCGGCGGCTATGTACCGTCCGCTCAGCCGCGCCGAGGGCACCCCGCCCGGCAGGGCGCCGGCCGCGAAGCTATGCGTAAGGGTCATCGTCCTCGCCCTCTTCCGGGGGGAGCACCGTCTGCGCCATCAGCTCCGGAGAGACGGCCGGCAGCTCGGTCGGGTCGGTGAGGTACTGGCGGAACATCGGGTCGTTGACCAGCTCGTCGTTCTGGATCTGCTCGGCCTCGATGACGACCACGACGTCACGCCGGCGGATCTGCCCGACGACGTTGACCCGCTGCACGCCGTAGAGGAGACCGTCGTAGGCGACGCGGTCCCGCTGGAAGCTGCCGTGCTTGATGTCCATCTCGCTCAACCCGAATTTCGTGAGCTGGTCGAATTCGAGGACGGCCCGCAGGGTGTCCGTGACGTACAAGCCGGAGTCGCGAGGATCGGTGTTCGCGGCCTCCACGTGCGTGACGTGCAGGGCCGGGAGCTGCCAGCGGCCGTAGTACACGCGGCCGGCGCCGGTGGCCTCGTCATACACGTCGTGCATGTCCGACTCCGCGTGCTGGAACCGGAAATAGGTGAGGGTGTCCCCGGTCGTGCTCTGCCAGCCCCGCAGTGCACGGTGGATGAACGTCGTCTCCGCGTTGATGTTGAAGCGTCCGCGTTTCCAGTCCGCGCGTCCTCGCATCCGCCGTCACCCCCACACGCCGGGGTGCAAGGGCGAGGGAATCCCGGACTCGTCGTCGTAGGTGTCGCCGTCGATCGGCGGCAGCAGCCGCTCGGGCTTCGAGGTGTCGTCGTACTCCCGGGGCTGGAAAACCGGCACCAGGCGGTTCGTCGTCCGGCTGACCCGGCGGAGCTGGAACTGCTCGATCCGCGCGAGGCCGACATTGAGCTGCTGCGCCAGGCGGTTGTAGCGCTCCTGGAGTTCGCCCAGGTGATCCATGAGCTGCCGGTACCGCTGCGAGCGCGGCACGTGCGTGCCCTCGGACGTGGTCACGTCGATGTCGGTGGCCGCGTCCGTCGCCAGCGTCCACAGCACACTGATCGACGCCAAGTACGCCACCAGCGGCTCCTCCACCGCAGGCAGCGTCTCCAGCGTGATCGGCTCGCGGTCGTAGCGGATGTGCCCGTGCCCGTCCCGGTACCGCGTTGTCGTCGACCGGCCGTAGGAGAGCTGAGTGATGGCGTCGGTGACGTACCGCTCCAGCTCCTCGTCCGTGAACATCCCGGAGCTGGTGCCGCGCACGATCAGGGTCTGGCCGTGGTGCAGCGGCGCGTAGGCCGGGTTGATCAGCAGGATGGAACCCTGCACCGGGGAGACGACATAGTCGGCGTCCTCCACCAGTTCGACGGTGCTCGCGGGAGAGTCAGTGCTGACCTTCGCCTGCACCGAGGCCACGTTGGTCTCCGACAGGTCGTAGGTGCTCAGCTCGTCGCCGCCCACGAACGTGTCGACGAACGGCACGGCCAGGTCGCCGACCTCGGAGCGGATACGGGCGATCGTTGCCGCGAGCGTCGCCATGTCAGGCCACCGCCAGCGTCATCGTGAGCGAGCCGGCCGGCAGTTGCAGCGCCTGGTTCTGCTGGGTGGTGATGGCCGACTCCAGGTTCCAGGCCATCAGGGCGACGCCGTTGGGCTGGCCGGCCGAGGACGCCATCCGCGTCACCAGCGCCGCACCGGTGATCGGTGCGCCCAGCCCCGACGGGTCGGAGAACGGCCCGAACTGGATCAGGTCCGTGTTGGTGGCCTGCCGGCCGGTGGTGTCGGCCGCACCCCAGGGCACGGGCTGACGGGCGTAACCGGTACCGGCGGCCTCCATCCCGATGAGGGAGGCCATGTCGGTCTGCTCGTCGGCGATGAGCTGGGTGAGCAGCATCAGGTAGGTGGCCTTGGGCTGCGGGTCACCGCCGGCCGTCTTGGCGTCCCACTCGGCCTGGAGCGCCGTGCTGCGGCCGGCCAGGTAGTCGAGCGCGCTGACGGCGCCCTGGACGGTGATGAAGCCCCCTGCGGCCATCAGCGCTCACCTGCCGACTGCTGTGCCTGCCAGTCTGCCCACTCGGGCGGTTCCTCGCCCTCGCCGGTCAGGTCGCAGAACTGGCTCAGGGGGAGGGAGATGTGGTGGGCGGAGAGCCGGCCGGGCCCGGACTGGGACAGCCACAGGGCGACGACGCTGTCCTCGTTGGCGTAGCCGATGCCGTGGGTGGCGGGTGCGGCGACGTCCAGGACGTAGAGCATGCGGTCGCCCTCGACGTCCCCCTCGGCGCCGGCCGGCCGATAGCGGCGGGTGCGGGTGAGCATGCCGACGCCCTCACCGAAATCGGTCAGGAGCCGGTACCACTTCCCCTTTTCCGGCGTGATACCGGATTCCTGCAAAGACGCGGTCTCAGCCATGTCGTGGCCCTTTCGCTCAGAGCCACTGCCAGACGTAGCCCAGGCGGTCCAGATGCAGGGCCACGTTCAGCGGCACCTCGTACACCTGGCCTTCCTTGAAGTCGAAATCCGTGCCCTGACCGATCGTGACTTTCTCCAGGTCGCAGGCGACCCGGATCGTCACGTTCTCCGGCGGGAGCTGAACCGGGGCGTCCGACGTGTCGTCCTCGGACACCGCTTCCACGGTGCGGCCCTTGTCGTCGAGCGCAATGGGCTTGTCGAGGTTGGCGGCCTGTTCGGCGTGATGCATCGCCAGCTCGCCCTTGCGGCGGGTCAGCTCCTCGGCGTGCTGCTCGGAAAGGACCCGCTTCTTGTTCCCGGTGTGGTCCTTGGGGTTCGGCTTGGTGCGCGGATTTGCGGGCACGGCGTGTTCTCCTAATGAGTCGGATGAGGAGTCCGGGGCGACGAGGGACGGAAGTCGCCGCCCCGGAGAATGGGGCCGGTCAGTTCGTGGCGCACTGCACCACGGCGTAATCCGTGATGAGCCCGAGACCGAAGATCGAATACCACGCCAGCGCGTGCTCGCGGCCGAAGTCGAGAACACCGCCGTCGCGCAGTTCGACGGGAAGGGAAATGGCGTGACCGGCGGCATTGTCCCCGATTACCAGCGCCCTGTAGATGGGGTTGGCCGGGGCGTTCGGGTTCGACGGGTTCGACGTGACGGCGGGAATCGCCGGGGTCGTTCCCGACGCAGTCCGCTCGGGCTGTCCGCCCCACTTCTGGGCGGTGTTGGTGGGGATGTTGGTCCCCATCTGCTGGGTGGCCGGCTGGGTCGTGTTGCCCTGGAAGACCTGAGTTGTCTCGATGAACACGACATCGTTCAGACGCCCGATTTCGCCCAGCATGAAATTGCCGGGAGCCGCGTACTTTGTCACCTCGATGAACTCCGGATCATCGCGGAGCCGACGAGACTGGTGCGGGTGCACGAATGCGACGTACGTCTCGCCCAGGCGGGGGACGTTCTTCGTCGCGAGGGTCTCCACGGCGTCCTTGACCAGGGCGGACGTGAAGTAGAAACCGCCGTTCGCGGCCATCGTCGCCTCGCTGTCCGCGAACATCCCCCGGTCGTACGGAGAGATCGGAGTGCGGGCGGCGCCAGCCGACCAGGACGCGAGCTTGTCGTACCCGTACAGCACCGACGGGGCACCGAGGAGGGTGTCGCGACAGAGCGCGTCCAGGTAGGTCGCCATGTTCCTCCCCAGCAGACGCGCGCCGGAGGCCATGACGTCGTCGAAACTCGAATTCAGCAGGAGTTCCGTGACGGCGATTGCGAAACCGTGCTCCGCGACCGTGATGGTGATCTGCTCGGCGGACAGCGCGTGGGTTTCCATGCGCACGCCCTCAACGAGCTGCTGCGCACCGTCCAGAGAGCGGTAACGCATGAAGTTCACGGTCAGACCGGGTGCCGTTCCCAGCTCGGTCTTCTTCACCATGAACTGCTCGAACCTGAGCACCGGCATGGCCTGAAAGAGGATTTCCTTCGACCAGATCGTTTGGATGGCCGGAGTCAGCATGGTGCTGTTCGACGCCGTGTAGGCAGTCGGCGTGGGGGAAAGGACCGGAGTCCCAGTGATACCGCTGGCCACGGGAACCTCTCATTCCGTGAGTTGCCCGCCGAATGCGAATAGGAATGAGAGGCGGAAGGTCAGTGGGGCGGACTGCTAGTCGAAAAGCCCGCGATTGCTTGAGTTGTTGGCTGCTGAGCCGAGGAGCTGCGACCTGTACCGCGCGAACTCACTCATGGGCATGTTCTTGATGTCCTCGACGGAAAGCTGCCGAGCACCGCCGTCCTGGTCCGTCGGACCATTCCCGGTGTAACCGGTCGACGACACCCCCCGCATCTGGCTACGCGCCGCCTGCTGGGCCGTCTGCATCGACTGGAAAATCTGGTCCGTCTTGGACTTCAGCATCTCAATCGACTGGTCGACCTCCTCCGGCGTATTGCCGGTGACGAGGTCGCGAAGCTCCGGAGCGATGCTGTCACTCTCGGAGTTGATGCGTTCCTGAATGTAAGCGCGAAGCCGGTTGAACTCGGCCTCCTTCGCGTAAGCCGCCTTCTCCTGCTCACGCTCCTGCTGAAGCCGCTCGAACTTCTGCTCCCACTCGGTGGAGCGCTCCTCCACGAGCCGCTTGGCGGACATGTCCGCCTCGGCCTTCTCCTTCGCGGCCTGCTCCTCGGCCGCCTGGCGCTCGGCTTCGGTCCGCTCGTGGGACTCGCGCTCCTCCCGCACGGCCTTCAGTTCGGCCTCCAGGCTCTGAAGCCGCTCATCTCCCTTGGACAGACGGCTGTAGAGCTTGTCCTTCTCCTCCTGGCGCACCTTCTCCAGGTCGGCCGCCGTGAAGGTCCGGCCGCCCTCGGCCTGCTTCTCGGCCGGCGGACGGTCCTCACCGCGAACGGTCACGGTGCCGTCGGCGTTCGCCTGGGCGCCACTGCCCGGGTGTGCCGGCGGGGGAGCGGTCTCAGCAGGATTCTGGTTCTCGGGCACTTCCTACACTCCAGTCACAGGATCAGTCGTTTTCCGGATTTCTCCGCTGGGCCAATTTCGTGCCCTGGGAGAGCGTCACGAGTTCAGAGAGGACTGATTCGATGTCCTTGCCACTGCCTGTACCGGGAAAGCCCGGCAACGGGCCGGCGCTGGTGGCCCCCGACTTCGTTTCCTTCGATGAGGAACCGCTGGCAGGAGCCGGCGGCGGGCTTTCCACGCCTTCTGGCGGCAATCCCGTCTGCTGCAAGATAGCGGAGGCAATTTGCGCCTTAATAAGTTCGAGCGCCCCGTCCTCCTTCGCCTCCGCAAGGCGCTCGTCGAAGATTTCGCGCATCTTCTCGTCGACAAACACCTGGCCGAGGTCGCGCAGCGCCCCGCGCTTCGATTCCAGGCCCAGAGCGAGCTTCGCCTGAACCTCATTCAGCTTGACCAGCTCGTCGACCGGAAGCGGCGGCGGCCATTCACACGTGGTTTCGTAGACCTCCGGATCGCGGGGGTCTACGATCAGGGGCTGCTCGTCCGAGGTACGGATGCCCTGGGTTGCAGGGTTGTAGATCAGCGTTTCCGGCTCGTACAGAAACAGCGTCCGCAGAATCAGTTCGTTGATCTGCTTCAGGCCGGCCGTGTAGTTCGTCTGCTTCAGCGCGTACCGCTGCATCAGCGGGAAGAACTGAATGCTCAGCGCGACACCACTCGTATTCGAGATCGCCTGAGCCTGCCCCAGAGCCGACTCCGGAACTCCGGTCAGCTCGTGCATGGACCGCTTGATCATGTCCAGGTAGGTAAGCGGCCCGGACAGGTCGACGCCGTTCTCCAGATTGAAAACGTTGGCGTCCTTCGGCAAGCCGCCCCAGATTTTCCGGGGCCCCTTCTCCAGATTGCTCGCCTTCGCCCCCGTGATGATGGTCACCGGGGCACTGTGGTAGTTCACGATGTCCGAAATTTCGGTGGACTTTTCGTTGTACTCCCTGTTCAGAGGGATGACGTCAACGATGTCGGCCAGGCCCCACGGGGAGCCGGAGACCGCGATGTTCCGGATGTGCACCACCGGGATCTGCCCGAGCGGGTTTTCCCGCGCGTCGAGCAGCTCGTCATTCACGTACTCCTCGATGTACTCATCCGTGATGATCTCGGTGTACGTGTACACCTGCCGGGTCCCCTCCAAAGAGGTGCCCCAGAATTTGTACTTGACTTTCAGCCTCAGCAAACGATCACGGTCGTGCGGGTGGTACTCCGGGAAAACCTGAGCACCATTCATGGGGAGAATGCGAACCCGCCCCGGGTGAAGGTTGCCGGCCGGGTCGGACCAGGCCGGCTCATACGCCACCTTGACGAAACAGTCACCGGCAACAGAACCGTTCTCGCCCATCTGCCAGAGAACGGACCGTTTGTCGTTGTCGACGTTCCAGGCACGCTCCAGGAGAGCCGGAACAAGGTGCTCGTACTTCTTCTCCGACTGGAAGTGAACGCCACGCCCGAACGTGAAGTTCGTGATGTACCGGCTCAGTGCGCCGACGTAGTTGATCGTGACGTTGGGCTCGCCGGCCTCCCGCTTGTACGACCAGTGATGCCCCAGGTACCAAGCCCAGTGATTGGCGTACCGGGTCAGACGCGGTCCATGGACCTCGAATTCCTCGGTAACTCGTCCGCCAGTTCCACCAGGCCGAGCGGCGAGACCGAAACGGTCAGGTCACTCGCACTCGCGCGCATGCTGGGGGATACAAAGGCGATCGACATGGCATCACCCCCTTTCCGTGAGGTGTAGGGGGTGCATCAGGTGACCGGCAGGTACGGGACGGTCGGCCCGGTCCAGGGCAGAGCGACGAGATACATGCGGGGATCGAGCGACTGCGTGACGATGTTCGCGTTCTGCGCCGGCCCATAGCAGTCCATGGCCAGGCCGATCCGCACGCTGTTGCCGGCCTCGACGGTCTCCATGAAGAAGAGCTGGTGCCCCTGGTCGACGCCGGCCTCGACGTTGATGTTGCGGTCCACGTACTGGGTGCCGCCGTCGGCCCGAAGCTGGAGCCGCGTGCGGATGGACGTGGTGGTCGACGTGGACCAGCCGACCGAGATACTCGCCCACGCCAGCAGCAGCCGCCGCTGGGCGAAGGACGGCACCTGGTAGGAGTGCACCAGCGTCGGAGTCCGGTCCCCGCGCATGGAGAAGCCGCTAGTCCGCGCGGTGCGCGTCGCCCACGGCGCGACGTTCAGGGCGCTGATCTGCCCCTGCAATGTGGTGATCTGCGACTGCTGTGTGGACTGCGTCGCGTTGAGGGAGCCGATGGACGCGGAGGCGTCGATCACGCTCGGCGAGAGCGGCTCGGCAGGGGCCGAGCTGCCGCCGATCACGTTTTTCAGGATCGTGTCGACGGCATCGGCGACCAGGGCGAGATCCACCGGAACATCAGGGATCTTGCCCTCGCTCGGAACCGGGATCTTCGCCCAGGGCGTGCTCTGGCCGGGGTTGGTCACTGCTCAGTCCACCCGGGCGTAGTTGCGGCGCTCGTGCCGGCGCTCGCCCCGGTCGACGCTGGAGTAGCTCAGCTCCTGCTCGCTGGCCCCCTCCGCCATGGCGGAGATGAACGTGGGCGCCTCCGGCCAGGACGCGGAACCGACGTGTGCCCGCTCGCGCACCGTCTCTTCGGCCGACTTCGTGAAGACGTTGACGTTGTGGTTGGTCCTGCCGGGCGGGGTGCGGTAGCCCTGCATGACTCCCTCGCCGAACTCGCGCGGGATGTCGGAGTCGGAGGCGACGCCTTCCTGGAAACGGAGCGGGCCGCGCCGGGTGGGGTTGTTCGCGCTCTTGCGCTCGTAGAAGCGGTCGGAGCTTTCACGGAAATTCGGGTCCGGGGCGAGAGGGCTCTGCGCCATGGTGGGCCTCCAATTCGAGACGTCTCACCAAGGACGCTAAGCACGCTGTTTTTCGTGCCGTTAATGGCTACCAGGGCGCATTGTGCATTTCGACTTCCGGCATCGTCATGTCCGCTGTCAGGTAGAGGGCATTGGCGAGGGAATCCACGTAGTCGTCGTGGGCGGCGTCCACGTCCGGGGCGGCGACGATGATGTGCGGGCCCTGGTAGGTCAGCTCCGCGTCCTC
The DNA here is from genome assembly GCF_044331465.1 of Streptomyces sp. NPDC017225. Taxonomy (NCBI): domain Bacteria; kingdom Bacillati; phylum Actinomycetota; class Actinomycetes; order Kitasatosporales; family Streptomycetaceae; genus Streptomyces; species Streptomyces sp. NPDC017225. The sequence continues at coordinate 182,757 of NZ_JBIRNE010000009.1, read as the reverse complement.
CATCTGCTGGCGGAACATCCGCCAGGTCTTCGTCTGCCGCGTCTTGGCGTGCGCCGGCCAGATCACCAGGCCCTTCGACATGAGGTCCATGGTGTGCGCCCACCGCTTGGTCTGGCTGCTGCGGTCGGACTTCATGTCGACGATGTTCGTGCTGGGCATGAGGACCCGCAGCCGGGAGGCGACGACGTCACCGAGGCCGCCGGAGTCGATCCCGACGGCGTACACGGAGTACCGGTTGAGGAATTCGACGATGCGGTAGTACTGCGTCTCCCAGTCCATGCCCGTCAAGTCGAGCCAGTTCAGTACCCGGTGCTCGTAATTGCCGTATGCGTCGGGGTAGTCCCAGTTCACCCAGCAGACCGTGACCACGGTGGAGTCTGTTTTGCGGGCGGGGTCGATTCCGACGACCACCGGGGAGCGGTGCCATTCCTGCACGACCCGCATGGAGGTGTCGCCGAGCGCGTCGAAACGGTCACTGGTGACGAGCATGCCCTTGTCGAGAAGCCAGATCAGGCGGTAGCTCAACTTGAATTCGTCGGATTCTTCGCCGAGCCGGTCCATCTCGGACTGGACGAATTTCTTGTACCGGGGGACGTGCTTGGCGACTTCCTTCCAGTCGACCTGGAAGTGATTCCGTTTGCGTCCCTTGCGTGTCCCCTCACGCTTGTTCTTCTGGATCTGCTCGTAGAACCCGGACTTGGTGTAGGTCGGGGTGCCGGTCATACACATGGTGCCGGCGGTCGAGGCGAGCATGGGGCCGATGGACTTGTTGAGCACCTTGTCGTCGGCGGCCTGGGCCTCGTCGATGACGACCAGATGGTAGGTCTGGCCCTCGATCATCGCTTTCGGGTGTGCGGTTTGCTTGCGGATGAGGGAGCCGCACCGCTTCAGGTGGAGCACCTTTCCCCGGGCGACGAGTTTCTCGTCGATCTCAGGGTCCGCGAGAATATCCTGAGCGCGTTCGGACGTGAGCCGGCCGACGATGCGGGAGAAAAGCGTCTCGCTCATTTCGTCCGTGGGCGCGAAAACTCCGATCCACAAACCCTCTTTGAACTTCCCCAGCAGGTTCGGGAACACCTTCGCGAGCCGGGGCAGCATGATCGCGGCGCCGCACACCGTGTCGGCGACCGTCTCACTCTTGCCGGACTGCCGGGACCACAACGCGGTGATCTTGGCGGAGTCCTCGGTGATGAGGGACTCCAGGAGCCGGCGCGCAAGGGGGAGCTGGTAGGGGCGCAGGGGGTGGCCGGACAGCTCGTCGATGACGAGGATGACCTTGTCGATGATGTCCGAGATGAGGGCCTGGTCGGTGCGGGCGGACTCGGGCGCCGGGTCCTGCTCTTCGGGCAGGCCGGCCGTCAGCTCCTGCTCCGTGGCATCGAGTGGTGTCCCCATGCCGGCGAAGCTAAAGCGGAGTAAATATGGACAGATAATGTCAGAGGGGTCTGTGACCTGCACCACTGGCCGATACTTTGACGGGAGCTAACGCCAAGTACGGCTCTAGGGTGCCGACATGAGCACGGACTTCTTCGACCTCTCCGCCCTCAACGCCGACCGGCTCGCGGCCCGCACCATCGACCAGCTCGCCGACGCCTACCACGACCTCAAGGCACTCAAGAGCACGGAGACAGCCAAGCGCTACCGGGCGGAGATCGAGTTCTTCCTGACCTTCATGCGCCGCTTCGGCGCCGACCCGGCCGCCCCCACGCAGCCCCACGTCGTCCGGTACCTCGCCTACCTCGCCAGCGAGGAACACCCCGACCACCCAGGGCTGTGCTGGCACGAATGCGCTCACCTGCCCTACGCCGCATCCTCCCGCCAGCACCGGCTGAACGTCCTCGACGACTTCTACAACTACGCCATCGCCAACGGCCTGGCCCTCGCTGGCAACCCGTGCACCGGCCTGTACGTCCACGTCCCCAAGAAGGATGCCGTCGACCACCTCACCGAAGACGAAGCGCGCACCCTGTGGGCCGAGGCCGGCGCCAAGTCCTGGCGCGACGGAACCCTCATCGGCCTGCTGCTCGGCTGCGGCATGCGTAAAGAGGAAGCCCGCCTGGCCCGCGTCGAAAACCTCGGCCGCAACGAATTCGGCCCCACCCTCAAGTTCTGGCGCGTCAAAGGCCGCTACACGCAGACCATCCCCCTGCCGACGCCCGTCCACGAGATCCTCACCAAGCACGTCGGCGACCGCACCCACGGCCCGCTGCTGCCCTCCCGCCAGCAGCACACCCACCCCGACACCGGCCTGCGCGAACACAAGCACCTCACCGACGCCGGCCTCGACCACATCATCCACACCATCGGCACCTACAGCGGCGTCCGCTCGAACGACATATACGCCCACCTGATGCGCTACACGTCCATCACCTTCGCGCGCACCACCACCGGCCTGCCGCTGGCCACCACCATGACCTTCTACGGCCACGAAAGCCTCAAAGACCACAAGCGCTACGACGCCTTCGCCCGGGACACCTTCGTCCGGCCGATCACCAACCCCGCACAGGGCCGAGGCTTCTGGCGCCTGGCCGCCTGACGAATATCAACGAAAAACCCTCCCCTCCTACGGTCGAAACAACCGGCCACGGACGGGAGGGTCTTTTCATGCCCCTGCACGGATACAACGACGACGAACTCCGCGAATACATCCTCAACTCGCGCGAGCACCTCGGCCCGCGCAAGACACAGGCACTCCTTCGGGCATTCCACCTCGGCGACGACCAGCTCCTGCTCACCGAGCGGCCCACCAATACATCGAACCCCCCGCGCCCGCGCACCATGGCCGCCGGCTACGACTACAAGTCCAAGACGATGTTCGTCCGATTCCGGGGCGGCAAAATGGCACCCCACACGTGGACCGACGGCGTCGGATACGAGTACTACAACGTCACCCGCCGCGAATGGGACCGCTTCCGCAACGCCACCAGCCCCGGCCGGATGATCAACGCTGTCTTCAACAGCAAGCCCTACACCCGCGCGGGCTGGTGACGCCCGTGCTCATCACCGCCACCCGCTGCCGGCGCGACTGGCCCCGCCGGTACCGCACCTACTACCAGGAGACCGTCGCCCCCTACCGGCGGGCGGAGCCGGCCACCGTCTACCGTCTCGGCACACGCGGCCTCGTCATCGGCCGCTGGACCTCCCGCCAGGGCGACGAGCACCAGGCCCTCACCGCCGCCCTCGGAGCCCGTCCCACGGCCCTCCTGTCCTCCGAAGGCCACCTCCTGCCGAACTACCACCGCACCAAGCCCAAGGGGTGACCATGTTCAGCCGACGCGTCCAGAACCGGCTGCTCGACGACGCCCGCCGGCGGATCTCGAAGATGACCCCCGAGGCCGCCCGCGAATACGGTGTCTCCGTGTGGGCCTACGGCTGGCGCATCGCCGAAACCCCCAGCGAGCACCTGGAGGACGACCTGGGGGAGTGGGACGTCGCCCTCGCCACCCTCCAGGCCATCCGCGACCGCATGGCCGGCACGTAAACACGACTCAGCGATCCTGCCCCATGCCTGTGCCAGGGGCGGGAATCCGGGCGCTGATCGCTACGTCCAGTTCCGCCATCGTGCGGTGAAAGGCTGCCTCCAGATCGACCTCGTACACGTGCGCCAGGATGAGGACCGACCACAGGCAGTCGGCGATCTCATGCTCCAGGGCCGCCCGGCCGCCGGGTACATCCCGGGCTCCCTCCTCGCGCATCACCAGCTTGGCGAGGTCGCCGACATCGCCCACGAAGCCGAGCATGAACTCCTCCCGTGTCCATACCCGTCCCCGCTTGTGGCGGTTCAGGACGTCGTACAGGTCACGGATACGAAGTGCCTGCTGTTTCAGCGCCTCAAGACTCACGCTCACCAAAGCCCCCCTGGCCAAGCAGGCGGACGGTCTGGCTGGACGGGACCGGCTGGGCGGGGTCCAGCGGTTCGGGAAGGTACAGGCCGCCGCCGTTCTCCCTAGCATGGGCGGTAGCCTCCAGGCGCGAGGACTTGATCGGGCTCATAATCTGCTTCCACCGTTCCAACGAGTGGACCGCCACCTGGTCGTGTTCATGAGGGTCGAGACCGATGCCACGGATTGTCTCGTCGGTCAGCACCCCGCCGTCAAAGACGAACCCGACCCGGCACAAAGGCCAGGTGGCCGTTGGCGCCATGAAATGCGTGACGAGCAATCTGGGCTCACCGGTGAACACGATGCCGGTCTCCTCCTCGCACTCCCGCACGGCGGTCTGCCAGGGGCTCTCACCAGGGTCCGTGTTCCCGCCGGGGAACTGCCACTCCCGGCTGCCGTAGACCGAACGGAGCTGCACAGGATGGCCCTGTTCATCCGTGAAGAACAGGCACCCGTACATCGTGGCCTGTGCGATCGTCTTTACGTACTCGGCCGGCGGCACGGGAACCGCCCGGCCTTGCGGCGCGCTTGCAGTGCTCATTGTGCTGCTCCTCGGGTGAAATGACTGCGTGGTCAGCGCACGGGCCGTCCACTGGCCGCCGGCCTGCGGTCAGAACGTCAGCAGAGCGACGGTTTCCTCTTTCTGCACAACGTGGCCGCCCGAGGTGTCGTCGGGCGCTGCGTCGGCCGGGTAGACGGTCATGGCCGGCACCGCCTGACGGTCGACGCTCCAGGCATCGATGTGGGCCACCAGCCTCTCGGCCAGACCCTCACCGTCGGGCCCGTATCCCGCCGCACCCAGGCGCCACGGCTGCTCCGGGTCGGCATCCTCTCGCTGGAGGATCAGGTAGGCGAGCGATTCACCGGCCACCAGGGCGGGACTGCGCACGGGGATCGCCGGCCGCCGCACTCCCGCCTCCAGGGCCTCGCCGGTGACCTCCAGTCGACACACGGTGTCGTCCGTGACGGTGGCGCGCAGCCACACCCCGTCGAACGGCTCCTGGCCGCCGACCCGTGCCTGTGACCACACCTCGACGAGCGGCGTCGAGAAGACATCGTCGAGCCGGCCGCCCTCGACGTCCTGGTCCTGGTCGTAGTGCAGACGGATCGTCCCGTCAGCCAGTTCGGTCATGCGCTCGCCGCCCTGGCCGATGATGGGCACGAAACCGCACAGCTCCATGCCCTCGGACACGAGTGTGCTGCCGTGTCGCGTGAAAGCAACCGAGCGGGTCTGGCCGCGCCAGCGCAGCGGCAGCACGAGCTGGCCGCCGTCCGCGAGCTGCTCCCACCAGGCTCCGGGGATGTCCCAGAGACCGACGGTGGCGATCACGCGGTCGTACGGGGCGTTCTCGGGCGCCCCCTTCAGTCCGTCCCGCTCGATGACCGTGACTCGCTCGTAGCCCGTGCTGTTCAGCGCGGTCCGGGCATGCAGAGCGACGTCGCCCTCGATGTCCACCGTGGTGACCTCGCCGGCCTCGCCGACGATCTCGGCCAGGAGGGCAGCGTTGTAGCCGGTGCCGGCGCCGATCTCCAGGATGCGGTCGCCGGGCTGCGCATCGAGCTGGCCGAGCATCATCGCGACGATGGACGGCACGGATGCCAGGGAGAGCGGCAGCGGGCCGTCGGGGTTCTCCTTGATGCTCACGGCCTCATCGGTGTACGCCTTCTCCGGGGCGAGGCCCGGGAGGTGCTTCTCGCGTGCGACGGTGCGCAGGGCCCGCTCGACGGACGCCGGCAGCACGCGGTCGGCAGTGATCTGGTCCACGAGTTTGTCGCGCAGCTCGTCGATGGTGGGCGTGTTGTTCACAGGCTTCCTTTCAGTTGAGGAGGAGACATGCCTCCCACCCCGATGCAACGGGGAGGGAGGGGCTGAGGGTGTGGATCGTCAGGCGCACGCCGTTGGCGCCCGTAAGGAGCCCTGCGCCCTCGGGCAGGGGGTTCGTTGCCAGATGGGAGGTGAACTGGGCACGCAGCCTCGGCAAGGTACGGCGCAGCAGGCTGTCTGCGGGAGTATCGGCGGCAGCCCACTGCGCCGCGAGGCAGACACCGGCCCACCCGTGGCAGACCGTGGGATCGGTGAGACGGTCTACCTGGACGGCATCGCGTAGGCACACGGTCAAGAGTTCTTCGGCCCGCCGCCGGTCGTCCTGACGGCCGCAGGCGAGGGCGGCCAGTTGAAAGGCTCGGGCGACGCCTGGAGTCCCGTAGCACCACGAGGGCCTAGTCGCCCGGTACTTGGGGCTGGGACCGGCCAGCCATTCCTCCACGGAAACGGCCTCGGGCCAGGCAGCGCCACCGCCAGACGCAGGCTGCGCCCACCGCTCCAGCAGCCGACACGACGCCGCGAGGGCCTCCGTCTGGCCCGGCACACTGTGTCCTTCTCGGCCGGCCAGCGCAAGGAGAGCGATCGGGCCGGCGACTCCGTGCGCCATCCCGAAATTCCCGTGACCGGCCGGCCAGCCCTCGTCAGGGCGGCTGTTGGGGCTGTCGGAGGTCCACCAGCCCGGCATTTCGTGCCCGTGGGCTGTGACCGGCTCCTGAAGAAGCCGCACCAGGTAGCCCAGGACGTCATGGAGGGCTCTGTCCTCCTCCATGTTGCGGGTTAGGAAATACGCGCCCAGTCCGGTCAAACCGCTGATCAAGTCGTACTCACTCATACGGGGTGGCCGACCGCTGTCCATGCGCCTCTCAGCGGCCGAGAGCTTCCGCGCCACCATTTCGGCCAGGGCCTCGTCCAGCAGGCCAAGCGCAGACTGATAAGCGGGATGCCCGGCGCTGTGCAGGGCGAAGGCCACGGCCGGAGCGCCATAGAACAGGCCGGCGCTCTCCGGATGCCCGGTAGGGGCCTGGAGAGTCATCGCACGCGCCGCACGGTGCGCAGCAGCCCACCGGCCGCTTCCCCGCGCGAGGGCCCCTTCGTAGACGACGGCTCCCGGCACGCCCCGGCCGAGGTCATGCAGGACGTCAGTCACCGCTGCCTCCCCGCGCCGTAAGGGACCGGCACGCCTGCCGCGCCGCATGCCGGCACGCTGCCTCCGCCTCCCGGTCGGGCCCCATGAACCGGTTGTGATGCATGTGCAGCAGGGACTCCAGGACGGGACCGAGCGGCCGGGTACCGAGCTGCACACGGTAGGCATTCAGAGCTTCCTGACGTCGCTCCCGCGCCGCCACGACGCGCCCCGTCCAACCGGTGCACCGTCCCAGAGCGCCAGCACGCATCTCATCCAAAGCCGCTCGGGTGACTTCCTGCCGGCCGGTGGCCTCGGCGGCAGTAGCGGCCAGCCATCGCACGCCTTCCAGCTTGCCGAGCAGACCTCGCGCTATGTCGATCATGCCGAGCGCGCACAGGACACGGCGGTCGGCCTGGGGCAGGTCGGCCAGCAGATAGCGGATCGTGTCGCTGTCCGCGACAAATACCGCCTCGGCACAGGCCAGCGTCCGCTCGACGCCGTAGCGCCCGAACTCGGGCCGGTAGCCGTCGATCAGGAGCCGGGAGACAAGAGCATGGCTCTGAAGCCGTTCCGCCCACTCGGCCAGGGCACGAGTGACCGCAGCGTAAGCAAGGCCATCGGGCGCGGCAATTCGCAGCCTTAGATGGTCCTCCTCCTGCGACGTGCGGTAGCGGACGAACCAGCAGTCCGGCTCGCCGAGCGTGGCGAGCAGCTCGGGCAGCCGGCGGGTGAGGATCTGATCCATCGCCGTGGGGTGCGTGAACACTTTGGCCTGCGCCCAACGCTGCGAGGCAGCCCCGGGAGGGGGGAGCATCCGGTTCACCACGACCGGAGCTGTTGCGACATCGGGGTGTGGCAGGGGTGACCGCGCGGAGGCCATCGGCAGGGTGATCTCATGAGCGTGCCCGATCCAGCCCAGCTCCTGATCTTCGGGGCTCTCCACCATTTCCGCGCTTCCGTGGCGCCGCAGGTGGGCGTGCAGCAGCCGGACGTGCACCGGTTCGGTCAGATCGAGACGCAGGTACCGGTCGTCGGAGAACAGCTCAAGACGCCGTGGGCACTTCCACTCCAAGGCCCATGCCGACAAGGCTTTGTGCCAGGTGGCATCGAAACCGCCAGCGGGGAGATCCTCGCCAGCCAGCCGCCAACGGGCGGGCGACAGAATAGCTTTGCCGTAGCGGACACGCGGCAGGTACGGCATGGTCGATGCCAGTGGTCCCCAGTCGAACCGCGTCCAGGCTCCGGCGAATCCGCGTGCCAGCAGGGCGATGAACCGGGCGACGGGGGGAGCCTGTTTTTCCAGCGCGAGGGGATGCAGAACGACAGGCTCGACTACGCGGCGCCGCGACAGGCTCACCAGGTGCATCCGCTTGCCGGTAGACAGAGCGGCAAGGTCATCGAGCGGGATCACACGGTCGGCAGGCTCACGGTGCTCACCCACAGGAATCACGTAGGGGAGAAACAACGGGATACGTGCGATGTTTTCGGCGTGGGGATAGGGCGGGGTGAAAGAGAGCTGGGCCGGAAGCGCGCCGTCGACCAGCGTCGGGAGCTGCCGGTACGCCACGCCGATACGGCTGTCGTCGAGGGCCACCGCGAACCGGCCGGAGAACGTGCCTGTGCTCCATGCGGGACGAACCGACAGGGTGAAGTCACCTCGGTCGACGGCCGCCGGCGTCGCAGCATGGACCCGTAGAGCCATCTCCATATGAGGCACCACCGGCACCTCGTCGAGGTCGGCGGTGCACAGCTCGTCGATGTCACGGTCCGTGAGCTGGATCTCCGCCATCTCGTGCACAGCCGCCTGCCACGCCTTTCGCATCAGCAGCTCGTCACGCGGGAGCACCCTGACAACAGGCTCGGTTTGCACGGACATGGGGAAGCCCGCCGGCAGGCCGGCGCCGGCGACCAGGTCGGCCGCCTCACGGACCGGCACGAGACTGCCGGCGCCGTACCGCTCCCAGAAAATCTCGTGATACGCCGACCAAGCCGGCTGTTCCCGCAGGTTCCTGGTCAGGCGAAGCAGGGCTTCTCCGGCGCGTTCCGCCTCCTCCAGGACCAGTGGGGGCACCTGCACGATGGCGTCGAGCCGCAGGTCGACGCTGAGCCGGGTGCGGCCCTCGCCGCAGACCCCCGTCATCCGGTCTGCGGCCGTCCGCCGCAGCTTCCGGGCGGCTTCGGGTGACTTGGCTGCGTTGTGCATGGCCAGCAGACGGTGCACGAGCGCCAGTTCCGCGATCAGGTTAGTCGTGTCAGTCTTCAGGCTCCCTGACACAGGCGTCAGTACCCGAAGCATGTGTCCAAGCGGGTCCGGCTCCGTCATGGGCGCGAACAGATTGCTCGTCAGCGCTCCCACCTCAAGCGCCTCGACGACGAGCCTGGTTGCTTGAGTGGCTGAGCCCCCCAGTGCTGCGAGCTGGCGCAGTAGGTCGTCGCCGGTGATCGGGGCAGCGGTGAGCTTCAGCAGGGCAGCCAGGGGGCGGTGAACGTGCATGCTGGCGAGTCGTCCACCAGACAGCGGACGGTCCAGGACGTCACCGTGGCGCACCACCAGGTCGTCGGTCTGGAACACCAAGTGCGGCACGACATCCGACTGAGCCGTGAGCCTGCGGCGTACATGGTCAAGCCACAGGGTGTCCGGCCGGGCGAGGGGTGTGTGCGCGGAGCCGACCGCACCTTCGCACGGTCCGCAGCTTGCCATGGCGACGCCGGCGAACAGTCCGAACGGCGTCGGCCGGCCCGCCGCCCGCAGGAAGTACCGAGCGGTGGCAGCCACCGTCTTGCGCAGTTGCCTAGGGCAGAGGCTGTCGCCTTCCAGCACGCGGTCGACCGCTAGGGCAAGCCGAGGCGTAGCGACCCGCGCCGCATCCGAGAAGGCAGGGATGGCCCACACCTCCCCCAGCCAGCGCCGGCAGTCTTCGGGTTCGTCCACCAGCGGCCAGCGAAGGCCCTGGAAATGCAGCGGAAGCACGGCGGCCCGCAGGAGCAGCACATCACCACTCCGCAGCAGCTTGGCCCGCGTCGTCATGGATTCCCCTTCCACCGGGCCTGTGTGGGGCGGGGGCCCGCCCCACACAGGCGTCAGCTCAGATCAGGCGTCAGCTCGCGCACGCAGAAGCGCACGTGCTGCCGCAACCGTCACCGCTCCCGCAGCCGGCAGGGACGGGCGTCGGCGAGTCCGTGACGGTGACGTCGAGCTGCCAGTCGTCGAGGTCGAGCACCGTTTCGGCAGCCGGCGCGGCGACAGGGGTCTGGGAAAGCAAGGCAGTACCTCCGTGTAGAACGACTCGCACGCTTCGCGAGCGGGAAGAGAATTCCCCCCTGCGTTGCAACGTAGGGCTTTAGTCGCGGGAGAGGAAGAGAAAACCGCCCAAGGGTAGAAAATGGCATATGCGTTTATCGTCGAATTTTTAGCGCATGACAAAAGGCCGAATCCCTTGAGGAATTCGGCAAGAAAGGGGGTGCCTGGGCTGGCTGCGGATGAGACCGGGGAAGTCTCGCCAACCCAGGCGAACATGTGCAGGACGCATAGCTACTTTCCCGCAACCACCTCCTTTCCCAGTAAGTGAAATAGCGCGCAGGAGACGAACCGCGAGCTATTCCGCCGCCAGATAGTCCTCCTCGACACGCGCCATGCAGCACAGGCAGTGCCGACGCGCGACGAGGAAGATGAGGACGGCCCCCGCCATGGCGGTCAGGCCGAACGTGCCGACAGCGAGGCACAAAGCCGCTCGATCACGCACGAGAACTCCTCAGTCGAAAGTGGGGGGTGGGCGCCCCACCGCCCGGAGGAGCGAGGCGCCCCGGTCTGCCGGCCCCGCCCCCACAGCTCCGGGCCGGCAGACGTCTTGAGGGACTAGCCCGGCCGGCGCGCAGGGAGGAACGAGCACCGCGCCGGCCGGACTCTCCTGCCACCGGCCGAGTGCTGCCCGGTGACAGGCCCGACCCGACAGGCGGCGGGACGGGGAGGGGACACGGCCTGACCCATGCAGTCACGGGGAGGGCCAGGCCGTGCGTCTATGCGACCTCTCGGAGTCTCACGAGAACGGTCGCCAGCAGCTCCACGGTGGGCTGCTGGGCGGGCGCCTGGAGCGCGATGCACGCCGCCCGCCGCCGCTCCGCCTCGATCTCCTCGGGGCTCATGCGAGATATGCGGGAGTGATACGCCATCTCCACAGCGCGAATCCGCATCTTCATGTCAGTGATGTCCGCCGAGTTCAGCCGGACAGCGATGTCGGACCGCCGGCGCACACCATCGGCGCCGGTCGTCCAGTACGCGGGGAACGTCATCCGGAACGGCTCGTCCGGGAACGGGTCCTTGGCCAGCTCGTCCTCAGAGAGCAGTGCCAGGTGGGGGTGCTGATCTGCCGGGTCCACCCCAGCCTCCTCATCGTCGCTACGAGTCCATCGCTAACGGCCGAAAACGAACGGCCTTACCGCCGTCCCGGAGAAGCACCTTGTAGCCCGGGGCCAGCAGGTCGAGCAGTTCCAACCCACGCCCGTGCTCGGCCGGCGCGACCGTGCCGTCCTCCAACTTCTCGGTGGTCGGCCTGTGTCTGGGCAGCTTCCAGGACTGGTCGACCACCTCCACCCACAGATCCCTGCGGTGCACGCGCACGCAGAACTCCTCGCCCTGCGCGTGCACCACCGCATTGGTGGCCACCTCGCTCACGAGGAGCCGGCACACGTCAGGATCAGCGCCAGCGGCGGCGTAAATCGACGCAGCCCACTTGCGGGCGCAACCCACCTGATCAGGGGTGCAGGGGAAAAACTTCTCTACTACGACATCCGAGCGAGCGTGCTGTTCCGTGTGCATTGCAGCCTCCAGCACGCGGCCATGGGGGCAGGCCGCGTAGGTAACGCACCGCAACACCTGCTTACCGGTGCGTGATGCAGAGAGTGTGGTGCGATTGCACCTACGCTCGCAACCCCCACGGGCAAAAAACCCCCACACGTGCCCTCTGGCGTGCCCCCGCGCTACTCTTCCCGTTGTCCACAAAGCCACATCGAGGGAGGGGCCGCAGTGGCGGTCAGTACCGCAGGGATGGTCGCGCGCCGGCGCTTCGGCCAAGCGCTCAAGGCCGTGCGGGAAAACGCCCGACACCCCGACGGCCGGCAGGTCAAGCAGATCGACGCCGCAAAGGCGATCAAGCGCAAGACCATCGACCGCGTCTCGCGGTTCGAGCGGGGCGCAGCCTGGCCCGAACTTGCCGAGCTGGAAGCCCTGTTGAAGCTCTACGGCGCCGACCTGGAGATCAGCACCGAGCTGCGGACGATGCTCAAGGAAGGCCAGGCCATCTCCAAGGCGTGGTGGCAGGAGTACGAGGACGACTTCCCGGAAAGCCTCGTCCAGTTCATCGCCTACGAGGACGCGGCCCAGAACATCACCACCTGTGCCGTGAACATCCTTCCAGCCTTGCTTCAGACGGAGAGCTATGCTCGTGCGGTGACCACCGGGGTAGCCGGATCGGTGCTTCCGCCGGATGTGATCGAGCGGTCAGTGGCAATTCGACGCAAGCGGCGAAGCATCTTCGATAAGCCCGCCCCAACGTCCGTTGAGTTCATCTTCAGCGAGGCTTTCCTGACACAGGAAATCGGCGGGCGGGACGTGCTGATCGAGCAGCTCGACGCACTACTGGATGACGTGAAGAACCATCGTGTCACTCTCCGCGTTGTCCCGTTCAGCTCTCCCGTCACGGTGGCGCACGCGATGCACGTCCTGGACTTCGCCGGAGCCGACGCGAAGACCGTGACCGTGCAGGATTCTCAGACGGGGATGACGTTCCGTTCCAATCAGAAGGAGACGCGAGAAGCCCGGTACTACATTGAGGCCCTGCGCGCGCTGGCGCTATCCCCGGATGAATCCGTAGCTTGTATCAAAACAATCAGGAAGAAGAAATCCAGTGGCTGACAACCGTGGGCTGAAGACCCAGGACATTCCGGCCGAGGCTTGGTTCAAGTCGTCGTACTCCGGCGCTGGCAGCGGCAGCGACTGTGTGGAGATTGCCGCTGTCGACGGTGGCGCGGCGATCCGCGACTCCAAGAACAAGGCCGGCGGTCTGCTGCGTCTGCACTCCTCGCAGATGGCAGCGTTCGTCAACAGCGTGAAGGCTGGGGAGTTCGACCTGCCGGCGTGACGCCCAACGCACAGTGAAGGCCCCCGTCCTGGCACGACTCAGGGCGGGGGCCTTCGGCTTGTGTCAGGACCGCTTCCGGGACTTCGCCTTCCCGCCGGCGGTCTTCTTTGTGGCGCCCTTCTTGGCGGGCAGCTTGCCGTGGTCGGTCTTCTTCGAGGACTCCTTCGCCCACGGCTTGTTGTTGGCGTGGGCCCACTTCTCCTGGGCCCGGCTCTTGAACGGCATGGCCGGCTACAGGCCGAGAACGGCGCTGATGGAGACGGATACGTTCACGAGAACGGCGAGGACGTCGGACATGGGTGACCTCCAGGGGTCAGTACGTGGGTGCCATGAAGATGCTGCTGCGTCCGTGCCCCATGGAGGGTGCTCCGGTGGGCGCGGTTCCGGGGGCGCCGAGGCCGAGCTGGTCGCGCGTGGGCCGTCCCCGGGCCGGGCTGGTACCCGGTGCGGAGGCCATACGCGGCAGAGTGGCCGCCTGGAGCGCCGGGGTACCGCCGGGGCGCGGATCAGGAAGCTCGGACGGCCAGCCGGCCGCCAGAGAGGTCCTGGGGCCGCCGGTGGGCGTGCCGGGCAGGATCTCGGTGAAGGCGTCCCACGCGGGGTTGGGGCGGCGTACGAGAGGCATGACGGTCACCGACCTTCGCAGCTTGAACGCTGCCACGATGCCCGCAGGGAATTGACGGCCGGTAATTACGGGTTGCCGTACTCGGGGCGGGCGTAGGTCAGTTTGGGAAGCTCCTTGACCAGGCTGCGGAAGCGCTTGTACTTCACGCGGGTGGTGTGCTTGTCCCAGGGGTAGTTGTCGACGACCGGCACGTTCGGGAAGAGCCACACGTCGTCGGGGTGGATGTGCCAGGAGAGCTGGCCGGCGGGGGACTCGACGTACAGGACCGGGTAGCCGGGGGTGGCCTCGTCGGTGTAGCTGAGGGCCCCGCCGAACAGGGCGACCGGCATGGTCAGAAGGTGGGCTCGCTCGGTGTAGACGTTGATGTCGCTGGCGGCGTCGGCCATGTGGGCGTCCTTTCGGATCTGAGCTGACGCCATAATGCGCAGACGGTTATTTCATCGACTGCGACACGAATGGGTGTCCCTCAGATCCCCCCGGCCGGCCGTAACCCCAACGGATCTCGTCCCAGAGCACTCCCCGGGTGATTTCCTCGCCGGGGCACTCGAATGGCCGCATGTAGAAGAGCCGGTACATGCGGCGCTCGGGGGAGTAGCCGGCGACGGTCAGGACGAACCGCATCGCGTAGGGGACCTGCCAGCGCGCGTACTGGGTGGAGACGAAGCCGAAGCGGTGCAGCTCCTGCATGGCGGCCTGGAGCTGCTGGGAGGGAACGACGGGGTTGGAGACCTCCCAGCCGTACTCCTCGGGCCGGAAGTCGTCGGAGGCGACCAGGGTGAACATCAGGCGCCGCTCCTGGGGGCGAGAAAGAGGGCGACCGCGACGGCGACCTCGTAGGTCAGCGGCGGCCGGCGCAGCTCGTGGACGTGGTCGGCCAGGATCTGCTCGATGCGCTCGTACAGGTCGAGGCGCACGCCCAGGAACTGGCCCTGGTAGGTGTAGCCGTCCTTCTCGCGGCCTTCCTCGGCCAGGTGGTGCAGCGGCATCTCTGCGGGCGGGGGAGCGCCGTCCAGGTCGACGTGGTCACACAGCGGGCAGCAGCAGGGCAGACCCCGGTACGGGTCTACCGGCACGCAGTCGTCGTGCTGGCCGGCCGCGCACGCGGTGGAGAGGTACAGGTTCTGCGTGAGGGAGCCCAGAAGCTCGGCGAGCGGCTTCACGCTGACGTGGTCAGGCATCTCCGTCATGGTGTCCCATCCTTCCATCCGCCGGCTGCCGCCGAACGCCGGAGCATGAGCGAGACCCCCCTGCTGGGAACAGGCAGCAGAGGGGCCTCACGCTCCGGAGCGGCGGGTTCTCCCCAGGTTCACCTCACCGTAAAAGGAACCCCGACACGGGGAGGCTCCGCCGTCCTTCACCGGGAACAACGTACCGCCCTCCCAAAAGGTCACGTATTACTTTGTGCGTCACCTGAATGGCAGAGCCTCTCCCGAAAATGCCCCACCATCTCCAGGGCAGCTTCCCTGCGTGTCGCGCTGCGCTCCTTGCCGTGCTCGACGAGGAACGCCACGCACAGCATGTCGACGCATTCCCGCGCCGCACGCCGCAGCCGGCGCTTCGGACGCACCGTAAAACCCCTGGCCAGGCGCCTGTACTGGCCGCGCCGGATCAGGTTGGCCTTGAATCCGGGGTCGATGCGGGCCTTGAAGTCGACCTCCACCCAGCCGTCGGTCCAGCCGATTCCGTTCTCGACGGGGATCACGACGGCGTCCATCAGGAAAAACGCGAGCCCGCCCACACTGCGCACCATGAGTTTGGAGTCCCGCTCCAGGTACCGGGCAGCGCCCTTGTCCTCGTTCAGCAGCGACTCGACGTACGCGAAAGAAAGGAGACGCATGTCGTCCCCGCTCGTCTGATCCACCATGCTGGGCATGCTAACCACTAATCTCCCCTTTTATGACTGACGTGCCACTCACCCGCACCCTGTGTCCACAGTGCCAAAATGAAATGGGCACCACGCGAATGGAGTACGGCTACTGCGAGGTGTGCCGCGAATTTCACGCCGCACAGGCCGACTTCAACTCCGACGCCTACACCCGCGCACCGATCATGGGCGGCGGCTGGATGCGCTGCTGCGGCGACTCACTCAGGGCCTGGGTGGTCTACCACCCCGCCCCGTGGGAGCCGGGCACGACGGTGCGCTGCGTCTTCGGCGACGATCCGTTCCTCCACGCCATGCGGTACTGCGTCTGCGGCAACTGGCACTGGTGCAAGGCCATGTGCCACGAGGAGGCCGAGCAGTGACGGCGCCGGTCTGCCGGTGCGTCGTCGCCGCCCTGGCCGAGCTGGCGCCCGACCCGCGCACCGAACCGGGCCGCTATTTCGCCTGCCGGCCACACGGACAGATGATCGTCTGGGACGGCCGGCAGTGGCGCTGGTCCGACCACGCGGACGATATCCGGCAGCTCCCTCCAACGGCGGACTGCACAGCCCCGACCTCAGTGCCAGACTGAAGAAAGCCGAAAGCCGCACCCTCTTGCGCAGATGGGGGTGCGGCTTTCGCCTATCTCCCTGTGGGTCGGTAACCCTCGGGCAGAATCTCCACCTCAATCACACCGTCCGCCCCTTCCTCGAATACCGCCCAGCACGGCCACGGGTCGGAAAAGCCGAGATCGACCGCGCGCTGCTCGATCACCTCGGCCCATCCGAACAGCTTGTCCGGCAACCGCCAGGTGCCGGAGTTGCATTCGATCCATGCCATACGGGAATCCGTGTCACTCCACAGCGAGTACACCTGGACCTTCATCCCCGACGAGCCGATCCGGAACGTCCGCAGTGTGCGTACGTCATTGAGCCACTGGGCCCGCGCCCCGCCTTTGAGAGTCACGTGCATGTGCCGCCTCTTCCCCCGTTCATGCCATCGACAGTATCCGCACGCGGCAGTCGCCGTGGATGCTGGAGAAAGCGAATACCTTGGGCAGGTTCAGGAACTTCCGCTGCACGTCGGCGTCGATCCTGCTGGCCCAGTCGTTCAGCTCCGTCGGCAGCCGGTACAGCCGGTTGCCGGGGCATACAACCCACCAGGACCCGGAGCCCACGTCGTGCAGGAAACCGTGGACGGCCATGACCAGACCGACGTCTCCCGGCTCCACATCAGGCACCTGCAACGCGGCCTCCCAGACCGGCGCACCGACCCGCTCACGCCTCGACACGAGTCCTGCCCGACATGAACTCGTCGACCGCCTCCCGGTGCCCAGCCTGCGCCTCGGCCGGCGACCCGTACGTCCACAGCGGCTGCACACACTCACGCATGTCATCACCGCCCCAGTAGCAGGCGGAGGCGAATACCTGCGGCACGTACCCCTTCGGCAGCTCCGCATCAGAGCATGTCGCCAGATCGTGATCGAAGACCAGGCACAGCGTGCGCACACGGGCCGGCGTCCCGCCGGGCAGTTCGATGTCCGTCTTCGCCAGCGTCCGCCCTTCGAAGTCCTCGTACAGCACGGCCGCCTCGTCCACGGTGAGGGGTGCTCCATCCAATCCGTAGGCGAACGGCCGTCCACTGGGGCCAGTACTCACACGGTCCTTGACGTTTTCGCCGAGCACTTCGCGTTCCTTTCCCTGGGGTGGAATGAGGAAGGCCCGGCGCAACCAGGAGAAGAGGACGCTTGGGGGGGATAGCGTCGCATGACTGGTTGCGCCGGACCGTTCTCGGAGAACGTGCACTGCGGGGCCCTGGGGACCGGGGGGGGTTGGTTCGACCAGGGCCCCGCCGTGGCACGCATCACCATCAACCCACAGACCCGTGTATTAGTCACGCGAGCCCCACGAAATTCTTATTGCATCACTCGAATGGGTGACGCGCGGTCACGCTCCGCGTACTTGCCCGCCGGTGACAGTGTCCAAGATGCCCGAGATGGGCGCCCGTCTGGCGAACCCACTCCGGGGTAACAAGCACACACCGTCACGCGCACACACAAGCCCCTCACGCCCCCCCGAAATCCTCCGCATTCGGAGCACCGCCCACCGCCCAGGCAGCCTCACCGCTTGCCACAGCGGCAAGAAACGCTTCCTGCGACTCCACCAGCGGGAAGACCTTCACCAGACCCGTGATCTCGAAAATCTTCCGCGTCTTCTCCGTCGGTCCGACAATCACGAGACCCCCCGAAGGCCGCAGCTTCCGAAAAGCCGCCTGGAAACCGACGAACACACCCAGGGCGCACGAGTCGAACCACTCCACCCCGGAGATTTCCAAGCCCACATACGCAGGCAACTCCTCGGCGTCCAACACCTCCGCCTTCAGGTAGTCCCGCACCTTCGGGTGGGTGTACACGTCGATCTCCCCCGCAACGCGCACCACCACCGCCTCGTCCAGCCGCTCGTGCGACAGCTCCACGTCGAAAGCACCCACAACCCCGCCCCTTCTCAGCGATCCAGCTAGCCGTCACGCAACAGCCAGCAAATTCGGGCCGAGCCAACCCCGATCCACGAACCCCACCCGGTAGCCCGCCAACTCCAGCTCCCGCGAGAGCAGCTCCATCCGCTCCATCCGGAACTCCGCCGCCTCCAGCGGCTCACCCGCCGGCCACGCCTGCTCCTCCGCCCGCAACTCGGCCGGCAGGAAATACCAGACCTCAGCACACGCCCGCGCGCCCGCCGGCCACCCCTCCGGATGAACCGGATGCACAGCCACCCACTCCGAGGCGATATCCCGCGTCACCTCCCACGCCGGCGCACCACACACCCAGCCAGCCAACTCCAAGAACGCGCTGATGTGCCGGACCGGACCCTGTATCGCCACTACACACGGCAGACACTCCGGATCAGAACACGGCGCTGGCCCGGCAACCACCGGCACATGCGGTCGCACTTGCGATTGCATCATGCGACCAGGATGACGCACCCGAGCCGCCAACACCACGCCGTCGCAACATCCGACACCCACTCCGGACCGACACGGCGCCTGCACCAGCAGGCGACGCGACGAAAAAAATCCACCCGCACCAGCGAACGCAATGCGACCGCCCGTGCAATCGCACCGCGCTACCATCCCCCACATGTCCGCTGCCGCTTCAAGGCGCCTGCGCGCCATCCCCGTTGACACCTGCCGGACCTGCGTCCAACTCGCCGCCCGGGGCCGCGACAACGACCAGCCTGACGCCGGCAGAGCCCTCGCCCGGCTCATCGACCACTGCATCGACGTACACGGCGCCACCGCCATCCCCCGCGCAGACTGCGACGGCTGCCACGAGCACCGGCTGAAGGAAAACTACGGTGCCCTCTGGGTGTACTGGGCCCGCGTCCACTACCTCATGCACCGCCTGGGCCTGGTCACCGACAGCCCGTACCCCCGCACCGGCCACAAAGACTCGCTCTACCCCCTGCGTTACGAGGACCCGCTCCCGCCGGAGCCCAGCCGATAACCCCAGAACCCCCGGAATTTCGGCCCCAGACACGACGAAAAGCCCCGCACCCGTCCCAGGAGGAGATCGACAAGTGCGGGGCCGCCTGCGCGACCGTTGGCAACGGGCACGGAGAGGGCCCACCGCGCAGGATGTACGACGGGAGCCGACTCTTCGGGTCCGGTGTCCGCCGGCACTCCCCAGACCGCCCCTTCCTCACTCCAGCAGCCTGGCCCCAAGAGCCTCACCGGGAATCAACTCCCGTCGCACGCAGAAAACATAAGCGACGCGACGAGCATTACCCGACCAATATCTAATGCCGCCACTCGAATGAGTGACTGGCCCAAGAATTAGTACCCCGACCGCTTCAGCTTCCGCCGGCCCTCTTCGAGCTGCTGCCGCGCGTCCTGGAGGTGCTTCCGCGCACCGTCCAACGCACTCCTGGCCACCACCGGAGGATCAGCGGCCAGCGGCTCCTCCGCCCTCGAAACCCCACTCACCCGCAGAAGCTGCTCCACGGCCAGGGCCAGAGACTCAACCATCCGCCCGGTCCCGTACACACCGTCCAGGAACCCCAACGCGTGCTGTGCGCCGGCTCCCGTGCGCAGGGCACGCGACGCGAGCAGCCGCGCCGTGACGTACGTGCAGCCCCTGGCGTACTGCTCCGGCGAAGACGTCGTCGCCTGGACCACACCATGGACGCCTGACGCGTAGCCCGAACGCACGTCGGCGTCGTCAGTCGGATCGCCGAGCGTCTCCATCTCAGACTCGACGATGAACAGCAGCGCCCCCAGCATCTGGCCGCGATTGGGCGCCTCCGGGTTGTCTGCGGTGACCCTGAAACCAAGCGTGTCCAGGGCGGCGCCGAGTTGCTCAATGGGAATGTCACCAGCGGGAGTTCGAGTCATGCAGCGACGATAGCGCTGCGACCGCACGTGCGGTCGCAACAACCGATGATTTCCTGCTACCTTCTCGTCCGCCGGCAGCGACTTCGTTGTGTGACTGCCCTGTTGGTGCTGCCAGCACCCGAACTGCCCAAGGTCCCCCCTGCGTTGGGCCCCCTCGTGGCACTCTGGCCGGTCGCTCCTCGCTCGCACCCCGGAGCGGCCGGCCTTTGCCGTCCTCAGTACAAACCCGCGCTACTCTGCACCCGCCGGCGGTTCCTACTCACCCCTGTCAGGGGCCGCCGGGCCGCCGCCCGAGGAGGAGGACGAATGCCCGAGCCAGCCGCCAGCCGCATCAGCCACCGGGACAAGCAGGGCCAGCCTCTGGAACTGATGGAGTGGGCCCGGCTGTACGAGGACATCGACTACCGCCTGGTGGCAGAGGCCGAAGTCGACGACGTGCTCGTGCGCACGATGTGGGAGGGCATCGACGCCGGGGTGGTTGGCGCCGGCGACATGTTCCACACGGGTGTCCGGCGGGCCGGCTGCTGGGAGACCGTATGGGAAGGCCATTACCCCTGCACGGTCATCGAGGCCGAGGCCGCCCACGAGCTGGTCGTCGCGGCAGAGCGTATTAAGCTCAAGGCCGACGGCCCCGGGCCCGAGGCCACTGTCGGCGGCGCTGATACTGCCTCTGGCTGAAGGGCGGATATTTGTGTCGCGGCCCAGGCCTCCGGGCTGCCCGACATGTCCGTTAATGGCGGGGGGTGTCCTGCTATGCAGGGATTCGGCACCCTTTTGTCCGGTTCTGGAGGCTACGGGCGCCTTCGAGAGGTTAGGTGCGATTGTGGCATACATCCCCCTCTGCCGCAAAGGGCCCCCATGTCGACTAGGTCTATGATGTCGTCAATATCCGCCGCTACTTGGCGTAACAACCCTTACGCCAAGTAACCGTAGGCGCTCTGTAGTCGACCGTGCGCGCCCCGTGATGCAAGCGGAGGGCAGCCATCCGTTCTGTTTTGCAAATTCCGGCACAATACGCCTAACTCCTGTAAGCCTCACTAGGGGCGGTAGTCGGGCGAACGTGAGGTACTGCCCTAAAGCGACATACTGACCTATAAGGTGCGGCCCTGGCATAAGCTATTTCCGGGGCAAGGGGGAGTTACCACCTCAGAGTGCTACGCATCAGGCATCGTGGGGCAAGTATGCTTATCCCTCTCCTGTCTCCCATACACGCACTGAGATGGCAGATGCCTTAGAACCCCCGAATTTTCGCACCCTTGCATTTTCTCGGCATACCCCCTAGCTGCGGACATTCTGGTGCCGTCAGCGGCATGTCCCTTATGCACCTTCTGTACACCCGGAGCGCTGGGCGCCGTTCTGACGCGCCGGACCCCGTGACGGTACCGAGCGACCCGGACGGCGAGATAGGCGCTCACGCGGCCGTACAGGCGCGCGCACGGTGCCAGCACGGCCCCCCGGCGGGGGCGAGAGCACACGTCACGGGGCGCGTGCGGCCCCGTCGGCGCGGCGCCGGACGGACGGCCCCCGCCGGGGGAAGCGGCCCCCAGGGGGAAGCACAGAGGCACGGTCACGGAGCGTCAATTTTCCCTGCTTTCAGCACGCTGAGTGATATTCCGGGCCCCGTGGGGGCGTCGGGGCGTGCCGTCGGGCGTTTCTGACGCCCTGTCAGGTAAAGGCTATTTTCCCAGGTCAAAGGGTAGTTTTTACCGTCCCTTGGTATTTAGGTAAAGTCGTGATCTTGGTGTCCGTTTCGCCTGCTTCTATGCCGACAGAGGCTCATTCGTAAGGAACTAGGCCGCATGCATGTCTTTAGGTGTATCTAGTGGGGCAGATTGGACACCTGGAGCGTCTCAGTATTCGAGATTTGCCCCCGATTTCCATGATTCTTTAGCGACGCATTGCGCCTCTGACCTGCGGGTTCTGTGCTGCGACGCTTTTTCCTGCCCTGTAGGTGTTCCAAACCCCCCTGGGAACACCTAACGTTCTGGGTGTCGCCACAACGGGACGGCAAGGGAACGGAGCGGGCAACGACGACTCGCATAGCACCCCCGGATACGCCGGGCGAGTGCATGGACCTAGGTAGAGCTGTGTTTTTCCAGCTCCCCCCGCGATTCCCGGCGGGTGCGTGTGGTGCACGTGCTGCGAAACACGTGTGCGCTTGGCAATGCGCCGTATCCGCGAGGACCGGTTGCCCGTCAAGCGAATATCGATAGCTAATCCGTGCGCGTTACGTGAGTGACGTCAAGCGGGAAAGTGGACGCCGAACACATACGTTCTTGCCCAAGGTTGGGGCGCGAGTGTGTCGCTAGGCGGTGTGCCGTAAAGGGAAACCAGCGGCCTTTATCCCTTGCCCGATACCGAATGAACCTTGCCCGCACCACTAAGAGCATGGCTGCGGATTAGCTCGGCGATATCACAAGGGGTGACGTATGCCTAGCAAGCATGCCCACCTAGCCACTGATGACCGGACCAACACAACGGGACCGATTCAGTGTTTGCCACGTGTGGGGGCGAGTTGTCCCCCGGGATTTTCTCGCCCCCGCGCGTGGGTTTTGTTGCCTAACACATTGCTGATCATTGTCCGCCTCGCACCACAAAGGGGAATGCCATGGGATCTACTGAGCCGAAAATCACGCGCAAGCGTCACGGAAAGCCGTTGTTCTCGGGACTTTCCACGGAAGACAAGACGGCCGCACAGGAGTACGCCGAAACATTCGCGCGCGAGCAGGCGACCGCAAGCGCAAACGCGCACCTGAAGACTCCGCCGACTCCGCCACAATTCCGGGAACTCGCGAGCAACGTCCCCGGCGCGCGCTCGAAATACGACCCTCCGAAAGCGGACGCGCGTTTGACCATGACGCGCGGCGCCAAAGGGGTGCGGAACACCGTCGGCACCACAAGTGTGCCCACTGGTCTGCGTAAGAGCGCCGGTGAAAAGCAGCGGCCGAAAGCAAAGGATGGACGCCGGAAGACTCGCGCGGCTGCGGCGACGCGTTCCAAGGGTGCCGAAAAAATCGTCTATAACTCGCGCGTAGGCATGACTGCCGGTAAGCGCATGACGCCGGAAGTGCGCGCGCAAGTGGCGCACGAATCCACGGCACGTCACGTCGAAACGCTCCGCACGCGTGAGAACACGCGCGCCGACATTGCGCGCGCCGCACGCGAAGACGCCCGCGTAAAGCTGCGCGACGCCATCGGCCGCGAACGTGACGCGCTCGCGCGCGGTGACGCCAATGCCGCTAAGTCCGCTCGCGCCGATATCCGCAACCTCCGCAACGCCACCAAATTTAAGGGGAACTGAGCATGGGCAACCGTCCGATGGCCTACAGCACGATCATGGCCATGCAGTCCGCCAACAGCCGCGAATTCACGGGCGCACTCGCCGCCCTCGCGGGCCGCAACCTGAAGTCGAAGCGTCGCCGCCAGCAGCGGGAGACGGCCGCGCGCATCGCGCACGCCAACCTGCGGCCCGCGCCCGGGACGCTCGGCGAGAGCAAGCGGCCGTGCGACGTGCCGGTGACGTTCAAGGCCGCGAAGCCGGAGCGGCGCCGCGTGACGCGCGCGGCGACGTCGACCGCCCCGGAACCGGTCAAGGCATCGGAACCGAAGATCACCGAGTTCCAGCCGATCAAGGCGGCGGAACTTCCGAAGAATCTGCGCGACGCGGCAAAGCCGGTCCTGGCGGGGAAGTTCTGCGAGAACGCCGACACCGCCGGATGGCTGCTGGTCGACACGTGGGAGCGCGACGGTAAGCCGGTCAACGTCTACGTGCGCAGGTACGGGAAGTCGTCGGCCCGCTACTCGACCATGGACCACTGACACACACCATCGGGGCGCCATTCCAGACGGGAAACCGTCGCGGGGTGGCGCCCCTTTCCGTACCCAGAAAGAGGCCAGCATGAGCGCAACGGCTGATCCCATCGCGCACCTCGACGACTCGCCGATGATGGTGCCCGACAAATTCGCGCGTGAGGTACCGAGCATGAGCATTGGGCCCGCATTCCGTGAGCACGCTTCCCGGCTCGTCGCGGCGGGGCAACTCGACTACGACTGGGGAACCATCGGCGAAGTCGCCGACCGGATTACCGATTACCTGACCCTCCTGGCGTGCGTGCGCGGTGGCCACATCTGCTACGCGTTCGAGATCGACAACGGAATGGATGTCCTTCCGGCCGTGCGCTTTCGCAAGTGCGGCAAGGTCGCGTGCATCACGCGCGAGGACAACGACCGCGAAACACTGTGCGGCGCGACCGGGTACATCCTCGTACCGGAATTCCGTGACCATGCCGCGTCGACCTACGTGCACATGTACTGCAACGGCTGCGACCACGTGTACCGCCGGGAGAACGACGGGCGCGTGGCCGAAAGCGCCGACGACCGGCGCTGATCGATCCTCGCGGCGGCATGGTCCCTGACGTCCCCTCACGACAGGGGTCGTGCCATTTCGACGATCGGTCCTGCCCACGCACGGACGCAGCAGCAACCGGCCGCCCGCATTCGGTGGGCGGCCTTTCTCATGCCTGAAAGGGGCGCCATGACGTTCAAGATCACCGACGCGGCCGGCCGGTCCCGGACCCTCCTGGAGCTGGGCACCGCGCTCGCCCTGGCCGCCGGTCCGATCGAGGTCACCGACGAGAACGGCCGCACGGTCGTGATCAACCCGGCGACGGTCGGCGGTGCCAAGTGAGCCTCTCCGTCTTCATCGTCGAGGTCTTCCTGACCACGACCGGCGAGACCTGCGGTTTCTACCCGGTCACCGCTCACAGCATGGACGGCCTGGAGGTCCTCGCGAACGAGCTGTGCGTGGCGTTCAACCACGGCCTGGACGTCGGGGTGACCGACTGGCGTCAGATCGCCGAGCACCCCTACGCCCCGGGCCGGACCGACACGGTCCCGATCGGGAGTTGCAATGGCCGGTGAGTACGGAATCCAGCACTTCCACCCCGCCGGTTCGTGGCAGGCGCTCGGTGCGTATCAGCACATGGGCCTCGACAAGGCCATGACGCAAGCCACCGAATTCGCGGAGAACACGTACGCGTTTCCGCTCGGTCTACGCGTCACCGGGCCCAAGCAATGGGCTTCGGACCGGATCGGCGGACGGTCGGAAATCACGCTGATCCACAACCCGATCACCGGTATCTGGACCGCCGGGTGCGCGAAGTGCCCGCGCACGGAGGAATCCACGGACGTGTACGCCGCGACGGGATTCACCAGAAACCACAAGTGCTGAGAACGGAGCAATTTGCGATGCAGTCGTGCCCCACCATCCCACTCACCGTCAAGATTCCCGGCCAGAACGAGCGGCTGAACCTCCTGTGCCCCCTGTACGGCAAGACCCCGCGAGGCCGTAAGCGCGCCGACTTCACGCGCACGGCAAAGAAGTCCATCCAGGCCATCGAAAAGAAGGAAGCTGCATGACCGATACATTCCAGTACGTGCCCCACGTCACGACGCAGTTCGGCGACCGGGATGACGTCGTGGAAGAGTCCTGGGAGATATTCCGGGAATGCAACGAGGGATTCGCCGCCCTGCGCGCCTTCTACACCGGACGGACGCCCCGCCCGGGCAGGCACGACCGGTGCACCCAGCCGCTGCTGATGTTCGCGCGAGTCCAGCACCACGACCAGGACGAGAAGCTGACGCACACGACCGTCCACCCCAACCTGCTGCACCCCGGGTGCTGGGCTGAGCACCAGAAAGGCCGCATCTTCCTCACCCTTCCCGCTGTCTTCCCCAATGAGATCGGAGACGCCGCATGAGCCCTCTTCGCCGCCCGCGATTCGGTGCCGAACACGCCACCGCCTCGCGCTACGACTCGCCCATCGGCCAGGAGATCGAACGGCTCAACTCCGACGTCGAGTACCTGACGCAGGAATGGGGCGAGCGCGGGGAGCTGATGGACTCCGCGCTGCACATGATCCGGGGACACATCGAGCGGCTCGACCAGATCGGGAAGCTCCTCGAAGAGTCCGCCAGGTACGCGGAAGCCGCACGGGATCTCGACCGTGCCGCCACCGCGCTGGCCGACGACCAGCGCCCGGAAGCGCTGGACCGGGCGCAGGCGTACGCGGTGAGCGTCGCGGCGGACCTCGACGCGTAGATGGCTTCGGTCGGCCTCGGTGCCAGGGGGCATCGAGGCCGGCCGTGGCTGTGCGCGCCATGCACAGACGTACTGCGGATCGGCCGGCCGATGGGTCGGCAGGGATGCAGCAGCAATTCCGGCGCCGCTCTTATGTGGCGCCTTTCTCATGCCCGAAATACGGAGGGGGCGGTCTCTTGACCATCGACATCTCGGCGATCCTGCCGGAAATGGGATTCATGGAGTCCCTGTTCGAGGCCATGGAGTGGGCCGAGGACGAGATCGTGAAGGCGCAGATCCGGCATGGTGAGCCGAGGCCCCGCCCCGGTGAGCGGGGAACGGGGCCGATCTGGAACAGCTTCTCGCTACTCAAGGTGGACGGTAACGAGGCGCTGCTGCGCGAGCCGTTGTACCGGGCTCACTGCCGGGAGATCCTCAACCGTCGGGCCAAGGGTGCCGACACCCGGCCGGGGACGGACGCGGAGATGATCGTCGTCATCTCCGAGGCGAGCAAGATCGCGCCCATGACGTCCGCCGCCGCGTGCCTGTACATGCGGCTGATGGCCCGGTCGGTGCCCGAGTTCGCCCAAGCCGTCGGGCCCCAAGTCGACCTGGACGCGTACGAGAAGGTCCACGGCCGTAAGGCGGACGAGTACGAGGCCGACCTGCGCCACAAGCTCCGGCGGGACGACCGGACGAAGAACTAGCCCCAGGGTAGCCAGTACGACAACTGAACCATTCGACGGAAAGGGAGCTGTGCCGCGCGTAAATGCCGGTCGGCTCCCTTTTCGCTGACCACAATTTCCAGCCCCGTCCATCGAATGGGGGAGAGGAGAAAGACAATGCAGGACCGCAGTGACGAAACGCACACGCACGACGGGGTCGAGATCACGGCCGACCTGAAGGTCTTCAACTACTACGACCGCAAGTGGGGCGTGGTCACCCCGGACCAGTTCGCCCGGGGCGGGGACATCGACCCCGGCGGCAAGCACTTCAACGGCTGGTACGGCGTCCGCCACGACGACGGATCGAGGGCGCTGCTGAACGGCCACCGCATGTCCACGTACGACCCGAACGGCAACACGGAGAGGGGCCATCGTGGCTAAGCCGGACCCGCAGAAGTACCGGCTGTCCGACCGGTCGCACCTGGTGCTGGAGTGCGCTGACCGGGGATGGCTGACGCACCTGAACGGACTGACGTGCTGGTCCGTCAACCCGGGCCGGGGCAACGGACACCGGATCGTGGTGACAAACGCGACCGGCCAGAAGCTGGTGCGTGATGGGCTTCTGGAACTGACCAACGGCGTCGAGTGCCGCCTGACCGCGTTCGGTCGGAACGTACTGGCCCAGCGTCGCCGGGACGGATGGGAACTGGACGCGGGAGTCGGACACAAGCCCCGGCTCAAGCAGATGCCCCGCGAGTCCGAGAAGCAGTCGGCGGGCAAGGGGCCGGCCGTGCTGCGCGAGTTGCTGCGGCTGGAGGTCTGAGGATGACGATCACGGTTGTGGTCATGGAGCCGTGTTGCGAGATGTCCGAACCGGACTACGACCCGGGCCCGCGCCCGGTGTGGAACCGGATTCCCGGCGGGTGGCCGCCGCGCTGCAACCACGGGGAGAAGCGCGTGCTGTCCATCACCGAGCACGAGACGCGGGAGACCGCCGACCCGGAGTTCGCCAAGACGCTCGGATGGTACGCGTCGCCGGGCTACGAGTTCGAGGGGAAGATGCCGCCCGAGGGTGAACGCTTCCGGATCATGGGCGTCGCGGGAACCCTCAGCAGCGCTGAGGGGTACACCCATGCCCGGCCCGGCCGCATGGTGTTCCCCACGGTCGAGTTGGCGATGGAGTACGCCGAGAAGAAGCGCACCGTGCTCTACAACATCGTCGGCGACCAGGACACGGTCGTGCGCCTGTCGTCGTACCGGATGCAGGTCGGCCGGGAGCTGATCGCCGGTGACCAGACCTAGGCCGACCGGTCTGCTCTGGTTCTTCATGCTCCAGGAGTACGAGCCGCCGGCCGACGGCCGGCTGGCCTCCTGGCGGGACACCGCGACCCGGTATGTGCAGCTCAAGCCGCGCCGATACGGGCAGGAACCCGATCCCGTCTCGGCCTATTGCGTGCGCCATATGCGTACACGTCAACGCAGTGGCCAGCCGCAATTCCGGGTCAAGGTTCGCGAGTACGAGGGTCCTGAACTCCGTCACCAATTCGTGGTGCACATCGATGGCACCCGCACGTCAATCAGCGACTGAGCTAACGGGAGTCCAGGACGCAGCCGCAACGCCGCGTCCCGGGCTGTCGACTGTCAGCAGCTACCAAGGAGGGGAAATTGAGCAACACGCGAATTGACCTGGAAATCGGCGACCGGTTCTTCGCGACCATGCCGTACTCCCAGGTGTGCACTCACCTGGGCGTCGCCGACCGGGTCATGGAGGTCGAAGTCCGCCAGTACGGCGCACAACTCCTCAAGGACGGCCGGGAGTTCTCCTTCCCGATTACGTGGGGCGAGGCCGGTATCTACATCGACTCGATCACGGGCAATCCGTACACCTACAACGCAGACAAGGTCGGTGCCTGACATGCCGCGAATTCCGGAACTGGGCCTGGACGACAGCCTTCCCGGCGCGCAGTACGCCCGTGAAACCAAGAAGCAGACGATCGTGGACAGCGCCGACTCCGGTATCCACCGGTTCGAGCGGCTGCCCTCGTACGAGGGCTACGCGGGCATGTGCGCGTGCGGATTCGAGACGCCGCAGCCGTCCTACGACTCGATGGGACCGCTGGCCAAGGCGATCCACGAGCACCTGGAGCGGGACGTGTTCCCGCAGGTCGACGAGGCCGCGCTGATCAAGGAGGCCGAGTTTTTCAAGATCGGCAAGCTGATCGGCTACCACCGGCTGATCGAGACGACCGAGGAGCACGGCACCCGGCACATGGGCTGGCTCGTCGCCGGTGTCGAGAAGACCATCCGCGTCCACCCCGACGGCCACGGCCAGTTCCAAGGCCGTTGGTCCGCCTTCACGACCAGCACACAGGAGGTCTGAGCATGCAGTGGTTCGACGAGACGCTCAACGTCCAGTACATGCACCCGGGCGAGATCCGCGAAGGTATGCGGATCGCCCGTGAGGTGCAGAAGCCGATCGGACCGAACGGCACTCTGAAGCCGTGCACCGAACTGACCCCGGTGTGGGATATCGGCCTCGCCCCCTCGGGCGGAATCTCCTACGGCTCGCGGTACCTGTTCCGGCTCAACACCGGAGAGCTGCGTAGTGCGCAGACCAACGACCGGGTACCGGTCGACCCGGAGATCATCCCGGAGAACCTGTCACCGCACGACGGCACGTGGGTCACGCACGAGCCGTTCGGACTCCACGACCACCACCTCTTCACCACCGACCGTGAGTGGTACGAGCACAGCCGTCTCGTGCATCGGTTCGAGACCGAGGACGGTCGGGTGTACCGGCTGCTGTGCGGCAAGCACGGCGTGCTCAAGGTCTGCCGGTGGGACCAGGGCAAGAAGTGGCTTGGCCCGGCCCGGTTCTACCCCGAGGGCGCCTACAAGCAGTGGGACGCGATCGCGGCTGGTGACGCGTGGTGACTGAGTACGACGCCAACCACTCGCACGCCCAACTCGTCGGCATGCGCGATGCGATCGGGGCCATGAAGCCCACGTTCGGCCTGGCTCTCTCGCCGCACCAGGAACTGTTCCTGGAGCACTTCGGGGCGCTCGACCAGGCGGCCCGCCAGGGCGGCCGGTTGCCGGACGCCTGGCACGCGAAGCCGGGCATCCAGACGGACCACCCGCACATGACGACGGCCGTCTGCGCCGGTGACCGCGTCATAAGCGAGGAGAACCGCACCATCCTCAAGGGCAAGGCCGAGAACCTGCGCTCCGCGATCGAGGCGTGGAAGCAGCTCAAGCGGGAGGGTGACAACCCGCGCGGCATCCGTGAGGAGCTAGAGCGCGTGGCCGACGAGGCATCGAACCTCGCGAAGCACCTTCAGATCCTCGGCATGGTCGACGGCCTTTACGAGGGCTGGGAAATCTGACCAGCAGGCCCGGCCGGCGAGCAGCGAATGCCCATCCCTTATGCAGCATTCGGCGGGTTCGATTCCCGCGCCGGGCACCAAGGACGCCGCAGAAACACGCCAGAAAGGGAAAACGGTATGGCCGATATCTCGACGGAGGATCTCGCGCAGGCTGCGGCCGACCTTGTGGTCTCCCGCCTCGCCGAAAAGTACACGCTGGTCTACGTCGACCGGGGCGAGTGCCTGTCCGACGAGCAGATCCACAAGCTGCTCGCGGGTGAGGAGGACGTGCTGAACGACGACTGGTTCTTCGAGAACCGGGCGCAGGGAACGAACCACGTCCTGAGCGAGCTGCTGGACGACGACGTGCGCCAGTTCCTGGAGGAGAACGACGTCCTGGAGCAGGTGCGCGAGGCTGTCGAGGAACGCGACGAGTCCGACCCGCTCGGCGACCTGATGCGTATGACCAGCTCGAAGCTGTTCCGCTACCAGCTCGATGCCGAGGCCAAGGGCGAGCCGTGGCGGCTCAGCGAGGACGAGGCCGACGACGCCGCCCGCAGGCTGGGGGAAGACATCGGCGTCAGCTTCGAGGACAACGCCGACCCCTTGCGGGAACTGGTGGCCCACGCCAGCTACGGCGGCAACGCCCACATCCTGTGGCACGGCGACGTCAGGACGGTCTACGACGCGGTGCGCAGGGTCCGCTTTCACGAGCCGGCCCCCGAAATCACGATCCAGTGGACCGACCCTGAATTGCTGGTGCTCGACTCGTGGAACGGGTCCGGTCATTCGGTGAAGGTGCGCGGCACCATCCGTCTCGCTTTCAACCCCAACCACCTGTTTCTCGACACCGCCAAAGGCCCGGGTGGCTACTCCTGGACCGACGTCGTCGGCGCCGGATACCAGTCCGAAGGCGACGAGCCGGAATTCAGCACATCGAAGGAGGAGAACGCATGAAAATCGGCGACATGGTGCGCTTCACGATCGAGGCGCGCGACACCGGAGTGATCGAGCGCCACTACGCCCCGATCCTCGGATGGCGGAAGCGGAACTTCAACCACTACAAGGGGCGGCCGGCCAAGCCGTACGCCGCGTACCTGGAGCCGGACCACGCCGGAACGCAGGTGCTGCCGCTGACCGAACTCGTCCCGGCGGCCGAAGACTTCGAGATCATCACCGCGCACGCGGAGGTCCACCGGGGCGCCGTGGAGTGGCAGAACTGGTACTACAAGTGCCGAAGCTGCGGCCCCCACACCTACAAGCCGGCCCGGGTGAAGATCGTCAGCAAGCTGACCGGCCACTCCGTGCGAGTGTGCGACGAGTGTCACGGGCCCGAGGAGCTGGCCCGGCTCGGGCACGACGACATGTGGTACGGCCGCCGCTGCAAGGACAGCATCCTCCAGCTCCAGGCCCACCCCGAGCTGCTGACCGGACCGGCCGGTGCCCCGTCCGACTACTACGGCCAGACCGAAGCCGACCACCTCCGGGACTGGGCCGACTCCTTCGGCTGGCTCGTGCCCGGCCCGGCCGCCGAGCTGTACAAGCAGTGGAAGGAGCAGCAGACGCATGAGCACGCCGCTGCCTGAAATCACGGCCGACCGAATCGGGCTGGAGACGGGTTACTACCGCCTGCCGTGCGGCTGCCGGATCTACGTGTACTTCCCCGGCGGCACCATCCACGTGCACGGCAGCACGACGACGCAGTGCGAGGAGCTGCGCCGTCTGTGGGCTGAGTACTGGCAGAGCTGCCGCGCCGGTCACAACTGGGCGTCCCTCAACCTCTACCTCGCCTGCCTGCTGCACGTCGGGGCGTGGCAGGGCCGCGTCGCCAGCATCACGGCCGACCGCGACCGCTACCCGAGACCCGCTAGCAGCTTCGACTACCTCCAGCCCGAGAAGGAGATCACGGGTGCCCATGCCTGAACACGCACCGCTGGTGCAGCCCAGGATCAGGGTCCGGGTCCAGGCCGACGACGAGCCCGGCGCGTATCCGGTCGACAGTGACTGGTGGGAGGACAAGGACGCCGCAGCAATGCGCGCCGGCCTCCTCGCCCCGCTGGTCATCGAGATCATCGACGGCGCCGGCCAGGTCATGGCCGACTGCCCGAACCGAATCGGCCCCCCGAGCCTGACCGGCGTCTACGACAAGCCGGAGGAAATCACCGATCCGTGGGTCCAGTACTACGCCACCGATCACTGGACGCCTTGTTTCGGATTCGAGCCCGGGGCTCTGGTCACCTTCGGCGGCGGCGAGAACTTCGCCGTCATCAATTTCGAGCAGGTCGACCAGGACTACGGCGACGTCGGCGCCAACACCGGATTCCTGCTCTGCCAGTCGGCCAAGGTGCCGGTCGTCCGCTTCCTCGTGCCGGTCGAGGAGCTGAAGGAAGTGAAGGAGATCACCGCATGACGAAGATCGGCGACACCGTCGGGGGCGAAGGCTGGCAGATCGTCCACCTGGCCCGCCAGCGGCAACACGACAACCGCTACTACGGGCAGTTCCTCGGCACCCGGAAGAACGGGCACACCGGCCGTACGGAGTGGGCCGTCGGCCGCCTGTTCGTGGGCAAGAGCGCCCACGACGGATTCGTGAACGGCGAATGGGCGTACTCGAAGCGCTTCGCCGAACCCCGTTCCACGGACAACGCGGACGCCGCGATGAAGGCATACGTCGAGATGTCCCACGACACGCTCGTGTGGGACTACATCTTCGAGCAGCGGGTCGGTGAAGCCATCGACCGGCACTGGGCCGGCCCCGAGGTCGCCGGTGCCCCGAAGATGGCGGCCGGCTGGTGCCGCACCCCCGAGGGCCTGCCGGCCGGGACGACGATCAACCTGCCCCTCCACGAGGCCAAGTACCACTTGCTGCAATACCTGCGCAGCACCAAGAGCACCGCGCGGCCGGACGTGAACCCCCGGGCGTTCATCCTCCACGACACCGTCGAGTTGATCAGGCAGACGACCGGCCCGTTCCGAATCCAGTACGGCATCAACGCCTACTGGCTCGACCAACTGCCCACCGGGCAGTGACCGACCCGCCAACCCGCACCAGCGAAAGGCCACCATGCGCTGCTCCACCATGCGAGGAACCGCCACAGACTGCGCCGGTACCGCGACGCACATGCTGATCTACTCCACCCCCGACGCCGACGACGAGCCGGGAGCCCAGAGCCGGCACACGGAGCCGGTGTGCGAGCCGTGCGGGCAGGGGTTCGTGCGCCGCCCCTACTACCGGGCCAAGATGGTGCCGCTGACCGTCCTGGAGCCGCTGCCGAAGTTCATGCTGGCCGGCGGGCACCGGCTGATCGAGACCGGCAGGGCCGGCGAAGAGACGTGCTACGACTGCCGGCTCACCGGCACGCTGACGTCCTTCACCACTGGACGGAATGGGTGCAGGGCCCGCCCGGAGTCGCTGTTCCTGTCGATCTGGCAGAACCAGGCGAGCAACGGCAGCCAGGCCGAACGCGCCACCGCCTCCGCCAAGCACTTCTTCGACTACGCCACGCGCATCGGCCTGCCCGTCGGGGACTGGCGGCCGGTGACCGACGACCCGGGAATCTGCGCGACGTTCACCTTCCGTGACCTGGCGTACGGGCTGAAGTACGGGCTGGCCCGGCACCACATCTCGGCCGAGAAGCTCGACAACTGTGGCTATGGCAAGCCCGAGGAGATCGGCGATCCGAAGAACTACAAGCAGGTCGCCTTCCGCTTCCACCACCGCGTCTACGAATCCGGCTCGGCCGACTTCTGCACCTACACCCCCGGCCGCCAGGACGTCATCCTCTACACCCCCGAGGGCTCGATCCGCGCCGTCATCCGCATCACCGGCCCCGACGAGCCGGAACCCCGTCGCCTTCTGCACGTGACCGACGCCGTGTGCGACGCCTTCGGCCCCATCGCCACCACCCAGTACAAGACCAGCATCTACGAGTAGGAGAAACCTTTGTCCACGCCCAAGTTCCACTACCAGCCGGACGACGTCGAGGGGACCCGCTTCAAGGTCTACACGGACGCGCCCGGTGACGACGCTGGCTTCCTGTTCCAGGGCATCGTGTACGAGACCGCCGACGGCGGCTGGGCCGCCGACTGGACGGGACGCAGCAGCAACTCGATCGCCATGCCCGGCTTCAAGACGGCCGAGTACGCCGCCATGACCCTGTACTGGTACCAGCCCCCGGTGCAGTCCTTCGGAACGCGGCCGGCCGGCCGCAGCGGTCCCTACGAGCGGTACATCCAGCCCAGTCGGCCGGCCAGCAGGGCGATGCTCGCGCCGGACGAGCGGAAGATCGACCTGTCCCAGTGCGGCTGCTGCGTCAACAACGGATGCGAGTGCGAGGGCCTGAACCGCATCTCGCAGCGCTTCGGCACCTCGCAGTCGTACCAGGTGCAGCCCTCCCTCATCCCCGAGTACGGCGTGATGATCTCCCTCATGCCGATGAAGGACGAGGGCTTCCTGGTCGACCTCAACACGCGGGGCGCCAGCAACGGCATCGGCTACCTCCACAAGCGCGACGACGGCCGCTACGACGTCCGCGCGGGCCACAAATCGGTCGGGATCGCGGCGAAGCCGGAGACCGGAATGTGGGCGTGCCTCCAGGCGCACACCGGCACCCGGATCTATGGCAGGCTCATCGAAGGGTTCGAGCCGCACCAGGAGACAGCCGCGCCTGTCGAGTAGTGACGCTCGGGGCCCCGTGACGAGTTTGCAGCCCGGTTCGATTGCGGCGCGGGGCGCTCACCATATTCATCTCGTAATTCGGAAGGCA
Source organism: Streptomyces sp. NPDC017225 (assembly GCF_044331465.1). Classification (NCBI taxonomy): domain Bacteria; kingdom Bacillati; phylum Actinomycetota; class Actinomycetes; order Kitasatosporales; family Streptomycetaceae; genus Streptomyces; species Streptomyces sp. NPDC017225. Next base: position 148,038 of record NZ_JBIRNE010000009.1, on the reverse strand, counting down.
TTTTCTTATGGACGTCAGCCAGAAGCTGGACGGGGCAGAGCTGACCAAGCTGGTCGACTGGGTGACCGGCGGCGAGTACCGGTTCGGCGAAGACATCTCGGACGCGGAGGGCCAGCCGATCGGCAGTCTCCACCCCTTCGACGCCTACGAGGAGGTGGAGGAGGGCGACTGGCCGCAGAGCGAGGACCCCGACGGCATCGGCTACCTCGACATGGTCGCCATCCAGGAGAGCGCGGACAAGGTGTACGAAGCGGTCGAGGAACACGGCGAGGACGTCCTCCGTGTGACCGCCGAGTACATCGCCTCATCCGGCCTCGACCCGATCCACATCAGCGATCTGAGCGCGTTCATCACCCTGAACTACAAGGGCAAGTACGACAGCCCCGGCGCGTTCGCCAAGTGGTACGTGCGGGTCGACGGCGGCCCCGCCTTCGACGAGCGCACGCTGGAGGAGTTCAACGACTTCATCGACTGGGAGTCCTACGGCACCAGCCCGAACATGGGCGACTACGACCTGATCAAGCCCGACGACCAGGACGAGGACACGGCCGGCCCGCTGTACGCGTTCGACTCCGACGCCCAGATGCCGGAGAAGTGAGAGAACCGGCAGTGATCCTGGAACACTGATTCAGGACACCAGAAATGTGCGGCCTTCCCGGTGAACGGGGGGCCGCCTTTTTCATGCCCGGAAATGGGAGGGCGTTGAATGCTTCTGACGACCGGCACCCGGGTCATGCTCGAAGACCCGGACTACGGCTCCTGGCACGGCCAGGTGGTGGTGTGCCTGTGCAAGCGGCACACCTGGCAGCCGCAGGTCGGCGACGGCGGACCCGGCACCGAATGCGGCCATACCCGGTGCGGCTACCCCCGGCCGGCCAGCGCCTGCCCTTGGCCCCTGCACATCCGGTGGGACAACGACGACGAGTCCCACCAGGGGCCCGAACAGCTCACCCCTACCGCCCCCGACCAGAGCGCGAACAGGAAGGAACCGAACTGATGGCCACCACCGAGGCGAGCACCGAAACCGAGCAGGCCGGGCCGCTGCTCACCAGCTACCGCGTCACCTGGACGCCGAAGGGCAAGGACGAGCCCCGCACCGCCCAGTGCATCGTCAACACGGACGACATGACCCGCCCCAGCGACCCCGCCCAGCGTGACGAACTGCTGCGCAGGATGATCGGCATCCGCCACCTGCCGCACGGCCAGACCAGCCCCGACAACGTCGTGCTCCTGATGGTGGACCCCATCTGCAACTGCGAGCCGTACCCCGGCGAAAAGTGCACCTGGGCCGTCTACAAGGGCGAGCGCTTCGCTCTCCAGTCGACCTCGAACAGCCGCTACGAGTCGATCTACGACCGTGGCACCGGAGACATCGTTGGCACCGTCTCCATCTCGCTCAGCGTCGAATTCCTGACCATGGTCCGCATGCGGTACGAGCACAACTAGCAGGCACGGGTCTACTGCGGCCCCCGCCGAGAGCACCGAAATTTCCGCGAGGAGAAACACCATGCAGCGCCGTAAGCGCTACCCGTACTCCCAGCTCCCCGACGGCCAGTTCGTGAAGGTCTGGACCGACTCCATCCGGCCCGAGTACTACTACGGGCGGATCGTGTACCACCGACGCGACGACAAGGGACGGCCGTGGGGAATCACGGCCGTGGAGATTCTCGACCGTCGGCACCTGGGCGACTGGTACAAGCGCCCCCGTGGCTGGTACGGCGAGATGGGCACGGAATTCATCGAGCCGCTGGACCACCTCACCGAGGAGCCTACGAAGGGCTCGTTCATCTGCGGCCACCCGACGGGCACCGACGACGCACCTCGCTACTGCACCGAGACCACCGTCGAGGGCACCGACCGGTGCGCCGGGCACGCGGACACCGGCGACTAAGCCCACCCAAGAAGGCGCCGGCCAGGACACAACAGCAATTCGCGGTCCCGATCGGGGCCGCTTTTTTCATGCCCGAAATCAGAGAGGACGAATCGCATGCAGCACACCAACACCAGGCCGGACCGCCGTGTGCCCCTGGGGGAGCGGCGCACAGTGCTGAAGGAGGTCCCCGACGCCCGACCGATCGAGGGCGAGGCGATCTACCTCATGACGCACCAGATGTGCGTCCCCGGCGGCTGGGAGACGGTCGTCAGCCAGCAGATCCGCGCACCCAAGAACCTGGCCGGCAAGTACGGGCCGATCGGCCAGATGCTGGAGAACCACGCGGTCCGCAAGGTCGCAGCGGCGCTGTTCGAGACGGCCGACAAGAAGCTGAAGCGGCACCCGTACAGGCGGCTGGAAAAGCTGGTGACCAAGGTGCACCTCCAGGAGGGCACCGAGGGCGAGCCCGACGCCTGGGACGACCCGGCGGTGGCCATGGAGATCGTGAACATCCTCCGCGCCCAGCGCATCATCTGACCCGCCCCACCGGCACGGCATTTCGCGGCGGCCCGCCCCGGGCTGGGGCGGGCCGTCCCTTGCCGTTTCGACGAATAAACAATCCCGTCACTCGAATGGGTGACCTCACGAATTTCCGTGGCGCTCGTTGTTCAAACAGTGCCAGCCTCACCGAAAAGGAGCCCCAGCCCATGGCCATCGTCCGAGAGGGATGCCTGCGATGCCCCCGCTGCCGCGAGTACGTCATCGAAATCGACCCCGCCGACTTCCCCGACGGACCGCCCGAGACCGGCGAGTCGCCCACCGCGTGCAGTGAGTGCAAGCCCCACGCCGAGATGAAGACACCGGAGGAGGAGTTCACCTGCCGCCGGCTGCGTACCAGCTCCCTGCGCAACGTCACCCGGCCGCGCTGGGTGGCCATGTACGAGGGCAACTGGCGGGAGGGCGCCCGGCGCCGCGTCGGCCTCCTCGTCCCCCGCCCCACGCGGCAGAGCCCCCACGGCACCGTGCAGATCGCCTACTCCCTCAAGGGCGACGTGCTGGAGTTCACGATCGGCAACCTGAGCCCCAACCCGTACGAGTGGTACACCGCCCGCGCCGGCGAACTGACCCGCGAGCAGCAGAAGGCCATCCGCGAGTTCCACCGCAGCCTCACCCTCTGACCTCTCGGCCGTGTCCGTCCGCCCCCGAGGGGGCGTGGCGGTCACAGCCGAGCGCCCACACCACCCCGCGAGAGAAAGGAAGCACACATGCCTGCGCCCCCCGTGTCCCTGATCGAGGTGCCCGACAACGGATGGCTGGCCGACCTCACCATCGAGCAGCAGCAGACCCTCGTCGGCGCCATGCTGCACGTCTTCTCCGGAGCCAGGGCCGCCACGGGCCTGGTCACCGACATCACCGACGGCGTGCTGCGACTGTTCCGCGAGGACCGCGCCGAGCCCATCGAGCACTCGACGATCGCCACGGGCTACACCCGTCTCCCGGGGCACCGCACCCGGCCGGCACTCGCCCGTGCCCTGGTCTACCAGCGCGAGTGGGACCGGCTCCGCGACAGCCTGACCGACGACAACGGCAAGCCCCTCAACAGGGACGACTACGACACCGCGTGCGGCAACTACGAGGCCGGCGTGGTGAACGTCTACGAGTCCCTGCTCCTCGAATACTCCTCGGACCTGTACCCCGTCGCACACAAGGAGGCCAGTTGATGAGTGAGCAGGATCTGGCCGCGCCGCGTTTCGAGCCGCCGTTCAACGGAATCGTCTGCCCGGTGATCACCCCGCAGGACCACCGGGGCTACCGGCACATCGTCGCCTACACCGTGGGTATGGGTGCCACCGCTCCGGGGCCGATCATCGAGGCATGCGCCGAGGCCGCGTCCGACCAGGCCCCCGACGACGCGGTCTACAAGACGCGGGTGTCCCCGGAGGAGGCCGAGGAAGGCGCCGTGGCCACATGGGTCACGGTCAAGGAACTGTCCCGGCCGGCGAACATCGAGATGATCGAGCTGTACGTGGAGGCGATGACCCACTACGAGGCCCGGATGGAGGAGTACGAGAGCGAGCGGGCGGAGGAAGAGGAAGGAGGGCTGTTCACCTACACCCTCACCTTCCCCTCCACCACCACCGTCACGGTGCGGGCGCGGTCCCTGTCGGCCGCGCACGTCCAGCTCGCTCCCGTCGCCGGCCAACTGCACCACGAGGTCCACCAGGTCCAGCCGGCCTTCCACGGATCGATGCGAGTACAGCTCAGCCGGCAGCACGCCGAGCTGATCGCCACCGACGATCCCGCAGAGCAGCAGCCGCCGGCAGACCGCAGGATGCCGCTGTCTGCGTGACACCATCCGGGCCCGGCCCCCTGGCGACTCCCACTCGCTCCAGGGGGCCGGCCCGTTTCTGCGTTCCGTACCTGTTGTCACACACCGCTGAAAGGACCCCAGACATGGACGAGACTGGCAAGTGCAAGCTGTTCCCGGACACGGACCCGCGCTACCCGCTGTGCCACATTCAGGTCGCCATGCACCTGGGCATCCCCGTCTTCCGATCCGACGAGGCCGCCGAGAACCTGCGCCGTACCAAGGCCCTGATCGCGACGTACCGGGAGCTGGGGATCACCCTGCTGACCAAGGGCGAGGAGAAGGAGCCCTTCACAGAGGACGACGTCACCCCCGAGCTGATCGCTGAGCACGAGGGACAGCAGAGCAACTTCGGAAAGCACACCCCGGCCTCCTTCGACGATCACCTGCTGGACATCGTCGCCTCCCAGACCGGCAAGCCCCGCGTCACCCGCATCCACATCCGCAAGGAAACGCCGCGCATCGGCTACCCCATCGACGTCTACCAGGAGATCGACGACAAGACGGGCGCGGAGCGCCGGCGGGTGGAGGTGTACCTGGACGGCCGGCACCTGTGGGTGACGGCCAACTACGAGGGCACCGGGGAGACGGAGAAGGACGACACGCGCTACCCGGGGCTGGGTATCCTCAACGACCGGCCCGGCCAGAGGGCCTGGACGATCAGCGAGCCCCTCTTCGAGGAGATGTGGGAGCGGGCGACCGACGAGAGCTGCGGATGGGCCACCGGCGCCGACGTCTGCCCCAACGACCACACGGAGGGCTCACCGTTCTGCCCGGTGCACGCCGAGCTGGCTCGCCGGATGTTCCCGCGCCTGTTCGAGACGGCGTAGATTCTTCCGGCAAGGACACAGCAGCAATCGACTTCGCCGGCCCGCCCCTCGAATGGGTGAGATGCAGGGGCGGGCCCGCGTAGACGCCAGCAGACAGCAGACCGCCCACTGGGTAGTGCTGTATCGGCAGAAATTAGAAAGAGAGTGCGAATGGCGGCCAAGCCTCGCGAGCCCCGTGACCGCATGGTTTACACGGACGAAGGCGGAGACAAGACTCAGGTCTACGAGTCGACCGTGCAGCGCCTGAAGCACATCGCCGAGCACAAGCCGGTCGGTCGCCTCGAAGTCCCCAACTCTTGGAAGGCCCGGCACATCCGCGAATTGCAGGACCAGGGGTACATCGAGGTCCGCTGGCTGGAGCGCGGGGACACCGCCCGCGAAGGTGCCTGGGACGTCATCGACGTCACCGACTTCGGACACAAAATCATTCGCGCGTGGGACAAGCGCGCTGCCAAGAAGCAGGAAGGGGAGGGCGCTGCATGAGCCGCCTCCGCAAGACCCACTACACCCTGGTCCAGCACTCCGCCTTCATCGCCCGGGGAGACGAGACCTTCCGCAACGCCGTCGAGCCGGCCAGCATCTCCACCCACGCTGAGCTGGGCAAGGTAGTCGACGCCGGCGGCCAGCTCTTCGACAGCCACAGCAAGGCCGAGGACGCCGCCGACGAGGTCAGTCAGCCTCACATGGACCGCATCCTCTTCCCCGATCAGGTGACGGCCGACGCGAACTCCGCAGCGCTCACTTTCGACGCGGACCTCACGATCGGTGGAAGGGCCCTTTACGTCCCAACGAATGGCGTTACCGCCGGTTAGTTGACTCAGGCCACCTCAGCGATTCTCGCCAAGCCTTTACAGCCTCCTCAGTCACCCGGCATATGCACCCTCGCAACGCCGGGCCAACTCCACCAAGGGCAGGAACGTTTCGCTGCCTGCACTGAGAGTCTGCGCCCGGCGCAAGCCCCCAGCGCCCCAAGCGCGCAACAGCCTCGCAGCATATGCGCCCGCGCCACTCAATCGGTGCCAAAATCCATGCATGTACCCTCTGCTGCTCCCTTCACACGTCTGGCGGCGCTAGAGTTTCCTGTCCAGAGCGCATTGCAATAACGCATGGAGGAACAGCCATGGCGCAGAAGGTCATGAAGTGGACGGTCGATGATCTCGACGGCACCGACGCGGATGAGACCGTGACGTTCGCAGTCGACGGCCTTTTCTATGAGATCGACCTCAGCTCGGCCAACGCAGAGAAGTTCCGCACCACCCTGGAACCGTACCGGCGCAAGGCCCGCCGGCCAGGCAGCAACAACCTCCGAGCCAAGGGCGCGATCCAAGTCTCAGGCCGCAGCGCAGCCGCCCAAGTTGACGACTCGTCAAAAATTCGCGAGTGGGCCAAGCGCTACCAACTCCCCGTCAACGAACGAGGACGCGTCAACGGAAGCGTCCGTGACGCCTACAGCGCCTTCCGTAAGGGCAACCGCGATCCCCTGCGAGCCCTCCTCAAAGAAAACAATCTCGACCCGGCCCTCGCAGACACCGACGGCAAAACAATCTCCGCCAAGCCCGACGAGCCCAAGGTGCCAACCGCCGAAGAGCGCCACCACCTCGCAGCACGCAAGGCCGGCCGTCTTTCCTCCGCCCAACTCACCAGGCTCCGCAAGGCATACGCCGACCCCGACGGCGCCTACATCTCCGACGGCAAGTCAGGCGACGCCACCTCCTGCGAAGCCTTGACCAAGCGCGGCCTCTTCAAGCTGATCGAAGACAACCACTACGAGATCAGCGCCCCCGGCCGCCGCTGGTTCGACGTTCACGACGTCAGCCCCGACCTGTAACACCGCACCCCACACCCGCTGTACGCCCCCCACAGCGGGCACCGGCCCACCAGCGCCACCCCAAGGCCCCACATTCGTGGGGCCTTTTGCATGTCCAGGAAGGAAAGACCCATGGCCACCAAGCGCATCGTCACCCTGATCGACGACCTCGACCCCAACGGCGAAGTCCCGGCCGACGAGACGGTCACTTTCGCCCTGGACGGCAAGCACTACGAGATCGACCTCGCCGCCGGCAACGCCCACACCCTGCGTGCCCGCCTCAAGACGTTCATCCAGGCCGGCCGACTCGTCAAGGCCAGCACCCCGCGCAGCACTCAGTCCGCCACCCCGCACGCCCCCGCCGGCCAGCCCACCGAGAACCGCCACCAGAACGGCGACAACCCCGCAGACATCCGCGCCTGGGCCCGCAAGGAGGGCCTCCAGCTTCCCACGAAGGGCCGCCTGCCCAAGAAGCTGTGCGCCGCCTACCGGGCCGCCAAGTTCAACAACCGAGGACCCCTCCAGGAGCTGCTGAACGAGCAGAACGACCAGCCGACTACCCCCGACCCCGCCAAGCCCCTCCAGGCCACACCTGCGCCGCCCGAGGCACCCTCCACCGAACCCACACCGAAGGGCCCCGCCGCCGATCCCACCCCCGGCAACGAGGACCCGAACGAGGCTGAAGCCAAGAAGCGCTACATCCCCCTCACTCACCTCAGCCCCGACGCACAGAAGAAGAAGTGGGCCAACCGCACCGCCCACGGCTGCGAGCGCACCGACAAGGTCGCCGACATGACCCTCATGGAGCGCATCACCGCCATCGGTAACGGCGGCAGCGACCGCAATCTCACCATCCTCGGCATGCTCGCCGGCGTCGTCCCCCTCAAGAACGGCAAGGTCTCCTACCTGTCCGGAAGCTGCATCCGCCTGGAGAACCTGGAGATGATTCAGTACGCCCCCGGAAGCGACCACGGCTGGGAGATCACCGACTTCGGTCGTTTCGCACACCAGCACCACAGCATGGGGTGAAAGAAGTGTGACGATCACGTAGAGCCCGCATGGATGCACACCACCATGTACGCTCCACGCGCCCAACATCGTAGTGTCACCCATTCGGGTGACGGTTAAACAATTCGGGCAACCACGTTCCGGCCACCTCCCCTTCCCAGCTAGTTTGTGATCCACCGCAATAGGATCTCGACAGGGAGTGAGCGTGACCGCAGCAGAAGACTTCGTTGTCCCCAGCGAAGACGACGTGTTCGACTACATCGACAACATCCCTGCCCGCTACCGCAGGTGCGCCGCCGCCCAGCACAACTGGCAGCCCCACGACTGGACCGGCTACCGAGGCGGCAAGGCCCTCAAGGCAGGCGCCGATCCTCGCAAGGCCCAGACCTTCGAAGTGACCGAGGCTTGCGCCGGTGTCAATGGCTGTGGCCTCAAGCGCCACTACACCTTCAAGGTCGCCGGCACCCGCGTCTACGACCGCAGCACTTACACCTACAGCGACCGCAACGAAACCATCACCAGCCCCTACGGCATCTCCACTACCGGCATCAGCGTCCGCCGAGAAGTCGCCAACGCGAACATCCTCCGCCGCATCTTCCAGAACCCCGTACAGCTCGAACCCGCCGGCGAAACCGCCAAGGCCCTCAGCCACCGCAAGCGAAAGGTCGCTTGATGGCACGCCGGCTCGTCACCACCCACGCAGTCCTCTGCGACTGGCACGCGGCACTGGAGGAGCCCGCAGAAATCGTCGCCTCCACCCAGCGCACCGTCGCATCCGGAAAAAATATCGACCTGTGCGGCTTCTGCGCACTCGTCTGGGATTTCTGCGGACCGCGCATCGACGAGATCAAGGAGATGATCCGGCCCGAAGTAGTCGAAGCCCTCCTGCGCTCCGCACGCACATCCAAGGAAGAGATGGAGGAGCCCCCCGAGCCGCTCCAACTCACCATGCACGAGGCACCCCCTGAACACCGGGAAGCGCCCCCGCTTCCCAAACGCAAGTCCCCAGCCAACAAACCCGGCCAGTGGATTCCGGGGGTGGAACAGGTCATCTGCCCGCTACCCCACAGGGCGGGCAGCCCCAGCCCCTACTGGGTCAAGGTCCGCAACCGAGGCAGCCACGCCAAAAGCAGCCATCACAAACTCGGACCGGAGGTTCCCTACGAGCTACCGGACGCCCAGAATCCCGATCCGGTCTCCCTCCCGGTGAAATGCTTCAAGCACACGGTGTGCGCTGAGGCCGGAGGCTACGGCTTTACGGACGAGGCCGGCCTCAAGCTCCACATCACCAAAGCAAGCGGTTGGCCCAAGGCCACGGACGCAGCCGCAACGAAAGCATCGGAAGCGGCGACAGTGCCTTGACCCGTGCCGCAAGAGCCCCCGTCTTAGGCAGTTAGGGCGAGGGCTCTGCACACTCCGAACGCTACAAACCCGGCCGGACCCGAATCGTCCCCTGAACGATCTGCACCTCCTCCTTGACCGGCTTCTCGAAGTACGCCAGCATCGCCTCCCGCACCTGCGGCCGAGCCACCAGGGAATCCCACCGCGCTGGGTCTACGGCCGTTGCGGAACCGCCATGCCACAGCGCCAGATTCATCAGTCGCAGACCCTCCATGTCATCCAGGTGCCCGCCCTCCGGTGCGCAGCCCCACGGGCACGCCAGGGATTCGACGAGCCCCCACAGACGGCAAATCATGGGGCGCGACTCGTACACACGGCACCGGAGCCGCCGCTGCTCCAGAGCACAGCACACGGTGCCTCCCGTCGACCCGTCCGGCATGCGCACGTCCCTCCCGTCGACCCACGGGAAGCCGCTCTCGACGATGCGCTGCCGCTCCAGCGGGCTGATCGGGACGGGCCCGCAGGCAGAGGCGCACTTCCCCCGGCACTTCAGGGCGGGCAGTGACCGGTAGAGCGCGTCGAGCGCACCAGAGTCCGACTCCCGGACCAGGCCGCCGGCCGCGCGCCGCACAACTGCTTCTGCGTCGCTGAGTTCCATGTCCGGCAGGCTAAATGCCCCCACTCCGAATATCCGGACGCATCACCCATACGGGTGAGGGGGACTTTTTGCGCGAAGGGGTGGGCGTTCCGGCCTCCACGACGTGGTGCTGCGCCGATCGAGCTATCTATTTTTACGGGAAAATACTAAAAGAGTCTAATGTCCTAGATTCACCGTATGGATGCTAGCCAGGCAACGCCAGAGCGCTACACCGCCCACATGGAGACCCGCTGGACAGCCGGCCCCCAGCTCCCCGACGAGCAGTGGCAGCGCCTGCTGCACCTGCTCTTCAAGCCAGCCGACTCAACTGGCCACCCTCACTTGCGAGAAGAGGACAAGTAGACCGCACCCGGCGTACGCTTCCCCTCCACGACATAAGTGGACCCCCAGGGAGGGCCTGAAGAACGCTCCCAAGGGGTCCTGCCAGTCTCTGGAGGACTGACATGGCGCACTCTAGCGCTGCCCTCGCAAGAAATCTCCTCGACGAGATCGAGTACGGAGCCCAACTCCGAGCCGTCACCTACGCCCGCGTGTCAACCGAAGAGCAAACTCGCGGCTACGGCATCGAGAACCAGGACACCGCCAACGTCGGCTACGTCAACCGTAAGGGCTGGAAGCACGTCGCCGCCTTCTCCGACGAAGGCATCTCCGGCAGCCTGGAAATGGGCTCACGCCCGGATTTCGATCGCCTCATGACCCTCGCGGTCCAAGAGCCCCGCCCCATGGACGTCGTGGTTGTCACCGCCACCGACCGCATCGGCCGGACCGACCGCGCCTTCTACCGATGGGTCTGGGCCCTCGAAGACCTCGGCATCGCCGTCGCCATCTCCCTGCGGGACATCGACAACACCACCCAGTACGGACGCGAAGCGATGCGCGCCGAGGCCGACTACGCCTTCCGCGAGTACGAGCGCATCCTCCAGCGCACCCAAGACGGCCTCCAGACCAAAGCCACGCACGGCGGTTGGACCGGAGGACGCCCACCCCTCGGCTGGTACATCAAGAACAAAGGACGCCGCACCGGCAGCCACCTCGCCCTGGACGACGTAGACAAGAAGGGCTACGCCTGGATGCTGCGGCGGGGCCGCGAAATCTTTATCGCCAACCGTGGTAACTGGGACAAGACCGCCGCACGGCTCAACCTGGAAGGGTGGCGTAGCCCCACGGGCTTGCCTTGGAACGGACCCAACCTCCGCGAGAAGTTCCTTACCGAAGCCGTTCTCAAGGGCACCCACACCTTCCGCAACCCCAACGGCAAGGGCGCAGGCAAGAAGGGCGGAACAAAACTCAGGGCCGACGGCACCGCCAAAATCCGCCCCAGCGTCACCATCGAGATTTCCCCCGTCTTCACCGACGGCGAGCTGGCCGCCTTCGAAGCCGTCCTCATCCGCAGGGAGAACGTCAAGGACCGGGAGGACTGGAATACCTACCCTCTCTCCAAGCGCCTCATCTCCTCGTGCGGCCGGCACCGCGTCGGCGGCATCAACGGCACCCACAGCGACCGCGTATACCGGTGCTCCAGAAAAACATCCGTCGCGACGAACGCCGGCCCCCGCTGCGACTGCTCAGAAATCAACGCCGACCTCATCGAACAGCACGTCTGGGGTGAGGTCACGCAGCTCCTCAGCGAGCCCGAGAGGCTCGAACGCGTCGCCGAAGACATGCTCGGTTTCGCAGGCAGCACCCAAGACGCGCACGAAAACCGGATCGCCGATCTCAACCGAAAGATCAAGGTCCAGAATTCCGCCCTCAACACCGTGCGCGGCTCGGCCGCCGTAGAGGCGGAAGACCTCGGCATGGAACCCGGCGAGGCTCAGAAGCATGTAGCAGAGGCCACCGCCCCGATCATCAAAGAAATCAAGCACCTACGCAAAATGCTGGCCGAGGCCACGGCATGGATGGAAGAAAGCAAGGCAGCCGCACGGCGCGGCAAAGACCTCACACGGCTGGCCGTGTTGGCGCGCACCGCGCTGCCCACGATGGACATCGAAGACCAGCTTGAAGTTCTCGCCCTGCTGCGCATCAAGGTGGAGATCCTCAGCACCGTTCCGAAGGTAAAGCACGGCAACCCATGCCCAGTGCGGCAGTGGTTTATCGAGACCGGCCGGCAGGTGCCTGTAGAGGTGCCGGAGGCCGCGTGGGAGGAAATCCGGCCGCTCGTCGTGAAGACGGGCAGAGGGCACGGCAAGAAGAACGCCTACGACCCACGGCAGGCGCTGGAAGCCATGCTCTGGAAGGCGCGGAACAACGCGACGTGGGAGGAGGCCGCCGCGTCCATGGGGCGGTCCGGGAAGTCCATGAGCCCCCGGTTCAACGCCTGGGTCGCCGACGGTGTCTGGGCGCAGATCATGGACATCCTTGAGGACGTGGAGAGCGTGGAGCTGCCGCCGCCGCCCTCCCGGGTTCTGCCAGACCTGCTGGTCACAGGCGAGATTGACCCCCGCCTCCTTCTCAGGGAGACCGACATTGCTGATCATGGAGTCGCGTCGAGTACCACCATGAGCTGGCAGGCCGCGATGACGGTGAGAGCGATGCCGGGACGCCCCTCCCGGCGGGCCGCTCCCGGCTTCTGGTCTTGGATGAGAGAAGAGGTTGCCACTATGTGTCCCCCACGAATGACTTAGTGAACGCTCGCGTTCACTGTTGCCTCAACGTTAGTGACTCCCCGACAGTGAACGCAAGCGTTCACTCGTTGTGCTGCCGCGTGACTCGTCCCCCGTTGTGGCCGCGCGGCGCGCCTCCCGCCCCCGCAAAACCGCTTTCCCCGCTTCTTGGAGACCCTCGACATGGTTGCTTCGCACTGGGCGGCCGCCTCCGCCCGGACACCCTCCCGCCGACGTGGCGCGGTCCTCGAACGCGCGATCCTCGACGCCGCGCTGGAGCAACTCAGCACCGTCGGCTGGAACGGCCTGACGATGGAGGGTGTGGCCGCCGGAGCCCAGACCGGCAAGGCGGCGGTCTACCGCCGCTGGCCCTCCAAGGAGGACCTCGTCGCGGACGCGCTGCGGTCCGGGCTGCCGCGATTCGACACGGTGCCCGATCTCGGGGGCGTGCGTGAGGATCTTCTGGCGCTGTGCCTCAGGGCGCGCGACGCGATGTTCTCCCGTCCTGGGTTCGCGTTGCGAGCGGTGATTCACGAATGCGACAGCGTGCAGGCGGAACGCTTTCACGCGGTGATCGTGGACGGGGTGATCGAGCCGACCCTCATGATGCTCCGCGAGGTCATCAACCGTGGAATAGAGCGGGGTGAGGTCCGGCAGGACGCGGCGAACGGATACGTCTTCGACGCCCTCCCCGCGATGATGATGTACCGATCAAAAGTTTGTGGAAGCGAATTGGAGGACCAGGAGATCGAGGAGATGATCGACCAGCTGATGGTTCCGCTGCTGCGACCGGAGGGCATCTGATCCCGGGCTCCGCGGGTCCGGGTCCCGTTTGGGGAACCGGGGTGTCGCCGGAGGTTCGGGGCGGCGTAGGCTAAGGACGCCATGCCGTACGAACCACCTACTCACACCGTCGAGCGCTCTCTCCGCGCCACGACCGGAGCGAAGATCATTGCCGGTGTCGACGAGGTGGGGCGCGGGGCGTGGGCCGGTCCGGTCACCGTCTGTGCCGCGATCACCGGACTGCGTCGGCCCCCGGCCGGCCTCACCGACTCCAAGCTGCTCACCATCAAGCGGCGCACCGCGCTCGCCGTGGAGCTGCGGACCTGGGTGACGTCCTACACCCTGGGGCACGCCTCTCCGGAGGAGATCGACGCCCTGGGGATGACCGCGGCGCTGCGACTGGCGGCGGTACGTGCCCTGGAGACCCTGCCGGTCCGCCCCGACGCCGTCATCCTCGACGGCAAGCACGACTACCTCGGGGCGCCTTGGAAGGTCCGTACGGTGATCAAGGGAGACCAGTCCTGCGTGGCTGTCGCGGCGGCTTCGGTGCTTGCCAAGGTCCAGCGCGACAAAATGATGGCCGAACTGGGTATCGACCATGCAGACTTCGGTTTCGCGGACAACGCCGGGTATCCGTCGCCCGTGCACAAGGCCGCACTGGCGGAGCGGGGGCCCACCCCGCACCACCGGTTGTCGTGGGCGTATCTTGATGCGCTGCCCCAGTGGCGGCACCTCAAGAAGGTCCGCAGTTGGGTGGACGGAAGCGTTCCGGAAATCGAGGGTCAGCTCGGATTCGATTTCTGACGGTTCCACTCGCAGGCATGTGCCACCCGCCGACGCGAGCCGCACCAACGTTTGATAAACATCAGCTCATGCCTCTCATTCCCGAGGAGCCTCAGATTCACGAGAAGGCCCAGGGTCCCCGCGCCACTCCGGCCAGCGGCCGCACCGCGTCGACCCCCCGCCCCGTACCCGGCCCCCGTCCCGCGGCTCCGCCGCGCCCCGGTCGTCCCGGCCCCGTGCGGCCGGCGCCGCCGGCGCAACGAGCAGCGCGCGACACAGTCGCGGCCAAACCCGATGCGTCGGGTCCGGCCGCTCCGGCAGCCGCCCCGGCCGCCCCGCAGATCCAGTTGGTCCCAGCCACTCCCGACGGCGCGCTCGACGCCGCCGAGGAGGCGGTGGACCTGCTGCTGGACTCGGGTCGTACCCCCGGTGACGTGCTGGTGATCACCACCGGCGAACCACACCCGTGGGCCGCCCACGAACTGTCCTTCGGCGACTCCGCCTACTGGGCGCAGCACGACGCGGGCGACGACGTCTTCTACGCGGACGCCGCCGTCGCCGACCGTGCCGCGTCGCGGGCCGTGGTCGTGGTCGCGGTCAACGGCGGCCCCGAAGCCGCCGCTGCCACCGCCCTGTCCGCGGCCCACTCCCGCGCCAGCGCCCTGCTGATCGTCTGCGGTGACCCGCAGCGGATCAACTCGGTACTGGGCGCGGGCGTCTGAGTCCGTTCCGCCGCGTGCGGCGGGCGCCGGTGTGACACAGGGGGCCGCCGGACCGGCAGCCCCCGCACGGCGGCGGTTTCGGCGTGCCTGGGCGGCGTACGGGCGTTGACAGGTGTGTTCATGCGCCTGGACAACGACCTGGACGCCGCCGCGTCGTCCCGGAGCGCACAGTGTCAGGGGTGCTACCGGGCCGCCGCGCGGCGCAGCACGTCCGAGGCGACCCCGCCGGTGCGCGGTGGCGGGGTCGGCGTCTCCGACGTGGCGAACGGCTCAGGCGCGGACGCCGCGTTGGGCCGGCGCCCGCCACGGCCCTCGCCGAGGACCTGCCAGCCGTCACGGGTCAGCGTGATGTACGCGCCGCAGCGCAGCCCGTGCAACGTGCAGGCGTCCCGCAGCCCCCACATCCACGCGCCGTCCTCCTCCGTCCAACGAGCGTCGCCCTCACGGCAGTAGAGCAGCACGGCGGTACGCACCGGGGTGCGACGCCGCAGATCGTGCGGGATGACCCGGCGCAGTTGGGAGAGCAGCGCGTTGCGGAACATCCACCCGTCGGCCGGGGCCCGGCGGCTGGTGAACGAGGCGCTCGCGCACAGTCGTTCGTCCGGATCGAGTACGGCCACGATCGCGGTCGCCGGCCTCGGGCGGTGGCGCGAGTGCAGCCCGCCGACGACCTCCCGGGGATTGCGCAGCAGCGGAATCCCGGCGGCTGCCCACTCCGCCGGTTCGAGCATGCGAGTGGCGGAAGCGGCGGACGACGACAACGACGCCGCCGCCGAGGACGGAGCGAATCCGAAGGTCACGTTCCTCCCTTCGGCTACGCGCCCACACTGCGGGCGGGGTCGGATTCGGGGGAGCGCGCACCGCAGTGAAGCCCTGCCGGATCACGGACGAGCCGTGCGGGGAGCGGATTTCAATTCTTCCTGTCGAACTTGAATGCGGCAACGAGCAATTGGGGTCGGCGACCGTTATCGGGCGATGCGCGTCCTATCTCCCTACCCAGAGCACAGCCGGGTGACGCGCGGGGCGCGCCACCCGCAGTCGTGCGGGACTCCGGTCCCGGGAAGCGCGCCCGCGGCGGGCGATCACCCCTGCACGGCCAGGACCATGGGCAACACTCCCCGCGCGCCCGCGCGGCGGAGCAGCCGGGCCGCCACCGCGAGGGTCCAGCCGGTCTCAGTGCAGTCGTCCACGAGAAGAACCGGACCCTGGAGACCGGTGAGCGTGGCGGCGAGGGAGGGCGGCACCGACAGCGCGCCGTCGAGTGCCTTGAGCCGCTGCGCGCTGTTGCTGCGCGACGCCCTGGGCGCCTCACCCGTGTACTCGACCGAACCGAGCAACGGCAGCCTGCCGACCTCGGCGATGCGTGCTCCGAGGGAGTGGACCAGCTGGGGCCGGGCGCGCGAGGCCACGGTCACCACTCCGACGGGACGCGGTTGGCCGTCGGCCGCTCCCGAGGCCCAGCCGCCGGGACCCTTCGCCCAGTCGGCCAGCACCGTGACGGCGGCCTTCGCGACGTCGTCCGGCACCGGGCCGTCCGGAGCCTGGGCCGAGAGCATCGGTCGCAGCCGGTTGCCCCAGCCGATGTCGGACAGGCGTCCCAGCGCCCGGCCAGGACCGGCCTGTTCCCCGGGCGGGATGCGCCCCTTCAGGTCGACGCCGATCGCGGGAAGCCCGGTCGGCCACATGCGGCGCGGTTCGACCTCGACGCCGGCCCTGCCGAGGTCGACCCGTGCGGCGTCGAGAGCGTCGGGGGAGGTGTCCGCGGTGAACCGCGGGCCCGCGCAGTTGTCACAGTGGCCGCAGGGTTTGGCCCCCTCGTCGTCCAACTGGCGTTGCAGGAACTCCATCCGGCAGCCCGTCGTCGAGGCGTAGTCGCGCATCGCCTGCTGTTCGGTCCTCCGCTGCCGCGCCACCCAGTCGTACCGCTCCGCGTCGTACGCCCACGGTCGCCCGGTAGCGATCCAGCCTCCCTTGACCCGCTTGACCGCGCCGTCCACGTCGAGGACCTTGAGCATGGTCTCCAGGCGGGAACGGCGCAGCTCCACCAGGGGCTCCAGAGCGGGCAGGGACAAGGGGCGTTCCGCCCGCGCGAGGATGTCGAGCGTGCGGCGCACCAGGTCCTCCGACGGGAAGGCCAAGGAGGCGAAGTACTCCCAGATCGCCTCGTCCTCCTTCCCCGGCAGCAGGAGCACCTCCGCGTGCTCGACACCACGCCCGGCACGGCCGACCTGCTGGTAGTAAGCGATCGGGGAGGAGGGCGAACCCAAATGCACCACGAAACCCAGGTCGGGCTTGTCGAATCCCATGCCCAGCGCCGACGTGGCGACCAGTGCCTTGACCCGGTTGGCGAGCAGGTCGTCCTCGGCCTGCTGCCGGTCGGCGTTCTCGGTCTTGCCGGTGTAGGAGGCGACGGTGTGGCCGCGCTGCCGCAGGAAGGCGGTGACCTCCTCGGCGGCGGCCACGGTGAGGGTGTAGATGATCCCGGAGCCCGGCAGTTCGTGGAGGTGGTCGGCGAGCCAGGCCATCCGGTGCGCGGCGTCGGACAGTCGCAGCACACCCAGACTGAGGCTTTCCCGGTCCAGCGGGCCGCGCAGCACCAGCGCGTCCGACGTGCCGCCGGTGCCGAGCTGCTCCGCCACGTCGGCGGTCACGCGCGCGTTGGCGGTGGCGGTGGTCGCCAGGACCGGCACGCCGGGCGGGAGATCGGTGAGCATCGTACGCAGCCGCCGGTAGTCCGGCCGGAAGTCATGACCCCAGTCGGAGATGCAGTGGGCCTCGTCCACCACGAGCAGACCGGTGGCGGCGGAGAGCTTGGGCAGCACCTGATCGCGGAAGTCCGGGTTGTTGAGCCGCTCGGGACTCACCAGGAGCACGTCGACCTCGCCGGCGGCGATCTCGTCCTGGACCGAGTCCCACTCCTCGGTGTTGGAGGAGTTGATGGTCCGGGCGCGGATGCCTGCCCGGGCCGCGGCCTCGACCTGGTTGCGCATGAGCGCGAGCAGCGGGGAGACGATCACCGTGGGCCCGGCGCCGCGGTCACGCAGCAGCGCGGTCGCCACGAAGTAGACCGCGGACTTGCCCCACCCGGTGCGCTGTACGACGAGGGCCCGGCGCCGGTCGGCGACCAGCGCCTCGATCGCCCGCCACTGGTCCTCGCGCAGTCGGGCGGCGCCGGAGGCGTCCCCGACGAGGCGGGCGAGGACCGTGTCGGCCGCTGTCCGGAGATCCGCGTTGCTCGTGTGCTCCATGCGTTCCATACAACAGGACGGGACTGACAGCCGGGCGGCGGGGCGGGCGGGCGTGGCTGTCGGAGGGGCGGGGCGCGGCCACCGGACGGACCTTGCGACGTGTCCCTGATCAGGGTTATCCACAGAGGGTTATCCACAGGGCAAGCGGAGTTTTTCGTTCCGCGAGATCGTCGGGCCATGACGAACCACAGCGAAACGACTGGATCCTCCGAGAACGGTGAGGTCTCCGGGCCCGCGACGCCGGGCGGGACGGCCCACACGCCGTACGACAGTCCCGGTGATGAGCACCAGATCACCCTGCGCACCCCCGCCGAACTGGCTGACGCCCTGCCCTACCTCCTCGGGTACCGCCCCGAGGACAGCATCGTCCTGGCCGCCCTGCGCGACAGGGACGGACGGGGCCGCTTCGGGGGCCGGGCCCGCCTCGGCATTCCGGCGAACGCGGACGACTGGGCGGGCGCGGCCGGACAGCTGGTCCACGGGCTGGTGACCGGCAGTGAGCGCCGAGGGGCACGGCCCGAGCGGATGGTCGCCTACCTCTGCCAGGAACCGGCACGGGGCGAGACCGGCCGAGAGGTGATGGAGCGACTGCGGCCGCTGGCCCAGAAGCTGCGCGTCGAGTGCGGGGCCCTCGACGTCCCCGTGGTCGAGGCGCTGTGCGTCTCGGCGGGGCGCTTCTGGTCGTACTGCTGCGACGACGCGGTCTGCTGCCCGACGGAGGGAACCCCCATGGGGCTGCCGGGTACGTCCGTGCTGGCCGCCGCGGCCACCTACGCCGGTATCCAGGTGCGGGGCTCACTGAGCGAGTTGCGGGACAGGCTGCTTCCCCGGGAGAACGCCGCGGCACACGAACAGGAGGCTGCCCTGGACGCGGCCTCCATGACACTGGTCTCCCGGATCATCGACGACACCGGCCGTCCGGACGTGGCCGAGGAAACGCTGGATCTGGCGCGGCGGGTCATGCGGCGCCTCACCGAGGCCCCACCGGTGTCCGGCATGCCGGCCGAGGACCTGCGCGACGACCAACTGCTCGGGCACGACGAGGCGGCGGCGCTCATCCTCGGTCTTCAGGACCGCACGACCCGTGACCGCGCTGCCGAGTGGATGGAGGGCGACGAGGCGGGACCCGCGCTGCGCCTATGGCGGGCCCTGGCCCGTCGCTGCGTGGGACCCTACGGCGAACACGCGGCCGCGCCCCTCACCCTCGCGGGATGGGTCGCCTGGTCCACCGGCGACGAACTGGAGGCCCGAGAGGCTCTGGCCATGGCACTCGGCGCGGATCCGGACTATCTCTTCGCCCGGCTCCTGCACCAGGCGTGCAACGAGGGCCTCGATCCCGAGTCGGTCCGCCGCTGCCTGCGTACGGAGCGCGGGGGCCGAGGTGCGGGAGACGGCGCCTCGTGTGGCGAAGAGCGGGCCGGCGCCCCCGTGAAGAGCGAGCCTGCCGGTTCTTCGTCCGCTCCGCCGACGTCTTCGGGCCGCCGGCGACGCACGCGCTCCGCCGTCCCTGCCGACGGAGCCCGTCGCCGTGCGCGGACGCAGGACCGCGCGTCCGGCGCGAAGATCGGGCGTCCCCGCACTCCGGCGGGCGGCGAACGCCCGGGAGGCGCGCGGACGGACCGGACAAGGTCGCGCGCCTCGAAGACGGCGGCCACGGGCCGGAAGGACGCCTGCGCGGAGGGGACGGAAAGGGGTGAGCCCGGGACCGACGGCGGCGGCGAGCGACTCTGAAGGGTGGTCGCCCGGCGCCCATGCCCCGGGCGTGACCCGGAGGACGCCCGCTCCGTTCACCTGAGTGGCGGAACGCCCGGACCGGCCGGGGACACCGCACCGCACCGCACCCGTCCGGCCGAACCACCACCCACGGCGCCGTTCCGCCCGAGCCGCGCCGAGCACGAGGGAGCCCTCCGATGCACCAGCCGACTCCGCCGTCCACCGCCACGAGCACCGCCGCCGCCGGCCGGAGGGCGGCGCTGCCGTCCTTCGCCGAGTCCGTGACGCCTGGTGGGAAGCGCGGCCCGACCGCGTCGGCCGTCCCGCCCATGGTCCGACCCCGGCCCGCGTCGTCGGTTCGGCCGACGCGGTCGGGCGCGAAGCCGGTCGCCCCTCCCGGTCCGCCGCCCGCGCCGCCGTACAGGTGCGGGGATCTGCCCCCCACCCACCGAGCCATGATCGGCGTGGCCCTCCCGGGCCTCGTGATCTCCACGGAACAGGGGCAGCTGACCGGCCTGGGGCTGGAGGGGTTCTACCGTGCGGGCCGGCGCCTGCTCTCCCGGTGCAGTCTTCGCGTGGCCGGGCGTGAACCGCTTCCGTCACAGGCCAAGATGGCCGGCGCCGACCGCGTCCGCTTCGTGGGAACGCTGCGGACGTCGACCGCGCCGGGGCCGGATCCGGACGTCATGGTCGAGCGGACCCGGGACGCCGACGGTACGGAGCGGATCACCCTGCACAGTTGGGCCTCCCGTCCGCTGCGGCTGCCGGTCGAGGTGGCCCTGGGCACGGACCTGGCCGACCTCGGGTCGATCGCCGCGGGACGCGCGGGCCCCGACCTGCCGGCCAGCGTCCACGACGCCGGCCTGCGCTGGTCCTGTGCCGCGGCGGGCGCGTCGGTCACGGCCCTCCCGCCGCCCGCCGACGCACTGGCCTCCGCGGGGCTGCTGCGGTGGGAGTTCGTGCTGCCTCCGGGCGGCAGCACGAGTGTCGAGCTGCGCGTACGGCCGGACGGCGCGGGACCGCTCCGGTCAGTGGGCCGCACGGCGGCCGGCCCGCTGTCCTCGGCGCACGCCACCGGTGACGACCCCGCGGTCACCGCCCTCCTGCGGACCAGCGTCGAGGACCTCCGAGCCCTGATGCTGCGCGACCCCGCGCACCCGGCCGACGTCCATCTCGCGGCCGGCGTCCCCTGGCGTTGCGGTCTGGCCCCCGGCGAGGCGCTCGCCGCCGCCCGGATGACGCTTCCCCTCGGCACCCGGCTCGCCGCCGGCACGCTGCGCACCCTCGCCCGCACCCAGCATCGCGGCCCCGGTCCGCGGGCCGGCATGATCCCCGGCCCCAGACGTGACACCGGCCCGCATCTGCCGCCGGGCTGCACCGGTACGGAGGCGACCCTGCTCTTTCCCGTGCTCCTCGCGGAAGCCCGCCGCTGGGGCCTCGGCGAGGACGAGACGTGGGAGCTGGTGCCGGCGGCCGAGCGGTGCCTGACCTGGCTGCGCAGCGCCGTCGGGGACGGAACGTACGTACACGATCCGCATCCCGAGGGCCCCGTCCGCTGCGAGACCCAGGCCCACGCACACCGTGCCGCCCTGCTCGGTGCCGAGCTGCTCGACGCCTTCGGCAGACCGGGCGGTGACGGACTGCGGCAGTGGGCCCAGGCGTTGCGGACGGCGTTCCGGCGGGACTTCTGGATCGACGACCCGGCAGGCGGGCGGCCGGCGGCGGCCCGGACCCCGGACGGACGCCTCGTGCCGCACCTGAGCGCGACCGCGGCGCACCTCCTCGACACCGGGCTGCTCGGTGGGGGCGCCGCGGCCCCGGGCCTGCTCGATCCGGTGCGGACCGGTCGACTGGCCCGGCTGCTGGGCAAGCCGGACATGGACTCGGGCTGGGGTCTGCGCGGACTGGCCGCGAGCGAAGCGGGCTACAACCCTTTCGGGCACCGTGCCGGGGCGGTACGCGTCCCGGAGACGGCGATCGCGGTGGCGGGGCTGGCCACCGCCGGCCATGAGAAGGAGGCGGCCTCGCTGCTGCGCGGCGTACTGGCCGCGGCGGGCGCGTTCGGCCACCGCCTGCCGGAAATGTACGCGGGGGAGCAGCGCACCGACGCGAGCGCTCCGCTGCCACATCCGGCGGCCTGCCGTCCCGCCGCCACCGCGGCCGCCGCCGGGGTGCTGCTGTTGACGACACTCGTAGGCATTCGCCCCGACGCGCCGGCCAGGACCGTCACCCTGCGTCCCGTACGCGGCGCACCTCTGGGGGAGCTCGGGCTGACGGGACTGCGGGTGGCCGGAGCACCCTTCTCGGTGCGGATCGGCCGACTGGGCATGGCCATGGTCGAAGAGGCCGCCGACGGGCTGCGACTTGGGTCCTGACCTGGCCTGACGTGTCCTCGCACGACGACCGGGAGTGGATGGTGCGGCCCGCGTCCGACTGAGGTGGAGCAGCCGCCGAAGCCGCAGGTGAAGGGAGTGTTTATCGTCAGGCAGACGACTATGATCGCCGCATGCCCTACGACCCGTCAGCCTTTCCGCCCTTCGCCGTCACCGTGGACCTGGTCGTGCTGACCGTGCGCCGCCACTCCCTGTGCGCGCTGGCCGTGCGCAGGGGCGAGCCGCCGTTCCGGGGTCGCTGGGCCCTGCCCGGCGGTTTCGTACGGGCCGACGAGGACCTGGCACAGGCGGCGGCGCGGGAGCTGGCCGAGGAGACTGGGCTGTGCGTCCACGACCCCGTCGCACCCACCCAGGACAACGGCGCGCACCTGGAGCAGCTCGCGACGTACGGCGACCCCGAGCGCGATCCCCGGATGCGGGTGGTCAGTGTCGCCCACCTCGCACTCGCTCCGGACCTGCCCGCGCCACGGGCGGGCGGTGACGCCAGTAACGCGCGCTGGGCGCCGGTCGAGGAACTGCTGGAGCAGGCCGGTTACGGCCGTGACGGCGAGCCGGTGGCGCCGCTCGCCTTCGACCACGCCCAGATCCTGGCGGACGGAGTGGAGCGGGCCCGTTCCAAGATCGAGTACTCGTCGCTGGCCACCGCTTTCTGCCCGCCCGAGTTCACCGTCGGCGAGCTGCGGCGCGTCTACGAGGCGGTGTGGAGCGTGGCGCTCGACCCTCGCAACTTCCACCGCAAGGTGACGGGCACACCGGGCTTCCTCGTCCCCACCGGCGGTACGACCACACGCCAGGGCGGGCGTCCCGCCCAGCTCTTCCGGGCCGGCGGCGCGACTCTCCTCAATCCTCCGATGCTGCGTCCCGAGGTGTGACGGCAAGCCCGGCCAGGATCTCGCAGCGAACAGCGATCAGCGATCAGCGAACAGCGAACAAAAGATCGAAGAGGCCTGCACCCTCCTGCCCGGCCCGCCTTGCGGTGCCCGAAAAATCGGATATGGCACGCTATCTTGCTACGGGTGATCCAGGCCTTCGGACTGACCAGTAACCCTCGCAAGGAGCTTCTGCCCGCCGTCGAAGACGTTTCCTTCGAGGCGCGCGCGGGCCGCGTCACCGCGCTGCTCGGAGCATCGGGCGCCGGTAAGACGACGGCACTCAGACTCATGCTCGAACTCCAGCGCGGCCGGGGTCTCACCTACTTCAGAGGCCGTCCCCTGCACCGCATCGCCCATCCCTCGCGCGAGGTCGGCGTACTGCTGGGAGACGTGCCGGGGCACCCGGCCCGCACGGTTCGCGGCCACCTCCGCATGCTGTGCGCGGCGGCCGGTATTCCCGTCCGGCGGGCCGACGAGGTCCTGGAGTCGGTCGGCCTCGTGAGCCTGCGCGACGAACGCCTCGGCACCCTTTCCCGCGGAATGGACCGACGCCTCGGGATGGCCTGTGCGTTGCTTCCCGACCCGCACACCCTGGTACTCGACGACCCCGCCGGCGCGCTCGGCGCCCGCGAGACCCGCTGGCTCCGCGACACGCTGCGGGACCATGCCGGCCAGGGCGGCACGGTCCTGTTCAGCACGGCGGATCCCAAGGAGGCCGCGTGTACCGCCGACCACGTCGTCACGCTGGAGCGGGGCAGAGTCGTCGCCGACCAGGAGGTGGCGGACTTCTCCCGCACCCGGCTGCGTCCCCGCGTCGCCGTCCGCAGCCCGCACGCCGTCCGCCTCGCCGCCCTCCTGGTCAAAGAGGCACGCTCGGCCCGCCGTTCCGTCGAGGTCGTACGCGAGAGCGGTAATCGCCTCGCGGTGTACGGCAGTACGTGCGCCGACATCGGCGAGACCGCGTTCCGCCACGGGATCCTCGTCCACCAACTCGCCGACGAGGTCGGCGACATGGGGCCGGGCGGCATGGGCCCGGGGGCGGACACGGAGCCCGCGACTCGGCGACAGGACGACACCGACTCCCGCGGGGCCGGCCCGCACGGGCCTCCCGCCGCCGGCGACAACCGACGGCCCGGTGGGCCGCCCCCGGCCCTCGCCGGCGCCCCTCCGCCGTCGGACGACGCGGCCCGTCCCCTCCCCGACGAGGCGCACCTCCGCGCCGGCACCCCACAGCCGCCGGGAGGTGAGGCCGGCCCCGTCGGAGCGCAGCCGCGCCTTCTCGCTGACGGTTCCCCGCCCTCGTCCGGCGAGACCGGGACGGCCGGCGCGCATCGCCGCCCCTTCGTGGGTGCTCCCCGGCGATTGCCGCGGAAGGCGGCGTCCTCGCTTCCGCCCCCCGTCTCCGTCCGCTCCGCCCCCAGCCCGCTGCGCCCACTGCGCTACGAACTCCGCCGTGCGACGGGTATCAGCACCGGGTTCGTCACCGGCGCCGTCGTACTCGTCGTATCCGCCGTCACCGCTGTGATCCTGGCGCGCGTCGGGCACACTCCCCAGCCGCGTCTCCTGGCCGCGTGGCCCCGTGAGCTGCCGTTGCCGCCCGCGGCGCTCGGCGCGGGGCTGCTCGGCGCGCTCGCCTTCGGCGACGAGTTCCGCCATCCCGCCCTGGCGGCGGACCGCGGCACCGTGCCCCGCCGGATGGGGCTGCTGACCGCCAAACTCCTCGTCTCCGCGGCCACCGCACTGCTGCTGGCCGCACTCACGGTGGGCTGCGACGCCGAAGCGCTCCGTCTGTTCTACGGGCGGGAGCTCGCGCGTGCCCCCGCCGACTGGCCCGCACTGAGTGCCGGTTGGCTCGGGCTCGTCGTCGGCTGCGCCTGGTCCGGTGTGCTCGCCGCGGGAGTCTTCCGGTCCACCACGGCCGGCCTCGCCGCGGTGGTGGCCGTTCCCGTACTCGTCGTACCGCTCGTACAAGAGGTCTGGGAGGGCCCGTCCGTGCGGACCGCCGCCGGACTCCCGATGCGGGTGCGCGAGGTCCTCCTGACGCAGTGGCCGTTCGGAGGTGAGCGGTATCTGGCCGAGGTTCTGCGCATGATCGTCCAACCCGTGGGCAGCGCCCTGACGTTGTCGCTGACCACTCTGCTCTGCGCATACCTGCTCGTGACCCTGCGCAGCAGGGTCCGATGACGCCCGCCGGGCCCTTCCGGTCCGACCGTGTGCGCAACTCCCCGGGGAACGCCCATTTCTTTCCGATAAGGCGTCAATTGCGACGGGGTGAGCGATCACCCTTTCGTGTGCTTTTCACCAAAGACCTCAAGGGAGTTGGGAACGGAGCCGACAAAGGATGCGTGAGTACCCTTGCGCACACCATGATGACCGCCGCCCGCTCCGCCGACTCCGGCCTCGCGAACCCGGGCGAACTCGACCGCTACCCCTACGCCGAGGCGCCCGCCGTCGACCGCGTCGGAGTGCCCGCCTGGGAAGGGGTGGAGAGCGAGCTGGGCCGCGTGGGCCGGCGTACCGCGAGCAGCCGTGGCCGCGGGCTGCACGGGCAACTCGTCCAGCAGCTCGGCCAGATGATCGTCTCGGGCGACCTGGGCGCCGACCGCCCGCTGGTGCCCGAGGAGATCGGCCAGCGCTTCGAGGTGTCCCGTACCGTCGTCCGCGAGTCCCTCCGCGTGCTGGAGGCCAAGGGCCTGGTCAGCGCCCGCCCGAACGTCGGCACGCGCGTGCGTCCCGTCAGTGACTGGAACCTGCTCGACCCGGACATCATCGAATGGCGAGCCTTCGGGCCGCAGCGTGACGACCAGCGCCGCGAGCTCAGCGAGCTGCGCTGGACGATCGAGCCGCTCGCCGCGCGCCTCGCCGCCGGACACGGGCGGGAGGACGTCCAGCAGCGTCTGTCCGACATGGTCGGGATCATGGGTCACGCCATGGGACAGGGCGACGCGCTCACCTTCTCGCGCGCCGACGCCGAGTTCCACACGCTCCTGATCCAGATCGCGGGCAACCGCATGCTGGATCACCTCTCCGGGATCGTCTCCGCCGCGCTGCACGTCTCCGGCGGCCCGGTCACAGGCTGTGACCGGCCGAACGACGCGTCGCTGACGCACCACGGCCGGATCGTCGACGCCCTCGCCGCGGGGGACGGCGCGGCGGCCGAGGCGGCCATGCGTCAGCTTCTGACCGTTCACCCCGAGGTGGAGCGCGTGGTGCCCGCCCCGCGCGAGCACTGACCGCGTTCCGCCGCAACGGCGCGGGCCGGGCACGCCAGACCCCTCCTATGGCCGTGGCCGGCCGGTTCGCCGCCACCCCGGACCCCGCGGAATCACTCGTGATTCCGCGGGGTCCGATGGTGTGATGACAGGCTGAGCCTCCTGGTGTGGCCGAGTTGTACTCGCCAGTGACCTTATTCATCCGTGTCTGACCGATTTTGAACGCTTACGGGGTGTGACTCGGGCCACGCGGATTGGGCGTAACGCTCGTGGGAACAACGCGATGACCTAAGAGGTGACAGCCGCGGAGGGAATACGGACGCCGTTCATGGCGCTGTGCATCTCCCCGGCTCGCCCACACCATCGGCTCACTCCCAAGCCGACGGTCGGCTCCTGTCCGTCGTGGACGGAGCCGGAAGCCGTTTTCCAACGTTCCGAGAGGTTGTTCGTGTCGGCCAGCACATCCCGTACGCTCCCGCCGGAGATCGCCGAGTCCGTCTCTGTCATGGCGCTCATTGAGCGGGGAAAGGCTGAGGGGCAGATCGCCGGCGACGACGTGCGTCGAGCCTTCGAAGCTGACCAGATTCCGGCCACTCAGTGGAAGAACGTACTGCGCAGCCTCAATCAGATCCTCGAGGAAGAGGGTGTGACGCTGATGGTCAGTGCCGCGGAGCCCAAGCGCACCCGTAAGAGCGTCGCAGCGAAGAGTCCCGCCAAGCGCACCGCCACCAAGACGGTCGCGGCGAAGCCGGTGACCAGCAGGAAGGCCGCCTCCCCCGCCTCCCCGGCGGCGCCCGCCGATCCCGCCGGCGAGGAAGAGACGCCCGCCAAGAAGGCGGCGGCCAAGAAGACCACCGCCAAGAAGGCGGCGGTGAAGAAGACGACCGCCAAGAAGACGGCGGCCAAGAAGACCACCGCCAAGAAGGAAGACGGCGAGCTTCTCGAGGACGAGGCGGTCGAGGAGCCGAAGGCCGCGACGGAGGAGCCCGAGGGCACCGAGAACGCGGGCTTCGTCCTGTCCGACGACGACGAGGACGACGCTCCGGCCCAGCAGGTCGCCGCGGCCGGCGCCACCGCGGACCCGGTCAAGGACTACCTCAAGCAGATCGGCAAGGTCCCCCTGCTCAACGCCGAGCAGGAGGTCGAGCTCGCCAAGCGCATCGAGGCCGGCCTGTTCGCCGAGGACAAGCTGGCGAACTCCGACAAGCTCGCGCCCAAGCTCAAGCGCGAGCTGGAGATCATCGCCGAGGACGGCCGCCGCGCCAAGAACCACCTGCTGGAGGCCAACCTCCGCCTGGTGGTCTCCCTGGCCAAGCGCTACACCGGCCGCGGCATGCTCTTCCTGGACCTCATCCAGGAGGGCAACCTCGGTCTGATCCGCGCCGTGGAGAAGTTCGACTACACCAAGGGCTACAAGTTCTCCACGTACGCCACCTGGTGGATCCGTCAGGCGATCACCCGCGCGATGGCCGACCAGGCCCGCACCATCCGTATCCCGGTGCACATGGTCGAGG
Organism: Streptomyces sp. NPDC017225; assembly: GCF_044331465.1. Taxonomy (NCBI): domain Bacteria; kingdom Bacillati; phylum Actinomycetota; class Actinomycetes; order Kitasatosporales; family Streptomycetaceae; genus Streptomyces; species Streptomyces sp. NPDC017225. The sequence continues at coordinate 120,310 of NZ_JBIRNE010000009.1, read as the reverse complement.
TCATCAACAAGCTCGCGCGCGTGCAGCGCCAGATGCTCCAGGACCTGGGCCGCGAGCCCACCCCGGAGGAGCTGGCCAAGGAACTCGACATGACCCCGGAGAAGGTCATCGAGGTCCAGAAGTACGGCCGCGAGCCCATCTCGCTCCACACCCCGCTGGGCGAGGACGGCGACAGCGAGTTCGGTGACCTCATCGAGGACTCCGAAGCGGTCGTCCCGGCCGACGCGGTCAGCTTCACGCTCCTGCAGGAGCAGCTGCACTCCGTCCTCGACACCCTGTCCGAGCGCGAGGCGGGCGTCGTCTCCATGCGTTTCGGTCTCACCGACGGTCAGCCGAAGACCCTCGACGAGATCGGCAAGGTGTACGGCGTCACGCGTGAGCGCATCCGCCAGATCGAGTCGAAGACGATGTCGAAGCTGCGTCACCCGTCGCGCTCCCAGGTGCTGCGCGACTACCTCGACTAGATCGAGGTCGTAGGAGCGACGAGGCCCGGTTCCACCAGGTGGGGAACCGGGCCTTCGCGTTGACCAGCGGGTGCGCGGCACGGCGGCCTGGATCACTCTGGGTGTTCCATCGCAACGTGGAGTGAGGAGCCTGCATGCGTCGCCTCTTTGCCCGGGCACTGGCCCGGCCGCTGGTCCTGGCGGCCGCGGCGACCGCGATACCACTGGTGTCCGCCGTCCCCGCGTCCGCCGACAGTGTCGTCGTCGGAGGCTTTCCGGTCGAAGTGTCCGACAGTCCGTGGACCGTCGCCCTGTCCAGTCGTGACCGGTTCGGAGGTACGCGGGCGGGACAGTTCTGCGGGGGAGTGGCCGTCGGACGTACCACCGTGCTCACGGCGGCCCACTGCCTGGGCGAGGAGGTTCTGGGGTCGCCGCCCGAGCAGGTACGGGACCTGAGGGTCATCGCCGGCCGTACGGACCTGCTGTCGGAGCAGGGCCACGAGATTCCCGTCCGCGACGTCTGGGTGAACCCGGCGCACGACGACGTCAGCAACGCCGGGGACTTCGCGGTGCTCACTCTCTCCGGAGCTCTTCCCGCCGGCTCCGTCATAGGGATGGCGGCCGAGGGTGACCCCGCCTACAGCCCCGAGACGGAAGCCCTCGTCTACGGATGGGGTGACACCTCGGGTGCCGGGGACTACGCGAACGGCCTGCGGGCGGCACGTGTACGAGTGCTGCCGGACGCGCGCTGCAAGCGGGCGTACCCGGGGAGCGACGACGGACGGTATCTCGCCGGCAGCATGCTCTGTGCCGGTGAGGAGGTCGGTGGCCGCGATGCCTGCCAGGGGGACAGCGGGGGGCCGCTGGTCGCCCGGGGGAGGCTCATCGGTCTCGTGTCCTGGGGGAGCGGCTGTGGTCGCCCGGGCAGCCCCGGGGTGTACACACGCGTCTCCGCCGTCCTGCGGACGCTGGGATGGGACGACACCGCCGCGCGGCAGCGCGGGGGCTTCTGACGGCCGCTGAGAGCCTGCTGGGCACGAGCACGGGCGGCCGCCTCCTGGTTGCGGAGGCGGCCGCCCGTTCGGCCTGTGCCGGGCTGGCTCGTCGTCGGGCGCGGAGCGTCAGCGCTCTTCCTCGGCGGAAGATTCGGGAACGGCCGTCAGCCGCTCCGTCTCGTCCTGTATCTCAGCGGCGATTTTCTTGAGTTCCGGCTCGAACTTGCGCCCGTGGTGGGCACAGAAGAGCAGTTCTCCGCCGCTCAGCAGGACGACGCGCAGGTATGCCTGGGCGCCGCAGCGGTCGCAGCGATCAGCGGCCGTCAGCGGGCTTGCGGAAGTCAGAACAGTAGTCACGTCGCCTCTTCTCTAGCTCGACGAGCTGTCGTACCAGGGTCAACATCCAACCAGCCCCAAAACGTTCCCGCTCGTGGCTTTTCCTCGAAAAAACTTTCCGAGGGGCCGGCTGTTGCCGGTTGGCGGCGAATGTGCCGTATTGCGTGTCTCTGTGTCGTACGGGTTCGCGCTGTCGGTCAGTGTCAGTCCCGCCGGCTGGGTTGCCGGTTTGTTCAAGAGGACGTGCCCGGAGCCTAAATGGTTCATGCCTCGAAGGGAACGTGATGTGTACTTCACCCCATCGAGGGATCGAACAGGCATGCGACGCTGGACTAGGGTGAGCTCTCGACGAGGGTGGCGTTACAACGGCTCTACCAGGCCTCGGTACCCTCTGACCGGAGAACCGAGCCGCGCCCTTACCCAGCGGGGCCCCATCTGAAATTCAGCGAGGAGCGAACCGCGTGACCGCCGAGACATCCGTGCCGTCCACTGCGCTGCTGGCAGGAGCAGACCGGGACGGATCCAACTACACCGCGCGGCACCTGCTCGTCCTCGAGGGCCTCGAGGCCGTACGCAAGCGCCCGGGCATGTACATCGGATCCACCGACAGCCGTGGCCTGATGCACTGCCTGTGGGAGATCATCGACAACTCCGTCGACGAGGCCCTGGGCGGTTACTGCGACCACATCGAGGTGATCCTCCACGACGACGCGTCGGTGGAGGTCCGGGACAACGGCCGGGGCATCCCGGTCGACGTCGAGCCCAAGACCGGCCTGTCCGGCGTCGAGGTCGTCATGACCAAGCTGCACGCGGGCGGCAAGTTCGGCGGTGGCTCGTACGCCGCCTCCGGCGGTCTGCACGGCGTCGGCGCCTCCGTGGTGAACGCCCTGTCCGCCCGCCTGGACATCGAGGTGGACCGCAGCGGGAACACGAACGCCATCAGCTTCCGGCGTGGCGTGCCCGGCGCGTTCACGGGGGCGGGCCCGGACGCGAAGTTCGAGGCCGGGAGCGGGCTGCGCAAGGGCAAGAAGATCCCCAAGAGCCGCACCGGCACGCGCGTGCGGTACTGGGCCGACCGCCAGATCTTCCTGAAGGACGCCAAGCTCTCCCTGGAGAACCTGCACCAGCGGGCCCGCCAGACCGCCTTCCTGGTGCCCGGCCTGACCATCGTCGTCCGCGACGAGTTCGGTCTCGGTGACGGCGGCAGCAAGGGCGAGGAGTCCTTCCGCTTCGACGGCGGCATCAGCGAGTTCTGCGAGTTCCTGGCCGGCGACCGGCCCGTCTGCGACGTCCTTCGCTTCAGCGGGAACGGCAGTTTCAAGGAGACGGTCCCGGTCCTGGACGAGCACGGTCAGATGACGCCCACCGAGGTCACCCGTGACCTCGGGGTCGACGTCGCGATGCGCTGGGGCACCGGTTACGACACCACCCTCAAGTCGTTCGTCAACATCATCGCCACGCCCAAGGGCGGTACCCACGTCGCCGGCTTCGAGCAGGCGGTGGCGAAGACGATGAACGAGGTGCTGCGGACCAAGAAGATGCTGCGCGTCGCCGAGGACGACATCGTCAAGGACGACGCCCTGGAGGGGCTCACGGCGGTGGTCACCGTCCGCCTCGCCGAGCCGCAGTTCGAGGGCCAGACCAAGGAGGTCCTCGGCACCTCGGCGGCCCGCCGGATCGTGAACAACGTCATCACCAAGGAACTCAAGGCGTTCCTGACCTCCACCAAGCGCGACGACGCCCAGCAGGCCCGCGTGGTCATGGAGAAGGCCGTCGCCGCGGCCCGCACCCGCATCGCCGCCCGTCAGCACAAGGACGCCCAGCGCCGCAAGACGGCCCTGGAGTCCTCCTCGCTGCCGGCGAAGCTCGCCGACTGCCGCAGCGACGACGTCGACCGCAGCGAGCTGTTCATCGTCGAGGGCGACTCCGCGCTGGGCACGGCGAAGCTCGCCCGGAACTCCGAGTTCCAGGCACTGCTGCCGATCCGGGGCAAGATCCTCAACGTGCAGAAGTCGTCCGTGACCGACATGCTGAAGAACGCCGAGTGCGGCGCGATCATCCAGGTCATAGGAGCCGGGTCCGGCCGTACCTTCGACATCGACGCGGCCCGCTACGGCAAGATCATCATGATGACCGACGCCGATGTGGACGGCTCCCACATCCGCACCCTGCTGCTGACCCTGTTCCACCGCTACATGCGGCCCATGGTCGAGGCGGGCCGGGTCTTCGCCGCGGTGCCGCCGCTGCACCGCGTCGAGCTCGTCCAGCCCAAGAAGGGCCAGGACAAGTACGTCTACACGTACTCCGACCGGGAGCTGCGGGACACGCTCATGGAGTTCCAGAGCAAGAACATCCGGTACAAGGACTCCATCCAGCGCTACAAGGGCCTGGGCGAGATGGACGCCGACCAGCTCGCGGAGACGACCATGGACCCGCGGCGCCGCACCCTGCGCCGGATCAACCTCACCGACCTCGACTCCGCCGAGCAGGTCTTCGACCTGCTCATGGGGAATGACGTCGCTCCCCGCAAGGAGTTCATCTCCAGTTCGGCGGCGACGCTGGACCGGTCGCGCATCGACGCGTGACCGCGCGTGACCGTTTGCGGTGATGCGTTACGCGCACAGGGAGACACTCGTGGCCGGTGAGGGGCACGGTCACCTGAAGGGGTGAAGTACGAGGGGAAGAAGAGTAAGGGATCTCCCCGTTCTGTCCATCCTTGGGCATGCAGTCAAGCAACGATCGCCTCCGGGGCGCCGGGGGCGGTTCCGAAGGCGCGGTCGACCACCGCGAGGCCCCGGACCGGCCCTTGGCCGAGGCCTTCCCGAGTCCGGGGTACGACGACCCCTGGTACGACGTCCTCGCCGCCGGCTGGGGCGAGTCGGCCGGGGCGGAGCCCCCGGAGCCGGCGCCGCGCCGGGAAGCCGCGACGGAGCCGCCCCGGGCCGCGTCCGACGTGTACCTGGAGGTTCAGCGCAGCGCGGCGTTCCAGGAGGTCCGCGGCCGGTACCGCGGGTTCGTGGTGCCGGCGGTGGCCGCCTTCCTCACGTGGTACGTCGCCTACGTGGTGGCCGCCACGACGATGCCGACGCTGATGTCCCGGCCGGTGGCCGGGGCGTTGAACGTGGCGATGCTCGCGGGGCTCGGGCAGTTCCTCAGCACGTTCCTGCTCACCTGGGCGTACACCCGGCACGCCCGGCTGCGCAGGGACCGGGCCGCGCTCGAACTGCGCTGGGACACCCAGGAACTGACGCGCGGAGCGCGAGGCGGTGCGTCGTGACGGGCGATCACCAGACGTTGGCACTGGTGCTGTTCAGTACGTTCGTCGCCGTCACCCTGGCGATCACCACGTGGGTGAGCCGAAAGAGGCAGGGATCGGCGGAGGAGTTCTACGCGGGCGGCCGCCTGTTCTCCCCGATGGAGAATGGTTTCGCCATCGCCGGCGACTACATGTCGGCCGCTTCCTTCCTCGGCATCTCGGGGCTCATCGCGCTCCACGGCTACGACGGCATGCTGTACTCGGTGGGCTTCCTGGTCGCCTGGCTCGTCGTGCTCCTCCTCGTCGCCGAACTGGTCCGCAACTGCGGGAGGTTCACCCTCGCCGACGTCGTGGCGGCACGGATGCGGGAGCGACCGGTACGGATCGCGGCGGGAACCTCCTCGGTCACCGTGTCCGTGATGTATCTGGTGGCGCAGATGGTGGGCGCGGGCAGTCTGGTCGCGCTGCTGCTCGGCGGGACGACCGAGGCGGCGCGGACCTGGACGGTCATCGGCGTCGGCGCCCTCATGGTGATCTACGTGTCGCTGGGAGGGATGCGGGCCACCACCTGGATCCAGATCGTGAAGGCCGTGCTGCTGCTCGGCGGCACCGTGACGCTGACCGCGCTCGTCCTGGTGCGCTTCCACGGCGACTTCGACCGGCTGCTGCGCACGGCGGCCGAACGCAGCGGTCACGCGGAGGCGTTCCTGGCGCCCGGGCTCGCGTACGGCGGGGACTGGACCTCGCGCTTCGACTTCATCAGTCTGGGGCTCGCCCTGGTGCTGGGCACGGCCGGGCTGCCGCACATCCTGTCCCGCTTCTACACCGTGCCCACCGCGCGGGCGGCACGGCGGTCCGTCGTCTGGTCGATCGGTCTCATCGGCGGCTTCTACCTGATGACGATCGTGCTCGGATTCGGTGCCGCCGCCCTGGTCGGGCCGGATGCCGTACGCGCGTCGAACGCCGCCGGGAACACGGCGGTCCCGCTGCTCGCCCTCGACCTGGGCGGCGGCACGGGTTCCACCGGGGGAACGGTTCTCTTCGCGGTCGTCGCCGCCGTAGCCTTCGCCACCATCCTCGCGGTGGTCGCCGGCGTCACCCTGGCCTCCTCGGCGTCCGTGGCCCACGACCTGTACGCGTCCCTGCGGCGCCGCGACGCCAAGCCGCGCAGTGAGGTCGCCGTGGCCCGTGTCGCCGCCGTCGGTATCGGCGCAGTGGCGATCGCCCTCGGCCTGCTCGCCCGCGACCTCAACGTCGCGTTCCTGGTGGGCCTCGCCTTCGCCGTCGCCGCGTCCGCCAATCTGCCGGTGCTGCTCTACTCGCTGTTCTGGCGCGGCTTCACCACACGCGGTGCCGTCTGGGCCGTGTACGGCGGCCTGGTCCCCTCCGTGGTGCTCGTGCTGCTGTCCCCGGTGGTGTCGGGCAGCCCGCAGGCGCTGTTCCCGGGCGCCGACTTCCAGTGCTTCCCCCTGCGGAACCCCGGCCTGGTCTCGATCCCGCTGGGCTTCGTCGCGGGCTGGCTCGGCGCGCTCACCTCGCGGGAGGTCCCGGACGAGGCCAGGCACGCCGAGACGGAGGTGCGGTCGCTGACCGGGGCGGGGGCCGTGTAGGAGCCGCCGGGCAGGGGGCGGAGGCGCGCTCCGCCCCGGTGGTCCTCAGGCGCGGGTCGCCCACTCGTAGCGGTGTTCCGGGCGGCCCGCGTCGCCGTACTTGAGGGTCAGCCGGGCCCGCCCCGTGCGTTCCAGCAGTTTCAGATAGCGCTGGGCGGTCTGCCGGCTCACCCCGGTCCGCTCGGCGATCTCCTGGGCCGAGAGGGCGCCGCCGGCCCTCATCAGGCACTGCCGCACGAGTTCGGCGGTGGTGCGGGAGTGCCCCTTGGGCAGCCCCGGCTCCGACGGCGCCGAGAGGGCGCCGAAGATGCGGTCGACCTCCGCCTGCTCCGCCTCACCACCGCCGTCGAGAGTGCGCCGCAGCTCCGCGTACGCCACCAGCTTGGCGCGCAGCCCCGCGAAGGCGAACGGCTTGACCAGGTACTGCAGGGCGCCGTGGCGCATCGCCGCCTGGACGGTCGACACGTCCCGTGCCGCCGTCACCATGATCACGTCGGTCTGGAGGCCCCGCCGCCGCATCTCCCGGACGACCTCCAGACCGGTCCGGTCGGGCAGGTAGTGATCCAGCAGGATCAGATCCACGCGGGGCAGTGTCTCCACGCCGCGCAGCGCCTCCAGCGCGCTGTGCGCCTCACCGGCGACGTGGAAGCCAGGGACCTTCTCGACGTAGGCGGCGTTGACCCGCGCGACCCGCGTGTCGTCGTCCACGACCAGGACCTCGATCATCGGGACTCCTTTTCGGCAGCGGTGTTCACGGAGGCGGTGTCCGCGGGATTGGTGTTCAAGGGGGTGGTGTCCGCGGGGTTGGTGTCCGCGGAAGTGACGTCCAAGGAGGTGGTGAGGGCGCCTTCCAGGTCCGGTCCGGCCAGTGCCTCGGGCAGTTCGACGACGAACTCCGCGCCCCCGCCGTGCGCCTCGCCGACGGTGGCGCTGCCGCCCTGCCGCTCGGCCAGCCTGCGGACCAGCGACAGCCCGATGCCGCGCCGGCGATGCGCCGGCGGCTCCTTGGTGGACCAACCCGCCGTGAACACCAGCTCGCGGTGTTCCGCCGGAATCCCGGGCCCGGTGTCCCGCACCCTGAGCGTGGTGGCACGCCCCCGCGTACGCAGTTCGACCTCCACGCGCGCGTGTGCCGTCCCCGCGACGGCGTCGAGCGCGTTGTCGACCAGGTTGCCGACGATCGTGACGAGCCCCCTGGGGTCGACAAGGAGGTCAGGGAGCCGTGTCCGGTCCGACACCCACAGGGCGACTCCGCGTTCGGCCGCGACGGTCGCCTTGCCGACCAGCAGCGCGGCGAGCAGGGGGTCCTGGATCCGCTCCGTGATCTGCTCCGCGGTGACCCGGTGGTCGCCGACCACCTCGCCGACGAACTCCACGGCGTCGTCGTACATCTCCAGTTCGAGCAGCCCCAGCAGGGTGTGCATGCGGTTGGCGTGCTCGTGGTCCTGCGCGCGCAGGGCGTCGATCAGGCCGCGCGTCGAGTCCAGTTCCCGGCCGAGCTGCTCCAGCTCGGTGCGGTCGCGCAGGGTGGCGACGGCACCGCCGTCGTCGGTGGGCATCCGGTTGGCGACCAGGACCCGCTGGCCACGCACGGTCAACAGGTCGGTCCCGGTCACCCGGCCGGCCAGGACGTCGGCGGTACGTCCCGCGCCGAGAGCCTCGTCGGGGGAGCGGCCGACGGCCTCGCCCCCGAGGCCCAGAAGACGCTGCGCCTCGTCGTTGAGCAGGCGCACCCTGCCGCCGCGGTCCAGGGCGACGACACCCTCCCGGATGCCGTGCAGCATGGCCTCGCGCTCCGCCAGCAGGCCCGCGATGTCGGAGAAGGCCAGGTCCCGGGTCTGCCGCTGGACCCGGCGCGAGATGAGCCAGGCGGCCAGCGCGCCGACGGCCAGGGCACCGCCGGCGTAAGCGAACAGGCCGGGGATGGCGTGGATCAGCCGGGCCCGGACGCTGTCGTACGCGATGCCGACCGAGACGGCGCCGACGACGGCGCCGCCGCTGTCGCGCAGGGGTACCTTGCCGCGCGCGGAGCGGCCCAGGGTGCCGTCGTCGATCTCCATGACCTCACGGCCGGCCAGGGCCTGTCCGGGGTCGGTCGAGACGACCTCGCCGATCCGCTCCGGGTCGGTGTGCGACCAGCGCACGCCCTGCCGGTCCATGACGACGACGTACTCCGCCTTCGTGGCCTTCCGGATCCGCTCCGTCTCCTGCTGCACCGGGCCGCCGGGCGCGGGCCGGGTGGTGTGCAGGTCCCGCACGACCTGCGGCTGCTGCGCGGTGGTCTGCGCGATCGCGAGCGCCCGGCGCATCGCCTGGTCGTCCAGCTGGTCACTGAGCGGAGCCAGGAACAGCCCGGTCGCGAGCACGGCGACTCCCGCGGCGATCGCCAGCTGCATCAGCAGCACCTGCGAGAACACCCGCCGCGGCAGGCCGAGGCGCATGCGGCGTACGGGGGGAGTGGGGCTCATACCCATGACCGTACGTGGGAGGTGGCGGCATGCCGTAGAGGGGTGTGGCGCGGATCTCCCGAGCGCGTGTGGCGGAGAAGGCCCGGTCGAGGCCTTCGCCGCCCCCGGTAACCGCCCGCCGCCCGGGCCGCGACCTCAGCTCGCGAGGGCCGCCGCCACCGACAGTGCGCGTACCGCGACGACCTCCATCCGCGCCGGCGAGCCCAGCACCGACGCACCGCAGCTCTCCGGGCGCGGCGGCGCCGACGCGTCCTGTGCGACGGTGACCCGCCAGTTCCGGCCGTCGGCGTGTGCCAGGGTCACCTCCCAGCGCGGTGCGGCGCCGTCCGTCCGTACGATGCTCAGCGCCTGGGCCGCGTCCTCGCCCACGGCCCGGCGCACGGCCAGCTCGGCCGCCTGGCCGGGGCGCTCCCACGAGGAGTTCCCGCGGCAGCCCTCGACGACGATCCGGCCCTTGCGCGCGCCGTGCAGGATCCTCTTGACCGCGGGTGCCTGGACCCGGCCGTACGCGTAGCCGTGGGGCAGTACCAGCACCGTCGGGGAGAAGCGGTGACCGCCCAGATGGGTGACTTCCCAGACGCTCTCGGTCCCGGACGCGGCGAGCTCGGCCGCCAGCGGCCGGCCGAGGAGCGCGCAGCACCGGTCGCGCTTGCCGTTGGTGCAGACGAGAGCGAGTGGATCACCGAGGTGGGGGCCGCCTTCGAGCACCGAGTCGAAGGTACGGCTGTCACCCCTGGCCAGCGCGGCGAAATCCAGGCCGAGCAGTCGGCGGGGGTCCGTGAGTGTGGCGCCGTGCAGCCACACGTTTCCCGGCACGGTGTGGGCCGCGTACACCCGGCGCTCGGCCGGGGCGCCGCGGTCCGCGTGGCGTCCGGGCCGGCGGATGAGCGCGACACGTACGCCCGTGCCCTTCACCGCCACCTCCAGGGCACGTCCCAGCGCGGGGTCGAGGTGGCTGGAGGTGAGCGCCTTGGCGCCCCAGGGACCGGGTTGTTCGAGCAGCAACCAGGTCCTCGCGACGGGTGCGGTGCCCGGGAGGGGCTCGTCGAGGTCCCGGGAGACCGTTGAGCACGTACTCACAGAGGTGAGCCTAACCTGACTTGCGTGGTGTCGGCTTCGAGCCGCGCCTGAGCGTTGCTCCGGCGGTGGCCGGGGCGTCCTCGGGTCCGAGTGGAGCCTGCCGGGCCACGAAAGCGGCCGCACGCCGACGGTGGGCCGAGCATACGAGCGGCCTGGTGCCGTTCGGGCGCCAGGCCTGGTCGGGAGACGTCGAGCGAGGACGGGGTGCCGGGCTGCTCGGCGGTGAGGGTGTCCGGCGCGGGCGGCGGTGGATGCGGCCGGAGACCCGAGCGGTGACGTCAGACGTCGGGGATGTCCGCCTTGGCGCGGATCAGGGTTTCCCGGCTGACCACGACGATGCGTTCGTAGTCGGCGCGGGCGGCGTCGGCGGGCAGCTCACGCTCCAGCGCATCGGTGGCCTCGGTGCCGATGACGGCGAAGTTGCCGTCGCTCAGTTCGAACACGTCGGGGCAGTTGGCTCCCGAGGCACTACCACGAGCACTTGGCGGCACACCGATACGGCGCACGATTTTCAAGGGGTACCGGTCCTTACACGATCTGGGCACACAGTGTGGCAGCAGATTACTGGTGCTCCAGGGACACATGGGGCCGCAGCCCCAAAAGTCACTCGGTGTGTCGCCGCCGCGATGTGCCGGCGGGCGTGGCACGGTCGGCCGGGTGTCAAGGGGTCGGGGGCGTGCCCACCACCCACCACTCCTCCGTGTCGGATTCGTCCAGGTCGTTGATGAGGCCGTCGACCAGGCGGCCGATCCGTGCTTCGTCGGACGACTGCTTGAGCGTCGCGCGCTGCCCCCTCGACGCTTCCCAGTACTCCCGCATCAAAGGGTTCTGGAAGAGCTCCCGGGCGTGCCCGTACAGCTCCTCCTGGTCCACGAGTCCGGCACGGTAGAGGTGGTACAGGTTGGTGTACCAGGCGTTGGCGTAGAAGTACTGACGGCGCTTCGCCGCCGGGAGGTCGTGTGCGTACGTGTCGATCACGGAGGCCAGCGACGGGTCGTCGATCGCCCGCGACAGCAGTTCCCAGTGCAGGCGCTGCTGGTGGGCCAGGGCCCTGCGGCGGGAGGCGGCTTCCTCGAGTTCGAGGCGCCGTATGCGCAGCCGTTCCGCATCGACGGCGCGCTGACGCGCGGCCAGTGACACTCCGGCCGTGGCGAGCAGCATCCCCGCCGCGGCGGATCCGAACCTCCCCGTGATGTTCTTCCGTGTGGCCATGTCATCCCCCGAATCAGGCGATCGCGCGCCGGTCGTCGAGTGCGGGTCGGCTGACGGGGACCGGCGTGCGATGGGCGGCGCGTGCCACCTCCAGAGTGCCGAGCGGCGCTGATCGGCGGGGAGGCGGAGAGGAGGCGCACGGAGGGAAGCGAGGGTCGCACGGTCCGGCGCCTTCCCGAACGTCTGCCCCGCCGACGCCGCTAACAATCGTTCACTCCGTGTCGACCACGCCGACTCGTATCCTGAGCAGGCAATTCCGTATGCGGGTGTACGTCCTGCCGCGGGCCGGCGTACGCGTAGGTGAGAGAGAGGTCGCACGGTGGGGCAGCGCCCGATTCCGCAGCAGATCCCGGTCGTCGTCCTGGCCGGATTCCTCGGCTCCGGGAAGACCACACTCCTCAACCACCTCCTCCACCGCAGCGGAGGCAGTCGGATCGGCGCCATCGTCAACGACTTCGGCTCGATCGAGATCGATGCCATGGCCGTCGCCGGCGCACTCGGCGACTCCACCGTCTCCCTCGGCAACGGATGCCTGTGCTGTGCCGTCGACGCGAGTGAACTGGACGGGTACCTGGAGCGGCTCGCCCGCCCCGACGCGGGCGTCGACGTCATCGTCATCGAGGCCAGCGGTCTCGCCGAGCCGCAGGAACTCGTGCGCATGCTCCTCGCCAGCGAGCAGCCCGGGGTCGTCTACGGCGGACTCGTCGAGGTCGTGGACGCCGCGGAGTTCGACGCCACGCGGGAGAAACACCCCGAGATCGACCGGCACCTGGCGCTCGCCGACCTGGTCGTGGTCAACAAGACCGACCGGGCTCCGGACGCCGAGCGCGTACTCGCCCTCGTCCGATCGCTCGGCGACCGCGCCGCCGTCGTGCCCGCGACCTACGGCCGCATCGACCCCGAGTTCCTCTACGACTGCCGGCCGAGTGAGGAGCGCGTGGGGCAGCTGTCCTTCGACGACCTGCACGACCACTCGAGGGGCGGCGCGCACGCCGAGCACCTGCACGCCGCCTACGACACCCTGTCGTTCGTCTCCGACCTCCCGCTGGACCCTCGCCGGCTCATGCGGTTCCTGGACAGCAGGCCGGAGGGCCTGTACCGGATCAAGGGGTACGTCGACTTCGGCCCGTACGACCCACGAAACCGGTACGCCGTTCACGCCGTCGGCCGTTTCCTGCGCTTCTACCCGGAGCCCTGGGCGCCCGCCGACGCCCGCCGCACGCAGCTCGTCCTCATCGGATCCGGCATCGACGCGCCGTCCCTCGGCGAGGAACTCGACGCGTGCCGCGGGGACGCCGACGCCCCACACGCGGACGAGCACGGCATGTGGGGAGTCCTGCGTTACGTACCGGAGCCCGAGGGCCAGGACCCCGGCGCCGAGGAGCCGGACGCCGAGGAGCCGGACGCCGAGGAACCGTCGGCCACCTAGGCCGGGCCCGCCACCACCGACACCGTCTTCGGCAACGACACGCCTGAGCCGTCGCGGCGCGGGTCGATGTCCGGGAGCTGGGCCGGGCTGCCGTTCTTCTGGGCGGCGAGCGCCGGAACGGGGCCCGTCCAGGCGAAGGCCAGGCAGTCCTCGCCCTTCAGGAACCGCTGGCAGCGCACACCGCCCGTGGCGCGGCCCTTGCGCGGGTACTGGTCGAACGGGGTGAGCTTGGCCGTGGTCTGCACGGAGTCGTCCAGCGTGCCGCGCGAACCGGCGATCGTGAAGACCACCGCGTCCGCGGCCGGGTCCACCGCCGTGAAGGAGATGACCTTCGCACCGTCGGTGAGCTTGACGCCCGCCACACCACCGGCCGGACGGCCCTGCGGGCGGACCTGCGAGGCCTGGTAGCGCAGCAGCTGCGCGTCGTCCGTGATGAAGACCAGGTCCTCGTCGCCGGTGCGCAGCTCGGCCCCGCCCACGACCCGGTCGCCCTCCCTGAGGCTGATGACCTCCAACTCGTCCTTGTGGGACGGGTAGTCGGGCACCACGCGCTTGACGACACCCTGTTCCGTACCGAGTGCCAGGCCGGGTGAGGACTCGTCCAGGGTGGTCAGGCAGACGACCGTCTCGTCGTCCTCAAGGGTCACGAACTCCGCGAGCGGCGCCCCTCCCGCGAGATTCGGCGTCGGCAGCGGCTCCGGGAGCTGGGGCAGGTCCACGACGTTCACCCGCAGCAGACGCCCGGCGGACGTCACCACACCCACCTCGCCGCGGGCCGTGGCCGGCACCGCCGAGACGATCAGGTCGTGCTTGACGCGCTTGGCGCCCGCCTGCCGGACGAGCGGCTCGTCGTTCGCGGTGCGGGCCAGCAGGCCCGTCGAGGAGAGCAGTACCCGGCACGGGTCGTCGGCCACCTGGAGCGGCACGGCGGCCACGGGCGCCCCGGACGACTCCAGCAGGACCGTACGACGGTCGGTGCCGAACTTCTTGGCCACCGCGGCCAGTTCGTTCGAGACCAGCTTGCGCAGCTCCGCGTCCGAGTCGAGGATCCGGGTCAGCTCCTCGATCTCCGCGTTCAGCCGGTCCTTCTCGGACTCCAGCTCGATGCGGTCGAACTTGGTGAGCCGCCGCAGCGGCGTGTCCAGGATGTACTGGGTCTGGATGTCACTCAGCGAGAAGCGCTCCATCAGGCGCTGCTTGGCCTGTGCGGAGTTCTCACTGGAGCGGATGAGGCGGATGACCTCGTCGATGTCGACCAGGGCGGTGAGCAGGCCCTCGACCAGGTGCAGTCGGTCACGGCGCTTGGTGCGGCGGTACTCGCTGCGACGCCGTACGACGTTGAAGCGGTGGTCGAGGTAGACCTCCAGCAGCTCCTTGAGGCCCAGGGTGAGGGGCTGGCCGTCCACCAGGGCGACGTTGTTGATGCCGAAGGACTCCTCCATCGGCGTCAGCTTGTAGAGCTGCTCCAGGACCGCCTCCGGCACGAAGCCGTTCTTGATCTCGATGACCAGGCGCAGTCCGTGCTCGCGGTCGGTGAGGTCCTTGACGTCGGCGATGCCCTGGAGCTTCTTCGAACCGACCAGGTCCTTGATCTTGGCGATCACCTTCTCCGGGCCGACCGCGAAGGGCAGCTCGGTCACCACGAGACCCTTGCGGCGGGCCGTCACGGTGTCCACGGCGACCGTCGCCCGGATCTTGAACGTGCCGCGGCCCGTCTCGTAGGCGTCCCGGATGCCGGGCAGACCGACGATCCGGCCGCCGGTGGGCAGGTCGGGGCCCGGAACGTGCTTCATCAGGGCTTCGAGATCGGCGTTCGGGTGCCGGATCAGGTGCCGGGCGGCCGCGATGACCTCGCGCAGATTGTGCGGGGGCATGTTCGTCGCCATGCCGACCGCGATGCCCGAGGCGCCGTTGACCAGCAGGTTCGGGAAGGCGGCGGGCAGTGCCACCGGCTCCTGCTCCTGGCCGTCGTAGTTGGGGCCGAAGTCGACGGTGTCCTCGTCGATGGACTCCGTCATCAGGCCGGCGGCCTCGGCCATCCGGCACTCGGTGTACCGCATGGCGGCCGGCGGGTCGTCGTTGCCCAGGGAGCCGAAGTTGCCGTGGCCGTCCACCAGGGGGACGCGCATCGAGAACGGCTGGGCCATGCGCACCAGGGCGTCGTAGATCGACGCGTCGCCGTGCGGGTGCAGCTTGCCCATGACCTCGCCGACGACGCGGGCGCACTTCACGTAGCTGCGCTCGGGCCGCAGGCCCATCTCGTTCATCTGGTAGACGATGCGGCGGTGCACGGGCTTGAGGCCGTCGCGGGCGTCCGGCAGTGCACGGGAGTAGATGACCGAGTACGCGTACTCGAGGAAGGAGCCCTGCATCTCGTCGACGACGTCGATGTCGAGGATCTTCTCCTCGTACGAGTCGTCGGGCGGCGGGGTCTTCGTACTACGGCGGGCCATCGCTGCCGGCTCCTTGCTGAAGCGTGAACGGTGAACTGACGGGGTCCATTGTGGACTGCGGCACTGACAGCGACCGACCAGGACCCGTCACGGGCTGCCCGGCCCGGCGCTGCCCGCAGGGTACGCCCTCGTTCCGAGCCCCCGCCCCGGTCGGGTCGCCCGGCCGCCAACCCCGTTCTCGCTCTCGGCGTACGGGGACCGGGAACTCCACCGGCGGCCCGCACGCTTGCATACAGTGGCAGGATCGGCGGGATCGGCGGAATTCCCGCAGTTCCGCCCAATGATTCCACCCAGTGATTCCACCAAGGATTTCGCGATCGAAGGGACGTACATGCCCATGGGTCACACGGCCACAGCCCAGGCAGGCTCCGGCGGCCTGACAGCGACCGAGCACCGCCTGGCCAACGGCCTGCGCGTGGTGCTCTCCGAGGACCACCTGACCCCGGTCGCGGCGGTGTGCCTCTGGTACGACGTCGGCTCGCGCCACGAGGTCAAGGGGCGTACCGGCCTGGCTCACCTTTTCGAGCACCTCATGTTCCAGGGCTCCGCCCAGGTCAAGGGCAACGGGCACTTCGAGCTGGTGCAGGGCGCGGGCGGCTCGCTCAACGGCACCACCAGCTTCGAGCGCACCAACTACTTCGAGACCATGCCCACCCACCAGCTGGAGCTCGCCCTCTGGCTGGAGGCCGACCGCATGGGCTCCCTGCTGTCCGCCCTGGACGACGAGTCGATGGAGAACCAGCGGGACGTCGTCAAGAACGAGCGCCGCCAGCGCTACGACAACGTGCCCTACGGCACGGCCTTCGAGAAGCTGACCGCCCTCTCCTACCCCGAGGGGCACCCCTACCACCACACGCCGATCGGCTCCATGGCCGACCTGGACGCGGCGACGCTGGAGGACGCGCGCGCGTTCTTCCGCACGTACTACGCGCCGAACAACGCGGTGCTGTCGGTCGTCGGCGACATCGACCCCGAGCAGACGCTCGCCTGGGTCGAGAAGTACTTCGGCTCCATCGCCTCGCACGACGGCAAGCAGCCCCCGCGGGACGGCTCGCTGCCCGACGTCATGGGCGGGGAGCTGCGCGAGGTCGTCGAGGAGGAGGTCCCGGCCCGCGCGCTGATGGCGGCCTACCGCCTGCCGGAGGACGGCACACGCGCGTGCGACGCGGCCGACCTGGCCCTCACCGTGCTGGGCGGCGGCGAGTCGTCCCGGCTGTACAACCGGCTCGTACGCCGCGACCGCACCGCCGTCGCCGCCGGCTTCGGCCTGCTGCGGCTGGCCGGAGCGCCCTCCCTGGGCTGGCTGGACGTGAAGACGTCCGGTGACGTCGAGGTGCCGGTCATCGAGTCCGCCATCGACGAGGAGCTCGCCCGGTTCGCCGAGGAGGGCCCCACGGCCGAGGAGATGGAACGCGCCCAGGCCCAGTTGGAGCGCGAGTGGCTGGACCGCCTGGGCACGGTCGCGGGCCGCGCCGACGAACTGTGCCGGTACGCCGTCCTGTTCGGCGACCCGCAGCTCGCCCTCACCGCCGTACAGCGGGTGCTCGACGTGACGGCCGAGGAGGTCCAGGAGGTGGCCAAGGCCCGCCTGCGCCCCGACAACCGCGCGGTGCTCGTCTACGAGCCGACCGCCCCCACCGACGACGCCGACGACGCCGACGACCACGAAGCCGACGTCGCGAACGACGCCACCGACGAGAACGAGGAGGCGGCCAAGTGACCGAGCTCGCCACCATGGAATTCCACGCCCAGCCGCAGGCCGGCGAGCCCAAGCCGTGGGCGTTCCCGGCCCCCGAGCGCGGCAGCCTCGACAACGGCCTCACCGTGCTGCGCTGCCACCGTCCCGGCCAGCAGGTCGTCGCCGTCGAGGTCAACCTGGACGCACCCCTCGACGCCGAGCCGGCCGGCCTCGACGGCCTCGCCACGATCATGGCGCGCGCCTTCTCCGAGGGCACCGACAAGCACTCCGCCGAGGAGTTCGCCGCCGAGCTGGAGCGCTGTGGCGCCACCCTCGACGCACACGCCGACCACCCCGGCGTCCGGCTGAGCCTCGAGGTGCCCGTCTCGCGCCTCGCCAAGGCCCTCGGCCTGGTCGCCGACGCCCTCAGGGCGCCCGCGTTCGCGGACGGCGAGATCGAAAGGCTGGTCCGCAACCGGCTCGACGAGATCCCGCACGAGCTGGCCAACCCCGCCCGCCGCGCCGCCAAGCAGCTCTACAAGGAGCTGTTCCCGGCCGGCACGCGCATGTCGCGCCCGCGCCAGGGCACCGAGGAGACGGTCGCGAACATCGACTCCGCGGCCGTACGCGCCTTCTACGAGAAGCACGTCCGGCCCGCGACGGCCACCGCCGTGGTCGTCGGCGACCTCACCGGCGTCGACCTCGACGCGCTGCTCGGCGACACGCTGGGCGCGTGGACCGGTTCCGCCGCCGAGCCGCGTCCCGTGCCCCCGGTGACCGCCGACGACAGCGGACGGGTCGTCATCGTGGACCGTCCCGGCGCCGTCCAGACGCAGCTGCTGATCGGCCGTACCGGCTCCGACCGGCACGACCGCGTGTGGGCCGCGCAGGTGCTCGGCACCTACTGCCTCGGCGGCACCCTCACCTCGCGTCTGGACCGCGTCCTGCGCGAGGAGAAGGGCTACACCTACGGCGTACGGGCGTTCGGGCAGGTCCTGCGTTCCGCGCCCGACGGCACGGGCGCCGCCATGCTCGCCATCAGCGGCTCGGTGGACACCTCCAACACCGGTCCCGCCCTGGACGACCTGTGGACGGTGCTGCGCAAGCTCGCCGCGGAGGGACTCACCGACGCCGAACGCGACGTGGCCGTGCAGAACCTGGTGGGTGTGGCGCCGCTGAAGTACGAGACGGCGGCGGCCGTGGCGAGCACGCTGGCCGACCAGGTCGAGCAGCACCTGCCCGACGACTACCAGGCCACGCTCTACCGCCAACTCGCCGCCACGGGCACCGTGGAGGCCACGGCGGCGGTCGTGAACGCCTTCCCGGTGGACCGCCTGGTGACGGTCCTCGTCGGCGACGCGGCGCAGATCAAGGAGTCCGTCGAGGCCCTCGGCATCGGTGAAGTCACCGTCGTGTCGGCCGAGTAGCGGCACCGCGCGCGGCGGCCCTGGTGACCGGAGTGTCACCAGGGCCGAAGTTTGTCCGAATTGAGGGACTGACTGCCCGTCTGCCCTGTGGCGTGCGCTACAAAAAGCCGGTTGCGTTTGAGGATTGAAGACAGCCGCGTTTAGCGTCGTCCGGGCTGTTCGTCAGGCAGTGCGCCGCACCCGCGGCACCGGACAGTCATCGCCGAGTCCCCCTACGGCGCGAGCCAGGGGAGCCGGGGACCCATCGCAGTCCCTGGGGTGAATCGGACGCCCGCGCGCGCAGCGAGGGGGCCCGTAGGAGACCTTCCACCTCCGAACCCGTCAGCTAACCCGGTAGGCGAGAGGGAAGGAAAGGACCAGCCTCCACATGGCGTTCACGCGCGCCACCGGGAAGCACCGGCGTCCCAGCCGGGTGCACCGCACCACCGCCCGCGCGGCGGGGGTCGCGGCCCTCGCCACCACCGGCGTCGTCGGCACCCTCGCGGCTCCGGCGCTCGCCGCCGAGTCCGAGGCGGAGCAGAGCGGACTCACCCCGGTCATCACCATCGGCGACTCCATAGCCGACGAGATCGACGCCCAGGCCACCGCGCAGAAGCAGGCCGCCCTGCACGCGGCCGCCCGTGAGGCGGCCCAGGAGGCCGCGCGCGAGCGGGCCGCCGAGGCGGCCGAGGAGGCGCGCGAGGCCAAGGAGCGCGCCGCGCGCCAGGCGGAGCGCGAGCGGCTCAACACCTTCGTGTCGCCGATCACCGCCTCCTACGTCTCCACCGCCTACCAGGCCGGCAGCTCCCTGTGGTCCTCCGGCAGCCACACCGGCATCGACTTCCACGCCGCCGGCGGCACGTCCGTGCACGCGGTCGGCGTCGGCACCGTCGTGGAGGCCGGCTGGGGCGGCGCGTACGGCAACCAGGTCGTCATCAAGATGCACGACGGCACGTACACGCAGTACGGCCACCTGTCGTCCATCGGCGTCTCGGTGGGCCAGTCGGTCGACCCCGGCCAGCAGATCGGCCTCTCCGGCGCCACCGGCAACGTCACCGGGGCGCACCTGCACTTCGAGGCCCGCACGAGCCCCGAGTACGGCTCGGACCTGGACCCCGTCGCCTATCTCCGCTCGCACGGCGTGAACCTCTGACGGGCCTCCGGCGGGTCTCCGACGGACCTGTGACGCGTCTCTGACGACGGACGGCACGACATCCGAAAGCCCCGGCTCCCCGAGCCGGGGCTTTCGCGTTTCCCTTTGCCGGCGGCCGCGTCGCTGTCCAAAAATTACCCATGGAATCCGCCCCGCCGTCGGAATACCCGCTCGACTGGCCTAGAGTCACTGAAAACGCGTCAATCGTCGACGTTTCACGGGGATTAAGGCGGAGGTCGGGTATGCGAATTCCGGCGCACTCGGTGTGCACGGCGATCCGGGACGACATCGTCGCCGGCGTCCACGGACGCGGCAGCCGGCTCACCGAGGAACTCCTCGCCCGACGCCACGGAGTCTCCCGCGTCCCGGTCCGCGAGGCCCTGCGCACGCTGGAGGCCGAGGGTTTCGTGGTGACCCGGCGGCACGCGGGCGCGTGCGTCGCGGAACCCACCGAGCAGGAGGCCGCCGACCTGCTGGAGACCCGCACGCTCCTCGAACCCCTCGGCGCCTCCCGGGCGGCCCGGCGCCGCACCGACGCACACCTCAAAGTGCTGCGCGGGCTGGTCAGGCTCGGGCAGGAGCGCGCCAGGCACGGCAACAGCGAGGACCTGCGCTCCCTGGGCGGCTGGTTCCACGACACCCTCGCCCAGGCCGCCGGCAGCCCCTCACTGACGGCGCTCCTGACCCAGTTGCGCCACAAGATCGCCTGGATGTACGTCGTGGACGCGCCGGCCGGGCCGGTGGAGTACTGGGCGGAGCACGGCGCGGTCGTCGACGCGGTGGCCCGGGGCGACGGCGAGCGCGCGCGGGCGCTCATGGCGCTGCACACGGAGCGGTCGGTGCCGGGGCACCGGCTGCGTTTCGCCTCCGGCGGCGAACGGACGGCGCGTGTGAGGAATTCGCAACGTCCCGTAAACATGCCGAGCCTGCGGCATTAACACGGGCGCCGTATATAAAGAGAAGGCGATTCGGGGGGCTGTTCTCTGCTGCCCGAAAAGACGGAAGCGAAAAGCGTAAAGGGGGGGAGGTGGAAATGGGGAAACAAAAAGCCCGCCCGGCGGTCCCGGGCGGGCCTTTCGGTGCTGCTGTCCGTCAGACGGTCTCGGGAAGCTCCTCGAGCCCCTCGGAGACCAGCTTCGCCAGCCGCTCCAGGGCGGCGTCCGCGCCCTCGGCGTCGGAGGCGAGGACGATCTCCTCGCCGCCCTGGGCGCCGAGGCCGAGGACGGCCAGCATGGAGGCCGCGTTGACGGGGGAACCGTCGGCCTTGGCGATCGTCACCGGGACGCCTGTGGCCGTGGCGGCTCGGACGAAGATGGAGGCGGGGCGGGCGTGGAGACCCTCGGCCCAGCCGACGTTGACGCGGCGCTCAGCCATGTGATGCTGCCCTTCAGGTGATCAGGGGTTCAGGTTGTCTAGACCAGTCTTGTCTAGACCAGTTTCCCACATCGTGAAGCATGCCCGGACGGCTGAGCGCCGCCCCGTGTGGTGGTCGGACCGCGGCCTCGGCCCGACCTTCCGTCCCCACAGACTGCCTCGCGCCGTTGTCGTACGCGAGCCGTACTCTGGGGCCCATGCAGACCTCGTCGGACCGGCACGAGTACCCCGCCCACTGGGAGGCCGACGTGGTGCTGCGCGACGGCGGCACCGCGCGCGTCCGCCCCATCACCGTTGATGACGCCGAGCGCCTGGTCAGCTTCTACGAGCAGGTCTCCGACGAGTCGAAGTACTACCGCTTCTTCGCGCCGTACCCTCGCCTGTCCGCCAAGGACGTCCACCGCTTCACGCACCACGACTTTGTGGACCGGGTGGGACTCGCGGCCACCATAGGCGGCGAGTTCATCGCCACCGTACGCTACGACCGGATCGGCGCCGGTGGAACGCCCGCGTCGGCACCGGCCGACGAGGCCGAGGTCGCCTTCCTCGTCCAGGACGCCCACCAGGGGCGCGGCGTCGCCTCCGCGCTGCTGGAACACATCGCCGCCGTCGCCCGCGAGCGCGGCATCCGCCGCTTCGCCGCCGAGGTGCTGCCCGCCAACACCAAGATGATCAAGGTGTTCATGGACGCCGGGTACACGCAGAAGCGGAGCTTCGAGGACGGCGTGGTCCGCCTGGAGTTCGGCCTCGAACCCACCGACCGTTCGCTCGCCGTGCAGTACGCGCGCGAGCACCGCGCGGAGGCGCGTTCCGTTCAGCGGTTGCTGCAGCCGGGCTCGGTGGCGGTCATCGGCACCGGACGCACGCCAGGAGGCGTCGGTCGCAGCATCCTCGGCAACATCCGGGACGCGGGCTACGCGGGCCCGCTGTACGCCGTGAACAAGGCCTTCCCCGAGCACGGGACGGAACTCGACGGGGTGCCCGCGTGCCGCTCGGTGCGCGACATCGACGGCCCCGTCGACCTCGCCGTCGTCACCGTGCCCGCCGAGCACGTCCCCGAGGTCGTCACCGAATGCGGGGAGCACGGCGTGCAGGGCCTGGTGGTGGTCTCCGCCGGTTACGCCGACAGCGGCCCCGAGGGACGCGAACGCCAGCGCGCACTCGTGCGGCACGCGCGTACGTACGGCATGCGGATCATCGGACCCAACGCCTTCGGGATCGTCAACACCTCGCCGGGGGTGCGGCTCAACGCCTCCCTCGCCCCCGAGATGCCGCGTCCCGGCCGGATCGGCCTGTTCGCCCAGTCCGGCGCCATCGGTATCGCTCTCCTGTCCCGGCTGCACCGGCGCGGCGGGGGAGTCACCGGCGTCACCGGTGTGTCGACCTTCGTCTCCTCCGGCAACCGGGCCGACGTCTCCGGCAACGACGTCCTCCAGTACTGGTACGACGACCCGGAGACGGACGTCGCGCTGATGTACCTGGAGTCCATCGGCAACCCGCGCAAGTTCACCCGCCTGGCCAGGCGGACGGCGGCCGTGAAGCCTCTGGTCGTGGTGCAGGGCGCCCGGCACGGCGGCGTGGCACCCCAGGGGCACGCCGTACGGGCGACGCGGCTGCCGCACGCGACGGTCTCCGCGCTGTTGAGGCAGGCCGGCGTGATCCGGGTCGACACGATCACGGACCTGGTCGACGCGGGGCTGCTGCTCGCACGCCAGCCGCTGCCCGCCGGTCCGAGGGTGGCGATCCTGGGGAACTCGGAATCACTGGGCCTGCTGACGTACGACGCCTGCCTCTCCGAGGGACTGCGGCCCCACCCGCCCCTGGACCTGACCACGGCTGCCTCGGCGGACGACTTCCACAGGGCTCTGTCCCGGGCCCTGGCCGACGACACGTGCGACGCGGTGGTGGTGACCGCCATCCCGACGGTGGGGGAGGGGTCGGCGGGAGACGCGGCGCTGGCCGAGGCCCTGCGCTCGGCGGCGGCCGCGGTGCCCTCCAAGCCGGTCCTCGTGGTCCACGTGGAGCTGGGCGGCCTGGCGCAAGCCCTGTCCGCGGCGGCGAGCACGGCACCTCAGGCGGTACCGTCCGCGGAGCTCCATCCGGGCCGGTCCGCGGAGCCCCATCCGGGCCGGTCCGGGGAGGCCCATCCGGGCCGGTCCGGGGAGGCCCGGCCCGGCCGGCCCGCCGAACCCCTGACGGCCCCGCCCCCCGCGGCCGGTGCCGCCCAGCCGGCCGCTCCCGCGCAGCGGCCTCCGACCACCGCACCCGTCGCACCCGTCGCACCCGCCGAACCCGCCGAACCCGCCGGGGCTCCCGAGGACGCCCGACTCATCCCCGCCTACCCCGCCGCCGAACGCGCCGTCCGCGCCCTAGCCCAGGCCGTCGCCTACGCCCAGTGGCGACGCGACGCCGCCGACCCCGGCAAGGTGCCGGAGTACGAGGACATCGACGAGAAGGGCGCCGCCGAGCTGATAGCCGGACACCTCGCGCGCGGACAAGGGCTCACCCTCGGCACCCAGGAGACCTGCGACCTGCTCGGCAGGTACGGCATCCACGTCCACCGCGCCCTGCCCGCCCCGGCCCCCGACGACGCCGTCGCCGCCGCGCGGACCATCGGCTACCCCGTCGCCCTCAAGGCCACCGCCCCGCACCTGCGCCACCGCGCCGACCTGGGCGGCGTACGCCTGGACCTCGCGGACGAGGAGCAGCTGCGGCGGGCGTACGCCGAGCTGACCGAGCTGTTCGGGAAGCCCGAGGAACTGCGCCCGGTGGTGCAGGGCATGGCCCCGCGCGGCGTCGACACGGTCGTACGCGCGGTCATCGATCCGGCGGCCGGTGCGGTGCTCTCCTTCGGGCTGGCCGGGGCGGCCACGCAACTGCTCGGCGACATGGCACACCGGCTGATCCCGGTCACCGACCGCGACGCCACCTCCCTCATCCGCTCCATCCGCACCGCGCCCCTCCTCTTCGGCTGGCGCGGCTCGGCCCCGGTCGACAGCTCAGCCCTGGAGGAGTCGCTGCTGCGGGTCTCCCGGCTGGTGGACGATCATCCCGAGGTGGTCGCGGTCACCCTCGAACCGGTCGTCGTCGCACCGCGAGGCCTGAGCGTCCTCGGCGCCACCGTCCGTCTCGCGCCCCCTCCCGCCCGGGACGACCTCGGCCCCCGGACCCTGCCGGCGTACTGACCGCCACCACCCGGGGCGGGTACCGCACGAGCGTGTCTCGCAGTCGGTGCGCCCCCGTAGGATGGAGGGCATGGCCAAGACCAGTACGACGACCCAGGGGCTGCGAGCGGCGATCGAGCGCAGCGGCTACTACCCGGCCCTCGTGGCCGAGGCGGTGGAGGCCGCCGTGGGCGGCGAGCCCGTCCGGTCGTACGTGGTCCATCAGGAGACGACGTTCGACCAGAACGAGGTGCGGCGGCACGTGACCGTGCTGGTGCTCACCGGCAACCGCTTCATCGTCAGCCACACCGACGAGCAGACCGCCGACGACACCTCCCCGACGCCGTACGCGACGACGTCCACGGAGTCCGTCAAGCTCGGCCGGATCTCGTCCATCGTCGTCAGCCGCGTGGTCGCCAACCCGGAGCAGTACAAGCCGGGCACGCTGCCCCGCGAGATCGTGCTGACCATCGGCTGGGGCGCCGTCTCCCGGCTCGACCTGGAGCCGGCCGCCTGCGGCGACCCCAACTGCGAGGCCGACCACGGCTACACGGGCAGCTCGACGGCCGACGACCTCAGCCTGCGCGTCAGCGAGGCCGGCGACGGCCCGGAGACGGTGCGCCAGGCGCTCGCCTTCGCGCAGGCCCTCTCCGAGGCGACCGCGGACTCCGCGCGCTGATGGTGCAGCACACCGCCTGGGACACCGACCCGGAACCGCTCCCCGTCGACTCCGCCCCCGTACCCGAGTACGGCACCGGCTCACTCGCCGACCTGCTGCCCACCCTGGCCGCCGGCCTCGGCGTCCCCGGCATGACGGCCGGGATCACGGAGCTGACCCCCGCCGACCGGAACTGCGTGTTCCTGATCGACGGCCTCGGCTGGGAGCAACTGCGCGCGCACCCCGAGGACGCCCCCTTCCTGAGCTCGCTGCTGGGCACCTCACGAGGCGGCACCGGCCGCCCGATCACCGCCGGCTACCCGGCGACCACCGCGACCTCCCTCGCCTCCGTCGGCACCGGCCTGCCGCCGGGCGCCCACGGCCTGCCCGGCTACACCGTGCGCGACCCCGCCACCGGTGCGCTGATGAACCAGCTGCGCTGGCAGCCGTGGACCGCACCGGGCCGCTGGCAGCCGTACCCCACCGTCTTCCAGCTCGCCCACGAGGCGGGCGTGCGCGCCGCGCAGGTCACCTCCCCGACCTTCGCGAACACGCCGCTGACCAAGGTCGCGCTCAGCGGCGGCGCCTTCCACGGACGGCTGTCCGGCGAGGACCGCATGGACTGCGCCGCCGAGCAGCTGGCCGGCGCCGACCGCGCGCTCGTCTACACGTACTACGCCGAGGTCGACGGCGCCGGCCACCGCTTCGGCGTCGACTCCGACACCTGGCGCGGCCAGCTCGGGCATGTCGACCGCCTGGTCCAGCGCCTCGCCGAGCAGCTGCCGCCGCGCAGCGCCCTGTACGTCACCGCCGACCACGGCATGATCGACGTGCCCTTCGACGAGGACCACCGCATCGACTTCGACGAGGACTGGGAGCTGAAGGCGGGCGTCGCCCTCCTCGGCGGCGAGGGCCGCGCCCGGCACGTGTACGCCGTCCCCGGCGCGCACAACGACGTACTGACCTGCTGGCGCGAGGTGCTCGGCGAGCGGTTCTGGGTGGCCTCGCGGGACGAGGCGATCGCGGCGGGCTGGTTCGGCCCCCGTATAGACGACCGGGTGTACGGCCGCATCGGCGACGTGATCGCCGCCGCGCGGGACGACGTCCTGCTCATCGCCTCCGAGCGTGAGCCGAAGGAGTCGTCGATGGTCGGCAACCACGGCTCGATGACCCCTGCCGAGCAGCTCGTCCCCCTGCTCGAAGTACGCTCCTGACCCTCCCCCCACCGATCCTGTTGCCGAAAGGTGCTCAACCCCTCATGCCCGAGCTGGTGTTCTTCTCCGGAACGATGGACTGCGGGAAGTCGACACTGGCTCTCCAGATCGAGCACAACCGCTCGGCACGCGGTCTGGCCGGCATCATCTTCACCCGCGACGACCGCGCGGGCGAGGGCAAGCTCTCCTCACGCCTCGGCCTGGTCACCGACGCCGTGGAGGTCGAGGACGGCCAGGACCTGTACGCCTACCTCGTCGACCACCTCTCGCAGGGCGGCCGCGCGGACTACGTGATCGCGGACGAGGCGCAGTTCCTGGTCCCCGACCAGATCGACCAGCTCGCGCGCGTGGTCGACGATCTCCACATCGACGTGTACGCCTTCGGCATCACGACCGACTTCCGTTCCAAGCTGTTCCCCGGCTCCCAGCGGCTGGTCGAACTCGCCGACCGCGTCGAGGTGCTCCAGGTCGAGGCCCTGTGCTGGTGCGGCGCCCGCGCCACGCACAACGCCCGCACGGTGGGCGGCGTCATGGTCGTCGAGGGCGCCCAGGTGGTCGTCGGGGACGTGACCTGGTCGGTGGACGAGATCGGCTACGAGGTGCTGTGCCGGCGCCATCACCGAAGGCGGATGACGAGCGCTTCGGCGAAGGCGGCGGCGTTGTCGCCGGATGTGCTGCCGGTGACGTCGGACTGACCGGGAACCGGGCTCGCTGACGGGAGCCCGTTCCCGGGCACGGGCCCCGCATCGAGCGGGGCACCGAGTGAGCGGCCTCGGGACGGCGGGAGGACCGCGGCCACCGTGCCGTCACCCGGGCCGCGCGTCAGCCTCGGCGCTCCAGCAGCGACAAGCGCGCCCCCTCCGGATCCGCCGCCCTCGCCATCCGGCCGTGCACGGTGTCCCGGACCGGCTCGAGGACATGCCCGCCCAGGTCTTCCAGCCGCTCCAGGGACTCCTCCGCGTCGGCCACCTCGAAGTACGTCATCCAGTGCGGCCCCCGGTCGCGGGGCAGGGCGCCTCCGACACCGTGGATGCCGGCGACGGGGCGGCCGTCGACGCGCAGGGTCACGTAGTCGAAGTCGGCGGAGACCTCCGGCACCAACTCGAAGCCGAACACGGTCTCGTAGAACTTGGCGACGCTCGCCGACTCGTACGTCAGCAGCTCGTTCCACGCCGGTGTGCCGGGCATGCCGGTGACGGCGGTGCCGAGGTGGGCCGCCGCCTGCCAGATGCCGAAGACGGCGCCCGACGGGTCGGAGCCGATGGCCAGGCGGCCGGCCTCGCCCGCGTCGAGCGGACCCACGCCGATCGTCCCCCCGCACAGGCGTACCGTCTCGGCCGTCCGGTCGACGTCGTCGGAGGCGAAGTAGGGCGTCCAGGCGAGGGGCAGATGGCGGTCCGGGGGCAGTTGGCCGATCCCCGCCACCTCGCGTCCGTCGAGCAGGGCCCGCGCGTAGGGGCCCAACTGCCGCGGCCCGGGCTGGAACTCCCAGCCGAACAGCGCTCCGTAGAACTCCTGGGTCGCGGCCGGCCCGTGGACCATCAGACTCACCCAGCAGGGTGTGCCGGGCGTGTGCCGGGCGTTCGTCTCGCCGTCCCGGCCGGCCGACCCCCGTACGTCGGTCATCGTCACTCTCTTCTCGGCCCTGCGCGGGCCGTGCGTCCGCTTCCGTTCTGACGGCTCCGCTCTCACGGATTCCGCGCTGACGGACCTTCGCGCCGATGGCGGCACCGGACTTGGTGCCGCGTGCTTCGGGCGCGCCCTGGGGGCAGCCCGGCTGCCCGGGTGGTACAGCATGTGCCCGAACCCGTACGCCTCGTGATCGGTACTGTCCGGCGGGCAGAGTAGCCCGACATCGGCGCGGCGGCCACTCGGTACGCCAGGATGGGGCCATGAACGCCATCATTTCCGCACCCGAACTCGTGAACGAACTGGCGGGCGCGAACCCGCCGGTCCTGCTCGACGTCCGCTGGCAGTTGAGCACGGCCGGGGCCGCCGGCGCCGCGCCGTTCGACGGCCGGGCGGAGTACGCGGCCGGGCACCTGCCCGGTGCCGTCTTCGTCGACCTGGACAGGGAACTCGCCGCCGCCCCCGGCGGGCGCGGCAGGCATCCGCTGCCCGACGTGGAGGAGTTCGGCGCGGCGATGCGCCGGGCGGGCGTGTCGTCCGGCCGGCCGGTCGTCGTGTACGACGGCGGACAGGGGTGGGCGGCGGCCCGCGCCTGGTGGCTGCTGCGCTGGACGGGTCACCCGAACGTGCGGGTCCTCGACGGCGGGTTGCCGTCCTGGGAGGCGCCGCTGTCGACGGACGTCGCCGTCCCCGCGGAGGGCGACTTCGTGCCGGAGCCGGGCGCGACGGGCCCGGCGGGGATGCTCGACGCGGACGGAGCCGCCGCGCTGGCCCGGTCCGGGCTGCTGCTCGACGCCCGCGCGGGGGAGCGGTACCGGGGTGAGGTGGAGCCGATCGACCCGGTCGGCGGTCACATCCCGGGCGCCGTGTCCGCGCCGACGACGGACAACGTGGCGGCGGACGGCCGCTTCCTGCCCGCCGAGGAGCTCCGGGCCCGCTTCGAGGCCTTGGGGGCCGGGGAAGCCGGCGAGGTCGGCGTGTACTGCGGCTCGGGCGTGTCGGGCGCCCACGAGGTGCTGGCGCTGGCGGTCGCGGGCATTCCGGCGGCGCTGTACGTGGGTTCGTGGTCGCAGTGGTCCTCGGATCCGGGCCGGCCGGTCGCGGTGGGGCCCGACCCGCACTAGAACGGCCTTCGGCGGGCCGGGTACACGAGAGGGGGACCGCACCCGCACGGGCGCGGTCCCCCTCTCACGCGTCGAACGCCGCCTACTCCTGCTTCTTCCGCCGTGTCCCGAACACGATCTCGTCCCAGCTCGGCACCGCCGCCCGGCGGCCCGGGCGGACGCCGTCGGCCTCGGCCTGGCGGTCGGTGGAGCCGGTGAGGCGGTCGCGGTGGCTGGCCACGGAGCGCGGCATGAGCACGTCGGCGTAGGCGGAGCCGGCCGACGCCGCGGGGGCCACAGGCTCCTCCACCTCGGACTCCTCGACGGGCTCCTCCACCGGTTCCGGAGCGCGCTCGGGGACCACCAGGTCGCCGCGGAAGCTCGGTACGGCCTCCAGCAGGCTGGTGAGCGAGTCGCGTTCGCGTTCGGCCGAGGCGGTGACCGCGGTCTCCTCCTCCGGCTCGGACGGCGGCGGGGGCAGGCTCGGGCGCTCCCGCTGCTCCCGGTCGAGGGTGCGGTCCAGCGGCCGGTCGCGCGGCAGCCGGGCGATGCGCGGGACGAACGGGAAGCTGGGCTCGGGCGCGGCGAGGTCGTCGGACTCGCCGATCAGCGCGCGTGCCTCCTCGTCGACGGCCTGGACGAGCCGCCGGGGCGGGTCGTAGGTCCAGCTCGCGGAGTGGGGTTCGCCCGCGACCAGGTAGACCAGCAGGACCTCCCAGGTGCCGTCGTCGCGGCGCCAGGAGTCCCACTGGGCGGTGTCCTTGTCGGCGCCGCGCAGCAGCAGCCGCTCCTGGACGGCCTCGCCGAGGGGCGGCCCGGAGTTCTCGCCGGGACGGCGGACGGGGGTCTTGCGGGCCCGCTCCGCCATGAAGGCGCGCTCGGCCAGCACGGGCCCCTCGAAGCGTCGTACGCGGTCGACGGGGATGCCGGCCATCTGGGCGACCTCTTCCGCGGTCGCGCCGGCTCGTATACGTGCCTGGATGTCGCGGGGGCGGAGATGACTCTCCACCTCGATCTCGATCTGGCCGAGGCGGGGACGGTCGCCGCGCACGGCGGCCCGGAGCCGCTCGTCGATCGGAAGCGTGTACTCCGTGCTGTCCGCAGCCTTGAGCACCAGCCGTGTGCCGTCATTCGAGACGGCCACGACACGCAGTTCGGGCATGGGGACCTCCCGGGTGGTGCCTGCCGACGTCACGTGCGTCGCTGCTTCCGCTCTGTCGAGTGTGACCTGCCCGGGTGCAGCCTGCCACAACCTTGCCGAGTTGCCCGGCGTGTCGGGCTCGGGCGCTGGATCGCCGTTATGGCACGGTTACCCATTCGCAACGTTGAGTGACCAACTCCGTCACCCTGCGCAACTAGCCCCCTCCCGGCGGTCCTTCGCGTTCCTGGACCCGAACCCCCTGTCGGGAGACCGGACCCAGGGCTCGCAACAGTACTCCATTCGGGCCACGTGCGTGGATCGCCGCGCCGCCCGACTTCCGGTGAGAGGGGTGCTCGGCCGTTCCTGGCGCGATTTCCGTGCTCTCGGGCGTGGCGTACTTCACGGAATCACCAGAAACGGAACTAATGGTTTCGTCCGCACGTCCCTTTCTCGTGCAGTTGATCGATCACGTACGGGAAAGACAGGCAAGGTCCGGGGATGCGTGAAAAGCCCGATGACGCAGGCGAGGCGGATGTGCGTACGGAGGTGAAGTCCAAGCGGATCGACCTGAACGTGCCCCAGGTCGCGGGCGGCGCCCTGGCGGCCGTGGTGGCGGCCAAACTCGCCTCCTCCTTCGGCGTGTACGGCACGATCCTCGGCGCGGGCCTGATCAGTGTCATCGCCACTTGCGGAGGCTCCGTCCTCCAGCACTTCTTCAAGCGCACCGGCGAGCAGCTCCGGGTGAAGCGCGCCGTCGGCGCCGTGGGGGCCGGCGGGCGAACGGCGGCGGGCCCGGGTGAGTTCACCGAGGGCACCGTCTACCGCGCCCGGACCACGAGCTGGAAGCGCCCGGTGGTCGCCGCGGCCCTCGTCTTCGGCGTCACCATGGCCGGGATCACCGCGTACGAGGTCGCCGCAGGCGAGAGCCTGGGCGGCGGTCACAGCACCACCGTCGGCAGCGCCTTCTCCGGTCACGACGAGTCCTCGTCCAGGGATCCGGCGAAGTCGGGCGATTCCGGCGACTCGGGCCGGTCCGAGGACTCCGAGGACTCCCGGGAATCCGGTGGGCCGGGTGGCTCGGGGGACTCCGGCTCCGGCGACGACCCGGCGGCCACCCCGTCCGGCACCCCGAGCGGAACCGGCGATGGCACGTCGTCGGACGGCACGTCCGAGGAGGACGGCGGTACGGCGACCAGCCCGACGCCCACCCCCGACGTCACCGGGGAGGAGGGCTCCGGCGACGCCACGAGCCCGGCCCCCGACGCCTCGGCTACGGCCCCAGAACCCGGCGCAAGTGGTCGTTCCGGAACAGACGATCCGGGTCAAGACGGTCCCGCAGCGCCGTGAACTCGCCGAAGCGCGGATACACCTGGGAGAAGTACTCGGCGTCGCGGGTGTGGATCTTGCCCCAGTGCGGCCGCCCCCCGTGCGCCGTGAAGACGCGCTCGGCGGCGGTGAAGTACGCCTGGTAGGGCGTGCCACGGAACATGTGGACGGCGATGTACGCGCTGTCGCGGCCCGAGGCCGTGGACAGCGTGATGTCGTCGGCCGGGGCAGTGCGCACCTCCACCGGGAAGCTGATCCGCAGCCGGGAGCGGTCGACCATCGCCCTCAGCTCACGCAGCGTCTCGACGACGGCCTCACGCGAAACGGCGTACTCCATCTCCAGGAAGCGCACCCGGCGCGGGGATGTGAAGACCTTGTAGGGGGTGTCCGTGTACGTCCGCGCGGACAGTGCCTTGCTGGAGATCCGCGCGATCGCGGGGATGGCCGCGGGCGCCGCGCGGCCCACCAGGTTGGCCGCCTGGAAGACGCCGTTGGACAGGAACTCGTCCTCGAACCAGCCCTGGAGCCGCCCCACCGGCTGCGCGGGGCCGGCGCTGCGGTTGTTGCGCTTGGTGTTGGTGCTGCCGGTGTGCGGGAACCAGTAGAACTCGAAGTGCTCGTTCTCGGTCCACAGTTCGTCGAACTCGGCGAGGACACGCTCGAACGGCATCGGTTCCTCGCGGGCCGTGAGCAGGAAGATCGGCTCCACGGCGAAGGTGATCGCGGTGACGACGCCCAGCGCTCCCAGCCCGATCCGGGCAGCGGCGAAGACTTCCGGGTTCTCCCGCTCGGAACAGGTCAGGACCGAGCCGTCCGCCGTGACCAGCTCCAGGCCCCGGATCTGGGCGGCGACCGAGGCCGAGTCGCGGCCCGTGCCGTGGGTGCCGGTGCTGGTGGCTCCGGCGACGGTCTGCTCCATGATGTCGCCCATGTTCGTCAGCGACAGGCCCTCGCGCGCGAGCGCCAGGTTGAGCCTCTTGAGCGGTGTGCCGGCCTCGACCGTGACCGTCATGGCGTCGCGGTCGATGGCCCGGATGCCGGTCAGCAGGTGAGGACGTATCAGCACTCCGTCCGTCGCGGCTATGGACGTGAAGGAGTGCCCGGTGCCGACCGCCTTGACCCGCAGCCCGTCCCCGGCCGCCCTGCGAACGGCCTCGGCCAGTTCCTCCACGGAGGCGGGAGCGACCTCCCGCGTGGGGCGCGCGGAGACGTTGCCGCCCCAGTTACGCCATGTGCCGTTCTTCCCGTTCGTCTTCCCGCTCGCCGTACGTGTGCTGCTCAACGGTCCCTCCCCGACGCGGATCCGGCCGCTTGAGCCGGCGGTACCCGAGGAAACCGACCACGACCGCGACGGCCCCGGCGACCGCCGGAACCCAGTACCCCGCACGCGCCCCGGAGGCGTCGATCACCCAGCCGCCCGCGGAGGAGCCGAGCGCGACCCCGACCGCCAGGCCGGTGCTCACCCAGGTCATGCCCTCGGTGAGCCGCGTGCGCGGTACGTGCTCTTCGATGAGGGACATCGTCGTGATCATCGTGGGAGCGATGGCCAGACCCGCAACGAACAGCGCCGCGGCCAGAAACAGCAGGTTTCCGACCAGTAGGAGGGGGATCATACTCACGCCCATCGCACAGACGCCCAGCAGCCAGCGGCGTTCCGGCGGCCCGGCGAAGCGCAGCAGCCCGAAGATCATGGCCGCCGTGCACGACCCCGCCGCGTACAGGGCGAGTACGAGGCTGGCGGCGGCCTTGTGCCCCTCCTCCTCGGCGAAGGCCACGGTGACCACGTCGATGGCCCCGAAGATCGTCCCCGTCGCCACGAACGTGACGACCAGGACCTGAAGCCCTCGTGAGCGCAGTGGACTGCCGCCGCCCTTGTGCTCGCGCGGATGCGGCTCCGGCTCGGTGGCGCGCTGCGCGGTCAGCCAGAAGACACCCGTCGCCAGGAAGCAGGCGGCGAGCAGCGGCCCGGCCTCCGGGAACCAGGCCGTGGACAGACCGATGGAGATGATCGGCCCGAAGATGAAGCAGATCTCGTCCACCACGGACTCGAAGGAGTACGCGGTGTGCAGCTGCGGCGTGCCCCGGTACAGGGCCGCCCAGCGGGCCCGGACCATCGCGCCGAGACTCGGTACGCAGCCGATGCCGACGCAGGCCACGAACAGCACCCAGTCCGGCCAGCCGTAGTGCGCGGCGGGCAGCAGCACGGCCGCCGCGGTGAGCGACACGAGGGTCGCCGGGCGCAGTACCCGTCGCTGGCCGTACCGGTCCACCAGGCGGGAGACCTGCGGTCCGGCCACGGCGGCGGCGAGCGCGATGGTGGCCGACAGGGCGCCGGCCAGCCCGTACCGGCCGGTGAGCTGCGAGATCATCGTCACCACGCCGATGCCCATCATCGACAGCGGCATCCGGCCGAGGAAGCCCGCGGTGGAGAAGGCCGTGGAGCCGGGGGCGGCGAACAGGGCGCGGTAGGGGCTGGGCAACGCGGTCTCCGGGAACGGCTCAGTGGAGTGCTCGGTAAGGTCCGAACGCAGTCGATACAGATTACTCGTCGGGCAGCCCGGAAACACTCCCGCGGACCTGGCGGGACGCACCATCGGCGCCCACCGTTTTCCCGCTGTCAGTGGCGGGTGGCAGGATCGAGACATGCCAGACGTGCTCGATGCCAGCCCCTATGACGCCCTGCTCCTGCTCTCGTTCGGCGGCCCGGAGGGCCCGGACGACGTGGTCCCGTTCCTGGAGAACGTGACGCGCGGACGCGGCATCCCCAAGGAACGCCTCAAGGAAGTCGGCCGGCACTACTTCCTCTTCGGCGGGGTCAGCCCCATCAACGACCAGAACCGAGCCCTGCTGGACGCCCTCCGCGAGGACTTCGCCGAGCACGGCCTGGACCTGCCGGTCTACTGGGGCAACCGCAACTGGGCGCCGTACCTGACGGACACCCTGCGCGAGATGGTCCGCGACGGACGCCGCCGTATCCTCGTCCTCGCCACCAGCGCCTACGCCTCGTACTCGGGCTGCCGCCAGTACCGCGAGAACCTCGCGGACGCGCTCGCCGACCTGGAGGCCGAGGGACTGGAGCTGCCGAAGGTCGACAAGCTGCGGCACTACTTCAACCACCCGGGCTTCGTCGAGCCCATGGCCGACGGGGTCGTCCGGTCGCTCGCCGAGCTGCCCGAGGAGGTGCGGGACGGCGCCCACATCGCCTTCTGCACCCACTCGATCCCCACCTCCGCCGCGGACACCTCCGGCCCGGTCGAGGAGCACGGTGACGGCGGCGCGTACGTACGCCAGCACCTGGACGTGGCGCGGGTGATCGCCGACGCCGTCCGCGAGCGCACCGGCGTCGACCACCCCTGGCAGCTCGTCTACCAGTCCCGCTCCGGCGCCCCGCACACCCCGTGGCTGGAGCCCGACATCTGCGACCACCTTGAGGAGCGCCACGCGGCCGGCGTCCCCGCCGTGGTGATGGCCCCCATCGGCTTCGTCTCCGACCACATGGAGGTCCTGTACGACCTCGACACGGAGGCCAGGGCCAAGGCACAGGAGCTGGGCCTGCCGGTACGCCGTTCGGCGACCGTCGGGGCCGACCCGCGGTTCGCCGCCGCGGTCCGCGACCTCGTCCTGGAGCGGGCCGGGGACGAGCGCGGGCAGGAGGTCGCCCCGTGCGCCCTCGGCGCGCTGGGCGCCGGCCACAACCTGTGCCCGGCCGGCTGCTGCCCCGCCCGCACCGCCCGGCCCGCCGCCGCGGGCGCCGACAGCCCCTACGCGTGAGGAGCCCCGTGACCGACGTGACGCCCGACCCCCTCCACGCCGAGCTGCTGGAGATCGCCCAGGAGGCCGCCCACCGCGCGGGAGAGCTGCTGCGCGACGGCCGCCCGGCCGACCTGGCGGTCGCCGCCACCAAGTCCAGTCCGATCGACGTGGTCACGGAGATGGACATCGCGGCGGAGAAGCTGATCACCGGCCTGATCGCCGAACGCCGCCCGGACGACGGCCTCCTCGGTGAGGAGGGCTCGGCCACCGAGGGCACGAGCGGCGTCCGCTGGGTCATCGATCCGCTCGACGGCACGGTCAACTACCTGTACGGGCTGCCCACCTGGGCGGTCTCCATCGCCGCCGAGCAGGACGGCGAGCGGGTGGCCGGGGCGGTCGTGGCCCCCATGCGGGGTGAGTCGTACCACGCGGTGCTGGGCGGCGGAGCCTGGGCGACCGGAGCCTGGGACGGCGAACGCAGGCTCACCTGCCGGCCCGCGGCGCCGCTGGACCAGGCACTGGTCTCCACCGGCTTCAACTACGTCGCCGACGTCCGTGCCGAGCAGGCCGACATCGCGCGGCGGCTCATCCCGCTGGTGCGCGACATCCGGCGCGGCGGCTCGGCCGCGATCGACCTGTGCGACGTGGCCGCGGGACGCCTCGACGGCTACTACGAGCGCGGACTGCACCCCTGGGACCTCGCGGCGGGCGACCTGATCGCCCGGGAGGCGGGCGCGGTGACCGGTGGACGCCCCGGTGAGCGCCCGTCCGGGGACCTGACGATCGCCGCCACCCCGGAGGTCTTCGAGCCCCTCCAGCGGCTCCTGACGGACTTCGGCGCGTAGCGCCGCCCGCGGATCGGGCGCCGTGGCGGGGGAGCGACGGCGCCCGGTCCGCGCGGGTGGGGCATTCCGGCGCTCGGACCTGCGCGACGACCCGCAGGCCAGGCCATGCCCTGCCCTGCCCTGCCCTGCCACGGCCGGCCGGGCCGCCCGCGCGGCGCGTCCGGTCCCGGCGGGGGAGCGGCTGACGTTCCCCCGCCGGTCCGCGGCCGGGCGGCGGTCGTTCGTCGTCGTGGCGGAAGGCCGCTGACGTTCACCGCCGGACGGCGACCCGCACGACGAGGCCCCGGCGCTGGATCCCGTCGGGGCCTCGTCGCTCACGGGCCGATCAGACGCTGGTCGCGCCGACCTCCACACCGTGCTCGGCAGCGAGACGGCGCAGGTCGTCGAGCTCTCCCAGCTCCACCTCGACGAGGAACTCGTCCCCCTCGTCGCGGGCCCGGGACAGGTCGGACTCGGTCGTCTTTATGCGCTGCAGAAGTCCTGCGGTGAAAGCGTCCATGCTGCGCCCCCTCGTCCTGGGTCGTGGGTCGATGGCACGGGGGTGTGCCGTTCGGAAGGGACGATCACGTCTCCGGTGGAGTGCCCGGCGCTGCCCTGCCGGGCGGCGGCGGTGCCGGACACCCACGCCCGCCCTGCGGAAGCGGACCGCGGCATACCGCGCGGTGACGCGGTACAGGCAGAGCGTGATCGCGGGGTGTAAAGCCGTCCTCCCCCCGCTCCCTTCCGCGGAAACCTCAACCGCGCGAGAAAATCTCGCATTCCCGCATCCACCGCCGTTCCCGCTCCCACCGCCGTTCCCGGCCCACCCGGCCCACCCGGCCCACCCGGCCGCCCGGCCCACCCGGCCGCCCGGCCCACCCGGCCGCCCGGCCCACCCGGCCGCCCGGCCCACCCGGCCGCCCGGCCCACCCGGCCGGCGACGGACGCCGCGGGTCGTCGCCGGCCCCCACCCGCCTTACCGCCGACTTATGGCCGAAAAGGGCAGGATGGAGGCAACACACCCACCAGCCCCCTGCCCTCGTGCGCCGACAAGCGCTACGCGGGTGGACACAGGAAGGACAAGCGACGTGCGCGTACTCGTCGTCGAGGACGAGCAGCTGCTCGCCGATGCGGTGGCCACCGGACTGCGCCGGGAGGCCATGGCCGTCGACGTCGTGTACGACGGTGCGGCCGCCCTGGAGCGCATCGGCGTCAACGACTACGACGTGGTCGTCCTCGACCGCGACCTCCCGCTCGTCCACGGCGACGACGTGTGCCGCAAGATCGTCGAGCTCGGTATGCCCACCCGCGTGCTGATGCTCACGGCCTCCGGCGACGTCAGCGACCGGGTGGAGGGCCTGGAGATCGGCGCCGACGACTATCTGCCCAAGCCCTTCGCGTTCAGCGAGCTCATCGCGCGCGTGCGCGCCCTGGGGCGGCGTACCAGCGTGCCCCTGCCGCCCGTCCTGGAGCGCGCCGGGATCAAGCTCGACCCCAACCGCCGCGAGGTCTTCCGCGACGGCAAGGAGGTCCAGCTCGCGCCCAAGGAGTTCGCCGTGCTGGAGGTGCTCATGCGCAGTGAGGGCGCGGTCGTCTCGGCGGAGCAGCTGCTGGAGAAGGCCTGGGACGAGAACACCGACCCGTTCACCAACGTCGTGCGCGTGACCGTCATGACCCTGCGCCGCAAGCTGGGCGAGCCGCCCGTCATCGTCACCGTCCCCGGCTCCGGCTACCGGATCTGATCGACCGTGGCGACGACACCCGCGCCCCCCGGGGCGCCTCCGAAGCCCACCTGGGACCCGCGGTCGGCCACCCCGCTGCCGTGGCTGCGTCCCACCATCCGGATAAGGCTCACGCTGCTGTACGGCGGCATGTTCCTGATCGCCGGCATTCTGCTGCTGTCGATCATCTACCTGCTCGCCGCCCAGGCGGTGCGCACCGGCAACCAACCGCTGTACAAGATCGTCGACTTCGAGGGTCTCCGGGTGACCAGCAACGACTGCCCCGGAGTCACCAACGGCAACCTGTCGCTGTCGCAGTTCAACGCCGCGATCGGCGACTGCATCGACCGCCAGCGCCAGGTAGCCCTGGACCGGCTGCTCAGCCGCTCGCTGCTGGCCCTGCTCGGCCTCGCCGTGATCGCCTTCGCCTTCGGCTACGCCATGGCCGGACGCGTGCTGTCCCCGCTGGGCCGGATCACCCGCACCGCGCGCGCGGTGGCGGGCTCCGACCTCTCCCGGCGGATCGAGCTGGACGGTCCGGACGACGAGCTGAAGGAGCTGGCGGACACCTTCGACGACATGCTGGAGCGGCTGCAACGGGCCTTCACCGCCCAGCAGCGCTTCGTCGGCAACGCCTCCCACGAGCTGCGCACGCCGCTGGCGATCAACCGCACCCTCCTGGAAGTGCACCTGTCCGATCCGAACGCTCCCGTGGAGCTCCAGCAGCTCGGCAAGACGCTCCTGGCCACCAACGAGCGCAGTGAGCAGCTCGTCGAGGGCCTGCTGCTGCTCGCCCGCAGCGACAACCAGATCGTCGAACGCAAACCGGTGGACCTCGCCGAGGTGGCCGGCCAGGCCGTCGACCAGGTGCACGCGGAGGCGGAGACCAAGGGCGTGGAGATCCGCGGCACGCGCGAGGCCGCGGTGGTCCAGGGCAACGGCGTCCTGCTGGAGCGGATCGCCCTGAACCTCGTACAGAACGCCGTGCGCTACAACGTGGCCGCCCAGGGCTGGGTGGAGGTCACCACCGCGGTCGAGAACGGCCAGGCGGTCCTGGTGGTCACCAACACGGGCCCGGTGGTGCCGGCGTACGAGGTCGACAACCTCTTCGAGCCGTTCCGGCGGCTGCGTACCGAGCGCACGGGCAGCGACAAGGGCGTCGGCCTCGGCCTGTCCATCGCGCGCTCCGTGGCCCGGGCGCACGGCGGGCACATCTACGCGCAGCCGCGCGAGGGCGGAGGGCTCGTGATGCGTGTGACACTGCCGATCTGAGATCATGACCCCGACATCTCACCGAGACCCGAGGATGTTCGCTTTGAGCGGAATTTCCAGGCCGTCGGCCCGGAGGCCACCTGTGTGATCGATCACAACGGGGGCTTTCCCGCCATCTACTCTCCGTGATCATGCACCCTGTCGGAAAGCCGGGAAAATCCTGGTTTTCAGGGGTTCTGATCACGGGAAGTACACGGTGAGACGCCTTTGAAGTGCGGCATTCGGACCGTGTACGGTCCCCATCGCCATCCCAGCCGATCACTCATGAGGAGTCCGGTTGGGTGTCGATTGAGTAACAGACCTTGATGTGAGGCAAAATCTCCGCCTCGGGTCGGGCACAAGTCCGGCCTCTCACGCGTTACGTGCGCTGGAGACACCCGCAGATACCCAGAGGGGGAGAGCGACCATGGCAACTGATTACGACACTCCACGCAAGACCGACGACGATGTCGACTCGGACAGTCTCGAAGAGCTGAAGGCGAGGCGGAACGACAAGTCCGCCTCGGCCGTCGACGTCGACGAGTTCGAGGCCGCGGAAGGCCTCGAACTTCCCGGCGCCGACCTCTCGAACGAGGAACTGGCCGTCCGTGTACTTCCGAAGCAGCAGGACGAGTTCACCTGCATGAGCTGCTTCCTGGTGCACCACCGCAGCCAGCTGGCCCGGGAGAAGAACGGCCAGCCGATCTGCCGCGACTGCGACTGAGGCGGGGTCGGCCGTGACTGGCTCGACCCCTCCCTGGAAGCGCCGCTTCTCCCGACGGGAAGCGGACCAAGGACCGTCCGACGGTCCCTACAGCGCGCGTGACGACGAGCGGGGCCCGACCGACAAGGGGACGGCCTCGCTCGAATCAGTGGTCGACCGGGGTGACCTCCCGGCGGCCGCGCAGACGCCGGCGCCCGCTGCCCGGCGACGGGCAGCGGCGTTCCGGCACAAGGCCGGACAGGGGGTCCGCAACGGCGGCCGGCGCGCCAGGGCCGCCCTGGCCCACCTCGCCGACCGGATCATCGACCTGGCGCCGCGTGTGCCCGTACGGGACCTGGCGACGCTTCGCGGGCAGTTCCCGGGTCTCGGACCCGAGGAGCTGGCCGACCGGCTCGTCGCTGGCGCCGCGAAGGGCACGGCGACCGTCGGAGCGGGAGTCGGCGCTGCGGCGATGATGCCCGTACCGCCCGCGATGCCCACCGAACTGGCCGCCGAGATCACCGGCGTGGCGGCGATCGAACTCAAGATGATCGCCGAGCTCCACGAGGTCTACGGCGTGCGTCCGCCCGGCAGCCTCGCGCAGCGCAGTACCGCGTACCTGAACTCCTGGTCGGACGAACGCGGCGTCGACGTGTCCAAGCCGTCGAGCCTCGGCTCGGCGATGAACAGCCACATGAAGCGCCAGCTGCGCCAGCAGATCATGAAGCGGATGGTGCGCGACCTGCCGAACCTGATGCCGTTCATGGTGGGCGCGGCCGTGGGCGCCGTCATGAACCGCCGCGACACCAGAAAGCTGGCCGCCAGAATCCGGGCGGACCTGCGCGAGCACCAGGTGCCGTGGAGCGCCCTCGGCGAACTTCCGACGCTGGACGGACCGCGGGACGCGCTGGACATGGGCGCCCTCACGAAGGAACTCGGCCTCACGAAGGAACTCGGCACCGGGAAGCCCGGCGCGAAGGAGCCCGGCACGGAGGAGCCGGGCCGCCGCCCCGGCAGTGACGGCGGGCGCTGAGCCCGCGCGTGCGCTACGCCGCGGCGGCCTTCGCCGCCGTCAGGGCCTCCACCAGCCGCTCCGGCTCGCGAGTGGACAGGTACAGGTACGGAGTCGGGTCCTCCGGATCCGTGACCATCACGCGTACGGCCCTCGGGATGTAGGCGCGCA
Source organism: Streptomyces sp. NPDC017225 (assembly GCF_044331465.1). NCBI lineage: Bacteria > Bacillati > Actinomycetota > Actinomycetes > Kitasatosporales > Streptomycetaceae > Streptomyces > Streptomyces sp. NPDC017225. The sequence continues at coordinate 79,747 of NZ_JBIRNE010000009.1, read as the reverse complement.
GCAGCAGGAAGGCGCGGACGTCGGCCTTGTGGGTGCGCCAGGCACGGGCCTCCGCAGGGTCGAGGATCTCCGCCTCGCCCAGGGCGGAGAGCGGCACCTTCGCCTCGCCCGCGATCAGCGAGTCGCCCACGACGCGGATACGCACCGCGCCGTACGAACTGGCCACCACCGCGGCCACCGCCGTCCCGCCGGCCAGGCCGCCCAGCATCGGCAGCGTGCCGAAGGGCAGCAGGACCAGGGCGAAGGAGACCCCCACCAGGAAGGAGCCCAGCCACCAGGAGCGGGGCGCGGTGAGGCGTTCTTCGTACGGGGCGGTGGAGAGCTGCATGGAACAAGCTTGGCACGGTATCGGAGTTCGGCCGACGCGCGGGTAAGGTCTGCGCCTGTGAGTGGTACTTCCCCAGGTCTTCAGCCCCCGGCCGACGCCGTGAAACCCGTACGGCACCCCGACGCGCCCGCCCCCGGCGAACTGCTCGGCGCGCACTACGGCCAGTGCTTCGGCTGTGGCGGCGACCAGCCCCATGGACTCCACCTCCAGGCACGGGCGGGCGAAGACGTGTCGATCACCGCCGAGTTCACCGTGCGGCCCGCCCACCAGGGCGCCCCCGGCCTGGCCCACGGCGGCGTGCTGGCGACCGCCCTGGACGAGACCCTCGGCTCGCTGAACTGGCTGCTGCGCACGATCGCGGTGACCGGGCGGCTGGAGACCGACTTCCTGCGGCCGGTGCCCGTCGACACGACGCTGTACCTGCAGGCCGAGGTGACCGCCGTGGCCGGCCGGAAGATCTACTCCACCGCCACCGGCCGGATCGGCGGCCCCGACGGCCCCGTGGCCGTCCGCGCCGACGCCCTCTTCGTCGAGGTCAAGATCGACCACTTCGTCGACCACGGCCGCGAGGAGGAGATCCGCGCCGCCATGGACGACCCGGACCAGGTCCGCCGCACCCGCGCCTTCGAGGTGAACCCGTGAGCCGCCCGAGCCCCGAGCCCCGCGAGCCCAGGCCGGAACTCGACGTGCCGCTCCGCCGCGTCGACCCCGACGTACCGCTTCCGACGTACGCCCAGCCCGGCGACGCGGGAGCCGACCTGCGCACCACCGTCGGCTGCGAACTGGCGCCCGGCGAGCGGGCCGTTCTGCCCACGGGCGTGTCTGTGGCGCTCCCGGAGGGGTACGCGGCCTTCGTGCACCCACGTTCCGGTCTGGCCGCCCGCTGCGGTGTCGCCCTCGTGAATGCCCCGGGGACGATTGATGCCGGGTACCGTGGGGAGATCAAGGTGATCGTGGTGAATCTCGACCCGCGCGAGACGGTGCGGTTCGAGCGCTTCGACCGGATTGCCCAACTGGTCGTCCAGCAGGTCGAGAGGGTCCGCTTCCGTCAGGTCGCGGAGCTTCCCGACTCGACGCGGGCCGAAGGGGGCTTCGGGTCCACCGGCGGTCACGCCGAGACGGACCGTGCAAGCGGCACAAGCGGTCAGGTCGCCGAGGGCGGCCCGACGGGTGGGAATCGATACGCTTCGGTCGTATCCGACCGGGAAGGACAGTGACGTGTTCGGACGTCGCAAGAACAGGGATGCCGCCGAGGACGCGGCCGGCGAGGCCGAGCAGGTCGTCGACAGTGTCGACACCGAGGCGGACGACAGGGGCGAGCGAGTGCGGCTCGAGCCCGAACCGCGGCCCGACGGGCCCTGGGACAGCACCGAGGTCCGCGACCCGGCCGAGGGCCGGGTGGACCTGGGCGGCCTGTTCGTGCCGGGAGTCGACGGCATGGAACTGCGGGTGGAGGTCGCGGGCGACGCGATCGTCGCCGCGACCGTCGTGCTGCGCGACAGCGCCATCCAGCTGCAGGGCTTCGCGGCGCCCAAGCGCGAGGGCATCTGGGGCGAGGTGCGCGAGGAGATCGGCTCCGGCATCACCCAGCAGGGCGGCATCATCGACGAGGTCGAGGGCCCGCTGGGCTGGGAGCTGCGGGCGCAGGTCCCGGTGCAGCTCCCGGACGGCACGAGCGGCTTCCAGGTCGTGCGGTTCGTCGGCGTGGACGGCCCCCGCTGGTTCCTGCGCGGAGTGATCTCGGGCCAGGGCGCGGTGCAGCCGCAGGCCGCCGGTCTGCTGGAGCAGATCTTCCGGGACACGGTCGTGGTCCGCGGCGACGGCCCGATGGCCCCCCGCGACCCGATCGTCCTCAAGCTGCCGAACGACGCGCAGATGGTCCCCGAGGGCGTGCAGCAGGAGGAGGGCTCCCGCTTCGCCGGCGGCATGGGCCAGCTCCAGCGCGGCCCGGAGATCACCGAGGTCCGGTAGGCGAGGACTCCGCGCGGGTTTCCGCACGCGCGCAAGTGCGCACGCGCGCGTAGAAGGGCCGCTCCCCGCACGGGACGCGGCCCTTCTGCCATGCGGGCCCCCTGAACGGCACGGGCCCCGCTCGCGGCCGGCGCCTGGGAGGGCTACCGGGTGGGGCCACAGGGCGGGGCCACCGGGCCGTCCATGCACTGGGAGGGGGAGGGCCGCCAGCGCCGTCGAATCGCTTGGCTCTCACGCGCCGCGCCCGCAGCCGGACCTCGCCGACCGGGCCCCGGAACTGCGGGGGACAGCGCCCCCCCCGCGGCCGGGCATCGGTGGGGCTCATGGCCGGCCGGCGGTGAGGCCCGCGGTTCGAGCAGTGAAGGCAACGGCCGGGGACGTCACGACCGCGGACGTCAGAGTTGCGTCAAAGAGCGCTCCCGACCCACCCCCTGCCCCCATTTGTCGGGATTACTGGCCGTAGGGTCGACGCTGCGCACTCAGCGGTGACCGGAAGACAATGAGGCCATGGGACGCGGCAAGCTTCGGATCTACCTCGGCGCGGCGCCGGGCGTCGGCAAGACGTACGCGATGCTGTCCGAGGCGCACCGGCGCACGGAGCGGGGCACCGACTGCGTCGTGGCCTTCGTGGAGCACCACGGCAGATCACGCACCGAGGTGCTGCTGCACGGCCTGGAACAGGTACCGCGCCGGGAGCTGGCGCACCGCGGCGCGCTCTTCACCGAGCTGGACCTGGACGCGGTGCTGGCCAGGGCCCCCCGGGTGGCCCTGGTGGACGAGCTGGCCCACACCAACGTCCCCGGCGCCCGCAACGCCAAGCGGTGGCAGGACGTCGAGGAGATGCTGGCCGCCGGTATCGACGTCGTGTCGACCGTCAACATCCAGCACCTGGAGTCACTCGGCGACGTCGTCGAGTCGATCACGGGCGTACGGCAGCGGGAGACGGTGCCGGACGAGGTGGTGCGGCGCGCGGATCAGATCGAACTGGTGGACATGTCGCCGCAGGCGCTGCGTCGCCGCATGGCCCACGGCAACATCTACCAGCCGGACAAGGTCGACGCGGCCCTGTCCAACTACTTCCGCCCCGGCAACCTCACCGCCCTGCGGGAACTGGCCCTGCTGTGGGTCGCGGACCGGGTCGACGAGTACCTCCAGCAGTACCGCAGCGAGCACCGCGTCTCCAGGATCTGGGGCTCGCGCGAGCGCATCGTGGTCGGTCTGACCGGCGGTCCCGAGGGCCGGACGCTGATACGACGGGCCGCACGCCTCGCCGAGAAGGGCGCCGGCGGGGAGGTGCTGGCCGTGTACATAGCCCGCAGCGACGGACTGACCTCGGCCTCCCCGAAGGAGCTGGCGGTGCAGCGCACCCTGGTGGAGGACCTCGGCGGCACCTTCCATCACGTGCTCGGCGAGGACATACCGGCCGCCCTGCTCGACTTCGCGCGCGGCGTCAACGCCACCCAGATCATCCTCGGTTCCTCGCGCCGCAAGGCCTGGCAGTACGTCTTCGGCCCCGGCGTCGGTGCCACGGTGGCCCGCGAGTCCGGCCCCGACCTGGACGTCCACATCGTGACCCACGAGGAGGTCGCCAAGGGCCGCGGGCTGCCGGTGGCCAGGGGCGCGCGGCTCGGGCGTTCCCGGATCGTCTGGGGCTGGATCGCGGGTCTCGGCGGACCGGTGCTGCTGACACTGCTGCTGAACACCGTCCACCTCGGACTCGCCAACGACGTCCTGTTCTACCTGGCGCTGACCGTGGCCGCGGCCCTGCTCGGCGGGCTGTACCCGGCGCTGGCCTCGGCCGCGGTCGGGTCCCTGCTGCTGAACTGGTTCTTCACGCCCCCGGTCAACCGGATCACCATCGCCGACCCGAGGAACTTCCTCGCGCTGACCATATTCGTGGGCGTCGCGCTCTCCGTGGCCTCGGTGGTCGACGTCGCGGTCCGCCGCACCCATCAGGCCGCCCGGCTACGTGCCGAGTCCGAGATCCTCTCCTTCCTGGCGGGCAACGTCCTGCGCGGTGAGACCAGCCTGGAGGCACTGCTGGAACGGGTCCGCGAGACCTTCGGCATGGAGTCGGCCGCCCTCCTGGAACGGGATGACGACGTGTCGCCCTGGACCTGCGCGGGCCGGTCCGGGGCGGGCCCACCGGTCGGGCGTCCCGAGGACGCGGACGTGGACATGCCGGTCGGCGACCACATGGCCCTCGCGCTGACCGGACGCGTCCTGCCCGCCGAGGACCGCCGGGTACTGGCAGCCTTCGCCGCCCAGGCCGCCGTGGTCCTGGACCGGCGACGCCTGCGCGAGGAGGCCGACCGGGCCCGCGCGCTGGCCGAGGGCAACCGCATCCGTACGGCGCTGCTGGCCGCCGTCAGCCACGACCTCCGGACACCGCTCGCCGGGATCAAGGCGGCGGTCACGAGCCTGAGGTCCGACGACGTGGCGTGGTCCGAGGAGGACCAGGCGGAACTCCTGGAGGGCATCGAGGAGGGCGCCGACCGCCTCGACCACCTCGTGGGCAACCTGCTCGACATGTCCCGCCTCCAGACCGGCACGGTCACGCCGCTGATCCGGGAGATCGACGTCGACGAGGTGGTGCCGATGGCGCTCGGCGGGGTGCCCGAGGGAAGCGCCGAACTGGACATCCCCGAAACCCTGCCCATGGTCGCCGTCGACGCCGGGCTCCTGGAGCGGTCGATGGCCAACCTGGTCGAGAACGCCGTCAAGTACAGCCCCGCCGGCCGTACCGTCCTGGTCGCCGCCAGCGCCCTCGCGGACCGGGTCGAGGTACGGGTCGTCGACCGGGGGCCGGGAGTGCCGGACGAGGCCAAGGACCGTATCTTCGAGCCCTTCCAGCGTTACGGCGACGCCCCGCGCGGGGCGGGTGTGGGGCTCGGCCTGGCCGTCGCCAGGGGATTCGCCGAGGCGATGGGCGGCACCCTGAACGCCGAGGACACCCCCGGCGGCGGCCTCACCATGGTGCTCACCCTCCGCGCGGCGGGCTCCCCCGGGCCCGCGACGCCGCACGCCGCGACGCCGCACGCCGCGACGCCGCACGCCGCGACGCCGCACTCCGCGACAGCAGAAAGGCAGGCCGCCCGATGACCCGGGTGCTCGTGATCGACGACGAACCGCAGATCGTGCGTGCCCTCGTGATCAACCTCAAGGCACGGCACTACGAGGTCGACGCCGCCCACGACGGTGCCACCGCCCTCCAGCTCGCCGCCGCACGCCACCCCGACGTGGTGGTGCTGGACCTCGGCCTGCCCGACATGGACGGCGTCGAGGTGATCAGGGGCCTGCGCGGGTGGACCCGGGTGCCGATCCTGGTGCTGTCCGCCCGGCACTCCTCCGACGAGAAGGTCGAGGCGCTCGACGCGGGCGCCGACGACTACGTCACCAAGCCCTTCGGCATGGACGAACTGCTGGCCCGGCTGCGGGCCGCCGTCCGCCGGGCCGAGCCGGTCACGGGCGGCGAGGACGACGTGGTCGTGGACACCGCGGAGTTCACCGTCGACCTGGCCGCGAAGAAGGTGCACCGGGGCGGGAAGGACGTACGGCTCACTCCCACCGAGTGGCATCTGCTGGAGGTGCTGGTGCGCAACACCGGACGCCTGGTCAGCCAGAAACAGCTGTTGCGGGAGGTGTGGGGGCCGTCGTACGGGACGGAGACCAACTACCTGCGGGTCTACATGGCGCAGCTGCGTCGCAAGCTGGAGGCGGACCCCGCGCACCCGCGGCACTTCATCACGGAACCGGGCATGGGATACCGCTTCGAGAAGTGAGCGGGGGGCGAGGAGGGAGGCGGCGAGCGCCGGGGAGGAGGGGTGAGCGCGGGGGAGGTGAGGCGAGCGGGAAGTGAGCCTCGCGATACCGGCCCGGAGAGGGTGTCTGGCTGTCGGCGCGCCCCGGTACGCTTCAGATATGAGTGCTGCTCCGCGTTCCGACAAGCCGATGGGCCGGTTCCGGCGCATGTTCGACCGGCTGTCCTCGTCGCAGGAGGACCTGGAGTCCGAGGAACTGCGCGAGGACGCCGACACCGCCGGCTGCACCCGCATCTGCGACTGCCAGGACCGGCAGATCGTCTCGGTTACTGGTACCTTGCGCACGGTCACCCTGCGACCGCGTGCGGGCGTCCCGGCCCTGGAGGCCGAGCTGTTCGACGGCTCCGCCGCCCTGGACGTGGTGTGGCTGGGCAGACGCTCGATCGTGGGCATAGAGCCGGGGCGCAAGCTCATCGCATCGGGCCGGATCTCCATGAGCCGGGGCCGCCGGGTGCTCTTCAACCCGAAATACGAACTGAGACCCCTCGGACGGGAGTAGCCGGTGACGTCGCTCGACAAGCCGACCGAAGACACCCAAGACACGGAAGCCGACGACGCCCGGGCGGTGACGGAGGCCGCGCTGTTCGAGGCGTTCGGCGGCGTGCGGGGCCTGGTCGAGACGGTGCTGCCGGGTCTGCTCTTCGTCACCATCTTCACGCTCAACAACGACCTGCACATGTCGGCGATCGCGGCGCTGGCCGTGTCGCTGGTGCTGGTCGTGGTCCGGCTGGTGATGAAGGACACCGTCAAGCACGCCTTCAGCGGGGTCTTCGGCGTCGCCTTCGGCGTGGTCTTCGCGATGATGACCGACAACGCCAAGAACTTCTATCTGCCGGGCATGCTCTACACCCTGGGCCTGGCCATGGCGTACATCGTCACCTCGCTGGCCGGAGTGCCGCTGATCGGCCTGATCCTCGGCCCGGTCTTCAAGGAGAACCTCTCCTGGCGCACCCGCAACCCGGGCCGCAAGAAGGCGTACACCAAGGCCAGCTACGCCTGGGGGCTGATCCTGCTCGGCAAGAGCGCGATCCTCTTCCCGCTGTACTGGTGGGCCGACACCGAGCAGCTCGGCTGGGTCCTGGTCACCCTGAAGATCCCGCCGTTCCTGCTCGCGGTCTGGCTGACCTGGGTGTTCCTGGCGAAGGCGCCGGCCCCCATCGACGTGTTCGCGGAGATGGAGGCGGCCGAGAAGGCCGAGGAGGAGAAGGCGGAGCGCGAGAAGGCCGAGCGCGAGGCCCGGGACGGCGAAGCCGTGGACTCCGCACGCGGCGGAAGGCACCGCAAGGACTGACCGCACAGGACGGACGGCATACGTCGGTGGGGGCGCCCGGAAATCTCCGGGCGCCCCCACCGACGTATCGCGCGACGATCGCGGCCCTGCCCCGGCTCAGCGCCCGGCGTCGGTCCGCCGGGCCGACAGCAGGTCCTCCAGCTGCTCCTCACGGGCCTGCGCGGCCACGAACAGCAGCTCGTCACCCGCCTCCAGGGAGTCCTCCGGGGACGGGGTCAGCACCCGGGTGCCACGGATGATCGTGACCAGCGAGGTGTCCTCGGGCCACTCCACGTCGCCGACCTGGGTGCCGGCCAGGGTCGACTCCTCCGGCAGCGTCAGTTCCACCAGGTTGGCGTCGCCGTGGCTGAAGCGCAGCAGCCGGACCAGGTCGCCGACGCTCACCGCCTCCTCGACCAGGGCCGACATCAGCCGCGGGGTGGAGACGGCGACGTCCACGCCCCAGGACTCGTTGAACAGCCACTCGTTCTTCGGGTTGTTCACCCGGGCGACGACGCGCGGAACGCCGTACTCCGTCTTGGCCAGCAGGGAGACGACCAGGTTGACCTTGTCGTCGCCCGTCGCCGCGATGACGACGTTGCAGCGCTGCAGCGCCGCCTCGTCCAGGGACGTGATCTCGCACGCGTCGGCGAGCAGCCACTCCGCCATCGGAACGCGCTCGACCGAGATGGCGGTCGGCGCCTTGTCGATGAGCAGGATCTCGTGGCCGTTCTCCAGCAGCTCGCCCGCGATCGAGCGGCCCACCGCACCGGCTCCGGCAATGGCGACCCTCATCAGTGACCGGCCTCCTCTTCGGGACCCTTGGCGAACGACGCCTCGACCTTGTGGACCTCGTCGGTGCGCATCATCACGTGCACCAGGTCACCCTCCTGCAACACCGTCTGCGAGGTCGGCAGTATGGCCTCCCCGAGCCGGGTGAGGAACGCCACCCGCACGCCCGTCTCCTCCTGGAGCCTGCTGATCTTGTGGCCGACCCAGGAAGCCGAGGTGTGCACCTCGGCGAGCTGGACCCCGCCGGTGGGGTCGCGCCACAGCGGCTCGGCGCCCGAGGGGAGCAGCCGGCGGAGCATCTGGTCGGCCGTCCAGCGGACGGTGGCGACCGTGGGGATGCCCAGGCGCTGGTAGACCTCGGCGCGGCGGGGGTCGTAGATGCGGGCGGCGACGTTCTCCACGCCGAACATCTCGCGGGCCACGCGGGCGGCGATGATGTTCGAGTTGTCGCCGCTGGAGACCGCGGCGAAGGCGCCGGCCTCCTCGATGCCCGCCTCGCGCAGGGTGTCCTGGTCGAAGCCGATGCCGGTGACCCTGCGGCCGCCGAACGTGGAACCGAGGCGACGGAAGGCGGTGGGGTCCTGATCGATCACGGCGACCGTGTGCCCCTGCTGCTCCAGGGTCTGCGCGAGGGCGGAGCCCACGCGCCCGCAGCCCATGATGACGATGTGCATCGCCTCACACCCCGCTTTCCGCGGGCCCGCCGGCCTCTGTGGATGTCCTGCTCATGTCTCTCTTTCGGCTCGCCTGGCGACACGTCGCGGCCAGTGTGCGGGCCGCAGGGGACATCATGCCGGTGAGCACCGACACTGACGCCTCTCGGGGCCCCGGAAGCCGGACCCCGGCCGGGAATCCGGCGTCCCGGACGAAGGGAAGGCCGCCTGCCCCCCGTCCGCACCCAACGTATCGGCAAGCCTCCAGGGGCCGCAGGCGCCGTCTCACCCCCCGGCCGACGACCTCCGCCGGCCAATGCTGCGGATGCTGGCGAGAGTGAGGATCACGAGGCCGAGAAGCGTGACGGCGCCCCCGATCAGCTCTGCGCTCAGGTGCATGGGACCTCCGTGGGCTGCGGCGGCCGGCAAGCGGAACGGAACGGCAGTCGGAAACGATGCTTGCCGTATGAGCAGCCAAGTAGGCAGCCATATAGGCATGCGAACCCCGTAACCTGCGGAATCCGCAGCCGCGCCACCCCCCGAATTCACTCGTGGAGCAGACGGCGGGCCGATCGGGGGTGGCGGGTGGGCGGGCGCCCGTTCGAACGCTTACGATCCTCTGTTGTGTCCAAACTGACCGACGTGCCCAAGCGGATCCTGATCGGGCGCGCACTGCGCAGTGACCGGCTGGGGGAAACGCTCCTGCCCAAGCGCATCGCCCTCCCCGTCTTCGCCTCCGACCCGCTCTCCTCCGTGGCGTACGCGCCCGGCGAGGTGCTGCTGGTCCTGTCCATCGCGGGCGTGTCGGCCTACCACTTCAGCCCGTGGATCGCGGTCGCGGTCGTCGTGCTGATGTTCACCGTGGTCGCCTCCTACCGGCAGAACGTGCACGCCTACCCGAGCGGCGGCGGGGACTACGAGGTCGCGAACACCAACCTCGGCCCCAAGGCCGGCCTGACGGTGGCGAGCGCGCTGCTGGTGGACTACGTCCTGACCGTCGCCGTCTCCATCTCCTCCGGCATCGAGAACCTCGGCTCCGCGATCCCCTTCGTCGTCGAGCACAAGGTCCTCTGCGCGGTCGCCGTGATCCTGCTGTTGACGCTGATGAACCTGCGTGGGGTCAGGGAGTCGGGCACCCTGTTCGCGATTCCGACCTACGTCTTCGTCGCGGGCGTCTTCATCATGATCGCGTGGGGAGCCTTCCGCGGCCTGGTGCTCGACGACACCATGCGCGCCCCGACGGCGGACTACGAGATCAAACCGGAACACGGCGGCCTGGCGGGCTTCGCCCTGGTCTTCCTCCTCCTGCGCGCCTTCTCCTCCGGCTGCGCCGCCCTGACCGGCGTCGAGGCCATCTCCAACGGTGTCCCGGCCTTCCGCAAGCCCAAGTCGAAGAACGCGGGGAACACCCTCGCGCTGATGGGCCTGCTCGCCGTCACCATGTTCTGCGGCATCATCGCGCTGGCCGCCGCCACCGACGTCCGCATGTCGGAGAACCCGGCCACCGACCTCTTCCACGACGGCGTCGCGCTCGGCTCGGACTACGTCCAGCACCCGGTGATCTCCCAGGTCGCCGAGGCGGTCTTCGGCGAGGGCAGCTTCCTGTTCATCGTCCTGGCCGCCGCCACCGCGCTGGTCCTCTTCCTCGCCGCGAACACCGCGTACAACGGCTTCCCGCTGCTCGGCTCGATCCTCGCCCAGGACCGCTACCTGCCGCGCCAGCTGCACACCCGCGGCGACCGCCTGGCCTTCTCGAACGGCATCGTGCTCCTCGCCGGCGCGGCGATGCTCCTGGTCTTCGTCTACGGCGCCGACTCGACCCGCCTCATCCAGCTCTACATCGTCGGCGTGTTCGTGTCCTTCACGCTGAGCCAGATCGGCATGGTCCGCCACTGGAACCGCCACCTGGCCACCGAACGGGACCAGGCCAAGCGCCGCCGCATGCACCGCTCCCGCGCCATCAACGCATTCGGCGCCTTCTTCACCGGACTCGTCCTGGTCGTCGTCCTGGCCACCAAGTTCACGCACGGCGCCTGGGTCGCCCTGCTCGGCATGTGCGTCTTCTTCGCGACGATGACGGCGATCCGCAAGCACTACGACCGCGTCGCCGAGGAGATCGCCGCCCCCGAGGACCCCGACGAGGCGCAGCCCGACGACATGGTGCGCCCCTCCCGCGTCCACTCGGTCGTCCTGATCTCCAAGATCCACCGCCCCACCCTGCGCGCCCTCGCCTACGCCAAGCTGATGCGCTCCGACACCCTGGAGGCGCTCAGCGTCAACGTCGACCCGGCGGAGACCAAGGCGCTGCGCGAGGAGTGGGAGCGGCGCGGCATCGCCGTACCGCTGAAGGTGCTGGACTCGCCGTACCGCGAGATCACGCGCCCGGTCATCGAGTACGTCAAGAGCCTGCGCAAGGAGTCCCCGCGCGACGCGGTCTCGGTCATCATCCCCGAGTACGTGGTCGGCCACTGGTACGAGCACCTGCTGCACAACCAGAGCGCGCTGCGTCTCAAGGGCCGTCTCCTCTTCACCCCCGGCGTCATGGTCACCTCCGTCCCCTACCAGCTCCAGTCGTCCGAGGCCGCCAAGCGCCGCGCCCGCAAGCGGCAGGACTGGAGCGCGCCCGGCGCGGTCCGGCGCGGTCCGGCACAGCACGACCGGGCGAAGGACCCCTCGTCGTCGACGTAGACTGGACGGCTGCTGTCCTTTGTCGTACGTCTCAGGGCGTCCGCCTCTTGATCGTCCGTCTCTTGCCACCCCGTTCTCTGGAGTCACCCCGCCATGCACGCAGAACCGAAGAAGTCGCAGGCGGAGTCCCAGGGCGTCTCCCTGGTGGGCCAGGAGTACGAGGTCGAGATCGGCCCCGTCGCCCACGGCGGCCACTGCATCGCCCGTACGTCCGAGGGCCAGGTGCTGTTCGTCCGGCACGCGCTGCCCGGTGAGCGCGTCGTGGCCCGGGTCACGGAGGGCGAGGAGGGTGCCCGCTTCCTGCGCGCCGACGCGGTCGAGATCCTGGACGCCTCCAAGGACCGCATCGAGGCCCCCTGCCCCTTCGCCGGCCCCGGCCGCTGCGGCGGCTGCGACTGGCAGCACGCCAAGCCGGGAGCGCAGCGCCGCCTGAAGGGCGAGGTCGTCACCGAGCAGCTGAAGCGCCTCGCGGGCCTCACGCCCGAGGAGGCCGGCTGGGACGGCACGGTGATGCCGGCCGAGGGCGACAAGGTGCCCGCCGGCCAGGTCCCGTCGTGGCGCACGCGTGTGCAGTACGCGGTGGACGCCGAGGGCAACGCGGGCCTGCGCAAGCACCGTTCCCACGAGGTGGAACCGATCGACCACTGCATGATCGCCGCCGAGGGCGTCAGCGAGCTGGGCATCGAGCAGCGGGACTGGACGGGCATGGAGTCCGTCGAGGCGATCGCGGCGAGCGGCTCGCAGGACCGGCAGGTCATCCTGACTCCCCGCCCGGGCGCGAGGCTCCCCCTCGTCGAACTGGACCGCCCGGTCTCCGTCATGCGCGTCGACGAGAAGGACGGCGGCGTCCACCGCGTCCACGGCCGCCCCTTCGTCCGCGAGCGCGCGGACGACCGCACCCACCGGGTCGGCTCCGGCGGCTTCTGGCAGGTCCACCCCAAGGCCGCCGACACCCTGGTCCTCGCGGTCATGCAGGGCCTGCTCCCGCGCAAGGGCGACATGGCCCTCGACCTCTACTGCGGCGTCGGTCTCTTCGCCGGCGCCCTGGCCGACCGGGTCGGCGACAAGGGCGCGGTCCTCGGCATCGAGTCCGGCAAGCGCGCCGTCGAGGACGCCCGGCACAACCTCGCCGGCTTCGACCGGGTCCGCATCGAACAGGGCAAGGTCGAGTCGGTCCTGCCGCGCACCGGCATCGACGAGGTCGACCTCATCGTCCTGGACCCGCCGCGCGCGGGCGCGGGCAAGAAGACGGTGCAGCACATGGCATCGCTGGGTGCCCGGAGGATCGCGTACGTGGCCTGCGACCCGGCGGCACTCGCCCGGGACCTGGGGTACTTCCGGGACGGGGGGTACCGGGTGCGGATGCTGCGGGTGTTCGATCTGTTTCCGATGACGTCGCACATGGAGTGCGTGGCCATTCTTGAGCCTGCGGGCAAGGGGTCATGACCTGCGCTTTTGTTGTCCGGGTGGGTTGCTCGACCTGTTTCCCTCCGTGGAACGGTTCAAGCGACGGATTGATCTTTGCAGATCGCTGACCTGCGGGTTCGTTAGCGAGGTGCCTGCGTGAGCGACGCCCGCGAAGGGGCTTTCGGAGATTCTTGACGCTCGGATGACGCTCGAAGCGGAAGGCTCTGCGGAACCTCCGCAGGCGCTGCGAGCCGCCATCTTCGGCCGACGCTTTTAGGGCACAAGACACTCGACCGCTCGCGTGATACCGGTCAGGTATCATGGCCGTATGGCGATGACACTCCGACTTCCCGACGACCTGGACGCGCAGCTTACGGAGCGGGCCCGTCGGGAGGGCCGCAGCAAGCAGGAACTTGCCATTGAGGCCATCCGTGACGCCCAGGACCGGGCCGAGCTGAAGGTCGATGACGTCCTGGCCGAGCTGATGGACAGCGATGCGGAGATCCTGGACTACCTGAAGTGACCGACGTGCGCTACATCCAGATCGACGAGATCCTGGCCATCGCCCGCACAGTCAACGGCACCGAGCACAGCGTGCGTGACATGGGCCTTCTGGTGTCGGCGATCGAGAGGCCCCGGACGAACGTGTTCGGAGCCGAGCTGTATCCCACGCTCCACGAAAAGGCCGCGGCACTGCTGCACTCCGTCGCCCGCAATCACGCGTTGGTCGACGGCAACAAGCGCACTGCCTGGCTCGCCACACGTGTCTTCCTGCGGTTCAACGGCGTCAGCGCCGGTACCGCCCCCCCACCCGTCTCCGTGGCTGGCCCGTTCGTCGAGGAAGTCGCGCAGGACAACATCGATGTACCGGCTATTGCCAAGCGCCTGTCGGCCTGGTTCCCCGTTTCCTGACGTTCGACGGCGTGGGTACGGGACGGAATGAGGTTCTGGGCGGTGCTGGCTTCTGGCAGTCCGCCGGGGGACTGACCCGTTCGTTCAGCGGGTGGATTCGTATGCTTTCGCGAGATGGGGCAGCGGGTCCGCTCGGCGCGAGAATGGCGTCCCACGCGCCTTCCCGTTTGGGCGGCAGGCAAGGTTCACATTGGCTACGGCAGTCTCTTCCCAACCAACACCCGCCCTCTGCTTTCCCGGCGGTCACGGAACGCGCTGTCCGTGCCCCTCGCGCGCCCCCCCGTGCGGACTGAGCCGGTCCTCTCGCCTCCAACAAGCTGTGTCTGCGGTATCCACCGTCCACGTCCACAGCTTGGAGGGGGACAAGGTGCCGGAGGAATGGATACGGGCTCTCGTGGCGGACTTCGGATTCGAGTGCAGGGAGCGTCTGCGGGTCAGCGACACGGAGGCGTCCATCAGCCTGCCGGTGGCGAAGCTGGTGGAAACATTCGGGGCGCGCTGGAAGCTGAGTCCTCGCCTTCATCCTGAGTATCCCTTGCCCGAGGCCCGGGTGCGTCCGGACTACGCGGTGGAGACATCGGGGCGCATCACCGGCTTCCTGGAACTGAAGGCGCCAGGGCACGACGTCACGCCCGACGGCTTCACGAAGCGGGACCGGGAGCAGTGGGAGCTGATGCGCGGACCGCGGTGGCCCGGTACCAGTCCGGTTCCTGTGGGCACAACTCGGGCGCGCAGGTGCGCCCGGACGAGGGCTCGTGCGGCGGTGACGCGGTCGGGGTTCTCGTTGGTGGCCTCGGCAGCGTCGAAGGCCGGGATGCCGCCCAGCCCGTGCTCCGTGTCGTCGCGAAGTTGTCCAACCTGGTCTTCGGTGCGGGAGACGCCGTGTAGGCGTCGCTTCCCCAGTCCTGCCGGTCGGAGAAGATTGGGTGGGTGCCAGTCCTTCGTGCCCACGACTACGAGGACCTTCGGGGTCGTCCCCTCGATGGCGGTCGTGGCGAGCGGTGCGTAGGGCTGGGCCGCCGGGGCGTTCAGATCCGCGCCCCGGCCAGGCGCGGCGATCATGACGTGGGCGCCGAAGCGTGTGTCGACGGCTCACCGGCAGGTTCGGGGTTGACGGGCGTGCTCGCCGTAGCTCGGGTCGGTGATCGCCGGCGGGTCCACGAACTGGCCGACGCGCGCGGGCTGTCGGCCGCCGAACCGCTCGGCGAAGAAGGAGGGCATCCCTTCGCCCTCCGATTGCCGAGCAGCCGTGGAGAACCGTGCGGCGCACGTCGGCGGCGAACGGCCCGTCGTAGGAGGCAGGGCCGTGCGGCTCCATGGCCGATGCCACGGAGCCGCACGGTGGTTACCGTCAGAAGCCGACGCTCGGATCGTCCGTGTCCTCTTCCGGGTCCACGCTGTACAGCGGGCGGTCCTCGATCCCCAGGGCGCGCATCAGCTCGTTGGTCGGAATCCTGTACCTACGTCCGATGCGGAGGACGGGGCAGGGGAACTCGTGCTCGCGGATCAGCCGGTACGCGGTCGTCGAGCCGATTCCGAGTGCTCGGGCCGCCGTGCGCAGGTCCACTGCGACGGGCAGGTCGAACATCTCCGTGAAACTGAGGCGGCCCTCTGCCGGGTCCTTCACCCTCGCCTCCCCGCAGGGCGGACCGGCCGGGTGTCCGCGCGGCGCCCGGGCCGTCGCCTCTTCCCGGGACTGTGACCCGCCGGACGGTCCTGCGACCCGTCGTCGGTGTCGATGAAGATTCCCTGTCGGCGCAGATGCTCCGGGCGCACCCGGAAACGCAGCGGTGCGCACAGCCTGTCCGGGCCGTCCGGACGGTCGACCCGTACGTCCAGGCTCTCCGCCGCCGGAGCGTCCGCCTCCTCGCCGGACGCAGTGAGAGCGTGCTCCTCGGTGATGCGTTCGATCTGGGCGGAGGGAAGCTCCCGCAGCCCTTCCCGGGCGAGATGCCACGCCCTGGCGCGCGCCGCGTGCAGCAGGGAGGAGTCGGTGAGACAGCTCGTGCCGTCCCGATCCGCCAGCTTTTCCAGGAGAGTCAGGACCATCTCGGCCTCCACGTCCGACCGGTCGGCCCGCAGGCGCGTGCAGACCCGGTGGACCGTCCCGGTCAACCGGGGCAGGGCCAGCCAGATCGCCAGGAGTTTCCCCGTGCTGTCTGGAGTCAGGTCGCTCTGCGCCGTGCGGATGACCTCCTCCCAGACCGCGGTGGCGAACTGCGGGTCGGAGCCGGGGCCGTACAAGGCCTTGTGCGTCTCGGCGGCGGTCAGCCGAACCGGATCAGCCTCGTCGGCGTCCGTGGGGACGAGCACGAAGACCGCGTCACTGGTCCGGGGATCGTCGAAGTGCCGCCTCACCGAGGCGAACGCACTGCTGTGCGGTGGATACATCAGGAAATGTCCTCTCTTCAAACTGCGGACGCCTGAGTCCGGAGGTGCTGGAGATACCGAGATGCTGGACGAGGTGGGTCCTGTGGTGGGGACGCACCGCCTCATATCCGCGTCAAGCGGAGGCGAGTCCCACCAGCCTCACTTTGATGCGTGAGCATGCGGTAGTGATCTTCTCGACCAGATAACGCCGCCTTTGACCACGAGCGTGTAACAAGCGCGGCAGCCAGGCCGCGAGCTCGCCGGTGACGAAGTTCGCGAGGCTGGTGGGTGCCCGTACAGAACGGGCACCCACGAACTGTTGCGCTCAGGCGGTCTCGGAGGACGAGGTGTCCGGCGCCTCGGTGGGCGGGCTCGCCGGGGTGGTGTCCTCGGTCCGGACGGCCGCCCGCCGGCGGCGGCTCGGCGGCCAGTCGGGGGACTGGCGCAGACGGGCTGCCCGGCGGTTGCGCTGACGGCTGTTCATCGGGTTCGCGGTTCCTCTCTGATGAGTCGATGGATGACTAAGCCGCTGTTTCGTGCTTCTGCGAGCGGCTGGTGCCATCGTGCCCGGGGGTGAAGCGGGGCCGCAGAGCGAAAACTGAGGGATAACTGAGTCCCCGGGGGGCGTGAAGAAGCAAGCGCGTGTGAAGCGGCACAGCGCGGCGCACAGATGAAGGAGCGCCGGCGAGGAGCCGGATCATTGACTGCGGCGCGGTGAGGGGGAGGGTGATGGAGGGGTACGTGCTGGGCCCGGTGCGGGCCGAGGGGGACGGCGGCAAGAGGGTGGTCGAAGGGTCGAAGGTGGCGGCCCTGTTCGCGCTCCTGGTGACCTCGCCAGACTGCCGATGTAAGAGGAAGGACATAGCCGAAGTCCTCTGGGAGGGCGTCGAGGACGTCGGCGATCTGGTTAACCGCGTCGTCGCCGACCTGCGGAAGCGGCTGGGCCAGGAGTCCGTGCCCCATAGCGGCAAGTCGGGTTACTGCGCGCTCCGCGTGCCGGTGGGAGACGTCGACCTGCTCCGTTTCCGCGAAAAGGTGAAGCAGGCTGAGGGACTGAACTGCAAAGCGCAGTTCGAGCTGCTCGGCGCGGCCTTGGAGGAGTGGGACGGCGAGGACGAACCGTTGCACGGACTGTCCGAGACCGGCTTCCACTTGCGTCGGGAGGAGCTACGGGCCGAGTTGATGGCCGCCGTGTACGCGCGGCTGGACGCAGCGTACAAGTCCAGGGAGGTCAAATGGCTGCGCGAGGAGACGGAGGAATGGTTCGAGCGCGCGCCGGAATTGCCCCAGATCTTCCGGTTCTACCTGCTCGCCCACGCAGACCTGCCGGAGTCCCAACGTGAGCGGCTCATCAAGAAGTGGGAGAAGCGCAACGGAAAAGCGGACGTTGATGTACAGAGCGCCATCGACCAGGTCCGGGGAGAGAACCGTCGACCGGGCGGGGCGCTCCTGCCCCCCGTTCCCGACCAGTTGCCCGGCGGCAGGCGCAAGCCGATCGGGCAGGACGAGCTGATTGGTGACCTCTTCGAGGCCGTGTGCGAGGAACGGGTCGCCGGCAATCTGGCGCTGGTCCTGATCAGCGGCATGGCGGGCGTCGGGAAGACCACGGTGGCCGAGAACCTCGCCGGTCGGCTGCGGGAGCGGTTTCCCGACGGGGTGCTGCGCGGCGAACTGAACGGATTCGCCGACGGAGACGTGCGGCCCGCCGAACCGGACGAGATCCTGGACGGCTTTCTGGCCGCGCTGCCGCCCTACACCGCGGTGACCGGAACGGAGAGCAAGAGCAACGCGCTGCGGTCGGCGCTGGCCCACCGGTCGGTGCTCATCGTCCTCGACGACGCGCTCAGCGCCCAGCAGGTGCTGCCGCTGCTTCCCGGAGACGGTACCTGCGCCGTGATCGTCACCAGTCGTAACGACCTCTTGCGGCTGCAGTCCGAGAGAAAGGTGCTGTTCCGCAAGATGGAGGCGCTGCACGAGGCGGACGCCCTGGAGGTGCTCCAGGAGAAAGTGTCGGCCGAGGACCGGGCCAAGCACGCCGTGCCCTTCAGCAAGCTGGTCCACCTCTGCGGTCGGCTGCCGTTGGCCCTCGTGGTGGTGGCCCGGCTCTTGGAGGTCGGGGCGCGTCCGCTGCACACCCTCCCTGCCCTGGTGCGGGAGATGGAGAACGAGCTGGAGCGGGCGAAGCTGGACACCCTGGACCTGCCCGAGCACGAACTGTCGGTCCGCGCCGCGCTCAACTGCTCCGTGCGCGTGCTGAATGAGGAAGCCCGGCTGCTGCTGTGGCAGCTCGCCGTCCACCCCGGGCCCAGCGCTTCCTGGGAGGCGGTGATGGATCTGGGACGGGCAGTGGACGAAGGGACGCGTACCGACCGGGCCCTGGTGGACCTCGTGGCGGCGAACCTGGTGGAACATCACGGCGACCGCTACGGGCTGCACGACCTCGTGCGGGCCTTCGCCCTTCGGCACGTGCGGCCGGTGCCGGACGGAGAGAACGCGGAGATCGAGCGGGCGACCGTACGACAGGTGCTGGAACACCAGCTGCACAACGTCCGCGCCTGCGACCGGGTGCTCGACCGCGAACGCACCCTGCCCACCGGCGAGCCCGGAGCAGTCAGGGTCACCGACCCCGCGGACCTCGCGGAGGCGATGGCGTTCCTGGACCAGGAGTACGCCACCGTCCAGCGAGGCATTCACTTGGCGATCAATCGGCGTATCGACCGGTACGTATGGCTGCTTCCGATGGCCCTGGTCATCTACCAATGGCGCCGCCGCCTGCTCGATGATGCGCGGCAGAACCTCCGGTACGCCGCCGAGGCGGCGGAAACCGTCGCCGGTCCGGTCGATCGCGCCATGGTCCACCGGTCGCTGGCAGGGACCCACTGGCGGCTCGGTGAGTACGACTTGGCGGTGGGCGCCCTGCGCAGGGCCGTCCGGCTCAGCGAGGAGGACCGCAGCACGGAAGGCCGGTTGAGTCTGGCCCGTACGCTGCACCGGCTCGGGCTCACCCTGCGCAAGCAGGACGACCTGACGGGAGCGGAGGAAGTGCTCCGCCGTGCCCTGGAGTTGTGTCGGGAGGTGTCCGACCGGGTCGGGGAAGCGGCTGTTCTGAACGTTCTCGGCGCGATCCACCTCGACCGGGGCGAGCACGAGCGGGCGCTCCGTCGGTGCGCCGACGCTCTGGGCGTGGTGGAGCGCACGACGGAGCGCAGCGGTCTGGCCGATGTGCTGTTCACACTGGCCAAGGTGCACCTGGCCCGTTCCGAACGGGACGAGGCCATCACCCTGTACCGGCAGGCCTCCGACATCTACCGCGAACAGGAGAACTGGCCCAACGAGGACAAGGTACGGATGCTTTTCGCTGATGTCCTGGTGTCCGCCGGCGACACCGACGCGGCGGTGCGGGAGCTGGAGAGAGTCATCGTGCTGCGTGAGCTGATGGGTGGTGAGGGGGTGCGGGAGGTCCGGGAGCGGCTGGAAGGGCTGAGGTGACCCGCCCGGTCGGCGGCCGTCGGCTCACCGTCAAAGCCGGGGCGGATGCGTGCGGTAGTACTCGGTCGGGTCCGGGCGCAGGGGCTTCGACGGCCGTTGCGAGCCGAGCTGGGATAGGTAGCAGCGGAGCCGGTCGAACACTTCACGGACATCCGCGGGGCGCTCCGCCGCCTTCCACCGGACCATCCACAGAGCCAGGGAGGCGAACTCCGGGGGTAGTTTGGCGAGCCGGTCGGCCGGCAGCACCGGGGTGCCCTCTTCCGCCCGCTCGTCCTGTCCGCCGTAGGGCAGGCGCATCACGGTCATCTCCAGCAGGATGCAGCCGAGTGCGAAGATGTCCGCTTGCCGCGTCAGACCTGACGGGCACGCGTCGGACTGCTCGGGGGAGGCCCAGCCGCGCGTGCCGCGTGCGTATTCCGTCTCCTGATCCGCCATGACCGCGTGGCCCATGTCAATGAGCCGGAGACGGCCGTCCGGCTGCACGATGACGTTCTCGGGCTTGAGATCGCAGTGCACCAGATTCCGGTCGTGGACTTCTGCCAGAATCTCGCACAGTTGGCCGATGACGGCCGCAACGGTCTCAGGATCCTTAACGGGCAGGGCCGCCGACAGGACCTTCTGCAGTTGGTGCCCTTCGATAAATTCCATGACCAGGCACCGGCGTCGCCGGTGTGTCCCCGTGGCGATGACTTCGGGAATCGCCTGGATTCCCGTCAGCATCATCATGCGTGATCCCTCTTTGAGGAGTTCATCACCGGCCCAGTGGAAATCGCTCTCGGGTCCGAGGTCCCGGGCCTTCTGAAGCTTCAACGCCACCTTCTGCCCGCTGCTGCGGTCACGCCCGAGGAAAAGGTCGCCCTGGCCGCCGTCACCGACCATGTCCAGCACCTCGTAGCGGCTCTCCACATCGCCGACCTCCTCGATCTCCCTCACGGCCATCCACCTTCCCTCCGAAACGAAATGGAGCATGAAATGTCACAGCCATGGCTGCCCCCGGACGGGGTGACCCGCACGTCCGACGTCATCACGGTATCCGCCGGAATGTTCAAGGGGGGAGAGTTCCGATGCCCCGCCGCGGACGCTCTCAAGACCCGCGGTTACCACACCACCGACCCCGTACCGCGCCGCCGTGAGCGGTTGGAGCACTTCACTCTGGGCCCCTTCATGGCTGCCTGCGACATCCGTTCGGCGCCTGCCGGCCACCCGCCCCGGACGCGTACCGGGTCCTTGCACGACGGTCTGCGGACCTGGTCGGAGCACGGCGTGACGTTGTACGAGGCGGCCTTCCCCCTCGACCTGGAGCGCCCCCTGCACGAGGTGCCCGAGCCGTGGACGTACCGCTACCGGCCGTCCGGTCCCGACCCGCGCGACGCTCAGGAGTACCGCCTCACCGTGTGGGGCCGCTGCCTGGCCTCCCCCGACGGTGCCTACCGCGAGCTTCGTCTGCCCGTGCACCGCCTGCGCGATCTGCCGCCCGACGGGTTCACCGCGGCCGTCGCCCTGGTGCTGGCCGAGGGCGCCCCCGGACCACCTCCGGAGCACGTACGGATCGTGGAGTTCGCGCTCTTCGACGGCCGTACGCGGGAACTCTTCGCGGGAAGCCGGGAAGAGGCGCGCGCTCGGTACCGCGAACACGGCCCTGCCGCCTTGGCCGGCGTACTGGACGGACGGGAATACCGCCCGGGGTCCGCCTGTGGCGGATGCCCCTACCTGTCGGTGTGCCCGGCCCTGCGCACAGCGCCCGGACTGCTGGGCATCGAGGCGCACGACCGGCCCCGCCGCACCTGGTCGGTCACCAACGGGCGGGCCTACCGAGCCTGCCCGGCGCGTGACCACATGCGCCGGCTGCACCTGCCCACAGCGGATTCCGTCGAACGCGAGGTGACGGCCGAGCGCGGCCGGGCGCTGCACGCCTACCTCGCCGAACGGCACGCCCACGGATCGCCTCGGCCCTGCACGGTCGAGGTCCCCGAGGAGTGGGTACCGGAGGGATTCGACCTGCCCGCACACGAACGCGCACTTGGCGCCCTGCTGTTGCGGCGGCACGCCGCGGTTTGTCCGCTGCGGTACGTCGGGGACGGCACGGATGTGCGGACCGAGCCCCGGGTGGTGCGGTACGACACAGCCGCCGACGTGGTGGTCCTGGCCGCGCCCGACCTGCTCTACCGGGATGCCGGGTCATGGGTGTGGCGCGAGACCAAGAGTTCCGTCACCGATCGGCGGTCCGATCGCCCCCTGCTGGAGCGCTACCCGCAGTTGGCCCTGGCCGTCGTCCTGATCGCCCGCGGTGACCTGGGCGGTGAGCCGTTCCGCGCCCGGGTCGAGCTGGAGGTGCTGCGCCCCGGTGGCGCCGACTTGGAGATCATCGATCCCTCCGCCCCGGCCAATCGGGTCACCGCCGAAAAGGTACTGCGGGCGATGGTGGCCGACTGGCACGGGGACGACCAGTACGCGGCCCGGCCCGGACGCTCCTGCGAGCGGTGCGAAGTGGCCCGTTGGTGCACGGCGTCGTCCGTCAGCGAGGCCGCGGCATGAGGGCGGGGTCGGCCGGCCGGGCCGATCGGCCGGACGCCGGCGAGGCGCCCGAGGGCGTGGGCAGCGACCTCTTCGGCGAACTCGCCCGCATGGTGGCGGCTCTCTCCGAGGCCCAAGGGCTCCGTTCCTTCACCCTGCCCTATCCCGGCCTCGCCCAGCGGGCGCTGGATCACACGGTGATGCGCTGCCTCGATGCGGGGGAGGCGCCGCCGAGGAGTCTTCCGGAGCTGTGGGAGTGGTGCCGGACCAGGCCGTCCGACGACCCACTCTTCGCGGTCCCCTCCTCCCTGGTCTCGCCGGGCACCACGCTGGTGCACCGGGTCGGCCGGATGCCGACCCGGTCGTGTCTCGAGGTGGCCTCGCACGGACCGGACGGCGGCGTGGCGGGACACGCCCGCGCGCTCCTCGGGGACCTGCACGCGCGGAGTGGAACGGAGGAGCGCTACCGGCAGTGCAGGGCGTTCCTGGCGCGTCACCCGGTCGTCCACCAGCAGGACCGCTTCGCGCCGGGTTGGAACAGGGCGGTCTGGAGCCGGGTCAAGAACCTCTACGGTCCGTTGCCCGAGTTCCTGCTCGTCGACGGAGACTTCCTGTACTGCCCCTCGTGCAGGCTCCCCGCGCTGCCCCGGGACAGTGCCGTGCCCGTACCCGGACTGTCCGGCACCGGCGCGGAAGTCTGGTGCGAGGGGGAGGACTGCCCGCGCGACGCCCCTCCGCGGCTCATCCGTGAGCCGGACCAGGCGTGGATCCTGCAGCGCTCGCTGCGGTGGTACCTCGTACTGCCGCACCGCACCGACGAAGCCGCCCGGGAGGCACTGGAGCGCGCCGGAGTCGCGTATGAGACCCTGCCCGGTCTTCTGCCCGCCTACCGGCTCAGGGACACCGGCCCCCGCATCGTGGACATCCAGGTGTACGACCGCCTGCAGCCGGCGCTCCTCGCAGCCCATCTCACCGACAACACACCCCTCGCGGACCGCACCCTCGTGGTGGTCCCCGACGCGCTCGCCGGCCGGGACGGCTACCGGCAGGCCTTCATCGACGCCCTTCCCGCGCTCCTGCGGGACCGGCTGGTGCTCACCACCCCCATGGATCTCGTGCCCGACCTGGGACAGGCCCGGCGATAGGAAAAGGACGATGCGTAGCATCACCCCGCCCTTGACCGACGTGTTCAACGCGCTCACAGCATTTCTGGGGTCCTCCGTGCCCCGGCCCGCGCTGGAAGCCCTCTGCCAGGTCGAACTTGGCCTGTGCCTCCAGCGAAAGATGATGCCGGGCAGCCCCGCGGGCAGCGCCTGGGTGTTGTTCAGCGGGTACGGGTTCGCCGAGGCCCACCGGGCACCGTTGCCATCCGATGCGGCGAAAACCCTGCGTATCGCCAGGTACTCGCTGTGGACGCTGCGCCGGAGCCGTACCTGGCTCGAGGCGCTGGACACCTACCAGAGGTTCGACCCCAGGGTGCGCGCCTACGACGTACCGGACGCCGCGACACCCGCCGTCCGCCGCGACCTCTCCGTCGCCGGCGACCGCTTCTCCGTCTACGAACAACTTCTGCGTGCCGCACCGCCGCTGGCGGGCAGGCGCCTGCCGGTCGCGGGTGAGGGCCCGCACGCCTTCCCCGTCAGTCGCACCATGGCCGTCGTCGACCTGCCGCCGGTCCCCAGCACCCACCTCGTCGCCCACGACATGGACCTGGAACCGGCCGGCGGCGGCGAGCCCTTGATCTTCACCAGGGAGAGCCTGGAGCGCACGGCGGCGGAGATGGACGCCCAGCACGCTCGCTCCGGCAAAGGCCGGGCACCACGGTGGCTGGAGCGTCTACGGTCGTTCGACCTGTCCACCAAGGAGAACGGAACCTTCCACAAGGCGAGGAAGGACGAGGACTTCGCCTTCACGGTCGACGGCATCCAGCACCTGCTCGGCATCGTCGGCGCCGGAAAGAGCACACTGCGCGACATCATCGCCGTCCATCTCGCCAAGCTGGGCAAGCGCACCACCATCGTCGTCACCGATGTCGCGGAGGTGCTGAAGCTCGTCCGGCTCTACGACCTCTACACCGACGGCGCCGCCGCACCCGTGCTCGGCTCCTCCGGCCGTGAGCGGCACGCCCAGCGGTTGCACCGTCGGCTGGCAGGCCGGGGCGAGCACCGACTGCTCGCCCACGACGACCCCGCCTTCGCCTACCTCGGCACGTCCTGCCTGCTCAACGTCAGACGGCAGGGCGCCACGTCGACGACCGAACCACTCGCCTACGGCGAGGCACCCTGCTCCCGGCTCCGCCCTCCCTCGGCCCTGCGGCGTGACCCGAGCGACGGACAGCACTTCGCGTGGCAGAAGAAGGTGACGAGCTGCCCGTACTGGTCCGCCTGTCCCCGTCACCACGGAGCTCGGACCCTGGTCGGCGCCCTGATCTGGGTGGCCACGCCGGCCGGACTGATCGACGCCTCGCCGCCCCGCCCTCAGAACGGCGAGCGCATCCGCTTCCTCGAACTCGCCTGCCGCCGTAGTGACCTCGTGATCATCGATGAGGCCGACCGTGTCCAAATGGAGCTCGACCGGACTTTCGCACCCGCCGTGGTCCTCGCCAGCGACGAGGACAAGGGCCTCATCGACCAGCTGAGCCGGCACAAGATCCGGGAACTCGCGGCCGGCGGACGCACCCAGCTCTCCGAACGGGACGTCGAGACCTTCGCCGCCGCCCTCAACACCGCGGGCGCGGCCACCGACCGGCTGTACGCGATGCTCGTCGCCGGGTACGAGCTGCGCAAGTGGGTGCGGACGGGCTACTTCAGCGCCTGGACCCTCCAGCTGGGGCTCCTCGACGAACGCTACGAACTCTCCGACGACAGCGGTCCGGACCACCCTCATCACGCCCCCCGCGAGGCTCTCGGGAAACTGCTCGACGCGTTCCGGGACAACCCCTTCGGTGACCGTCACCGTAGGACGGAGGAGGACTTCAGCCGGCTGACCGCCCTCCTCAACGAACTGCTCCACACCGGCAACCCGGAGAACACCCGGCGCCGCCTCACCGAGGTCATGGACGAGGTCTTCGCCATCGACCCGACGTACACGACTGCCCGGCAGCGGAAGTACCAAGAGGCGTACGACACGTGGCGGCGCGATGAGGAGGAACAGGAGAAGAAGCGCGGACGCCGCAGGAAGCCCAAGCCTCCGCCCCAGACTCCCGAGGAATGGCGGAAGCAACTCGCGGAGCGCTTCGAGTTCACACTGTTGCTCAGCGCCCTGGAACCACGGCTCGCCATGATCAACGCCATGTGGCCCCGTGTCGAGGCCGCCCTCAGCCTGGGCTTCAACACGATGTACCGCCGGCCGCTCGACTACGGCCCGATGGTGCCCGAGGCCCCGATGGGCAATGTCCTCGGCTTCCAGTTCCGGGTCCCGGGTGAGGACAAGGGCGGAGTCCGCAGTGGCGAACTGACCTTCTTCCGGTGCAGCGGCGTCGGACGTGAGCTGCTGCGCGCCATCCCCGATCTCACCTCCGTGGACGGCAGGCCCGGTGCCCACTTGCTGCTCATGTCGGGCAGCAGCTGGGCGGGCGCGTCCAGCCGCTACCACGTCTGCGTCCCGGTCGGTGTGGTCATCGAACCGCCGGCCGAGGTGACCGAGCGCATCGCCAGCGAGAGCTCCATGCGCTTCGAGTTCATCGACGACGGCGACGAGAAACTGCGCATGTCCGGAACCCACCCGGACGACCGCCCGGAGAAACTGCGCCGCATCGCCTGCCATCTGGGTGAGGGTGGAGACGAGTACGAGGTCACTGGCGGTGGTCCGCTCCAGCAGGAGTTCCTCTCTCTTCCTCCAGGGCGCGACCAGATCCTTCTGCTGGTCGGCAGCTACGCCGAGGCACGTGTAGTGGCCGACACACTGCACAACCTCAATGTCCGCTGGCACAACAAGGTGCTGTGCCTGGTGTCGGACGACGAGGAGATCACCGCGGAGGACGAGGCGCCGTCCGCCTACCACGCCCGATCACTGCGCCGGGGCGACGTCGAGCATCTGAAGGACCTCGAGGCGGACATCCTGGTGGCGCCCCTGCTCGCGCTGGAACGCGGCCACAACATCCTCAACAAGGTCGACGAGGCGGCCATCGGCACGGTCTACTTCCTGGCACGGCCCCATCCGCACCCAGAGGACCTCCACCTGGCCGTCAACGCCGTCAACGACTGGGTCGTCCGCGCCGTCACCGGCGGTGACTTCGCCACCCTGGTGCAGGGAAAACCCACCGTCGAGGAAGGAGCGGAGGAGTTCCGCCGCCTCGCCCGTTCGTACTGGTACCAGGTACTCGCCCGTTCGATGGCGTGGAGCCGTCTCGACGACGATGTACGGGAACAGGTCACCTGGGACATGCTGGTCCTGTTGTGGCAGGTGATCGGGCGACTGGTACGCGGTGGCGTACCGGCCCGGGTGGTCTTCGTCGACGCCGCCTTCGCCCCCAACCGCGGCGCCGTACCGGCGCGGCCCGACACCCCCGAATCCAGTCTGCTGCACAGCGTCCTCGCCGTCCTGGACCCGTATTTCGACGGCGGCACGACGACCGCGGAGGAGCAGTTCATCGTCCGCGCCCTGTACGCGCCACTGCGCAGCATGCTCACTCGCCTGCTCGCCGCCGTACCCGCCCACCCGTAAGCGCCGAACCCCTGTCCCAGGAGGTAATTCCGTGTACCACCACATTCGCGTCGCGGCCTACGAACTCGACCCGCTCCACGGACCCTGGCGGGAGGAGATGAAAGTACTGCGGCTCGGCGAGGACCTGCACGCCGAGCTCACCGGGCTGCATGCCGAGGCGGACAAGAACTCCGTCCACCCCCACCGGCTCCCCGTGCGCAGGCTCAACTCCCTGCTCCAGGCGATGGCGCCAGGCGTCATCGCGACCGGCCGCAACGCCGGGACGGATGGCCGTCTGCCATGGCTCTACGCGCGGGAAGCCGTCCCGCCGGACGTGCTGGCCCCGGTGGTAGGAGCTTGGGCGGCGGGCATGCACCGGGAGGACGACGACTCGGAGGGCGCCGATCTCGAGGAGAGGCTCCGCTCCGGTGACCCGGCCGAGACGGTACGTCTGCCCCACTGGGAGACGGAACCGGTCGACCTCGCCGAGAGCGTGCTCTCGGCGGGCGGAACCGCCGAACCCGCCGCGCGGCTCTACAGCCTGCTGCCCGAGTGGATCGCCTTCCGGCTGGCCGCCCGGACGTTCCGCACGGGCGGCACCACACTCCACTTCCGCGTCGAGAGCTCGGGTGACGGCGCGCGACTTGTCTCCTGGCCTCCTCAGCGATACGAGCGCCGACGGCAGACCTGGTACTACTCGGCCTGCCTCACCATCACCGTCCACACCGTGCCCTTCGCCCCGCTGTTCCGCGTCCATGTGTCCACCCAGGTACGCCGGTGGGCCACCCGACTTGACGTACGCCCCCACCAACTCGGTGGTACGACCGTTCTGCTCGACGCTCCTCTGCCGTGGCCGGAAGGGCCGGACCGGGGCCACCGGCTGATGGTGAACACGCTGGGCTACGACCGGCGGTCGAAGGAACTGGCCTGGCGCCGGCACAGCCCCGCACCGCTCGTGCCCGAGCTGGACATCGTGCGCAACTACCCCCGGCCCGAAGCGCTCTTCTCCGACCCCGAACGCTGGATCAACGGTTCCGGGGACGTGGCCGCCGGCATCGTCTACCACCCGTCGATCGGCCCGCACGAGGTCGGACCCGGGCTGATGCCACGGGAGAGGGCGGATCTGGACGCCTGGGTCGAGGAAGGGCTGCGCCCCCTGCTGAGCAGGGTCCCCGACCTCACGCGCGTCTCCCGGAGCAACACACCCTCCCTGCTGCCCCGTTCCGGCGCCGGACGCGTCCCGGGCGTCCGCGACGCCCAGCTGGCTCTGCAACGGCGGGCGGCGCTGACACGCGCACTGAACGGCCGCCCCCTGGAGATCGACGTCTTCTGGCAGTCCCCGGAAACCCGTGCGGCGCTGCTCGCCGAGCTGCCCAAGCTCATTGGTCTTCCCGCCGGGCAGCAAGTGCCGTCGGCCGACGGGGAGACCTGGCAGTGGCAGTGCGAGGGGGTCGACATCCGCGTCCGGGCCCGGCCCACAGGACCCTTGGCCGACGCCCTGCCGACCACCCGAGCCCGCGGGCGCCTCAGGGCCGTCCGGCTGGCCGAGGCCATCGAAGGGCGCTGCGGGCTCGTGGCGGACCAGGCGGACCCGCTCCTCGGCGGGGCCGGAGTCGTGATCACGGAGATCGCCGGCAAGGAGCGCTTTGCTGCCGTCCCGGATTCCGACCCCAAGCACGCGCTGCGCATCGCCTGGGCACGGCAGGGACGGCTGACCCAGTTCGTGAACTCGCCTGACGACACCGACAGCGCTCTGGAACACCGGGCCAGGTGGACCTGGCTGGACGCCTTCCGGCAGCTGGGCGCGATCAGCCCGCCCGCCCATCGGGTGGGAGCCGGCATTCCGGGCGACCTTCAGTACGCGGCGCTCTGGCTCGTACGCCACACCAGGAAGGGGCCCACGCGATGCCCCGTCCACCGGCTGGTGGCGGTGCGGGTGCGCCCCGGGGACGGACCGGGCGTCATCGAGGGGTGGGACGCAGAACGAGCCGAATGGGTGCCGTATCCGAAGCTGTTGCTGCTGCTCACCCAGGCACGGGAACCGGCGGCGAGCGGCGGGAAGGAGACCGGCACGGGGAAGCTCGTCGATGACTCGGCAGCCCCGGGAGGATCCCGGCCCGCTGCCCGCCCGGGCGTGGAGCAGGACAGGCAGCTGGAGACCGAGCGGCAGATCCGGGCACTGCTCTTCCAGCTCCGCGACCGCCCGACGCTGCTGCTGGTGGACGCCGGCAATCTGCGCCAATGCTGGCCTGGCCTGCGCAACGGTGCACTGGACCGCGACACGCTCGGCTTCGGGGCCGAACCCGCCCAGCGGCACACGCTCTACGGCCACGACCTGCGGGTGCTGCTCGTACGGGACGCCAACGCCCGGGGTGAAGTGGCGGAGTGGTACGCCCACGACACCAAGGACGGGGTCGGCTTCGCCGAGGGTGTGTGGGGGACGGCGGATATGGAAGGCCGTGTCTTCGCGAGTACGGCCTCGAAGCCGCACACGGTGGCGAAATTGCCGAAGGGGCTCATGAAGCTGGTGCCCACGGCACAGGGCCGGACAGCGCCCGGGAAGACCGCGTGGAACCCCGGGCAATTGGAGATCACCGTGCTCGGCTGTCTGTCGGAGAAGGCGCTGACGGACTCGGGGCGTGCGGGTGACCCGCCCGACCGGCCGGCGGAGTGGGCGACGCTCGCGCACCAGCTGCGTTACCACGACGACTACCCGCCGCTCGCCCGGCCTCTCCCGCTGCACTGGGCGCGTCTCGCCGGTGAGTACGTGCTTCCGGTGGCCGGAACGAAGTCAGTGGGGAGTACGTCATCCGCTTCCTGAGCGAGGTGCCGCCTGAATGGGGCGTCCCAAACGATCGACGCTGATAAGGATCAATGCTTCCCTCGTGTGAGCGCCGAAGCCTGAACCTGACCACGGGGACGGCGTCTGGTGCACTTCTTGCTGGGATCACTGGGCGTCCGCCGTGACGCTCGTTTGATGCTCTTCGCACCTGGTGGCCCCAAGACGGAGACGAGGGACGGACCTGACCTGCGGTTTTCTCTGAGTTCACCCGGATGACATGCTTCCGATGACGCACCATGTGGAGTGCGTCGCCATCCTCGAACCGGCCGCGAAGGGCTCCTGACCTGCGGTTTCGACCGGGCGTCGGAGGTCTTGGCCTGTTTCGGGGTATCCAACAGGTGAAGGCTCGTGTATCCGTCTCACCTGGGGTTTTGTACTGGGGTGACGGGTGGGCCGGCCGGTTTTCAAGATTCTTGACGCTTGTATGACACTCATGATCCGTCGGCCGGACCGGGCCGTTGTCGGGGCGTAGTGAGGCCCTCAACGGCTTGGAGCCCCGAGGCCGGGCTGGAGCGGCCCGCCCGGGTCTCCCTCATCGACACCGAGAAGAAGAAGCTGCGTCTGGTGGGCCTGGGGCACCAGACGCAACTTCCGCACACCGGCCCCGCGGTCCGCAAGACGAGGCCCTGGTTCTCGGCACAGACGGCTCCGTCCACGTCATCGACCAGAACACCGGCAGGATCGAGAAGGAGACCCCCGCCGAGGGCGAGTGGCAGCAGGCTTGGCCCACCCTGTTCGTCCGCGGGCACGTCGCGTACGTCTCCGAGCCCGGAAAGAAGGCGCTGCACGCCATCGCCGTGGAGACGGGGGAGAAGATCACTTCCGTCGCCCTGCCGAAGAGCGCCAACGAACTGTCGGGCGTCGTCGCCGGACACTGGCTCCGCAACGTGCCCTCGCCACATCGGCCTTGTCGCTGCGGTGGCGAGGGCACACCGCTGTCCCGCCGCGGGACCGGGCCCCCGGGTCTCCGGTCCCGACGGGAGGAGCGGCGTACGGACGCACGTGAGGCGGGGTACCGGGTTTCGCTCGTGCGGCGGCTGTCGGGGACACCTGGAACGCGTCGGCCCGCGCGACCCGTCACCGACCCACGGGATCACCGTCGGCACCGTCGTTCCGGACGCGCAGTGTCAGGTGTCCGCCGTGATGCAGCGGTGTGCTGAGCCGCGGACGGGCCGCCTCGTAGCCGGTCTCCGCGTCGATGATGTGCACCTCGCCGTGGCCGCCCCGGGTGACGGCGACCCAGTCGGAGCCCGGTGAGGCGGCCACCGCTCGGCGTTGGACGCCCTCCCAGGGGGTGCCGCCGCGACGTGGAGCACCGCCCATACCGGGTAGGGGGAAGCGGCGGGCGGCGCCGTCGGCGCCGAGCAGGATCAGTTCGTCGCCGTCGGGATGGACACGGGTGAAGGCGGTGTGGCGCCGGGCGAGGGCCAGTCGGAAGACGAGCCCGGGACCGAGGTTCGTGAGCAGCGTGCGGCCGGTTCCCAGCTCGTGGTGCCATGCCTGGTTGGTCCACTCCGCCCAGCGCAGCGGGTCCGGGTCGCCGCCGCGCAGCGTGGTCCACAGTGCCTGACGCCGGGTGTCGAGCCGGAGGTACCAGCCCCGGGCGGGCGACCCCCACGGAATGACCGCCTCGGCAGCGAGGATGTCGCCCTTTCTGCGGGCCCGGTGCACTCCCTGGCTCGTGGCCGCGAACACCTGCTCCGAGCCGGGTGCCTGTGCGTCCCCGTGACCGTCGTCCGGCAGCGGCAGGAGCGCGTGCGGGGCGACCAGGGGGCAGCCGGGCGGAGCCGCCAGGAGGTCCGCGAACCGGTGGACGGCCAGCGCGCCGGGTTCCCGGTGCCGCAGTACGACCAGGGAGTCGGTCTCGCCCAGCACGGTTACGCCCGGTTCGCCGATACGTGTCCGCACCTGTGCGGCCTCCCCGGTGGCCAGGTCGAGGACCGTGAGCAGGTCCGACCACGGTTCGCTGTTCTTGCCGAGGCCGGTGGTGACGGCCAGTCGGCGGCCGGACGGGTCGCAGGCGAGGTGCTCGGCCGGCACGGCGACCGGAACCGTGCGTTCCACGAGTTCCTCGGCGTAGGGGTCGAGCACCAGTAGTTCCCCGCGGCGGTCGTCGACGCAGGCTACCCGCCCGCCCGGCAGCGCCAGGAACCCGGCGTGCTCCGAAAGGTGACGGCCGGTGAGGCGTCCTGCTACCGCACCGTCCGGCACGGTCAGCAGGTGTACGTCTCCGGCCACATGGTCGGAGACGAACAGGACGGGTGTGGCAGCAGGCATGAGTCCTCCAGGAACTGATCTGGTGAAAACGATAATCATGTATCTTCAGTGCGTTCCCGGTACCTGAAAAGAAGCGAGGGCATCGATGCTGCGCTCACCGTCGAGATTCGTTCGCAGTTGGCTCACCGCAGCGGCGGTGGGTTCGCTCCTGGTCGGCTGCGGCTCGTCCTCCGAAGAACCCGCGAGCGACAAGGCCAGGCCCGAGGCGAAGACGGAGGTGACCGTCGAACCGATCAAGGCGTCGACGGGGTTGACCGACACCAACGGTGTCAAGATCTCCTTGAAGAAGGAGCCCGAGAGGATCGTCTGTCTGTTCGCCCTGTGCGACGACATCCTGACGGAACTGGGCATCGTGCCGACGGCCACCAACAGCGCGTTGCTCGCCCACCCGGACTTCCTGGGGGAGGAGAAGGCCAAGGAAGTGGACGTCGTCCCCGGCGGGTTCATCGCCCCGGAGGTGGAGGCGATCCTCTCCCACAAGCCCGATCTCGTGATCGGTCTCGGGGACACTCACGGCAAGCTCGCCCCAGCGCTCAAGGGAGTCACCACGTTCTGGGCCATGCAGCCCGAGACGTGGCAGGACAGCGTGGGCTACCTGCGCGACACCGCCGCGCTCACCGGCCGCACCGCCCAGGGGGAGAAGGCGGAGAGGACCTTCCGGGCGAAGCTCGCCGAGGCCGAGCGGACCCCGAGCGACAAGACCGCGCTGATCATCTACGGCAGTGACGAGAACTTCGGCGTCGCGACGCCCGAAGGTGACGTGGCCGCCAGCCTGTTCCCCAAGATCGCCGACTATCCGTGGAAGTCCCGTGGTGTGGAGGGCAGTTACAGTCTCGAGGAGATCCTCGCCAACGACGTCGACGTGCTGTTCGTCGAGACGCTGAGCTTCGGCGACGCGGACGGCGAACTGTCCGAGAAGCTCGCCGGGAACCCGCTCTGGGGCAAGATCCCGGCAGTGAAGAACGGTGACGTCCACGAGGTGAACTCAGAGGCGTGGGCCAAGGGGCGCGGCACCCGTTCGCTGGGGATCGTGCTCGACGAGGCCACGGCCGCGCTGCGGTGAGGACGTCCCCCCCGGTGCCCGCCACGGTGGGCGGAGAGCGGCCGTCGCGCGGTGCGCGGAGGTGGCAGCCGTTTCTCGTGATCGTGTTGCTGGCCGTCTCCTCGGTCTGCGCGCTCAGCCTCGGCACCCCCTACGTCCCCCCGCACCGGCTGGTCACCACTGTGCTGGAGGGGGACACCACCCTCGCCGGGATCGTCGTGAGCGAACTCCGCGCGCCCCGGCTGCTGCTGGCGTTGGTCGCCGGAGCCTGTCTGGGGGCGGCCGGACTGGTGCTCCAGGAGGCGCTGCGCAATCCGCTGGCGGTGCCGGAGATGCTGGGTGTGTCGTCCGGGGCCGCGCTGGGGGTGGCCGCGCCGCTGGTGCTGGCCTTCTCGCTGCCCGCCGCCGTCCAGCCCTTGCTTGCCATCGGCGGGGCCGCCCTCGGTGGAGGGCTCACGTTGCTTGTCGCCGGGATCGGCCGCGGTCCGTCCGCCGTGTTGCTGACCGGCGCGGCGGTGGCGGCCGCGTTGCAGGCCGCGCTGCTCGTGCTGATGGTCATGGCCGACCAGTTGGACCTCCAGCTGATCTACCGCTACCTGCTCGGTTCCCTCTCCGCCCGGACGTGGGACGACGTGACGGGCCTGTGGCCGTGGCTGCTCGTCGCGGTGCCCGCACTCGTGCTGTGCGCGCCGGTGCTGTCCGTGCTGCGACTGGGCGACGAGGACGCGGAGGCGCTCGGTGTGCGAGCTCAGCGCGCCCGGCTGGCAGCGCTGGCCATCGCCGTGGTGCTGATCGCTCCGGTGACGGCCGTGTGCGGGCCCGTCGCCTGGGTGGGTTTCCTCGCCCCACACCTGAGCCGCTGGTTCGATCCCGCGGCGGGAGCGGTGCGCTGGCTCCCCTGGTCCGCGGCCTGGGGCGCTGTCGTCGTGGTGGTCGCCGATGTCCCGGCCCGGTTGGCGTTGGCACCCGTGGAGACGCCTGCCGGCGCGTGGACGGCCCTGCTGGGGGTGCCGGCCGGCGTCGCGCTGATGCGGTCGGGTGGCCGCCGCGGGGCGGCGGCCCGGCGCGGACCGGCCGCTTCGGCCGGGGTGCGCGAGCCGCTGTCCGGGCCGCGGAAAAGGACTTCGGGTGTGGCGGACGGAGTACCTCCCGCCGGGATGGCGCGTCACGCTCACCGGGGCGAACCCGGGCCCGGCGGCCCGACCTCGCCGCTTCTCGGGACGACCGGAACGGAGGACGTACGGTGACCCGGCGTTTCACGGCCCTCGCGGCACTGGCCGTCGTGTGCGCCGCGGTGGAGGTGCTGGCCGGGCGCGGCATGTCCCCGGGGGCGGTCTGGGACGTCCTCAACGGCGGCGGTGACGCGACGGAGCGCCACATCTTGTTCCAACTGCGTCTGCCGAGGCTGCTGGTTGCCCTCGGCGCGGGCGCCTGTCTGGCCGTGGCAGGGCTGGTCCTGCAGTCCGCACTGCGTAACCCCCTGGCCGGGCCCGAGGTGACGGGCGTGACCCCGGGGGCGGTCCTCGGCGCCGTCACCGCGACCGCCCTGGGGCTCGCCGGGTGGGATTCGCCCCTGGCCGTGGTCCTCGCCGCGTGCGTGGGCGGATGCGCCGGAGCGGCGCTGCTGTGGCTGCTCGCCGGCCGCGGGCGCGGTGATCCCGCGCAGACCGCCGTGCACGGGGTGCTGGTGTCGGCGGTGCTCGGCGGGCTCACCGCCATGGTGCTGCTCGTCGAACCGGGCGAGCTCGGCAGCGTCGTGCAGTGGCTGGTGGGCACCACGGAGGGCCGGGTGTGGGAGCACTGGCACCTGTTGTGGCCGTGGGCGCTCGTCTGGGGGGTTGCCGCCTGGCTGCTGGCGGGGCCGTTGACCCTGCTGCGCTGCGGGGACGAGATCGCCCTCGCAGCCGGTCTTTCCGCTCGCCGGGCCCGGAGCCTGGCCCTGCTGTGCGCGGTGGCCCTGACCGCCGGCGCCGTGGCTGCCGTCGGCGCGCTGGGCTTCATCGGGTTGCTCGTCCCGCATCTGGCCGTGGCCGTCTTCGGTGCGGACCTGCGCCGAAGCCTTCCCGGCGCCGCCCTGACGGGCGCGGTCGTGGTGTGCGGGGCGGACGCGGCGGCGCAGTTGTCCTCGCGGCTGCTGGCGACGGCGCTGGACTCCGGACGGCTCACGCTGCCGGTCGGGGCGCTCACCGCCTGCTTCGGTGCCGCGCTGCTGCTGCTCGTCGTGCGCCGCACGCCGAGCCGTACGTTCTGACGTCGAATTGAGGACAGAGCATGATCGAGTCCGTGGGGATCCATGTCGAGGGGGTCCACTTCGGATACCCCGGACGGCCCGTGCTGCGGGGCGTCGACCTGACCGTCCGGCCGGGCGAACTGACTGCCCTGATCGGCCTGAACGGTTGCGGCAAGTCGACCCTGCTGCGGCTGGCCGCCGGGCTGCTGCAACCCGACGAAGGGCGCGTGCTGCTCGGCGGGGACGACCTCGCGCGGCTCTCCAGACGCGCGACGGCACGGAGGGTGGCCTTGCTGCACCAGTCGGCTCCGGCCGTGCCGGGCATGACGGTGAGTCACCTCGTGCGTCAGGGCCGGTACGCGGCACGTGGCCCGCTGGGCATGCTGCGCGAGGGTGACGACCCCGTCGTGCGCCGGGCGCTGCGTGACGTCGGGGTGGAGGAATGGGCCGAACGTGACGTCGACGCGCTGTCCGGCGGCGAGCGGCAACGCGTCCGGCTCGCGATGGCGCTCGCTCAGGACACCCGGGTCCTGCTGCTCGACGAGCCGACCACGTACCTGGACCTGCACCACCAGCTCGACGTACTGCGGACCGTGGTGCGTCTGCGCGAGGACCGCGGGCTCACGGTGGTGATGGTGCTGCACGACCTGGCCCACGCGGCCCGGTTCGCCGAGCGGATCGTCGCCCTGCGGGAGGGCCGTGTGGTGGCCGACGGAGCGCCGAAGCAGGTCGTCACGCCGGGGTTGCTGGCGGAGGTGCTGCAGGTGGCCGGCCGGGTCGGTGAGGATCCGGAAGGGGGGTGGCCCGTGTGTTACCCAGATCACCCCATCGCGGCACTAGAATATGAAAATCAGATTCATTAGATTGTGGTCACGGCGCTCATCCGAACGCCGTATCTCCCTGCTGATGAAGGAGAGTTCATGGACAACGAGCAGGTCTTCGCGCCGATCGCCGACCCGGGTCAGCTGGCTCACGACTCGGCCTCTCACTCCAACGCGCTCGTGGAGAACCCCTTCGACGACACCGAGGAGTAAGCGAGGGCCCAGCCACCCTCGACCGTGGGCCCGCCCGATGCCTTCCGGGCGGGCCCACACCCGTCCCAGGTCCCGCCGACAGGAGGAACGCCGTGTCCCGTAGCCGACTCGTCCCCGGTGTCGAGGTCGTCACCGTGCCCGGGCGAGGGCTTGCCGTCCGCACCCCCGCGGGGGAGTTCCTCAGCGTCAGGACGGGAGACGCTGACGAGGACGCCTTGCTCTCCCTGCTCACCGGGGGGACCACGGCCCCGCTGGACGAAGAGCTGGACCGCGTGGCCCGGGCGTTCGAGGAAGCCGGTTATCTGGCGGAAGGGCAGTCGGCCCCGGAGTGGCCAGCCGCTCGCCGGGACGTTCGGATCCTCGGCGACCCGGTGCTGACCGAACCGCTCGCTGTACAACTGGCCGTCCTGGGCGCGCGGCCCCGTACGACTCCGGCCGCGACCGCCTCCGGCAGCTCGCCCGTGGGCATCGAGGACCTGCTCGACGGAAACTCCTCCGCGGTCGTGTGGTGTCTGGACGGGCCCGTGCCGGACGGCTTGTGGGACGCCGCCGACCGGCTGCCCGAGCACGGTGTCGCATGGCTGCGCTGCCACCGCGAGGGCTGGCAGGCGTACGTCGAGCCGGTGGCCGCCGCCCCCGGGGACGTCACCTCGGCGCACGTCCGGTCCCGCCGGCTCGCCGCCACGCCCGCTCACCGGGAACTGGCCGCGTACTGGAGTGGACCGCGTACCTCCGGCGCGCCGGTCCGGCTCGCCGCGCCGGCCGCCGTGCTGCTCGCGGCGCTGCTCGCGGACGATCTCGGCCGGTGGGCCACCGGAGCCTTTGACCCGGCGGGACTCCCGGCGCGGCGCCGACTGCGACAGGTGGACCTGCGCACGCTGACCGTCACCGAGCACCCCGTGCTGCCGGTGCCCGACGTCGCGCCCATGCCGAGGAAGGACGGATGACGGCGCTCAGCACGGCTGTGGGGGAACTCGCCACCGACGTCCTGTTCCCGGCCGGTGACGGCCCCTTCCCGGCCGTCCTGGTGCGCACCCCCTACGACCGGACCCGGCACGAGGCCGAGGCGCACGGCTGGGCCCGCCGCGGGTTCGCCGCCGTCGTCCAGGACGTGCGGGGGCGGTTCGCGTCGCCGGGGGAGTGGCACCCGTACGCGCACGAGACCGCCGACGGAGCAGCGGCCGTCCGCTGGATCCGGCGGCAGCCGTGGAGCGACGGGCGGCTGGTGGCCGCCGGCGCCTCCTACGCCGCCCACTGCGCCCTCGTCCTCGCCCTCGACGCGCCCTCGGACGCCCGGCCGGACGCCGTCATCGCGGCCGTGCCCGCCCTGGGCCCGGCGGAGACAGCCCGCGAGGCGTCCGGCGTGGAACGGCTGCTCTCCCGCGCCGGATGGTGGGCCGCCCACGGCGACCGGCGCGACTCCGACGAAGGCGCGCTGAACAAGGCCCTCGCCGAGGACCCCGGCCTGCTCGCCCACCTTCCGTTGACCGCCCTGCCCGAGCGGCTGGGACGCGACCTGCCCTCGTGGGCGGGGTTGTGGCGCCGTCCCGACCGCGGGCACCTCGTGGCGCGGGCGGTGCACGCCGGGCCGCCCCTGCTCGCGGTGGGCGGCCACCACGACCACTTCACCGAGGAGACCGTCGCTCTGTGGCGCGCCTGGCGCGGATCCTCGGCGCGTCTGCTGCTCGGTCCCTGGGGGCACCCTCTGACCGCCGCCCCGGGGCCGGACGCGGGACTCGCCCATCGGCTGAACCTCGGCGAGCTGTACGTGCGCTGGGCCCGCCGCGCCCTGACCGGCGACCTCGCCCCTGGCCACCACGGCGCACTGGCGCTCGGCGGCGCCGGCCTATGGCTGCCCGCCAACGCCGAGGGGAAACCGCGCGCCCACCGCACGCGCCTGCTGCGCGGTTCCGCCTTCACCGCCGATCCCGCCCGGCCCGTTCGCTCCGACGACCTGACCGTCCCCGTAGATGACCCGCCCGACCGCTGCCTGCTGGTCACACCGCCGTCGCCGCGTCCGCTCGACCTCGTCGGCCCCGTCAGTGTGCGGCTGCGGGCCACCGCCCACACACCGTCCGCCGACTGGGCCGCCAGGCTCGTCGCGCTCCCACCGGACGGGACCGCCGAGCGGCTCGCCGTCGGTATCGTCCGGCGTGCCGAACCGGTCGGCCGGGCAGCCGCGTTCACCGTCGGACTCGGCCGGCTCGCACGCCGGCTCCGGGCCGGTACCCGGCTGCGCCTGGAGATCGCCGGACACCACTTCCCGGCCCACGCCCGCAACCCCCACACCGGGGACGACCCGATGACGGCCGAACAGCTGCTCGCCTCCCGGCGGGAGGTCGATCCGGACAGCGTGGTGCTGAACCTGCCCGTGCTTCCGTCCCGTCCCGCCCCCACCGACCCCGCCGAGGAGATCCTGCGATGACGGCTCTGCCGCTGGAAGCGCTCGTCGACCCCGTCTGCGGAATCGTCCGCAAGGTCAAGCCCGTCGAGCACCCCGCGGGCGCCCCGCCCCGCTACACCGCGCTCACGGCCGAGATGTCCGACGCTCGCAGACTCGGGCTGTGGCCCGCCGACCGGGTCTCCCTCGGCACCACCTTCGGCGACCCCGAGCAGGCCCGCGTCGCCGCGATAGCCGAGGGGGTGGAGCGATACTGCGGCAACCGCGTGCCGCCGCCAGGCCACCCGGACGCACCCCTGCGCGCCACCGCCGCCGAACTGACGGACAAGAGCCTGCGCCTGTACGGCCCGGACGATCTGCCCGCCTACGCACCCTGGCAGTACGACCGTGAGAAGTTCCCCTACCGCCCGCTCACCGCCGACACCCCGGCGCTGTGGACACGGGGAACCGAACGACTGCCCGACGGGACCGTCGCCGAGGTCTGGGCACCCGTCTCGCTCACCCACCTCAACTGGCGCCAGGGTGGCCTGCGCGAACTGCCCCGCACCCACCACCTCAACTACGCCGGGATCGCCACCGGGCAGGGCTTCGACGACGCTGTCGAGCGCGGCCTGCTGGAGATCGTCGAACGCGACGCCCTGGAACTGTGGTGGCATCTGGACGGCCCGACCCGGGGCATCGACCCGGCGAGCGTGCCCGGCCTCGCGGACGACCTCGCCGGTTCCGCGCTCGACGTCCACATCGTCGAGATGCACTCGGAGTTCGCCCCCTGCATGGCCGCGCTCGTGCACGACCCGCGCCTCAACCTGTACGCCGCCGGGTTCGCCTGCAAGTACGACCCGGCCGAAGCCGCCCGCAAGGCCGTCCTCGAAGCCGTCCACACCTGGGTTTTCACCCAGGGGCTGACCGACTCCGACGGCTGGGTCTTCCAGGCGGTCGAGGCCGGGCTGCTCGCCCGCGGGCTCTACCTGGAACACCGGGCCGACGGCCGCTACCTCGACGTGTGCGGCGACCAGTTCGAGCACGTGCGGGACCTGGGAGCACACGTGCAGGTGTGGCTGGACGAACGGATGGCGGCCGAGGCCCGGCGGTTCACCGCCCCCGAGCTCGGGACGGTATCCGTCGACGCGGTCGAGTCCGGAAGCCGGGAGCGGCTGAAGAGCACGCTGCGCGGGGGAGGCCACCGCGTCATGACCTTCGATCTCACCACCGAGGACGTGGCGGAGACCGCGCTGCGCGTCGCCAGGGTCCTCGTCTCCGGACTCCTGCCCAACGCGCCGGCCGCCTTCGGCTACTTCGGCTGCCCGCGCCTCGCCGAGGCCGCCGTCGCGCGCGGATGGCGCGCGACCGCGCCCAGCGCGCCGCGGGACTTCACGCTGGCGCCTCCGCCGCACATGTGAGGGCCGCTGTGGAAGACCATCACGAGAACCCGCCGACGGGCCTCGTCGCAGCCCTCGCCCGGGCCCGCTCCCCGAAGCGCCCCGGCCCCGACACGCCCGCCGGGACAGCCGTCCGGCCCTGGCCGGGGCCGCCGTGCCCGATCCCGGAGGCCGGCCCCGCGGACCTCGACCTGCGTGCCCTGTTGGGTCTGTCCCTGGCGGCCTCGGACACCTCCGGACGTCTCAGGCCCACCCCCTCCGCCGGTGCGCTGCACCCGGTGGACACCGAACTGGTCGTGGGTACCGGTTGCTCCCTGCCGCCCGGCCGCTACGGCTACGACCCGCTGCGCCACCGTGTCCGCCACGTCGGCGCGCCCGTCGACGGTACGCCGGCGGGCGTGACCGCCGCACTCTCCGTCACCGCACAGCGCACGGTGTCCCACTACGGCCACCGGGCCTGGCCCCTTCTGTTGCTGGACACCGGGCACGCCGCCGCGGCGCTGTTCCTGGCGGCCCGCGCTCTTAACACGGGCGAACCCCGCGTACAGCTGGACGGACACGCCGAGAACCCCCTGGCCGTCGTACGCGTCCCACCGCCCGACGGACGGAGCCCGAGCCGCCCCGCGGAGACCGAGGTCCCGCCGGCCCCGGCCGAACTGCTGGCGCGCCGCAGTACCCCACCGCCGCTGCCGGGCCTCCCGCCGCACGATGCGTTGCGGGCAGTCCTGGCCACCGCCGAACGGGCCGGGCGCGGCGGCCTGTTGCGCTGGTGCGCCGCGGTCGGCCCGCCTCGGCCCGGCCTCATGGAACTGGCTCAGGAGGGCACGGCCCTGCGGCCCTACGCGTCCGGCGAGACCCGTCCGACGCTCGCGGCCTGGGCGGCGGGCCAGACGTGGCTCGCGGACGCGGGCACCGTCCTGCTCGCCCACGGCTGCCCCACGGACGCCGACGCCGCGCACATCCGCCGCGCCCACCTGCGGGCCGGCTTCGCCGTCCACCTGGCCCATCTCACCGCTCAGCGCCACGGGCTGGCGGCCCGGCCCGTCGGTTCCTGGCAGCAGGCGGACCTCGGCGCCGCTCTCGGTGCCGCGCCGGGCCGTGACTGGGTCGTGCACGCCCTGGCCCTCGGCACCCGCCACGCCGACGAGGAGAACTCCACATGATCGTCCACCCCGAGCTGCGCCGCGCCGCACGGCGCGCACGGCGCCCCCTGCTCGCGGCCACCCTCTTGCAGGGTGCCGTCACCCTCACGCACCTGGCGCAGGCGGTGCTGCTGGCCCTCGCGCTCGCCGGCGTGGCCCGCGGTGACACCGGCCGGCTCCCGTGGCTGCTGGCCGCGGTGCTCGCCGTCGTCGCCGCCCGCGCCGGGCTCGCCCTGTGGCAGCGGCGCACCGCCATCCGCGCCGGGGCCCGGGTCAGGGTGGCACTGCGCGACGAACTCCTCGCCCACCTGGGCCGGCTGGGGCCCGCGTACCTGAACACAGCGCGGGCGGGAGCCGTCCGCACCACCCTGGTCGAGGGGGTGGAGGGCGTCGACGCCTACGTCTCCCGCTACCTGCCCCAGCTCCTGGTCACCCTCGCGGTGCCACCCCTGGTTCTCGCCGCCCTCGCCGTGGTCGAACCCCGGGCCCTCCTCGGACTCGTCCCCGCCCTGCTCCTGGCCCTGCTGGGCCCGCGCGCCTGGGACCGGCTCCTCGCCGCCCGCGGAAAGGAGCACTGGGACACCTACGAAGGACTGGGCGCCGACTACCTGGAGGCCCTCCAGGGCATGCCCGCCCTGCGCGCCGCGGGCGCCGTCGGCCGCACCCGCGCACGCCTGGAGGAGCGGTCCGCGGCCCTGCACCGCGCCACCGTCGCCAAACTGCGTGTGTCCCTGGTCGACACCGGCATCACCGACCTCGCCATCCAGGGCGGCACCGCCGCCGCCGCGCTCCTGGCGTGTTGGTCGGCCGTCACCGGATCCACCACCGCGGCCGGCACCTACCTGGTGCTGCTGCTGGCCTCCGAGTGCTTCCGCCCGGTCCGCGACCTTGCCCGGGAATGGCACGCCGGCTACCTGGGAGTGTCGGCCGCCGACGGGCTGGCGGCCCTGCGCACGGCCGAGCCGACGGTCCCCGACACCGCGACGGCGCCCGCGCACTGGCACGCTCCCCCCGAACTCCGTTTCCACGAAGTCCGGTTCACCTACGACGGTGCTCCCACACCCGCCCTGGACGGTATCTCCTTCACCGCGCGGGCGGGACGGACCACCGCGATCGTCGGGCCGTCCGGCGCGGGCAAGTCGACCCTGCTGGCCCTGCTCCTGCGTCACCACGACCCGCAGGAAGGGCGGATCACCCTCGACGAGCGCCCCACGACCGAGTGCGCGCTCGACTTGCTGCGGCGGGGCATCGCCGTGGTCTCGCAGGAGACGTACCTGTTCCATGCCACCATCGCCGACAACCTGCGTCTCGCGCGGCCCCGCGCCACCGACGACGAGCTCACCCTGGCGGCGCGCACCGCCGGGATCCACGACGAGATCGCCGCCCTGCCGGACGGCTACGCCACCGTCCTCGGCGAACGGGGCGCCACGCTCTCCGGCGGCCAGCGGCAGCGGCTCGCCCTGGCCCGGGCCCTGCTGTCCGACGCCCCGGTCCTCGTTCTCGACGAGGCCACCAGCGCGGTCGACGAGCGACGCGAGGCGGACATCGTCCGGGAGCTGCTGAAGGCGGTCGGCGGGCGGACCGTCCTGGTGGTCGCCCACCGGCTCGCGGCCGTCCGGCACGCCGACCAGATCGTCGTCCTCGACGCGGGGCGGGTGGACGCCGTCGGCGACCACACCGGCCTGGCCGAGGCCGGCGGCGTCTACACCCGGCTCGTCGAAGCCGGCCGCGCCCACCGAGGGGAACTCGCCGCATGAGCACCGTTACCGGCCCCGCCGCCACCGGGGCG
Organism: Streptomyces sp. NPDC017225; assembly: GCF_044331465.1. Taxonomy (NCBI): domain Bacteria; kingdom Bacillati; phylum Actinomycetota; class Actinomycetes; order Kitasatosporales; family Streptomycetaceae; genus Streptomyces; species Streptomyces sp. NPDC017225. The sequence goes on along the minus strand of NZ_JBIRNE010000009.1, from coordinate 36,752 downwards.
GACGTCCCCGCGCGGGGCGCACTGCGCGCCCTGCTGCCCGCCCTCGCCGGGCACCGTGCCATGACGGCCCGCACCTGCGTCGCCGCCGTCCTCGAACAGGGCTCCCTCGTCGCGCTGCTGACCCTGGCCGCGCACACCGTGGGCACCGCCGTCATGGACGGGCACGCTCCCTCGGCCGGCACCGTCATCGCGCTCGCCGCCCTCGTCGTCACGCGCGCCCTGATGACCTGGCGGGAGATGGACCTCTCCCACGACCTCGCCTACCGGGTCCTGGCCGCACTGCGGGTCCGCGTCTTCGACGGTCTGGCCCGCAGCGCGCCCGCCCGGGTCGCGGGCCGCCGCAGCGGCGACCTCGCCGCCACCGCCATGGCCGACGTGGAGGCGCTCGAGTTCTTCTACGCCCACACCACCGCCCAACTGCTAGCGTCGGGAACGGTCTTCATCGGCGGCTCGGTGCTTCTGGCCCTGGTGGAGCCGTGGCTGCTGGTGGCCGTCCTGCCGGTCGCGGCCCTGCTCGCCGCGGCGCCCTTCGCCGACGCACGCGCGCGCACCGTACGCGGCGGCCGCACCCGCACGGCCGTGGCCGCGCTGTCGGCCGACACGGTGGAGACGGTGGACGGGCTGCCCGAACTGCTCGCCTTCGGTGCTCTGGCCGGACGCCGCCGCACGCTGGCGGAGCGGGGGAGGCAGGTGGGCGACGCCCAGCGCGCCGAGGCCACCTGGGAGGCCGTGGCCGCCGCCGTCCGCGACCTTCTCATCGTGGTCGCGGTCCTCGGCGTGGTCGGCGCGGCGGCTCAGTCCGTGACCTCCGGACGGCTGAACGGTGCCTGGGCTCCGGCCGCGATGGCACTGTCCCTGTCCGTCCTCGGCCCCGTGGCGGAGTCGGCGCGCGCTCTGAGCCAGGCCGTGGCACTGCGCGCCGCCGCCTCCCGCGTCGACGCGGCCGTCAAGGCCCCCGCCCTCGCGCCGCCGCCCACCGCACCACGCTCCCTGCCTCCCGGACCACTGGGCGTCCGGCTGCACCGAGTGAGGTTCGACTACGGCGGCGGAGCCGTGCTGGACGGCGTCGACCTCACCGTCCACCCCGGCCGGACACTCGCCCTCGTCGGCGCCTCCGGTGCCGGCAAGTCCACCTGCGCCCATCTGCTGGCCCGCTTCTGGGACCCGTCCGCCGGCGAGGTCCAGTTGCTGCCCGCCCACGGCGAAGCCGTGGACGTGCGGAAGGTGAACGACGCGGAACTGCGGCGTGCGGTGATGCTGGTGGGGCAGGACACTCCCCTCTTCCACGGCACCCTCGCCGAGAACCTGCGGCTCGCCGCGCCCGAGGCCGACGACCGGGCGCTGGCGGAGGCGGCACGGCTGTGCGGCGTCGATCGGATCGCCTCGCTGGACACCCTCGTCGGCGAGCGGGGCGCTACGCTCTCCGGCGGTCAGCGGTCCCGCGTTGCCCTGGCCCGCGCGCTGCTGGCCGGACCGCGGGTTCTTGTGCTCGACGAGTCCACCGCCCACCTGGACAACACCGGCGACGCCGAACTCGCCACCGTGCTGCGGGAGGAGAGCCGCACGACGATCTTCATCGCCCACCGCCCGGCCACCATCCGCCGCGCCGACCGCATCGCCGTCCTGGAGGAGGGCCGCATCACGGAAGAGGGGACCTGGGAGGAACTCACAAGCCGCCCCGGTGGCGCCCTCAACCGCGTCCTCAGCAGCACCGCCCTTTCCTGAGCACGGCACTTCGCCCCGTGCACCGGACCAGTGACGCTCAGGGGCGGGCGTCCCTCGAAACGACTACTTCCCGCACTCGCTCGTCGACGCGCCGGGGCCGCCGCTCAACATGCTGATCCCCGGGCGCGCCTCGTTGCGAGTCATGAAGGGGCCCGTGCAGCGATGGTGTCCTTGTCCGCCCTGCCAACTGCCGGTGCCCAGCCAGGCTTCGGCAAGACCGTCTCCCACTCGCATCGGCGCACCTCCCGCCGCTTCGGCCTCGACACCCAGCGCAGGCGCCACTGGCTGCCCGGCGAGGGCGGCACGTCCGGCTGACGCTCAGCGCCCAGGTGATCAAGACCGTCGACCACCGACGCCGAACGCCGGGCCGCAGTGGAAGAACTGCGGCGTCAACCCCGCCACGCGAGCGCCACCGAGTACGCAACCGGGACAGTGTGGACGGGCGGCCGTGCGGTCGTCTTCGGAAGTTCGTGTCGCGCGTCCGCGTGCGTGAGCGGGCCCACGCCGGCTTCCTGCCCGGGTCGCCAAGTCCTCCTGGTAGTCGCGCCGCTCGTGCGACGGGCCCCGGTTCCGGCCGTGACTCGGCGCGGAGGCACGGCCGGAACCGGCCGTGGGGCGTGCCTGCGGACGTCAGGGCAGGCGCAGGAGGCTGAGGCGGTAACCCTCGGCAGTGCCAGTGCATACGGGCCTCGACCTTGCTGAGGGCGTCGTGCTGTTCCTGAGTCTCGAAGAATCCGGGGCCGGCGGTGTCCAGGGCCGGCAGTGCGCCCGGGAAGCGGTCGGCGAGGAGGTCGATGACCCCGCGCACGTCGAGTTCGTGCAGGTAGGGCAGTACGGCCTCCGCGACGACCAGGTACGGCCCGGTGGCGTGCGGGGCCACCTCCGCTGCCCACGCCTCGTCCGTCACCGATGCTGCGATCATCGTCCGCCGGGGGCTGTCTGTGGAGAAGTTCCGGCACAGGCCGATCACGTCGGGCAGGTCGAGGCCGAACCACCGGGCGCGGCCGTTGTCGACGCGTTCGTGGCGTGTGTTGAGCCCGGTGCCGACCTCGGCCACGGTGGCGTCGGGATGGGCGGACAGGAAGTCCGTCACCCACCGGTCGAGGAGAAGGGTGCGCAGCAGTGCGCCGGCGAGGCTGGGGAGTCCGTCGAAGCGTCCGAGCGGCCTCTCTGACAGGTGTGTACCGGGCCGGACGGTGCCGTGGCTGCGACCACCGTCCGGCCCGGGGTTTCAGCGCCCCGTCACGGTGGGGAGAGGGCCGTGCTCGTGCGCGCGGTTCTCGCCGAAACCGTAGGTGTCCCAGGCAGGGAAGGGGTCGGAAGCGGGCGGGGCTTCGTCTTTCCGGATGAGGCAGTCGGTCAGGGCAGCCCGCAGCGGCTCCGCGTCCAGCCGCGTTCCGATGAAGACGAGTTCCTGCGCGTAGGCGCTGTCGGTGTCGCGAGCGGAGGAAGGTTCGAAGCGCGCCACCGAACCGGCCTGCGACCACAGTCCCGTCACCCGGGGTCGACTGGCGAGGGTGAAGAACCCCTTCGACCTGAGAACCTGCCCGTGGGCGCCGCTGTCCAGTGCCTCCGTCACGAACGTCCACAGCCGCCCGGGGTGGAAGGGCGTTGCGGAGCGGAAGACGGTCGAGGAGATGCCGTACTCCTCCGTCTCGGGAACGTGGTCGCCGTTGAGTTCCCTGACCCACCCCGGAGCCTGTTGCGCTCGCTCCAGGTCGAAGCGGCCGGTACCCAGGACCTCGCCGACCGGTACGCGGCCCCGCACGGCCGGCACCAAGCGGGCGACGGGGTTGAGCCGAGCCAAGGTGGCGCGCAGCCGGTCGGCGGACGCGGCGTCGACGAGGTCGAGCTTGTTGAGGACGATGACGTCGGCGAACTCGATCTGGTCCATCAGCAGGTCGCTGACCGTGCGTTCGTCGTCCTCGTACTGGTCCAGGCCCCGCTCGACCAGTTCGTCACCTCCGGCCAGCTCGGGAAGGAAGTTGGCGGCGTCCACGACCGTGACCATCGTGTCCAGCCGGGCCAGGTCGCCGAGGGTGGCGCCGTCGTCGCGGGCGAAGGCGAAGGTCGCGGCCACCGGCATGGGCTCGGAGATGCCGGACGACTCGATGAGGAGGTAGTCGAAACGCCCCTCGCGCGCCAGCCGGTCCACCTCTTCGAGCAGGTCGTCGCGCAGGGTGCAGCAGATGCACCCGTTGGTCATCTCGACCAGGCGTTCCTCGGTGCGGGACAGGGCCGCTTCGCCGCCGCGCACCAGGGCGGCGTCGATGTTGACCTCGCTCATGTCATTGACGATGACGGCGACGCGCAAGCCCTCGCGGTTGGTGAGGACGTGGTTGAGCAGGGTGGTCTTGCCGGCGCCGAGGAACCCCGACAGGACGGTGACGGGAAGGCGCGGCGAGGGGGCGCGGGTCATGCCGGGGTCAGCCTTCCGGACGGAGCAGGCCGCGCTCGTACGCCTTGGCCAGCCGCTGGGGGACGAGGTAGGGCACGCCGTCCACCGTGACCGTCACCAGCTGTGGCGTCGCGGCCTTCCATTGCGCGCGACGATGCCGGGTGTTGCTGCGCGACATCTTGCGTTTGGGTACGGCCATGAGGACCTCCGGGTGCGATCGGTGAGCGAGGCAGACGATACATGAAAATGAATGTCATTACGATTGGAATCGCCGCACTCATCCGTGCCGATCCCGCTCGGCGCCCTCCCGAGGTGCCCGGCACCGTCCCGGATCGACGCGGAGCGTCGGACGGATCGGAAGAGGGGCGCACCAGTCGCTCGCACCATGACGCTCGTTCGACGCTCTGGGTGGAGACGTGTGGGACCGTGACCCCCGGTTCCTGGCCTGCGGTTGTGTCCTCTGGGTGGGTTGCTCGACCTGTTCCCCTCCGTGCAGCGGTTCGAGCGGGCATGGGCGACGCCTTCGGAGGGACATTCGAAGATCTTTGACGCTGGCGTGTCCATCGAGAGGGTCGCCGCCACCACGGCGGCGACCCGGGACCATCAACGATGACTTCCTGGAGGGGCGGGAGAAGCCGCACCGCAGGCCGTCATCGAGCCGGCCCTTCGTTCGTGGCAGGTCCCGTCAGGTGTGGGTCCAGCGTTGATTGCTGCCGTTCGAGCACGAGTGGAGCTGGAGCAGGGTGCCGTTGGCGGTGCCGCCCGCGACGGCGTCGAGACAGAGGCCGGACTGGACGCCGACGATGGATCCGTTGGAGTCGAGGCGCCATTTCTGGTTGTCGCCGCCCCAGCAACTGTAGATCTGGACTTTGGTGCCGGTGCCGGTGCCGGCGGCGTCCAGGCACTTGTTGCCGTAGACCCTGAGCTCGCCGGTGTCGGTGTGCGTCCACTGCTGGTTGGTGCCGTCGTGGCAGTCCCACAGTTGGAGCTGGGTGCCGTCGGTGGTGCCGGCGCTGGGCACGTCCAGGCAGCGGCCTGAACCGACGCCCTTGATCTGTCCGGAATCGGCAGGGGGCGTGGTGGATCCCCCGTTGAGTGCGTTGAGGACGGCGGTGTAGGCGGGCTTCTTGCTGCCGTCGTTGTTGAACAGCAGCGGCGTCTGCTCCGATCGCCAGGAGTCGGAGTCACGCACGCCCCAAACGGTGATGCCGAGGCAGCGCGGGACGGCCAGGCAGTCGTTGGTGACGTTGGCGTAGGTCGAGGCGGGGGCGCCCTGGATGTCGAGTTCGGTGATGGCCACGTCCACGCCGAGGGCGGCGAAACTCTGCAGGGTGGTGCGGAAGTTGCTGTTGTAGGGGCTACCGCTGTTGAAGTGCGACTGGAAGCCGACGCAGTCGATCGGCACGCCGCGCTGCTTGAAGTCCCGGACCATGGCGTACATGGCCTGGGTCTTGGCCCAGGTCCAGTCCTCGACGTTGTAGTCGTTGTAACAGAGCTTGGCTTCCGGGTCGGCGGCGCGCGCGGTGCGGAAGGCGACCTCGATCCAGTCATTGCCGGTGCGTTGCAGGTTGGAGTCCCGTCGGGCTCCCGAGCTGCCGTCGGCGAAGGCCTCGTTCACCACGTCCCACTGGGTGATCTTGCCCTTGTAGTGGGCCATCACGCCGTTGATGTGGTCGATCATCGCCTGGCGCAGTGCGCTGCCGCTCAGGCTCTGCATCCAGCCGGGTTGCTGGGAGTGCCAGGCCAGGGTGTGACCGCGCACCTCCTTGCCGTTCTGCACGGCCCAGTTGTAGACGCGGTCAGCGGCGGTGAAGTTGAACTGCCCTCGTTGCGGTTCGGTGGCGTCGATCTTCATCTCGTTCTCGGCCGTCACCGAGTCGAACTCACGGCCCGCAATCGTCGTGTACGTCGAGTCGCTCAGCTTGCCCGAGGCGACAGCGGTGCCGAAGTAGCGGCCGCTCTGCGCCGCCGCGGCGCCGAGCGTGCTCTCGGCGGCGTGCGCGGACGGCGGCGCGACCAGTGCGGTGACCGCACCGAGGACGCCGACGACCAGCGCCAACAGCAGGACGCGGATCTTCTGGCGAACAGCGGATCTGGGAAGGGCGTACGAGCCCATGACTGTGCCTCCAAGGTAGAGATCACGGAAGGACCGAAAGCGCAGGGGGTTGGGTCGTCCGCTGCCCTTCGGCGAACCGGTCGGGGGCTGCTCCATCGCGGCTCAGCCGAGGGACCGCGACGCGGCGTCGCGTATCTCTCCCCCTGCGTGAAGAGTCAGGACGCGCTGGTGCGAGCCTCACCGGACCGAATGGGGTGGCGCGGGTGCTTCCGTGCACGGATCTGTACTGCGGCTGTGCGCGGGCCTGCCGTGCGGCAGGGCTTGCCCAAGGCCGACGTTGCTCGACATGTCGACCGCAGTCGGTTCCTCAGCAGGAATGATTGGTTGTTGACGATGCATCGTCAAGCACTCTGGAAGCAAAAGTTTCAATCTTCCCTTCGAAACTTTCGACATCATTGTGGGCCGGAGAGCGACTCCCGCCTCCGGTAAGTGCTGGCTGGCGGCGTGGGTCCATGGGTGTCCGCGCCTCGCCGGCACGCCTCCCGCTCCAGCGTTGGATGTGTGGAGCCCGGCCGTCTGGGTGCCGTAGCGAGCGATGTTTCGCGCCTGATTTGCCATAAACATTTCGACGCTTCGAGCGACACATGCGAGAGGTATTGACGCCGCTCGCGGGCTCCCTATCATTCAGGATGCCCGACACACCGACCTCTGTTCGATATCGCGAACGTGCCTTAGTCGCTGCGTCATGCAACAGGGCGATTCCCCTCGCGCTGGCCGAGCGCAGATCGCAAGGAGCCGCGCTGCGTGCGTATGTCATGACCTCGCCAAATTGTCGCCGTCGCCCTTGACGCCCATGCCGCCCAAGCCGGAACCGCTCACTCAAGGTTGAGAGGAAGTCCCCATGCGCAGAGGAGATTCGAGCCGCAGGCATCCGTCCGCGGTGCTCGCCGCCGTGGTTGCGGCCCTGGCCGCGTTGGCGGCGCTGCTCGTCGCCACCACCACGGCTCAGGCGGCCACCAGTGGCGCCTTACGCGGTGTTGGTTCGAACCGGTGTCTCGATGTGCTGGGCGCCGACCAGACCAACGGCACGTCCCTGCAGATCTACGACTGCTGGGGCGGGACCAACCAGCAGTGGACGCTGACGGACGGCAACCAGTTGACCGTGTACGGCAACAAGTGCCTGGACGTCCCCGGCCACGCCACCACGCCCGGGACACGGGTGCAGATCTGGGCCTGCTCAGGCGGGGGGAACCAGCAGTGGCAGGTGAACGCCGACGGTACGGTCGTCGGTGTGCAGTCCGGGCTGTGCCTGGAGGCGGCGGGCGCCGGTACGGCCAACGGCACGGCGGTGCAGGTCGGGACGTGCAACGACGCCGGCAACCAGAAGTGGACCGGCTTGACGGGGACGCCGCCGACGGACGGCCCGTGCACCCTTCCGTCGACGTACCGGTGGACGTCGACGGGAGTGCTGGCGCAGCCGGCGAACGGGTGGGCCGCGGTGAAGGACTTCACCACCGTGACGCACAACGGCAGGCACCTGGTCTACGCGTCGAACGTGTCGGGATCGTCATACGGCTCGATGATGTTCAGCCCCTTCACGAACTGGCCGGACATGGCGTCGGCCGGCCAGACCGGGATGAACCAGGCCGCGGTGGCGCCCACGCTGTTCTACTTCGCGCCCAAGAACGTCTGGGTGCTCGCGTACCAGTGGGGTTCGTGGCCGTTCGTCTACCGTACGTCGAGCGACCCCACCGACCCCAACGGCTGGTCCTCGCCGCAGCCGCTGTTCACCGGGAGCATTTCCGGCTCCGACACCGGCCCGATCGACCAGACCCTGATCGCCGACGGCCAGAACATGTACCTGTTCTTCGCCGGTGACAACGGCAAGATCTACCGGGCGAGCATGCCGATCGGGAACTTCCCGGGCAACTTCGGCTCGTCGTACACGACGATCATGAGCGACACGAAGGCGAACCTGTTCGAGGGCGTACAGGTCTACAAGGTCCAGGGCCAGAACCAGTACCTGATGATCGTCGAAGCCATGGGTGCGAACGGGCGCTACTTCCGCTCCTTCACGGCCTCCAGCCTGAGTGGCTCGTGGACCCCGCAGGCCGCCAGTGAGAGCAACCCCTTCGCGGGCAAGACCAACAGCGGGGCCGCCTGGACCAACGACATCAGCCACGGTGACCTGGTACGCGACAACCCCGACCAGACCATGACCATCGACCCCTGCGACCTGCAGTTCCTCTACCAGGGCAAGTCCCCGAACGCGGGCGGTCCGTACGACCAACTGCCCTGGCGGCCGGGCGTCCTCACCCTGCAGCGCTGACCTTCCCGATGCGCGCTGACCGTGATGCGGTGCGGTCCGCAGGCGGGCGGGCGAGCGGTTCACGGCTGGTTCGGATCCATCCGCTGACCGACACCACCGCCTCGAGGAACCCGGACGAGGGAGGAGAGGAAGACGCTTGACGCGTGCCGCCGTCAGCGCGTCGGCGTCCTCGCCGACGCGCTGGACGACAGGGGCCGGCGCGCTTCGGCGCCTGCCCTTGACCTCGTCGAGCGGATCAACGGCAGGCATTCGGGGCGTCCGTTTGCTTACCGGCGAGCGCGAGTCCAGCACGGCGTCATGGTGACGAGGCCAAGGCGGTCTTCGCCGACCGGTTCGCGTCTGCTGCCGCGCGCGTGCACCACGACCGCCCCGGCGCGTGCCATCAGCACTCGCCGTCAGGCAGTGCCCGGGACCCGCCTTGCGGGGCGGGTGGTCCGCCTGGTAAACGGCGTCTAGTTCGGCGCTGAGAGGTTGGGGCAGGACTACGAGGATTCGTCGCCCTGGTCGGCTGCCTCACCACGGCGCGCTGCCTGGTCCGACGCGCCTGCACCGTCTACCGCTGGGGCGGGTGGTGATACAAGAGACAGGTGATCAGGTTGGTGGCCGCGCGAGTACGGTGATGTCGTCCCCGCTGCCCAGCCGGTGCAGCAGCGTGGCGAGCACACCGTGCAGCACCATGAACGGGCTGACTCCCGCCTCCCGCGCCAGCGCGACGAGCGCGCGGTGCTCGGCGGCGTCCAGGCTCACCGGTACCCGGCCGCCGCGGGAGGTGGCGCGCTCCGGTCGCGGCCGGTCGTGGGGGAGGGGCGGTTCGGGGGGCAGGCCCTCCAGCGCCGTCCGCGCGTGGGCCAGCTGTCGTGCCGAGAGGGAGCCCGGGTCCTCCCGGTCGCCGAGCCTGGCGTGCTGCCGCAGCGCGTAGTCCGGGTACTGCGCGGGCAGCGGCTCCCACCGCGGTGCGTGCCCGCCGGTGCGGGCCCGGTAGGCGGTGCCGAGGTCGCCGACCAGTGGCCCCATCGACCAGCCGTCGGTGACGATGTGATGAAGGGTCAGCAGGAGCAGGAGCAGGAGCAGGAGCAGGAGCAGGAGCAGGAGCGAGCCGGGACCGGTGGCGGCTCGTTCCGCGACCGGGACCAGCAGGGCGTGCACCGGGGGACGCCGGGTGCCGGGGGCTCTGCAACAGATCCGTCCCCGCACGCCGAGTGGACTGCCTTTTACGCCGGACACAACCCGTCCGGACCAGTTCCGGATCGCACGACAGCTTTTCCTGCCGGGCGCCTCGCAGTTCGGTGTCCGGCTTCGCGTTCGGATGCGCTGGCTCGTTCGGGTGAGCTTGCCTCCCTCGCGCAATCCGGTCCGCCGCGCGGTGCGGATTACGGTCGCCCGCCGCGCCTGCGCTTCGACAGGAACGGCGGCGGGCCGGCCCGATGAAACGCACACGAGAAGGAGAACTACATGAAGACTCGCGCGATCGTGACCGCCGGCTTCCTCGCCGCCGCCGGTGGCGCCCTGGTGCTGGGCGGCTCCGGAGTGGCGGCCGCCGACAGCGGCGCCCAGGGCGCGGCGGTCGGTTCCCCCGGGCGTGGCCTCGGGCAACGTGGTGCAGGTCCCGGTTCACGTGCCGGTGAACGTCTGTGGCAACACGGTGAACGTCGTCGGTCTGCTCAACCCCGCCTTCGGTAACAGCTGCGCCAACGCGAGCGGCCACGGCTGGGGCATGGGCCACTGACGGACTCGGCACGTGCCGTCCGCGTCCCGGCCGGTCGCCGGGACGCGGTGGCCGGACTGATTCCGTTCTCTCGGGAACCGGCCATTCAGTGGGGCGCACCGACTGGGGCGTACGCGACCGTGCCTGCCCCGGGCCCCCTCGCCCTGTCCGACCCCTTTGCCCCGTGGCTGTATCTCATGGGTCGTTAACCTTCAGCCATGGCGAACAGGCACGTGGTAGCCGTACTGGCTTTCGACGCGATGGCGCCCTTCGAGCTGGGCGTGGTGGTGGAGGTCTTCGGCCTGTCCCGGCCCGAGCTGGGGGCGCTGCCCTGGTACGAGCTGCGGGTGTGCGCCGAGGAGCCCGGCCGGGATCTGCGGGCGATCGGCGGGTTCACGCTGCGTGCCGAGTGTGGCCTTGACGCGCTGGCCGCCGCGGACACGGTGATCGTTCCGGGGGTGGCCGAGACCGGGGCGGACGTCTCGCCCGCCCTGGTGGACGCGCTGCTGCGGGCCCATGCGCGGGGAGCCCGCCTGGTGTCGATCTGCTCGGGGGCGTTCGCGCTGGCCGCGACCGGCCTGCTGGAGGGCCGGCGCGCCACCACCCACTGGCGCTACGCCCGCGCGCTCGCCGAACGGCATCCCGGGATCGAGGTCGACCCCGACGTGCTGTACGTCGACAACGGCGACGTCCTCACCAGCGCGGGCAGCGCGGCCGGCATCGACCTGTGCCTCTACCTCGTCCGGGCCGATCACGGAGCGGCCGTCGCCAACGCGGTGGCGCGCCGCTTCGTCGTACCACCGCACCGCGAGGGCGGACAGGCCCAGTTCATCGAGGCGGCGGTGGGAGACATCGACCCCGGGGACGACGGCGTCACACAGAGCATGAACTGGGCGCTGCGCCATCTGCGCACACCGCTGTCCGTGCCCGCCCTGGCCGGTGCCGCGCGCATGTCGGAACGCTCGTACGCGAGGCACTTCACCCGCCGCAACGGCGTGAGCCCCATGCGCTGGGTCATCGCCCAGCGGGTGGCTGCCAGCCTGCCACTGCTCGAGTCCGGCGAGGGCACCGTGGACGAGGTCGCCGCCGCGGTCGGCTTCGACAGCACCGCGACGTACCGGCACCACTTCACCCGCCGGATGCGTACGACGCCGACGGCCTACCGCAAGACGTTCACCCGCGCCCCCGCGCACCGGTAGGGGCACGGAGACGGCTGGCGGAATCTTGGTGACCTGTGGCATTCATGCCACTCGTAGGGCGGGTCACGGGGTCGGAGGATGGAGTCGTCGCCGGCCGGGAAACCCGGCACGGCTCGTAGGACACCGTTGCGACCAGCACGAACAAGACAAGAGGTAGCCCATGTCTGCCACCGCGTCCGCCGAGATCACCAGTGCCGTCCTGAGCGTGCCCGCCGCCACGCCCGCCGAGGCCGCCGCCCACTGTGCCGCCCGTCTCGCCTTCGAGGCGGACGTCTCCGACGTCCACGCCGATCTGGAATCCGGCGCACCCGGGATCGTCGTGGTCGACACCCGTAGCGGTGCCGCCTGGGACCAGGGCCGCATCCCGGGCGCTCTGCACATCCCGACCGCACGGATCGCCGACCTGGCACCGCGGCTCATCGCCCCGGACCGGACCGTGGTCACCTACTGCTGGGGTCCCGGCTGCAACGGCGCGACCCGCGCGGCGCTGGCCTTCGCCCGCCTCGGCTACCAGGTCAAGGAAATGCTCGGCGGCTTCGAGTACTGGGCGCGGGAGGGCTTCGCCTACGACTCCGCCACCGGTGCCGAGCAGCGTCCTGTCGACGACCTCACCGCCCCGCGCTCGGGCATCTCCTGCGCGTGCTGATGGGACGCCGCACGGCCGAGGGGGCACGATCCGTCCGGCCGCCCCGGCCGCCCCGGCCGCCCCGGCCGCTCCGGCCGCCCCGGCCGCCCTGCCGGCGACGCCCGCCTGTGCGAAGGCTCCAACGGCTCCTCCCGCCGGAAGAGCCGGTCGTGGGTCTTCTCGTCGCCGAAGACCCAGCCGGCGCCGTGGATGTAGAACATCACCGGCAGCGGACCGGTCGCCCCCTTGGGCCTGATGATCCGCGTGCGGACCGTGCCCCATTCGCCGGCGTCGACATCCACCCACTCCTCGTCGACGTCAGGGCGGGGGACACTGGGGTCGCTCTGCAGGCCGAGGAGGATCTCACGGCCCTTCTCCGGCGGGACCTCGTAGATCCGCGGGTGCGGATCGGTCGCCTCGGCCAGCTCCTTCGCCGCCGGCTCCAGGAAGGGCGTGACGGGCGGGGGCAGGTCGCTCATGCGTACTCCAGGTGATCAATGCTCCGACAGCCACGGCAGGTGGCTCGGACGCTCACTCCCCCTGCTCCCTTCCATGGTCCCGGCAACACCCACCTCCGCAACCCGACCGAGCGCCAGGCGAACGGCTCGGCCAGGACGACGCCGACCGCCGTCGCGCGCGGAACGTTCTCCGGGGCCTCGAAGCAGTCCGTGAAGTCGGTGAACGGACCGCTCCCCGATCTGGGACGGCGAGGACGGCCTCTACGACGTCCACGCCCAGGACGACCGGCCGGGCAAGCCGTCGCGGCGTCATCGGTCGGGCGGCGGCCGTACTTCGCCGGGACGGACCCAGCCCTTCAGGCACTCGGGAGTCCGAGGTCCCGGCCCGGCGCTCGGCCGCCGCATGTTCGGGTCAGGGGGTGTCGGGGCCGGCCCCTCGCAGGAAGAGGTCGACGACGTCCTGGGCCAGGCGGTCGGCGGCGCTCGGGGTGCGGTCGTCCTGCGGGAAGTCCACGGTGCCGGCCAGCTCCAGGAAGGCGGTGGAGAGGAACCCAGGATCAGCTTCGCGCAGTTCGCCCGAGGCCACTGCCTGGGCCATGAGGTCGGTGACGGGCTGGATGAGCCCGCGCACGTAGGCATGGGAGACCTCGGCACGCTGGTCGTCCTCCAGGTGGCGGGTCGCGTAGTAGATCTGGTTGCTGAGCGCGGAGTTGTAGGTGCCCTGGGAATAGGAGGCGGCGAGGGCGAGGAGCTTGTCGCGCAGGGTTCCGGGGGTGGCGAGTGCGCTCTGGAGGAGGGCCGAGGCTTCCTTGGTGTAGTGGTCGGCCACCTCCATGAACAGTGCGGGCTTTCCGCCGGGGAAGTGGTGGTAGAGGCTGGCCTTCTTCACGTCGACGGCCTTGGCGATGTCGTCGAGGGAGACGCCGAGGTAGCCGTAGTCGGTGAGGCGGTAGGCGAACTCGTCACGGGCGCGGGCGCGGGTGTCGGTCTGGCGGGGCATGGTGGTCAGACTCCTGTACGGGTACGGCGGGTCAGGGCGAGGTGGGCCGCGGCGGCCCCCACCACCAGGATGGCGAGGGTGACGAGGGCGCCCGGCAGCAGGTCCTGCTCGTTCCAGGGTGCGGTGAGCAGGCCGCGCATGGCTTCCAGCGGCGGAGTGAGCGGGTTGATGTCGGCCGCGTGGGCCATCCAGCCGCCGAGCCGGTCACGCGGGACGAAGGTGGCGGTGAAGAAGGAGAGCGGGAAGAAGACCAGGGTCACGGAGCCGACTGCCGAGCTGTTGCCGGTGTGGAGGCCGACCGCGGCGGCCAGCAGCAGGAATCCCGTCCCCAGCAGGACGGTGGCGCCGATGAGAGCCGGGAGGGCGGGGGCGCCGGAGACGGGGTCCAGGCCGAGCATCAGGCCGAGTCCGGTGAGTGCGGCGGCCTGAGCGGTCAGGACGACCACTCCTGCCAGGACGGGGGCGGTGATGAGGGTCCAGCGGCTGACCGGGGTGAGCCAGAGCCGTGCGTGATAGTCCGAGCCGATGTCGCTCACCAGCAGCTGTCCCGCGGTGGCGCCGCCGGTGAAGGCGGTGGTGAGCAGGCACAGCGGCAGCACCACGTCGATGTAGTGGCCGCCGGCAGGGGTGGCGGCCGTGACCGAGGACAGCTGCCCTTCGTAGATGATCAGGAAGAACGCGCTGGTGAGCAGCGGTGTGAGAAGCAGGGCGGGCGTGCGGAGGCAGGATCTGAGGGAGCGTGCGGTCAGTGGTGCCAGGGCCGCCCATGGCGTCGGTGCGGCGGGCGGGCCCGCGGGGTCCGTGACGGCGGCGGGGGTCGTGCTCATGCGGCGGTGGCGCCTTCCGGGGTGAGGGCCAGGCGGAGGAAGACGTCTTCCAGGCTGGGTTCGTCGACGGTCAGGGATTCGGCGTGCAGGCCGGCGGAGGCCAGGGTGAGCAGCGTCTCGCCGTCGGCTCCGGGGCGGGTGAGCCGGATACTCACCGCGTGGGGGGCGGCTTCGGCCGTGTGGAGCTGCTCGCCCCTGGCGGCGAGCAGTTCCCCGGCCCGGCCGGCGGCCCGGGCGTCGCGAAAGCGCAGGGTCAGGACACGGTCGCCGATCTCCTCCTTGAGGGCGTGTGGGGCGGCGGAGGCGATGAGGCGTCCGGCGCGGAGGATGCCGACGCGGTCGCAGAGCCGGTCGGCCTCTTCCAGGTACTGGGTGGTCAGCAGGACGGTGACACCGTGGTCGGCGGACAGGGCGCGGATCTCGTCCCACAGGCCCCGGCGGCTGGCCGGGTCGAGCCCTGTGGTGGGTTCGTCCAGGAAGAGGACGTCCGGGCGCTGGACCAGAGCCACGGCGAGATCGACCCGGCGGCGCTGGCCCCCGCTGAGCTTGCCGACCGGGGTGTCCGCGAACTCCTGGGCGTCGAAAGCGGTGAGAAGCTCGACGCAGCGTGTGCGGGCCTGCCGGGCGGTGAGCGACTGGAGCCGTCCTTGCAGGCGCAGCAGCTCGCGGGCGGACATGAGGGGGTCGAGGGCAGTGCCCTGGAGGACGACCCCCGTGCGGCGGCGGACCGTCCCGGGGTCGCGGGTGATGTCGGCCCCGGCGACCTGGGCGGCGCCCCGGGAGGGGCGGAGCATCGTGGTGAGCATCCGGACGGTGGTGCTCTTGCCCGAACCGTTGGGGCCGAGCAGCCCGTAGACCTCTCCGGGCCTCACTTCCAGGTCGAGCTGGTGCACCGCGGTGTGCTCGGCGAAGTCCCGGCCGAGCCCGACGGCACGGATGGCTGGGGTGGCGACGTTGTCCATACCCGAAATCTACCTATCGATAGGTAGGTTACGCAAACGGGCCTCTCCCTCAGGACCCCGTCCTCGGAAAGCCGAGGTCACCGGTGCCGCAGGCCGCGACGCCGGTGAGAGGAGAGTCCGGCGGCGCCGGCGCACCGAGTGGCCCACAGCATCCCGGCGTTGAGGACCAGGCCGAGCGAGCCGAGCTGGTCCTCCATCCCGTGCCAGTACGCCTGATGGATGGTGCCGCGCTTGCCGTGGCCCACGCCCCGGGGAAGCCGGACGGCTCGGCTCGTCGCGGTTCCTGGCGGGGACGACCGCGCGGTCGGACGCCACGGGCAGGGTGGTCTCCTCGCCTACGGCGGCGGTTCCTCGGTCACGCGGGCGAGGGCACCGGTCTCCAGCGCCGCCCACAGGGCACCGTCAGGGCCGAGGGCGATGCCGTGCGGCTCGGATCCGGGGGTGGGCAGGTCGTGTACCTCGATCATGCCCTCGGCGGTGATGGAGCCCACACGGTTGCCGCCCCACTCCGTGAACCACAGGGCGCCGTCGGCGCCCGGAGTGATGGCGTGCGGCCGGCCGGCAGGGTCGGGCAGCGGGAACTCCCTGATCCCGCCCTCGGTGGTGATGCGGCCGATGTGGCCGGCGGCGATCGCGACGTACCAGAGGGCGCCGTCGGGGCCGAGGGTGATACCGACCGGTGCGGCGGCCGCGGTGGGCAGCGGGTGGACGGTGACCGTGCCGTCGGTGCCGATCCGGCCGATCGCGTTGGCCTGGTTCATGGTGAACCACAACGCGCCGTCCGGGCCTGCGGTGATCGCGGACGGGAACGCGCCACCGACCGGAAGCGGGAACTCGGTGATCTCGCCGTCGGTGGTGATGCGGCCGATGCGGTCGGCGGTGGTCTCGGTGAACCACAGCGCCCCGTCGGGGCCGGCCGCGATGCCGAACGGCCCGCTGTCCCGGGTGGGCAACGGGAACTCGGTGACCTCACCGTCGACGGTGATACGGCCGATGCGGTGTGCCCGGTACTCGGTGAACCACAAGGCGCCGTCCGGCCCGTTGGTGATGATCGTCGGACCGCAGTCCGGGGCGAGGCGGTGGCTGACCGGTTCGTCACCGGGCACGAGCCGGCCGATCCGGCCGCTGTGGACCAGTGTGTACCACAGGGCGCCGTCCGGGCCGGTGGTGATCGCGTACGGTCCACCGCCGGCCACGGCGTGTTCCTCGATCGACACGGCCGTCATACGGCGCCCCGTCCGTGGTCGGTGGCGATACGGGCGATGTCGGCCGGCGAGCCGGCCATGATGGTGCGGGCGTGTTCGGTGACCAGCTCCACCGGCCAGTCCCACCAGGCGGCCCGCCTGAGCCGCTCGATGTCGGCGTCGCCGAACCGCTGCCGGATCGGACGGGCCGGGTTGCCGCCGACGATCGTGTACGGCGGTACGTCCGCGGTGACGACCGCGCCGGCGGCGATGACGGCGCCGTCGCCGATGCGTACGCCGGGCATGACGGTGCAACGGTGGCCGAACCAGACGTCGTTGCCGACCACGGTGTCGCCCCGGCTGGGCATACCGGTGACGATGTCGAGGGTCCGCTCGGCCCACTCGCCGCCGAACATGGTGAACGGGAACGTGGACACGCCCATCGTCGGGTGCTCGCCGCCGGCCATGAGGAACCGCGTGCCGGCGGCGATGGCGCAGTACCTGCCGATGACCAGCCGTTCCGGGCCGTACGCGTAGAGCACGTTGAGGTGCTCGAACTCGGTGGCGCCCTCCGGGTCGTCGTAGTAGGTGTACTCGCCCACGACGATCTTCGGTGAGCTGACCAGAGGTTTGAGGAAAACCACCCGGTCATGGGCGGGCATCGGGTGGAGGGTCATCGGATCAGGGGTCATCTTCCGGCTCCTGGTGAAGGGTTGTGTACGGGGACGGGGTCGAGGAAACCGTAAACGCGGCGCAGGCGACTTCGCTCACAGACCATGACGGCGAGCCCGATGATCACCGGAAGGCCGCCGACCGGGGCCAGTTATCAGGTCAGACGCGCCATACCGTGATGGCCGGCGTCCTCGGTCCAGAACTCGTCGACGAGCGCCCGGCGTCTGGCCGGGACGCGCTCGTTCCAGCTCGCCAGGTGTCGCATGGACGGAGTAATTCCCGACCGGCTGGAAGACGCCGACCGGCGCGCCTGGCACCACGCCGTGGTGGCCACCGGCCTCGACGAGCGGGTGGCCGCGGAACCGGAGAGCGCCGTCCGACGAGCCACAGAGCGGACCGAACTCGCCGCTCTCGTACTCACGGATGCCTCACCATGACCCCGTTGCGCGCCCCGGACCCGCCTTGGGCCCGCCTCGGGCCCGGGCCCGCACGAGCGCGGCGGCCGGCACTGCCTCCCAGCGCTCCGCGCTACGACGTCACCGTCCGGCGGCTGTGAGGCGGGACCTTCGCACGCTGTCGCACGGTTCGCTGCTCCGCGACGCCCGGCTCTCGGCCTGCGCGCACGCCGCGGACGTCGTGACCCGGTGGCGATGTGTCCCGTGCGGGGCCCGGACGGTAGGACGTCCGCGCCCCGCACGGGACGGGTGGGTCAGCGCTTCATGAGGGCGAAGACTCCCCAGCCGAGGTACTCACGGCCGTAGCGCGCGTAGTGGGCGGGCTCGGTGGTGAGTTCCTCCCGTACTTCCGGGGCGAGTTCGTCGTCCGGGTTCTGGTCGAGCCAGCGGCGCATGTTGAGCCACTGGGCCGCGGCGTAGCGGTCCCAGCTGTCCTGGTCGGCCAGCATCATCTCCACGACGTCGTACCCGAGTTCCCGGAACTGCTCGATCAGTTCCGCGAGGAGCAGGAAGTCGGCGATGGCGGTGGCGTGGCATGCCTTGGCGGTCTCCTCGTCCGGAGGGGTCCGCCGCCAGAACGGCTCGCCGATCAGCATCAGACCTCCGGGGCGGAGGCTGCGCTCGAGCAGCTCGACCGTTCCGGCGACGCCGTTCCCGATCCAGGTGGCGCCGACGCAGGCGGCCAGATCGACGGGCCGGCCGGCGACGTGGCCGGCGGCGTCACCGTGGATGAACTCGACCCGGTCGGCGACGCCCAGTTCGGCGGCGCGGGCCCGGGCCTGCTCGGTGAAGACCGTGCTGATGTCCACCCCGGTGCCCGTGAAGCCCAGGTCTCGCGCCCAGGTGCACAGCATCTCGCCCGAGCCGCTGGCCAGGTCGAGCACCCGTGTCCCGGGGGCGAGGTGGAGTGATGCGCCCAGGGTGGCGAACTTGTCCGCGGTCAGCGGGTTGTGGATGCGGTGGCTGCTCTCGCGGATGGTGAAGATGCGGGGAAGGTCCATGACCGTGTTCCTCTCCGTCATGCCTTGAAGTTCGGGGACTGCTTGAGGGCGCGCACCTGGCGCGCGATCTGCTTCATCGGCCGTTCCAGCTCGGCGCGCAGCCGCGCGTCGGTGCGGGAGGCGGCGTAGGTGTTCTCGCGCTGCAGCCGGTGGTAGCTGTCGAGGCGCCGCCGGGTGAGGTGGCCGTCCTCGACGGCGGACAGCACGGCGCAGCCCGGCTCGGCGGTGTGGGCGCAGTCCGCGAAGCGGCAGTCCCGCGCCAGCCCGGTGATCTCGGCGAAGGTCTGCTCCAGACCTTCTTCGGCATCGTGCAGGCCGACGCCGCGCAGGCCCGGCGTGTCCAGGAGGACTCCGCCGTGGGGCAGCGGCAGCAGCTCCCGCCACGCGGTGGTGTGCCGGCCCTTGCCGTCGCTCCCGCGCACCGCGCCGGTGGCCAGGAGGTCCTCGCCGAGCAGGCGGTTGCCGAGGGTGGACTTGCCCGCGCCCGAGGGCCCGAGCAGGACGACCGTGCCTGACAGGACCGCGGTCAGGACGTCCAGGCCCTCGCCGGTGGTGGCGCTGGTGACCAGCACTTCCACACCAGGGGCGACCTCGGCCACCTCGGCCGCCGCGGTGGCGGGGTCGGCACCGCGGTCTGCCTTGGTGAGCACCACCACAGGTGTGGCGCCGCTGTCCCAGGCCAGCGCGAGCGTTCGCTCGATCCGCCCGTGTTTGAGCGGATCGGCGAGAGAGACGGCCACCGCCACGGTGTCGACGTTCGCGGCCAGTACCTGGGCTCGGGAGGTACGCGACGCGGTGGAGCGGACCACGGCGGACCGGCGCTCCAGCACCTCCACCACGGTGGCGGAGGTGGCCGTACCGGCCGGCCGGACGGCCACCCAGTCACCGGTGCACGGCGTCAGCCGGTCACCGCCACCCGACGAGGGGACGACGATCGCGCGGACGGGCCCGGTCTCGGCGACGACGTCGCACAGGCCGCGCTCGGCCCGCACGACGCGGCCCGGAACCAGGCCGTCGGCCCGGAGCGGGGTGAAGGAGCGCTCGCGGTCCGTGTCCCAGCCGTAGTCGGCCAACGTCAGGACGCGTTCACGGGGAGAGAGCGCAGGGGAGAGTGGAGTGAGTTGATGAGACAACGTGGAGACCCTTGAAAGGGGCCCCGCCGGACGGCAGGCGTGCCGGTACTACTCCCGCGGGGGAAGAAGGCAGGCGAGGGTCAGGACGAGGCCCGGGAAGTGAGGATGATCCGGGCACCGCGCGCAGCGGTGGTCTCCACCGTGACCATGCAACTCACCTCCTCGACATCTCCGTGCGAACTTGTTGTCGCCATTTCAACTATAACACGCCCCCGCCCAGCGATCATGCACCGCTCGTGCCGGGCCGGTCGGCAGCCGCAGGACGCGCTGCCGACACCGTGCGCCGCGCGGGCGGATCGCGTGTTGACGGCGCTCTCGGTGGGCAGCCGGGACAGCCCGCGCCCCGGTGCGAGGAGAGCGGAGCGCGGGCGGTGCGGTCGGTGAGGTCCTGGTCAGCCGAGCGGGTTGGTGGTGTCGCGCAGGGTGGCCAGGGCCGGGGCGTACATGCGGGCCTTGATGGTGCCGAGGGTGTCGCCGGCCTTGTTCACCTGCGTCTGGGCGATCTCGATCGCGGTGGAGCGCACGGCGTCCTCGCTGACCGCCCGGTCGACGATGCCGGCGGTCGCGGCGTCGGTCCCGCCGTAGCGGCGGGCGGTGAGCATGGCCTCGTGCGCGCTCTGCGGGGCCAGCCGGGACTGGATGAGGGCGGCCATGCCGGGGGTGAAGGGGATGTTGATGTCCGCTTCGGGCAGGCACCAGTAGCCGCGGTCGGCGCGCATGACGCGGAAGTCGTGGGCGAGGGAGAGCATCGCTCCGGCGGCGAAGGTGTGGCCCTGCAGCGCGGCCACGGTGACGACCGGCAGCGACAGCGTCCGCGCGAACAGTTCGTGGACGGAGACGACGTAGTCCTGGTGCTGGTCGGCGTGGGCGAACAGCCAGTCCAGGTCGAGTCCGTTGGAGTAGAACTTGCCGGTGGCGGCGGTGACGAGAGCGCGGGGGCCTTCCGCCTTCTCCACCTCGTCGAGCGCGGCGCCGACGGCGGTGAGCCAGTCGGGGTGGAAGCGGTTCTCACCGTCTCCGAGGTCGAGGACGAAGACGTTGTCGTGACGGTCGAGCGTGGGCATGGCTACTCCTTCGAGCTGAGCTGACTGGGCGAAGTGACCGGGGACTGCGACCGGAGCCGTGGTGCTGCTCCGGGGCGGTCGCGCGAGCCGTGGAGGAGCAGGTCGTGGATCTCGGCGGCTGCTTCGATCGGGGCGGTGCTCTGCTCGGCGCGGCGCATGATCACAGCGACTTCGACCGCGGCGATGACGAGGCCACCGAGTTTGCGGTTGCGTTCCTCGGTCAGGCCGTGCCGCGGGAGGAGGGCCGCGAGGGCCTCCTGCCGGCGGGCGAAGACGGCAGCGGCGGAACGGGCCGGCCGGGGAGCGTCGTCGTTGGTCTCCACGGCCACCCGAGGACCCGGTCGGCGCTCCTCGCGCTCGCCCCGTACTCACGCGGCAGCGCAGTGGCGCTGAGGATCATCCGGTCACGTCTCTTGCCTCTGCGCGGGCTCACCCGCCCACCATCCCTCCGACGACGAGGTCGCCCCGCGGAGGGCTACCTGTCGGTAACTTAAGGTGTGTGGCACAGAACGTGCAAGGGGGTCACGGACCGCCCGTCCGCCCGGACGCGCCCCGGCAACCGCTCCCGCGGGGCCGGAGAAGTCCTGGGCCGGTGACGCGAACCGGCCCGCAGTCGGCGGACCGCTCCGGGCGGACCGTTCCGGGCGGACCGTCGGGGCAGGCCGTCAGGGAAGGCCGTCAGGGCGGTCCGTCAGAGCGGTCCGTCAGAGCGGTCCGTCAGGGGGTGCGAAAGCCTCGGAAGGTCACCTGTCCACGGGTCTTGAAGCCGAGGCGTTCGTACAGCGCGATCGCGCCGGTGTTCGTCTCGGCGACATGCAGGAAGGGACGTTCGCCGCGCGCCACGGCGCGGGCGGCGAGCGCGCTGACGAGGCGGGCGGCGTGGCCTTGTCCGCGTGCCTCGTCAGCGGTGCAGACGGCGCTGATCTCGGTCCATCCCGGAGGGCGCAGGCGTTCTCCGGCCATCGCCACCAGAGTGCCGTCGACCCGGACGCCCAGGTAGGTGCCGAGTTCGCGGGTGCGCGGCCAGAAGGGACCCGGCCGGGTCCGCGCGACGAGGTCGAGCATCTCGGGCACGCTGTCCGCGCCCAGTTCGACCACGCCGGTGCCGGGCTCGGAGTCCGGTCGGTCGGGACGGCCACCTCCGGGCCAGATCATCTGACGCCCCTCGAGACTGAAGACCGGCTCCCAGTCCGGCGGCGGGGCGGCGGGACAGTTGAACATGTCGGCGAAGGCGCCCGGACCGAGCAACGCGGCAAGATCGGCCCAGTCCGCCGCGTCCGGGGCGGTGGGCACGGCGGAGAAGGTCGCCACGTCCGCGTGATAGGTGGCGGCCCGGCCGAGCCGTCGGGCGAGACACCCGTGCCGGCCGCCGAGCGACTGGCCTACCGGATCGTCGAGTACGGGGTCGTCGTCGTTCATCATCGTGCTGTCCTTCCCTCGTGGACGCGATGGTCGGGCGGCCCAGGGCGGCGGGGGACCGCTCGTGGCCGGTTTCGCAAGCATCACCGCGGACCCTCAGGGCCGGGTCGTGCCGACCTTCAGTCCGAATCCGATCAGGTCGATGCCGGTGACGCGGTCCATGCCCCGCCGTACGGCCGGCTTGTCGAAGGAGGCGCGAGTCCTGGGCAGAAGCAGGACGTACCCGCCGAGCCCGGAGCGCACGCTCATGCGTCGATCTCCTGGTGGTGCGAGCTCCGATCGGCGTGGGCGGCCCGGAAGGACCTGAATCCACCTGTTCCGCCGATGGCAGCGGGACGGGAATCGACTACCGCGAGCGCCACGCAGTCGAGTGCGGCATCAACCGTCTCGGGAGGCACCGAGCCGTGTCCGCCAGGTACGAGAAGCTCGCGGTCCGCCACGAGGCGACCGTCCTCGTGGCGGCCGTCAACGAGTGGCTGTGACCAGCACTTTCGAAGCAGCCTCACCCCCTCAGCTCCTCGAGGCGATCGAGGTCGTCAGGGACCGACTCCCGCTCCTGGGCAGTGAGATGGACCGCGGCGGCCTCGGCGAGCGCGGACCTCGCGGTCTCTTCGTCACCGAGGCGCCCGGCGACATCCGCACGCAGTACGAGGAGGCGAAGCAACTGCACGGGCGTGGGCCGCTCGCCCTCGATGCGTAGCACCCGATCGATGATCTTCGCGGCACCCTCGGGATCCTCCTTCGAGTCCGCGAGCAGAGATGCGTGATGGAGGGCTCGGGAGAAGGTTTCCTCGGGTGCGGGCCGGTGGTGCTGGTCCTGACTCGTCCGCTGCCCAATTCGGAGGCAGTTGCCGCCCGGGTCGGTCACAAGGAACTGCCGCACGCCGTGCGACGTGTCCTTCAGCGGCCCGATTCGCGGCAGCCCGCGGGTCGGGATCCTCCCGTACGCCGCCTTGAGCCTGGCACGGAAGACCTCGTGCAGCTCATCGACATCATCGGTATGGACGTAGCACGTGCTGTATGACTCGGCCGGCTCGTACTGCTTCATCCCGAAGAAGTGGAGCTGAATGCCGCCGCGCTCCACGACTGCGTACGGGTTGGGGCTCTTCTGATGGAAGGTCACCTTGAATCCGAGGACGGTGTAGAAGTCGAGAACGGGCTGGATGGTCCGGCAGGGCAGGATCGGGATCGTCTTCTCCTCCATACCGGCATCCTAGTCAAACTTGAATAGCAGTGATGGGTTTGTTGCGGGATCGCTGTGCTCCTTGGCGCTGTCCGCTGGCCAGAACCAGCGGGCGCACGACTACCGGAGGAGCAATGACCTGGAGCGCCTGGACGCCCACGAGCGCTCTCACAGGCGAGAGCCATTTTCGCAACAGGCCTCGGGCCGCAGGACATAGGACGTCGGTACGGTGCCCAGGACTGGGCCGGCCGGCGTGGTCGGAAGGGGCCGGGCCGAACGGCGGCCCGGGAAGGCCCGTTGGTGACGTCCCGGGCGATCCGACACCGAACACCGACCACGGCGACGTGAGCCGATGAGCCACGGCTCGACCGGCCCGGCCCCCGGTCGATGCCGTGAGACAGCCGGGCCCGCACCGTACTCCCGGTTCTCCCCGGCACGGACGGGCCCGACGCCTCACGGACGTCTGTGGCTCAGGGCGCCGATCTCAGTGCGCCGATCTCAGTGCCCCGGCGAGGGTGGTACGGGCACCAACTCCATCCTGGACGACGTCGCCGAGGCGTCGAGGGCGACGCCGGCCACCATGCGTCGACTGCTCGGGAGCCTCGACGCCGGAAAGACCCCACGGTGCCCGTGGAGACCGCCGCGCAGGGCGCCCCGCGTAGCCGGCGGGGGAGGGCCGGCGTGCCACTGCCCTGAGCCGCGTACTCGCTTCCCGTGAGTGGGCGGCCCGGCTTGGTACGACCCGACCCGTCCCTGGGAAGATGTGGCGCAGGCGACGGTCTCTGCGTGAGCCAGGCAAGGAGAGGCGCCATCGGCATACGTGGGCCGGTCGTGGACGACCAGGCCGCACCCGCACGGGGGGCGCACGGCGTCTCGCCGACTCCGACCCGGCGCGCACCCGCTTCGCAGGACATGTCCCGGTGGGTGCGCGGCGCCCAGGAAGCCCTCACCCGGGGAGACGGCGGCCTGGTTGTCTCCCGCCGCGGGACCGAGGGTGGAGCCATGACCAACGACGAGACGACCAACAACGACATGACCAACAACGACATGACCGGCACCGACATGCCGAGCGTGCCGCACGCGTACGTCGGGATGTGGGTGACCGAGGACGGCGGCATCCGTCAGGAACTGCTGCCGAACGGCCGCTACGACGAGGCCCGGGGCAATCGCCGAAGCGCCTACACCGGCCGCTACACCGTCACCGGCAGCCACCTCGACTACGTCGACGACACCGGCTTCACCGCCACCGGCGATGTCCGGGACGGCGTTCTCTTCCACGAGCACCTCGTGCTCTACCGCGAGGACGACCCGCGCGTCCGGCGGGCAGCCCGGCCATGACCAGGAACCGGCCGCGGATGACCGTCGTAAGGGCGGAGCGGCGCTGGGGACGAGCAGGTGACCGTGCGGTCGCCTGCCCGCGGCACGTCGGTGGTGTGGGACTCGGTGGTGCGGAGCGCCCTGCACCCGCGACCCGCTACTTCGTGGCCCCCTGCGCGAACCCGTTGTAGATGTAGCGCTGGAGGAAGAGGAATATCACCAGAGTGGGCACGATCACGAGGATGGCTCCGGCGGAGATGTTCTCCCAGTGCGCGCCGAACGGTCCCTTGAAGCGGAACAGGGCCGTCGACATGGTCCCCAGTTCCTCGGAGGGCATGTACAGGAACGGGATGTAGAAGTCGTTGTACGTGGTGATGCCCTTGATGATGACCACGGTGGCGATCGCCGGCTTGAGCAGCGGAAAGATGATCTTCCGGTAGATGGTGAAGGAGTTGGCGCCGTCGAGCCGCGCCGCCTCGTCGAGGGACCTGGGAATCCCGCGGATGAACTGCAGGAAGATGTAGATCGACACGATGTCCGTGCCCATGTAGAGCAGGATCGGGGCCCAGCGGGTGTCGAAGAGGCCGAAGCTGTTGACGACCTGGAAGGTGGCGACCTGGGTGGTCACGGCCGGCACCAGGGTGGCGATCAGGAACAGCGCCATGACGAGCTTCTTGAAGCGGAAGTCGAAGCGGTCGATGGCGTACGCCGTCATGGAGCCGATGATCACGGTTCCGGTGATGGAGAACAGCAGGATGAAGGCCGTGTTGCCGAAGGCCGTCAGCATGTGGCCGTCGGTGAACGCCGTGGCGTAGTTGGAGAAGTTGAGCCAGTCGTCCGGCAGGGACAGGGCGCCCTGTCCGTCGGAGATCTCGTCGTAGGACTTCAGCGACGTCAGGAAGACCACGAGGAGTGGGACCAGGATGACGAGGGAGGCGACGATCAGCGACAGGTAGGTGAGCGCGGTGCCGAGGCGGAGGCGCCGGCGCGGCCGGTCCTGGGCGGGGGCGGTGATGGTCATACGAGGTCCACCTTCTCGTCGGGCACGATGCGGCGCTGGATCCAGGTGATCAGCAGGATGATGACCAGCAGCACCACGGCGCAGGCGGACGCCAGGCCGGTCTTGTTGAACTGGAAGGCGAACTTCACCGTCTGGATGACGAAGGTCGAGGTCTCGGTCGCGCCGCCGGTCATGATGTACGGGATCTCGAAGACGGACAGCGAGCCGGAGATCGCCAGGATGACGCTGAGGCTCAGCACCGGGCGGATGCTCGGCGCGATGATGTGCCGGAACTGCTGCCACCGGGTCGCGCCGTCGAGCTCGGCGGCCTCGTAGAGCTCGCCGGGGATCGACTGGATCGCGCCGAGGAACAGGACGAAGTTCAGGCCCGTGTAGCGCCACACGGACACGCCCGCGAGCGAGGTGTTGGCGGACTCGGGGCTGCCCAGCCACGCGTGTCCGGTGTCGGCGCCGAACCAGGACAGGACCGAGTCGAGGGTGCCGCCGTCCTGGAAGAAGTAGAGGAAGACGAAGCCGATCGCGACCCCGTTGATCAGGTAGGGGAAGAACAGGATGCCCTTGAACAGGTTCCTGAAGCGCAGGTCGAAGCTGAGGACCGCCGCGAAGTAGAGGGCGACCACGATCTGTACGGCGGACGCCGCCAGGTAGTAGAGGCTGACGGCGAAGACCTTGAACAGTTCGGGCCGGGTGAACAGCTCGGTGTAGTTCTCGCCGCCGACGAAGTTCCGGTCGGGGCTGACGCCGTCCCAGTCGGTGAAGCTGTAATAGATCATGTTTCCCACCGGCACGTAGGTGAACGTGACCAGCAGGGCGAGCGGGGCCAGAAGGAACAGCCACGGGGTGAGACGGCGCAACGGCCGGTCACGCCAGGTGGCGGCACCGGGCGTGCGGCGCCGGGAGTGACTCTTGCCGGTCCGGCCCGGATCGGCGGCCGGAGCGGGCGGTGACGCGGTGGATGCGGTGCGGGTCATTGCGGGGCCAGGGCCTTTCGTCGTCCGCTGAGGGCACTGGGGCGGGGGCCCCTCCCGTCGGCGGGGAGGGGCCCGGCTGGGAGCCGGATCAGGAGCCGGCCATCTGCCTGGCCTCGGACCAGCGCTCGTTCAGTTCGTCGAAGTAGCCGTCGAGCGACCCGTCCACGGCGCCGCGGGCGATGTCGATCAGTTTCTGGCGGTAGTCCGGCTTGGCGAGGCCGATCTCGGAGGCGTTGTCGATGGCGTTGACCTCGGCGGTCTTGGCCTCGGAGCGCTCCACCATCTTGACATCGTTGTCAACGTATTCCTTGAGGGTGGCGGGCATGGCATCGGCCTTCAGGGCGGAGACGGCGCCCTCCTTGGCCGCGTAGCCCGACTCCTCGGTGAACCAGTCGATCCAGGCCCGGGCCGCGCTCTTGTGGTCGGAGTGGATGTTGACGGCCTGCTGGTAGTCGGAGACCAGGGTCGCGCAGAACGTGCCGCCCGTCTGGGCCGGCACGGGCATGAAGCCGATGTCGTCGGGGTTCTGGCCGGCCTTCTCGGCCGCGTCCCGCATCTGGTTGATCGCCCAGGAGCCGAGCATCATGCTGCCCACCTCACCCTTGGCCAGCTGGGTCTTCGAGCTCTCCCAGTTGGTGGTGGCCGGGTCCTTCTCCGACAGCTTCTCGTGGACGATGTCGTGGAGCAGGGTGTCGAGCACGTTCAGCTCCGTGCCCTTCTCCCAGGGCTTGTCCGTCGCGGCCAGCTTGTCCGAAGCCCGACTGTCGCAGCCGATCGACCCGACACTGTTGGTCCAGGGGCTGCTGAGCGGCCAGCCGTCCTTGAAGTTGGTGTAGTAGGGAGTGGCGTCCGTCTTCTCCTCGACGGCCTTCAGGTCATCCATGAACTGCTGTGTCGTCGTCGGCCATTCGGTGATGCCGGCCTCCTTCCACAGCGCCTTGTTGTAGACGAAGCCGTTGGCGGTGCCGAAGGTGGCGATGCCGTACGTCTTGCCCTCGACGTCGGTCTTGTCGGTGAAGCGGTAGGTGCTCTTCATCGTCGAGGTCTCGCCGAGCGGTGCGAAGAACTTGGGGTAGTCGCCCTTGGCGATCACCGAGGGGATGAGCAGGACGTCGCCGTAGTCCTCCGTGTTCATACGGATCTTCACCTCACCCTCGTAGTCGGTGAGGCCCTCGAACTTGACCTTCACCTCGGGGTAGGTCTTGTTGAACTCGGCGGCGTACTTCTTCATCGTCCCGTCCTGGATCAGGTCGGTGCGATTGGTCAGGACGGTGATGTCCCCCGAGACGCCGTCCGGGTTCACCGGCGCGGCGGCGGTCTCGTCGGCGTTCGGGCTCCCGCCCCCGCCGCACCCCGCGACGGTCAGCATCGCGGTGGTCAGCAGAGCGACGCCCAGCGTCTTCTTCCCCATGTGCCCAGCTCCTTCCAAGGATTACGGCTCGGGCTCCGGTGGTTGTCGGCGACTATGTCAGGCGTCCTTGAACCGGTAAAGCTAAGCGCATCACCGCGATACTTAATCGTTACCCGCGGTGAATGGCCACGCCAGTTGTCGCTGGTGCCAACTGTGGCGTGACGGTGGATCCTGTCAAGAGAAGAGGGCTAGACCGGTTCACTTATGTGGGGTTAGGTTAGGCCGCGTCGCACATGAAACGGGGCCCGTCCCGCCTAAGGAGCCGCACATGAGGGAAGTCGTCCAGCTCACCGAGGACTGGAGTCTGCGCCACGGCGAGAGTCTGCTGTCCGCCCAGGTCCCCGGCTGTGTCCACACCGATCTGCTCGCGGCCGGCCTGATCCCGGACCCCTTCCTCGGCGTCAACGAGCCGGAGGTGGCGTGGGTCGGGCGGCGTGCCTGGACCTATGTCCGGGACGTGGCGGCCACGGACACCACCGAGGAGGGCCACGAGCGGACCGATCTGGTCTTCGACGGACTCGACACGGCCGCGACCGTCACCCTGGACGGGCGGGAGCTGGGGCGCACCCGCAACATGCACCGCCACCACCGTTTCGACGTCACCGGCCACCACGGGCTGCTGAAGGTGGACTTCGCCTCCGCCTACGACGAGGCCGCGTCGGTACGGGCACTGACGGGTGAGCGCCCCAACGTCTACCCGGAGCCCTTCCAGTACATCCGCAAGATGGCGAGCAGCTTCGGCTGGGACTGGGGCCCGACACTGGTGACCGCCGGGATCTGGCGTCCGGTCCGGCTGGAGCGCTGGTCGACGGCGAGACTGGCCGGCGTGCGTCCCCTGGTGACGGTCGAGGGCGGTACCGGCCGGGTCGAGGTGCGCGTAGAGGTCGAGCGCACGGAACAGGGCGCGGACCGTTCTCTCGCCGTCCGGGCCACCGTTGCCGGCGTGGAGGCCCACGCGGCCGTCGACGGCACGCGGGCCGTGCTGACACTCGACGTACCCGACGTCTCCCTGTGGTGGCCACGCGGCTATGGCGCCCAACCGCTGTACGACCTGGAGGTGGTGCTGGTCGAGGACGGGCCGAAGGCGGAGCCGCTGGACTCCTGGCAGCGGCGCATCGGCTTCCGGAACGTGGAACTCGACCGCTCCGAGGACGAGCACGGCACCGGGTTCACTTTCATCGTCAACGGCGTACGCGTCTTCGTCCGCGGTGTGAACTGGATCCCCGACGACGTCTTCCCCTCCCGGATCACACCGGAGCGGTATCGCACCCGGCTGCGTCAGACGGCCGAGGCGGGCGTGGACCTGGTGCGTATCTGGGGTGGCGGGATCTACGAGGACGACGCCTTCTACGACGCATGCGACGAACTCGGCCTCATGGTCTGGCAGGACTTCCTCTTCGCCTGCGCCGCCTACCCGGAGGAGCAGCCGCTGCGCGGAGAGGTGGAGGCCGAGGCACGCGACAACGTTGTCCGGCTGATGCCGCACCCGAGTCTCGTCCTGTGGAACGGCAACAACGAGAACCTGTGGGGCTTCCGCGACTGGGACTGGGAGCCCGGGCTCGCCGGCGACTCGTGGGGCGGCGGCTACTACCTGGACCTGCTGCCGCGCGTCGTCGCCGAACTCGACCCCACCCGCCCCTACACGGCGGGCAGTCCCTGGTCCGGCTCCTGGGACCACCACCCCAACGACCCGGCGCACGGCACCCACCACTCGTGGGAGGTCTGGAACCGCCGGGACTACGCCGAGTACCGCGACTCGGTGCCCCGCTTCGTCTCGGAGTTCGGCTGGCAGGCGCCCCCCGCCATGGCGACCCTGCGGCGCGCGCTGCCCGGCGAAGAGCTCGCTCCCGACTCGCCCGGCATGCTGCACCACCAGAAGGCCGAGGACGGCAACGGCAAGCTGAACCGCGGCGTGGAACGCCACTTCGTCCTGCCCGAGGACGACTTCGACCGCTGGCACTACCTCACCCAGGTCGTGCAGGCCCGCGCGATCGCCGCCGGCATCGAGCACTGGCGTTCGCACTGGCCGGTGTGCGCCGGCACCATCGTCTGGCAGATCAACGACTGCTGGCCGGTCAGCTCCTGGGCCGCCATCGACGGCGACGGGAGGCTCAAGCCCCTCTACCACGAGCTGCGCCGCGTCTACGCCGACCGCCTCCTCACCCTTCGGCCGGGAACCGACGGGCCGGCGCTCGCCGTCGTCAACCAGGCCGCCGAGCCGTGGCAGGCGCCCGTCACACTGCGCCGGATGCGGGCGGACGGCACCGAGGCGGCGAGCCTGGTCCTCGACGTGTCCGTCGGCCCCCGGTCGGTGCACCGGCGGAGTGTGCCCGAGGAGCTGGTACCGGACGAGCGGTCGGGCAAGGAGTTCCTCGTCGCCGACTGCGGCGGCCTGCGCGCGCTGCACGTTCCCGTGCCGGACAAGGACTTCGCCTATCCGGTTCCGCGTTACGACGTGGCCGTGGAGTCCCCGGTGGGTGGTGATGCGGGTAGTGTCGAGGTCGTGGTGACAGCACACACTCTGGTACGCGACCTTCTCCTGCAGGCCGACCGGCTCGGCCCGGACGCGGTCTGCGACAGCGGACTTCTCACCCTCCTTCCCGGGGAACGGGCCCGTCTTCGGGTCACCGGGGCCGCCGAGGCCGGAGCCAACACCGTGCGCGCCGCGCTGTACTGCGTGGAACCGGCGTGAGCGCACCGTCCGAACGCGTCACGATCAAGGACGTGGCCGCCGTCGCGGGCGTGTCCAAGGGCGCCGTGTCCCTGGCGTTCAATCACAAACCGGGCGTCTCCGAGACCACCCGGGAGCGGATCTTCGCGGCGGCGCGGCAACTGGGCTGGGCGCCGAACTCCTCGGCCCGCAGCCTGTCCCGGCAGTCGGTCGACACCGTCGGGCTGGCCATCTGCCGGCCGGCCCGGCTGCTGGGCCTGGAGCCCTTCTACATGGAGTTCATCTCCGGCATCGAGAGCGTGCTGGCCGAGCGGGACTGCTCGTTGCTGCTGCGCCTGGTCGACTCGCTGGAGGAGGAGATCGTCCTGCAGGAGCGCTGGTGGAGGGAGCGGCAGGTCGGCGGCTCGATCCTGGTCGACTTCCACCGGGAGGACCCGCGTGTCGAGCCGCTGCGGAAGCTGGGCCTGCCGGCCGTGGCGGTCGGCCACCCCTCCCTGACCGGAGGCTTCCCCTCGGTATGGACCGACGACGCCGCCGCCGTCGGCGAGGCGGTGCGTTATCTGGCGGCCTTGGGACACCGGCGCATCGCACACGTGGGTGGCCCCCGAGGCCTGGGACACAGCGCGATCAGGACGACCGCCTTCGAGCAGACCATGGGGGAACTCGGCCTCGAAAGCGGTCCGCACGCGGAGACGAGCTTCTCCGGCGACGAGGGAGCACGTGCCACCCGCTCCCTGCTGCTGGCCCCGCAACGGCCCACGGCGATCCTCTACGACAACGACATCATGGCGGTCGCCGGACTCGGCGTCGCCGCCGAGATGGGCATCTCGGTGCCGGACGATCTGTCGCTGCTGGCCTGGGACGACTCCCAGCTGTGCCGGCTGACCCATCCGACACTGTCCGCGATGAGCCACGACGTGCACGGCTTCGGGGCCCAGGTCACGCGGGTGCTGTTCGAGGTCCTCGGCGGCCGCCAGGTCGCCTCCCAGCCGGTGGCGACACCGTCCCTCGTCCCGCGCGCCTCGACCGCGTCACCTCGCTCCTGAAGGGGCATGGACGGTTGAGGGGCGCGGAGGGTTGAGGGGCGCGGAGGGCTGAGGCGAAGGGCGCGGACGGGGGGGGGGGGGGGGGGCGGGGCCCCCCCCCCCCCCCCCCCGGGCCCCCGGGGGGGGGGGGCCGCCCAAAACGGTGGGGGGGGGTGGCCCTCGCTGGCGCAGGGGGGGGCGGGGGTGGCGTATGTCAGAGACAAC
>NZ_JBIRNE010000009.1:0-4706 GCF_044331465.1 Streptomyces sp. NPDC017225 | reverse complement strand
CGGCAGGCCCCGGACGGCCGAAATCCGTCGGCCTCCGTCCGCCCGAAACCCCGCGGTCGGGGGGGGGGGGGGGGGGGGGGGGGGGGGGGGGGGGCGGCCCCCCCCCCCCCCCCCCCCCCCCGTCCGGCCCGGTGCTCCTGTGCCGCCACAGAAAAGGGAAGGGGTGTTCGCACGCACTTGCCGAGAGTCCGGCCGTGGTGCCGATTTTCCCTACGAATGACTGAGGGAGCTTGAGGGCGTCTGACGGCCCGCCTTATGGAGGAGTCGAAACCGGTTAACCACCAGTTGCGAGTACGGTTTCCGTCACTCCTTCACCGGCCTCCCGCAGTCGCTGCCGGGCCGCTGCCGCCGCGCCGACAAGGCCCGCGTCCCGCGCCAGAGCGGCCGGGCGCACCTCGACACCGCGGGCGAAGTCGAGCACCGCGTAGGCACGGAGATGGCGGCGCAGCGGAGTGAACAGTGTCTCCCCGGCCTGGGCGACACCCCCGCCGACGACCGCGACCTCGATCTCCAGCAGCGTCGCGCTCCCGGCGATGGCGGCGGCCAGAGCCCGTGCCGAGCGGTCGTACGCGGCCAGGGCGCGTTCGTCACCCGCGCGGGCGGAGGCGGCGACGGCGGCGGCGGTCGGTTCCGAGCCCGGCTGCGGCGCCCACCCCGCCTGTACCGCGTATCGGGCGATGGCCGTTCCGCTGGCGTATCCCTCCACGCAGCCCCGTGCACCGCAGGCGCAGGGGGCACCGTCGAAGTCGACGGAGACGTGACCGATGTGTCCGGCGTTCCCCGAGGGCCCCGGATGCAGCCGGCCGCCCAGCACGTAGCCGCCTCCGACTCCGGTCGAGACCACCATGCACAGCGCGTTGTCCACTCCACGAGCGGCGCCGAGCCAGTGTTCGGCAGCGGTCATGGCCACGGCGTCCCCGAGCAGGACCGGTGCGATGCCGGCGGACATCAGGGGATGGGCGCGCACGCTCTCCACGAGGGGAAAGGCCCGCCAGACGGGAATGTTCACGGGGCTCACCGAGCCTGCCGCCGTGTCGACGGGGCCCGCGCTGGCGATGCCCAGTCCGCGTACCGTGCCCCAGGCCGGGGCGGTGGCCAGGGCATCGATCACGGCGTCGACGGTCCGCGCCATGCGGTGCGTGGACTCCCGCGCGGGTGTGGGGAACTCGGCGCGGTGGACGACGGTTCCCCGCTCGTCCACCAGGGCTCCCGCGATCTTCGTCCCTCCGATGTCCAGGGCGGCGTACACCGATTCGGTCCTCTCTCAGGCCGGTCGGACCC
Source organism: Streptomyces sp. NPDC017225 (assembly GCF_044331465.1). Classification (NCBI taxonomy): domain Bacteria; kingdom Bacillati; phylum Actinomycetota; class Actinomycetes; order Kitasatosporales; family Streptomycetaceae; genus Streptomyces; species Streptomyces sp. NPDC017225. Next base: position 3,425 of record NZ_JBIRNE010000009.1, on the reverse strand, counting down.
GTCTTCGCGCACCGCGTAGTGGTGGCACTGAGGTGGGGGTCCGTCGGACAACGTTGTCAACAAACAGGGGGCAGTGGGACGCGCGGGCCGGCCGAAGTGGGTCCACGTTCGTAACGTTAACGGCGCACGAAAGGGTCTACGTGATTCGTCCGACCCTTGTTATTGAACCGGTATAGTGACCCAAGATGAGGTGCGGTCAAGCGACGGCGAGTTCCAGGGTGAAGGCGGCCGCTGAGAGCGGGCCTGCTGTCCGCTGGACGGTCGCTCTGGACGTCGGCGCGCGTGTCGACGGCAGGAGCGCGGGCTGACATGCCTGGCGTCTCCTCCATGCGGAGGGAAACGGTCCGCTGCCTTGGGAGGCGCGGCAGGCGGACGGGCGGGCATCGGCGCTTCTGTCGTGCTCGACGGTGCTCGCCGAGGGGATGACTCGGGCCATGTACCGGTTAACCGGACAGGACCGTAAGGGGATGTCGTCCGGCTGTCAATCGGTTGCGTCGGCCGTGTCCTCGCTGGTGAATGAACCAGTCTGTGAGACACGTCAGGGCTGGGCAGCGCGTTTAGCGGTTTAGTTCCGAAGCCTGGCCCGTGCCCGGCGGACGGATCGTGAACCGACTATTGACATGGGCGTAACAGCCGGTGCCTCATGGTGTGGCGACGGGCCGTTCGAGCCCCATGCGGCCGAAGTCGCGTCTGGTCGACGTCAGTTGTTCGGTTCGTACCCCACACCAGCGACGCCTGCGAAGCCTGCCTTCGGCGACACCCGCCGAAGTGCGCGCGACGCTCATCAAGCACGCCTTCAGGGACTGACATCGGCGCGGGACATCGTTGTCATCAACGGACGGGCGGGCGTCGGACGGCCCGGCCAAGCTCCGTTCCGCTCCACACCCATCCCCACACCCATCCCCATCCGCATCCCCATCCACATCCACCGAGGAGAGATATGCGAAAGCCGAGAAACACCTTGATCACGAAGGCGGGCATGGCGTTCGCCGCCGCCCTGGGTCTGCTGGTCTCGGTCGCCGGCCCGTCCGCCGGTGAAGCCGAGGCCGCACCCACCGGTATCCGTGTCAGCGACGGGCGCGTGGTCGAGGCGAACGGGAACCAGTTCGTCATGCGTGGGGTGAACCACGCCTACACCTGGTATCCCGACCGAACGAGCTCCATCGCCGACATAGCGGCCAAGGGAGCCAACACCGTCCGTGTCGTTCTCAGCAGCGGCGACCGATGGACCCGGACGAGCGCGTCCGAGGTCTCCTCCCTCATCGGCCAGTGCAAGGACAACAAGGTCATCTGCGTACTGGAGGTGCACGACACCACCGGCTATGGCGAGGACGGCGCCGCCACCACCCTGGACAAGGCGGCCGACTACTGGATCGGTGTGAAGAGCGCGCTCCAGGGCCAGGAGGACTACGTCGTCGTCAACATCGGCAACGAGCCGTTCGGCAACAACAACTACACGGCCTGGACCGATGCCACCAAGAGCGCGATCGGCAAGCTCCGGAGCGCCGGCCTCGACCACGCCCTGATGGTGGACGCCCCCAACTGGGGCCAGGACTGGTCCGGAACCATGAAGGGCAACGCGGCGTCGGTCTTCGCCTCCGACCCCGACCGGAACACCATCTTCTCGATCCACATGTACGGCGTCTACGACACCGCCGCCGAGGTGCGGGACTACCTGAACCACTTCGTCAGCAACGGACTGCCCATCGTCGTCGGCGAGTTCGGCGACCAGCACAGCGACGGCAACCCCGACGAGGACGCCATCATGGCGACCGCGCAATCCCTGGGCGTGGGCTACATGGGCTGGTCCTGGAGCGGCAACGGCAGTGGGGTCGAGTACCTCGACCTGGTCAACGGCTTCGACGCGAACTCCCTGACCGGCTGGGGCGAGCGCCTCTTCAACGGCGCCAACGGCATCGCGGCCACCGCCGAGACCGCCACCGTCTACGGCGGCGGCGGGGACGGGGACGGTGGCGGAGCGGGCGGCGGTACGGCCCCCAACGGTTACCCGTACTGCGTCGACGGCGGCTCGTCCGACCCCGACGGCGATGGATGGGGCTGGGAGAACAACCGCTCCTGTGTCGTCCCGGGCGGCGACGCGGACAGCGGTGACGGAGCGGGCGGCGGTACGGCCCCCAACGGCTACCCGTACTGCGTCGACGGCGGCTCGTCCGACCCCGACGGTGACGGGTGGGGCTGGGAGAACAACCGCTCCTGCGTGGTCCCGGGCAGCGGCGCGGACAGCTGACGACCTCGCGCACGTGCGTGGAGTTGCCCTCCTGCCCTCCGGGGGAGGAGGACAACTCCACGTGCGCCGGCGGCGGCGGGACAGTACGGGTGTGCTGCGCTCAGCGGTCCCTCCGCAAGGCCTGGACGAACCAGCTGTACACCGGGACCAGGCCCGGTACCACCTGCCAGCCGTTGAGGACCCACACCAGTCGCCAGTACTCGTCCACGCGGGGGTCGTGGGCCACCTCGAACCGCTGGGCCAACCAGTCACGGAACTCCGCGTCGGGGTTGCGTGCGAACACCTCCGCGAACCGCCGTACGAGATCGTCGAGGACGGGTGTGGCCTCATCGCTGAGCGGGTCGACGCCGGCATCCCTGGCCTCGGCCAGTCTCTGCCGGGTGAACTCCACGAGTTCGGCGCCGGCTTCGGTCTCGATGTCGAGCGTGAGCTGATTGGCCTGGTGGCCGGCCGTCCGGCGCATACGGGCCCGGAAGTCGTCGTCGCCCATCATCTCGGCGAGCTCCACCCACGCGGCGACCTGGTCGGTGGACGGATCGTCCGGCAGGTCGGGGGTGGCGGCGCGCACCATGGCCGCCGCGTTCGGGTCGATGCCCTCCGTGCCGAAGGTATCGTCGACGAAATCGTCGATCAGACGGCGGCGTTCCTCGCCGGACAACTGCGTGAGTCTGTGCATGAGCTTGGTCTCCTTGGGACTGGACCCGAATCTGGCCGCGGCGCGCAGGACACTCCGCCGCAGTCGCAGCGTCTGGATCTGGGCGTCCAGGGCGTCGGCGTGCGCCGAGGCGACTTCCGCCACCGAGAGTTCGCGGCTCAGCACCTGTTGGATCGTGGTGAGGCCGATGCCCAGCTCGCGCAGTGTGCGGACGAGTTCCAGACGAAGCAACGCGTCGAGGTCGTACAGCCGGTATCCGGCGGGAGTGCGGCTGGTCGGCGCGACCACGTTCGCGTCGGAGTAGAACCGGATCGTCTTCACCGGCACACCGGTGCGCCGGGAGAGTTCCCCGATCGAGTAGAGAGTCGTGCCGTCCATGTCTCCTACTCTGCGGTCTCCCGTTACTGGAGGGTCAAGACGGCCCTGAACCGTTCCTAATCAGTGAGCAGGAGTGAGTCTTGGACTCGTACCTGGTCACTGCGGACATCCCGAACGGTTTTGGGTGTCCTGGTTGCCCGCGTA
>NZ_JBIRNE010000008.1:330170-337715 GCF_044331465.1 Streptomyces sp. NPDC017225 | reverse complement strand
CCATCGGGGCGCCGAGGGTCAGCCCGGCCACCTCCCGGCGGTGGGGGCCGAATGATTCGTGGCTGCAGAAGACGGTGGTCTCGGTCGGCCCGTAGACGTGCACGACGGTGGTGTCCGGGCAGGTGTCCAGGACGCGGCGCAGGGCGACGGCGGACAGCACGTCGCCGCCGGTCCAGATCTCGCGCACGCCGGCCAGCGAGCGGGGTGACTCCTGGGCGATGGCGTCGAAGAGGGCGGTGGTGAAGTAGACGGCGGTGATGCCGTGCTGTTCGATCGTGCGGGCCAGTTCGCCGGAGTCGATCTTCTGGCTCGGCAGGATGACGGCTTGGCCCCCGCGCAGCAGCGGCACCCAGAGTTCGTAGGTGGAGGAGTCGAAGGCGAGCGGCGAGTAGGCGAGTACCTTGCTGTGCCGTTCGGCGTCCCAGCAGGGGTCCAGGGCGAGTTCGACCACGTTGCGATGGGTCGTGCCGACGCCTTTGGGTGTGCCGCTCGAGCCTGAGGTGTACATCACGTACGCCAGCTGGTCAGGGTGGACGTCCAGCTCGGGCGCGGTCCGCGGCTCGGCCGCGGTCGCCACGATCTCCTGGACGGCGAGCACGCGAGCGGCACCGGCGAACGCGACCTCGTCCTGGTCACGATCGGTGAGGACGATGCCCACACCGGTGTCCTCGATCATCCATCGCAGCCGGTCCGCGGGCTGGCGGGGGTCCAGGGGCACGTATGCGGCGCCGCACTTGAGTACGGCCAGGATCGCGATGACGAATTCGAGCGAGCGGTCCTGGTAGAGCGCCACCGAGTCGCCCGGGCGCACGCCGAGCCCGGTCAGGGTGTGTGCGAGGCGGTTCGCGGCGGCGTCGAGGGCGGCGTAGGTGAGCGTGCGTCCCGCGCAGTGCAGGGCGACGGCGTCGGGGGTGCGGGCGGCCTGGGCGGCGAACAGGGCGTGCAGGGGGCCCTCGGGCAGGGTGGTGGTGGTCTCGTTGTAGTCGGCCACCAGTTCGCGGCGCAGTTCGTCGCCGAGCCAGTCGATGTCGTCGATGAGCACCCCGGGGTCGGCGGTGACGGCCTGCACCGTGCGGGACAGCAGGCCGGCCGTCGCCCGGGCGTCGCTCGCGGTGAACCGGTCGGTGCGGTAGGCGAGTTCGAGCACCGGGTCGCTCCCACCGGTGCGCGCGATCACAGTGACCGCGTGGTGGGTGGACTGCCGCAGCCGTACGCCGTCGTCCCAGCGGCAGTCGTCGACCACGACAGCGGTGTCGAACAGCTCCGACCGGACGCCTGCGACGCGGCGCAGGGCAGGCACGGAGATGTCGAGGTGCCCCGCGACGCGCTCATGGAAGCGCGCGACGGCACCGATGACGTCGCGTACCTCGGTGTGCGTCCCCAGAGTGACCCGGAGCGGCAGGTCGTCGCCGCCCATGCCGATCAGGACGTCCTGACGTCCCGTGAGCCGAGCGCAGACGACCGCCCAGATGCCCTGGTAGACGGCTGACGTGGACGTGCTGAGCCGGGCGGCGAGCGCCGCCAGGCGCTCGGCGGTCTCGCGCGTCAAGGCGACGGGCAGCACCTCGCTGCGTGGGGCGGCGGCACCGGTCTGCCGGCCGAGGAGGCACGGCTCGATGGGCCCGACCAGCTCTGTGCGCCATATGTCCGCGTCGGTGTCATCGTCGGCCTCCGTGCGGGCCGGCACGGCGGCCGGCTGCTTGGTGGCCGCGCTGGGGTCACGGGCGAGCAGGGCGGTCAGCAGGGAATGCAGGCCGGCGGTGTCGAGCACCGCCCGGTGCGCGGTCAGGACCAGCGCTTGGCCGCCGCCTTCGGCCCTGGCCAGGGCGAAGCGGAGCAGCGGTTCCTCCCCGGCCCCGACGTCGAATCCCCGTTCCCACTCGGCGGCCGCCACCTCGTCGGCGTCGGTCCCCGGGTGTTCGGTCCACGGCAGAGGTGCGCCGGGCGCCACCGTGCGCACCGGCTGCCCGGTGGTGTCGTGGGCGAGACGCGCGAGCAGTTCCGGCCGCCGGGTCACGAGTTCGGCGGCTGCTCGCCGGAGGTCGTCCGGCGTGCGGCCCGCGGGCAGGGCGGCCACGGCCTGGCCCACGTCGAGGGTGCGGGCGTGGGGATTGTACTGGGCGCGCAGCAGCAGGCTCTCCTGGACGGAAGTCACTTCATGGGTCTGCACAGGGAGCTGCTGGGACATCTCGACACCTTCTCCGGAAGGGCTTCGGGGCTGGGGAATGACGGGCGGGGTGGAGCCGGGCAGGGCGGGACGGGCGCGGGAGCGGCCGAGGACGGGCCGACTAGCCGTAACTGCCGCTCTGCAGGGGGGACTGCAGCGGTCGGCGGTCCCGCACGTACTGCGGCGGGTGGTGCGGCGAACCGTCGGGGAGCAGCAGGTCGGCGGCGTCGACGGCGTCCACCCGGTACTTGCCGAGTGCGCTGATCAACAGCCGCAGTTCGAGGGCGATGCTCTCGACCAGGCGCAGCAGTCCGGCTTCGCGGTCCTCGTCGGCGGCGAGCAGCGCGGCGCGGCCGAGGCCGACGCCCCTGGCCCCCAGGGCGAGGGCCTTGAGGGCTCTGACGCCCTCCCAGATCCGCCCGGTGACGAGCAGGCAGTGCTCGCCGGCGTCCACGGCCCGCAGACAGTCGGCGAGCGGCAGTCCGACGTGGTCGAGGAACGACAGCGGCGCCCAGCCGGTGCCGCCCTCCGCACCGTCGATGGTGACGGCGTCGGCGCCCGCCTGCCAGGCGGTCGCGGCGGCCAGTGCGACATCGCGGCCCGGGTGGAGCTTCACCCAGACCCGGGCTCGCGGGAAGTTGTTGCGCATCAGGCGGACCTGATGGCGCAGGATCTCCTCGGTGAAGGTGCCGGGGCTTCCGGTGCGCAGCACCTGGCGGTCCGCACCGGTCGGGTCCGAACCGCCCGCTGCCTGGCCGAAGATGTCGGCCGTGCGGTACTGCTCGGCGAGGGCCTCGGCCTCCCCGAGCGGCAGTACGGTCATCCCTCCGAGGCCCGGCTTCGCCCCTTGGCCCACCTTCAGCTCGAAGGCCAGGCGGCCGGCGGCATGCAGCGGTTGGACGGCCGGGTCGCTGTAGACCAGGTTCCAGACCTCGCTGTCGGCGTCCTCGGTGGACTGCTGGACGACTGCTCCCCCGCATCGCTCGGGCGCGTCCTCGACTGCCTCGGCATAGGCCCTGATCCGGCCGAGCAGCGGGGACGAGCCGCTGCCGGCAGCGTGGCGGTAGCCGTTGACGGGCACGATGTTCTCGCCGATGACGAGCGGGATGCCGAGGCGTCCGGCCTGCCGTGCGACGGCCTCGCCCAGCTCCTCGCCGGTGGCGCGGGTGGAGCCGAAGGCGGACACGTACAACGGCAGCGGGGAGCCGAACCCGCCGAGCGTGCAGCCGAGGTCGACGTCGTCGTGGTGGGGTTCGCGGCCGAGCTCGATGAGCTTCTCGAGGCGTTGCGGCATGAAGACCGGGGGGACGAGGCGGGCCGCGTCGAGGAGGTCACCGGTGACCTGGCCGGCGCCCCACAGGGTGGTGCCGTAGCCGGAGGTGGGTGGGAAGACGGCGGCGGCGCCGGTCCGGGCCCGTTCGCGCACTCGGTCCTCGGGGAAGCCCACGGCGGTCAGTCGGCTCGTCATGGGGACACGACTCCCGGCAGCTTGGGGTAGGCCGAGGCCTGCCAGACCGCGGCGCACCCGGTGACGTACCGGGTGAAGCGCTCCAGACCGAGGCCGAATCCGGCGCTGCCCGGCAGGCCGCGGCGCGCTAGGTCGAGGTACCAGGCGTACTTGGCGGGGTTCTCCCCACTCTCGCGGATCCGGGTGACGATCGTGGCGTAGTCGTGTTCGCGCTCGCTCCCGCTGGCCAGTTCGCCGTAGCCCTCGGGGGCGATCAGGTCGAAGTTGCGCAGCACGCCGGGTCGTCCGGGGTCCTCGCGGTCGTAGAAGCCGCGTGACCCCTTGGGGTAGTCGACGACGAAGAAGGGCCTGCTCGCCTTGGCGGAGAGCATCTCCTCGCCCTGCCAGTCGATCTCGGCGCCCGGGTCCTGCGGATGTCCCAGGTCGATCAGGCTGGTGACGGCTTCCTGGTGTCCGATCCGGTCGAAGGCGGCGGCGTCGCGGAAGGCGTCCGGGTCGCGTTCGAGGAACGTCAGTTCGGCGGCCATGTGGCGGGCGCTGTCGGCGACGGTGTACGCAACGAGTCCCTCGAGCAGCGCCATGGCGTCCTCGCGCCGTCCGTCGCGTATCTCGACGTCGATCTGGTGGAACTCGACCAGGTGCCGGTGAGTGACGGCGCCTTCCAAGGGCTCGAGGCGCACGTTGGGAGCAATGTAGAAAATCTTGTCGAAGGCGAGCAGCGAGGCCTGCTTGTAGAGGATCGCGCTCGTCATGAGCTTGTACTTGTGGCCGTAGTAGTCGACGTCGACCTGCTTGGAGCCACGGGACCCCGGGTCGGTGACTGGGCCGATGACGGGTGGCAGCAGCTCGATGAAGCCGCGCTCGGCGAGGAAGGCCCGAGCGGCGGTCAGCATCCGGTTCTGCACCTTGAGGACCGCCTTGGTGGCGGGCGACGAGAGGTGTTTGTCGGGGGAGGCCGGCGGCGTCGACATCGGGTCGTCGCCGGATCCGCTGGATGAAAAGGACATGGTGGTTCCTCCGGAGGCGGCCTCGGAACGTGCTGGGCGTGCGGCGGATGCCGGTGGCTGCAGTGACGGGACGGCCGGACCGGCGGCCGACGGCAGCTGGCGTGGTGGGCCGGGTGACAGTGCGTCGTCGAACCTGCGCTGGACGAAGGAGAGCATCTCGTGCAGTCCCGCGGCCGTGAGGCGGGGCGGCCTGGGACCGTCGACGGCATGCCGGATGGGCATGGCCCCGATCTCGGACCACATGAGGCGGCCGTCGGCGTCGATGTGGCTGCGAGTGCGGCCCGCATTGTCGGGGTGCAGGCAGTAGGGGACGTCGAGATAGCCCCGCCGGAACGCCTCGAGCAGCGCCTCGCCCAGGTCCTCCCGGAGATTGAGCACGGCGTGGACGAGCGCACGGGCCTCGGCGTGGACCGGGTTGTCCTCGACGGCCGGGCGCGGGGCGGGCCGGTGGGCGGCCGTGCGGGCGGCGTCCGCCGCGATACGCAAGGCGGCGACGTTGTCCTCGACGGTGGGAATGCGGTGCGCCTCGACCTCGGTCTTCACGATGAGCCGGTGTGCTCCCGTGCGCACCGCGAGATCGGCGGATGCCTCCAGCAGGCGGGCCGCGCCCGGCGCCGTCCTCGGGTACAGCCCCATGTACGTGTACAGGACGATGTGCCAGTCCGTGTCGGGCAGCAGTTCGCAGGCAAGTGCGCGCAGCGCGGCGACGGCCTGTTCGTCCTGCTCGGCGTTGGTCTGCTGGGCGTAGCTGAGGGAGACGCTGTGCAGGCCGAGGCGCCGGAAGAAGAGCGCTTCGAGGACGCTGATGGCCACCAGCAGGCTGGGCGGGCAGAGTTGGCCGAGCATGCAGCCGCCGAAGGTCTCCAGGTGGGGTTCGCGGCCGGTGGCGCGCAGCTCGGCGAGGAAGCGGCAGGTCTCCTGCCAGTTGCGCACGGAGTCGGCGAGCGGGGTGCGACCGTAGGGCAGGCAGTACGAGACGGGGCCGCCCTCCGTGGCGTCGAGCCCGGCGAGTACGAGCGCCGCGGTGATGCCCTGGGGGCGGGCCGAGCCGTGCCTCACCTGCACAGGGAAGCCGTCGGAGCGGATGCGGTCGAGGACCCAGCGGGTGGTGTGCGGGCTGTAGGCGGTGATCGGATAGCCGTTCAGGGTGATCCGGTCACGGATGGCCTGAACCGCGGAAAGCTCGTCGCCCACCCGTGTGTAGCTGTCGACGGTGACCGTGCCGACCACCCACTCCGCCGCGCGTTTGGTGGCGAGGAGCCCCTCGCGCATCCGGGCCGGGTCGGAGAACCCCATGCGGGGCTGCACCACGAGTGCTCCGGCGAGCCGCGCGTCGGCCATCAGCCTCAGGAAGTCTGAGCCGGACCGCAGCTCGCCGTTGACGGGCCCGGAGGCCACTTCGGACAGAGTCATCTCCGGACCTCTCCGACGACTGCCTCCTGTGCGGGTGACGGTGCCGCGGCCCTGGACGACTCGATGGAGGCGGGCGACGCGACACTCCGGGGTGAGGCGGAAGAGGGGCCGGACTTGGGCAGGGCGTTGACGAAGGCCTCGAAGGAGGTCAGGGCGACTCGCTCGTCGAAGACCGCGTCGCAGCCCGCCTCGATGAGGGCCCGTACCTTCTCCTCCCGGCCCTCCGGGGCGATGCCGAGCTTGCCGCCGACGACCACGGGCAGCTTCGCGGTGTCGTCGTCGGCGCGCAGCGCGCCCAGCAGGGAGCGGGCGTCGTGGTAGCCATGGCCGTTGACGCTGCTCACGACCAGCAGGTCCGGGGTCAGAACGCGGCAGCTGCTGACGACGAGTTCGTCCGGTGCGCAGGGACCGAGGTTGACCACCCGGTGGCCGAGGTCTTCCAGGAGCAGTTGCAGGAAGACCAGGTTCCAGGTGTGCGCGTCGGACGAGGAACCCGTGACGACGACATCCAGCGCATGGCGGTGATCGAGGTTCGCCGGCGCTGCGGGCTGCATGGTTCTCCCCCATCCATGGTGTGGCGCGGTGCTCTGGCCACGGACTCTAGGAGGACCCGATCAGCGTTACCGGCGTCTGAAGCGGCAGCTCAGCGGCAGTTGACCGGGCATCTGGTGTCGATGTGCGGCGGACCGCCGCACGCGGGGCGCGGCGCCTCGTACTGTGAGCCGTCCCGGGGCCGGCCCCGCATCATGGAGGAGTGTGAAGTGACGCAGCCACTGGAGAAGGGTCTCAGCGACGGGCTCGCTGCCGTTCTGGCGTCCGTTAACCGCGGCGACCCGCTGGGTGAGGCCCAGGTCGCCGCCCTCGAGGCGGCCCTGCTGCTGGTGCGGGCCGACCGGCTGCCCGACGGCGAGAGCCGGGCGGAACTGGTTCACGAGGCGCTGGGCGCGGCGCGGGCCACGGTCGTGGCGACCGGGATGGCCCTGATGCGGCAGCCCGGCAGGGCACGGCGCGCGGTCGGCTGAGCTGCCTGCGGACCGCCGCCGTGCTGCCTGTCACACCCTCACTCCGCCACTAGCGTGAGGTAGTACCGATCCGTGATCCGACGACCGAGGTGGACTGCATGGCGACCAACCCTTTCGAGGACTCCGAGGGCACGTATGTCGTGCTGGTCAATGATGAGGGCCAGCACTCTCTGTGGCCGGCTCGCCTGACCGTTCCCGCAGGCTGGACCGTCGTACGGGCCGAGGGCAGCAAGCAGGAGTGCCTGGACTACGTGGAGGCCAACTGGACCGATCTGCGGCCCAAGTCGCTGATTCAGGCGATGGGTGCCTGAGGTCGTACGACACACGGTCGCACGACACAGCGGAGCGGGGGGCCCCGGGCCCCACCCCCCCGGGCCGCGCGCCGCCGGGTTGAGCCCCCGGGGCGCGGGGGTGTTATAAAAAAGGCCGGGGGGTGTGTTTGAATGGTGGGGGTCCGTGGGGGTGGGT
>NZ_JBIRNE010000008.1:0-330160 GCF_044331465.1 Streptomyces sp. NPDC017225 | reverse complement strand
GCGGCCGCCTGGTTCTTTTTTGGGGGGGGGGGGGCCGCCCCCACCCCCCCCCCCCCCCCCCCCCCCCCCGCGCGCCCCCCCCCCCCCCCCCCCCCCCCCCCCCCCCCCCCTCCGCTGTGTACAGCCGCTTGGCCTCTGCGTTCTTCTACATGCGACGTGCGGTTGTCATTCAGTGCTCGTGCTCAGTGCCGGTGATGCACCACTCCAGTACAGACATAGCCGCCGTCATCTTGTGGTGTGCCTGCCGCCAGGCGCGGCTGCGTGCGCCGTCGAGCACGCCGTCGCTCACCTCCTGGCCACGCACTGCGGGCAGGTCGTGCAGGAACACGGTGTGCGAAGACGCGACCTTGGCGACGAACTCCTCGTCGATACGGAACCCCTCGAACGCCTTGAGCCAGTCGGCGTCCCTCTTCGGTACGCCCATGGTCTGCCAGCGGCTGGTGTAAATGGCGTCCACTGTTCCGGTGACCTGGTCGATGCCGGTGCACTGCGTCACGTGGGCGCGGCCGGCGCCCAGCCGCTCGACGGTTTCGAGGACGTGGTCGGGGACTCCGTAGCCGGCCGGACACAGCAGGGTGAGCCGCAGCCCGGGGGTGAGGGCCGCAGCGTACGCCAGGGCCGTGGCCGAGCTGTTGCCCTCGCCGACACACAGCACGTGCCGCCCGGCCAGGGAGCCGAACTCCTCGGCGACGGTGGTCAGATCTGCGATTGCCTGGGTGGGGTGTTCGCACTCGCTCAGAGCGTTGACGACGGGGAGGGAGGCGCTCTCGCTCAGGCTGCGCATCTCCCCGAGGGGGCCGTTGGTCCGTACGACCAGGGTGTCGAGGTACTGCGACAGGACGCGGGCGGTGTCCTGGAGCGTCTCGCCGGTGACGAGTTGGAGGTCGTCGGGTCCGTAGGCGATGGTGTGGGCGCCGAGCCGGGTGGCGCCGGCCCAGAACGAGGTACGGGTCCGGGTGGAAGACTTGTTGAAGTAGACGCCGACGGCCCGGTCAGCGAGGCTCTTGGCCCGCGCTCCTTCGCGGCCGAAGCGGGTGGCGCGCGCGACGAGATATTCGAGTTCGGCGGAGTTCAGATCGGTGAGCGAAATCAAGTTGCGCATATCGGGGTGGCGAGCCTTTCTACGGATTCGATGGGAGAGACGGCGGCGGGCACCTGGGCGGCGACGGGCAGAGGGGCCCGACGTTCCGCTGCCAGCAGGTGCTTGACCAAGTTAAGGACGCTGAAGCGGCTCACCCCGTCAGCTTGCGACTCCTCGGCACCGACCGGGCAGATCAGTCCTCGCACCAGCAGCGCGTGCACTCCGCGTCCGACCCATGCCGGGTTGCCCCGTGTGTCGTGCGCGACGGTGTCGACGGTCCAGGAACTCTCGTATCCGGCGAGGGCGTGCAGGAGGGCTCCGTGCTGCGGGGAGAGTCGGGCGATGGAGTGTTCCAGGGCACAGCGAAGCCCGAAAGCGGCACCGGGGTCGGAAACTGGCTCGGTGAGGGTCACTGGGGAGCGCTGGGCCGCTTCGAGGAGTTGGTGAGGGGCGTAGACGGAGAGCCAGGAGGCCGCGGACTCGAGTGCCAGGGGTACTCCGTCAAGGGCTTGGCAGACGCGGGCCATGGTGGCGACGACAGCTTCGGTGGGCAGGACCTCGGGCCGCAGGTGCCGCAGGTAGGACATCATTAGGGACACTGCCGGCTGCTCGGCGAGGGCCACCGATGTGCTGTCGGCGCGCGGGGCTAACGGCGCGAGCGCCAGTAATCGGCCGCCGAGACCCAGTTCGGGGTCCCTGGTAGTGACGAGGACTCTCAACCGCGGGTTCATGTCTAGGAGTTGGACAACCGCCGACTTCACTGCACCGCTCACCTCCAGGCCATCGAGGACAAGCAACGGGGTCCCGTCGATGACCTGTGTGAGCTCGGCTAACGAACCACAGTCATTGAGCAACTCGCGCACCCAGTTGGCGAGCACCTGCTGGGGCCGCCCCGCTAGAGCGTTGACCGAGCCTCCCATCGGCACCCACACGATTGGAGTCTGATGCCTGCGATGCAGTACCTGAGCGGCTTCGAGAGCCAGCCGGGTCTTACCCACGCCCATGCCGCCGACGATGCTGACGAGCCGCTCGCCATCGGTGCCCAGCAGTTCGGTGACGGCGCGCAGCTGCGGACCACGACCGACGAACGGTCCGGTCGACATTGGGGGTACGGCGGAGTGAGTGTTATCCACCTTCTGGAGCGTGTCGGCGACGGGCTGGCTGCCGGCCGCCATCTCGAGGGCGGCGCGACGCGGGCCGCTGAGCCGCATGGCGTCGGCCAGGAGCCGGACGGTCTCCTTTCGCGGCCGCTGGACACGTCCCAGTTCGAGGTCACGGATGGCCCGAACGCTGACCGTAGAGAGGCCAGCCAGTTGTTCCTGCGTCAGCCCGGACCTAGCTCGGGCTTCCTTGAGTAACTGGCTCAGTCGCTGGGCATGTCCGCTGACGCTCGCCTCGATCTTGGGCGCCGCCTGGACGGCGAGAGTGCCCGTTCCCCTCATGCGATCGGCCAGGGTCGTCTGATCAGGCATTTCACTCCAGATTGAATCGCTGCGTGCAACCGTTGGCTTGTCGGAGTACCAGACCTTGAACTGCTACCAATCGGCCTAAAGACAACACTCCTCGCTCGATTTCGCGGCGGCGTAGCATCTGCGGTTCCTAAGGCCGGCCGATCGATCGTGCCTTTCGCATCTCTCCCGTACGCATAAAGCACTAGCTGCTGATGCCGTTGACGTGGTACAGGAGGGGCGTGCCAGGCCAGCAACACTCGCAGCAAGCAGAGCGCGCGGCGGAACTGATTGGATCACGCAGCGATAAACGATCGATAAACGCAGCTCGACAGTCATGTCGGGGGTCGCGCTCCGGGACCGACACCATGGACTCAAAATCCCGCAAAGACCCGCTGCAGCACCAGCCGGACCGCCGCCCTTCACGCCGTCGAGATCGCCTGTCGATCGGGGCGAGAAAGGTTCACTGCGCGTAAAGTGCCCACCTGCTGCCGTCGATGGACGCCGTTCCGGGCAGTGCGACGAGTTCGGGCTTGAACAGCGGTTGCGCGCTCATCGCGGGCTCCCAGGTCGCCATCTTCTCGTCCTGCGGGACCTCGATCCGCTTGCCCTCGGCGAGGTCGGCGACCACCTTCAGGAGCAACCGCACGCCGAGCGGGGCCAGATGCTCGCGCCACAGGCTCTGCGCGGTCGAGCCCGGGGGAACGAACAGGTGCTCCTGTCCGGCGAGCGGACCGGCGTCGGTGCGCTCGGTGAGGTGGTAGACGCTCCCGCCCGTCACTTTGTCGCCGTCACGGATCGTCCACCGGATCGCGTCCCTGCCGCGGTGGAGCGGCAGCAGGCTGGGGTGGTAGCCGATGGTGGCGACGGAGGCCCTGGCCCGCGTATAGCGGCCGAGGAAGGCGTGCGAGTGCGCGGCGACGATGATGTCTACCCCGTCGGGGATGTGCATCGCGCGCAGTTCGGCCGAGTCCGTCCACGGGATGTCCCGGGGGAACGCCCAGGAGCGCAGGCGGTCCCAGGACATCGCGTTGCTCTCGTCGGACCTCCCCTTGCGCAGCCGGGGCGCTGCCGCACCGACGATCTTGTGCCCTTCATCGAGGAGAGCTTCCGCGACCTGTACCGCGAAGGCCCCCTGTCCTGAAATGTAGATGTTCATTCGCACTCCTGCGGTCGCTGGGCGGGTGTCTGTCAGCGTCAGGCCGCCGGCGCTCCCACCGCCGCGGTGAAGTGCCGTTCGACGTAGTTGAGGGCGCCGTCACGGTCGGGGCAGGAGTGGACGATTCGCCAGCCCTTCGGCACGTCCAGGTGCGGGCACCACAGCACGTACTGCTCGGCGGCGTTCGTCACCCCCAGCCCGCCGTATTCGCTGCCATCGTCGAAGGGGTTGCCGCTCATTAAAGGACCTCTTTCAGTCCGGAGTGATCGGGCAGGAACCGCACCGGGAGCGTGGAGAACCCGGTTAGGAAGTTGGATCGGATGGGCAGCGCCTCGTCGGTCTGCTCGAAGCCTGTGATGAAGTCCCGCAGCGACTGGAGCAGTTCGGAGATCTCCACCTTGGCCAAGTAGGAGCCGACGCAGAAGTGCGGTCCGTACCCGAAGGCCATGTGCTTGTTGGGGGTGCGGCCGAGGTCGAAATCCCCGGGCCGCTCGAAGACCCGCTCGTCCCGGTTGCCCGAAGCGTGCCACAGCGTGACGATCTCGCCGGGACGCAGCGTCACACCGTGCAGCTCGGTCTCGCGGACGACGCTGCGCCCGAAGTGCATTGTGGGCGAGGCCCAGCGCAGTACCTCGTCCACCGCGGTGTCGACCGCGACCTCCCCTTGCTTGAGCCGCCGCCACTGCCCGGTCTCGACCGCGAGCGTGCGGACGCAGTCGATCATCGTGAGACGGCTGGTCTCGTCGCCCCCGATGATCAGGCTGTAGCAGTTGAGCACGACGTCCTCGTCGGACAGCGGCACACCGTCGATGGAACTGCCGACCAACATGCTGATCACGTCGTCGCCCGGGGAATCGCGACGCTCCTCGACGAGTTCCATGAAGTACATCAGGATCTCGTTGCGGGCCATCTCGGAGTCGACCTCGTCGACCCCCTCGTCGTCAGTCGACAGCGCGGTCTTGGTGAGCGAGAGCAGGAACTCCCTGTCCTGCTCGGGCACGCCGAGCAGGTTCGAGATAGTGGTCATCGGGATCCGGCTGGCGATCTGCTCGGCGAAGTCGCAGCCGCCCGACTCGACCGCCTCGCGGATCCACTGCCGGGTGTTGGCCCGCACCGTCTGCGCCACCTCATTGAGCACCCTCGGCGAGAGCACCCGTTGAAGGATCTTGCGCAGCTCGTGGTGGCGGCGCCCGTCAGTGACGGCCAGCATCCGGCCAGCCCCGGCGTCACCGCCCTCCAGCAGCGTGACCAGCACGTTGCCGCGCTCGGACGTAAAGTTCGTGTTGTCCCGGTAGGTGGCCATGATGTCGTCGTAGCGGGAGAGCACCC
Source organism: Streptomyces sp. NPDC017225 (assembly GCF_044331465.1). Lineage (NCBI taxonomy): Bacteria > Bacillati > Actinomycetota > Actinomycetes > Kitasatosporales > Streptomycetaceae > Streptomyces > Streptomyces sp. NPDC017225. Next base: position 325,143 of record NZ_JBIRNE010000008.1, on the reverse strand, counting down.
AGAATCCGCGGCGGCCGTCGACCGGGGGGTTCCAGTGCACCGGTGCGGTGTCCCGCAGGCGGCGCCAGAACGTGTCGAGGTCGTGGTCCGCGAAGGTGTCCGGGTCGCCCAGGTCCAGGGTGTCCAGTGCCGGTGAACTCATGATCACCAGTCCGTACGCCAGAACCGGCGCGGCTGGAACGGATACGTGGGCAGCGGCACCCGGTGGCTGGTCTCCCCCTGGTGCAGGGAGTCGAAGTCCACCTGCTGGCCGGTCACCCAGGCGGCGGCCAGCTCGGACAGCGCCTGCGCGTCCTTCCCGGTCTGCACGATTCCCTTGTCGTTGCGCTGGAACGCGTCGACGTCCACCCGCGGTGCTGCGGCGGTCTTGGTGGCCGGGCCGTGGGCGGAGTCGTCAGACAGCGCGGCGACCAGTTCCTCGCGGCTACGGACCACGGCCGCCCAGCGGCGCGCCATCACCTTGCGGCCCAGGTTGAGGCTGAAGCAGATGTCGTCGAGACGCAGGTCGGGGTGGGCTACCAGCCAGTCCTTCAGCCGTGCGCGCTGCCGGGCGAGCGCCTCGTCGTCCAGGGCGGACAGCGTGGCCAGGCGCGGCCTGCCCTCGGCCTCGGGAGCACGCTCGGCGAGGGACGGTGGTTCTTCGAGGACCAGGTGCGCGTTGTAGCCGCCACCGCCGATCGAGGTGATGCCCGCGCGGCGGATGCCGGACTCCGGACCCCAGTCCGCCGTCTCCAGCTGCGGCACGAACGGGGTGCTGGGGAGGTCGAGGTCCTCGTTGACCTCGGTCAGGTTGATCGTCGCCGGCAGTGTCTTGTGGTACAGGGACATCGCGGCCTTGATGGCGCCGAAACCGCCCGACACCACGCCGCCGTGGCCCACGTTGCCCTTGACACCGCCGATCGAGGTGGTGGCGGTCTGTTTGCCGAAGGCCATGCTCGCGGCGTGCACTTCGAGCTCGTCGGTCATCGGCATGCCGAGACCGTTGGCCTCGTACATGGAGACGGTGTCCGGGGTGACGCCGCCGACCTCCATGGCGTTGGCGATGCACGCGCTCATCCGCTCGGGCTGGGCCAGGCCGTAGGCCATCACGCTGACGCCGTTGTTGTTGACGGCCGAGCCCTTGACCACGGCGTAGATGTGGTCGCGGTCGGCGACGGCCTGCCCCAGCGGCTTGAGCAGCACAGTGACGACGCCGCTGGACAGCGCGGTGCCGGTGCCGTTGGCGTCGAACGGCCGGCAGTGGCCGTCCTTCGACAGGATGCGGTTCTCCTCCCACAGGTGACCGCGGGGGTGCGGCAGACGGACCATCGAGCCGCCGGCGATCGCCATGTCGGTCTGACCGAGCAGCAGCGACTGGCAGGCCAGATGCACCGAGTAGTGGAAGCCCGCGCAGACCGCGGCGACGGTGACGGCCTCACCGATGAGACCCATGTAGTATAGGGCGTTGGACGTCATGGTGTCCGGCGACCAGGCCAGGCTCGCCTCGATCGCCTCGGGACCGACCGACACGCGGTCCGGCGGGGAGCTGTAAAGGGCGGCGGTCTGCGGGTTGTTGGCGCCATACATGCCTATCTCGGCGTTGATCCGGTCCGGGTCGTAGCCGCCGTCCTCGAGCGTCTCCCATGCGCTCTCCAGGAACAGCCGGTTCTCCGGCGTCATCGCGGCCGCCATCCGGTCGCTGATGCCGAACACCGACGGGTCGAACTTGTCGTACGTGTCGAGCACACCGCAGGCCCGCACGTAGAACGGGCTGTGGATCAGGGTCTCGTCGACGCGGATGTCGTCCTTGGCCAGGAAGGACACGGACTCCCTGCCGTGGACGAGGTTGTCCCAGAACTGCTCCTTGGTGCGGGCATCGGGCGCCCGCAGGGACATGCCGATGACGGCTACATCGCCTGGGTCGTAGTCCTGCTCGGGGCTTTCGGTCATGGAAGGCTCCTGCTCCGGATTGAGTTGACGGTGACTCAGTTCCTGCTGGAGGCGGCACGGCCGCGCAGCGCGGCACGGCGGGCGCCCGCGCGGCGGCGGGCCGTCCGGACCACCTCCGGGGTGGCGCCGCTCTCCTCGTCGAGCCAGCGGGCGAGGGAGGAGATGTCACGGAAGCTGAACAGGTCGGGCACGCGGACACGGCGGTCGAACCTCCGGGTCATCAGCCGGGCGAGGCGGACGAGCAGCAGCGAGTCGCCGCCCAGGTCGTAGAAGGCGGCCTGGACATCGATGCTCGCCGGTTCGAGGTCGAGCAGCTGGCCCCAGATCTCCGAGACCGCCACCTCGGTCGGCGTACTGGCGGCCGTCATGGGCCCCTCGGAGTCGGCGGCCGGCGGCTCGGGAAGCGCGGCCCGGTCGAGCTTCCCGCCCGGCGCCAACGGCAGCGCGGTCAGGAACACGATCGTCCCCGGCACCATGTAGTCGGGCAGCTCGGTGGCAAGCCTGCCGTTGATGGTGGTCTGGAGCGCGGCGTCCACCCAGACGCCGTCCCGGGCTCCCCCCTCGGGCACGACGTAGCCGATAAGCCGGTTGCCCCGTACGACGGCGGCGGCGTCCCGTACCTCGAGGCAGCCGGTGAGGCGGGCCTCGACCTCCTCCAGCTCGATGCGGTAGCCGCGCAGCTTGACCTGGTGGTCCGTGCGACCGACGAACTGGAGTTCGCCGTCGGCGGTGAACGTGACGACATCACCAGTGCGGTACATGCGCTCGCCGTTGACGAACGGGTCCGGCACGAACCGCTCGGCCGTGGTGCGGGGCCGGTTGACGTAGCCGTGGGCCAGGCCGACGCCGCCGATGTACAACTCGCCGGGCACGCCGACCGGCTGCCGATTCAGGTTCTTGTCGAGCACGTAGGTACGGGCGTGGGCCGACGGTGGGCCGATCGTCGGCTCGTCCGTCCCGTTCTTCGGCACAAGTCCATACGAGCAGAAGACGGTTCCCTCGGTGGGACCGTAGGCGTTGAAGACCCGGTCGGCGTTGGTCTCGTGGTAGGCCCGGTCCACCAGTTTGCGCCGCAGGGGCTCGCCACCGAACACGACGGTGCGTACGCTCGACGGTAGATACCCGGCGTCCAGCAGGCCGTTCATCACCGACGGGATGACGTTGAGGTGGGTGACCTTGTCGACGTACTGGCTCTCCGGCAGATGGACGGCGCTCTCCACGAGCACGACCGCGCCACCGCGGCACAGCGCGGCAAAGATTTCCATCACGGACATGTCGAAGCAGACCGAACTTGCCGCCGAGACACCGCTCAGGTCGCAGCCCTCGAAGAGCCGGTCCACCTCGGACAGCATGGCGACGCAGCCGCTGTGGTGGATGGCCACGCCCTTGGGCCGGCCGGTGGACCCCGACGTGTAGATGATGTACGCGGTGTCGCCGGGCACGACCGGCACGGGCTTCTCGCCTGGCTCGGTCGTCACCGTCTCGTCGAGCACGACCACGGTCGGTCCCGCCGGGCAGTTGGCCCGGGACAGGGGCGTGGTCATCAGCAGACGGGTTCCGCTGTCCCGGACCATGAAAGTCAGCCGCTCGGGCGGGTAGTTTGGGTCCAGGGGTACGTAGCAGGACTCTGCCCGCAGCGCGGCCAGGATGCCGACGAGCAGGTCGGGGGTGCGTTCAACGCAGATGCCGACCGGGACACCGGGCCCCGCGCCGTCGGCGATAAGGCGCTCGGCCAACAGGCGGGACCGCTCGTCCAGCTCGCCGTAGGTCAGGACGCCGGCGTCGGAGTAGACCGCGGTTGCGTCGGGGCTCTTGACCGCTTGCTCGATGAACTCGGAGTGCAGGGTCACGGTCACTGGTCCGTCTCCTCGGGGAGCCCGTCGGACGCGATGTCCTCGAGGGTTAGGTCGGGTTGGGCGATCGAGTCGAAGAGCACAGTGCGGTAGAGCGCGAGCAGTGCCGTCACGGTCTGCCTTTCCAGGAGGCTCGGTTTGTACTGGACGTGTCCCACGACTTCGCCGTCGATGTCGGCCATCGAGATCTCCAGGTCGAACTTGGCGAGGTGCCTGCGGACCTGGAGTGGTTCGAGCGGCAGGGCGCCGTCGGGCGAGACGGTCTCGCCGACGCCGTGGAAGAGCTTGACGGAGCGCGGAAAGGCGTCCGAGGACAGCCAGTTGACCACCACGTCGGACCACGGGGAGCGGCCCTCGGCCCGGGGTGGCTTTAAATGGGACGTCAACAGGTCGAAGGGGTAGTGCATGTGCTCCAGGAGGCCGAGCGAGAAGGCATGCACCTCGCGCAGCAGGTCGCGGAAGCTGCGGTCACCGGCCGGGTTCGCCCGCACAAGCACCGTGTTGACGTAGTAGCCGATGGCGGACTCTCGACCGGGCTCCGCGCGTTGGGCGATGGCGGTGGCCAGAACGGCATCCTCCGTGCTCACCGCACGGTTGAGCGTGGCGAAGAACCCGGCAAGCACTACCGTGCTGATCGACACACCCTCGCGAACTGCGAACTCCCGCAACATGCGGGACTCTTCGGCGCTCCAGCGAAACGCGATGTCGCGGCCTTCGTACGTGACGCCCGGGGGCCGCTCCTTGGTGGACAGGTCGAGGTGCGCGGGCGGGTCGGCCAGCTTCCGCGACCACCAGTCCAGCGCCGCGTCGGCGACAGGGCTCGCAAGCCACTGCCTCTCCCACTCGACGAACTCCGTGTACGGGGCCGCCGGCGCGCTTTCGGCGGGGTCCGCGCCCTCGTAGTACTCCTGGAGTTCGCGGATCATCACGTCCGCCGACGCCGCGTCCGACGCGATGTGATGGACGAGTACCAGCAGGTAGTGGTCCGCGGGGCCACGCGTCATGAGGACGACCCGCACGAGCGGTCCGTTGTCCATGTCGAGTGGCAGGTGCCCGAGCCGCGCCAGTTCCTCGCGGGCCTCTTCGTCGTCCAGGTCCGTGCTGTCGGCCACGTAGAACTCGTACACCGAATCGTCCAGAATGACCTGGTACGGACGGCCTCCGGCCTCCACGAAGATCGTGCGCAGCGCGGGATGCCGCTCGATCACAGCCCGTACGGCGCGGTCGAGCGCCTTCTCGTCGACCTCGGTCCTGATCCGGGCGGCGACCATGAAGTTATAGGGCACGGCGTCCGGCGAGACCATCTGCATGAACCACAGCGAGGCCTGGCCGTGCGAGGCCGGTGCCAGTTCGAGACCGAGTCCTTCGGCGCGCAGCTGGTCCAACGCCGGTGTGTCGGCGGGGACGAGGAGGCCGCGTGCGTCCAGCTCCTCCACGAGCTCTTCGGCGTCCAGCTCGGAGAGGTCGTCGAGGAAGGGCTGGGCGGGCTTGGCCTCGGGTGCGGGTTCGGCCGCTGCCTGGGGCTCCGGCTTCGCCACCGCGACGGGCTTCGGCTGGGCAGCCGGGGGAGTGGCAGGCCCGCCGGTGATCTCGACGAAGTGGTCGACGACCTCGGATATCATCCGGCCGTCCAGGAAGACGACCGGCGACACCCGCTGCCCGAACAGCGCTTGCATCCTGTTGACCAGGCGAATCGCCAGCATCGAGTCCAGACCAAACTCGCGCAGACCTGCCTTGATGTCGAACCTGCTCACCGGGACGCCCAGCGCGTCGGCGAGTTCGGCGAGGACGATCTCCTCGACCGACCTGCTCTCCTTCTCCACGGCCCTTTCCTCCACCGGCGCGACCGCGGCTTCTGTCACGGTCACCGCCGCGGCGGGGGCAAGCGCGGGAACCTGCGCGACATCACGGCGAGGCGTCGGCGTGGTGTCCAGCCAGTAGCGGTCCTTCTGCCACTGCACGAGCGGGGTCTCCACGACCTCGACGTCGTCGGCGAACAACGAGTCGAAGGTCAGCGGAAGGCCCCTGACGTACAGGGAAGCGGCGGCCCCCAGCAGACAGCGGACGTCGCTCTCGCCCCGCCGCAGGGAGTTGATCGCGTGTACCTGGGCACCACGGCTCAGCGCGATCTCCTCGACCGCGCCGCGCAGCGTCTCGTGCGGCCCAATCTCGATAAAGGTGGAGACACCTTCGTCGACCAGCGTGCCGATCGTCTCGGCGAACCGGACCTGGTTGCGCAGGTTGTGCACCCAGTAGTCGACGTCGGCGACCGGGTCCACTGCGCCGGCCAGTGCCGTGGAACGGAACTCGACGGTGTTCAGCAGCGGCGTGATGCCGGCGATGGTCTCGCGCAGCGGCTCGAGCAGCGGGCCCATGCCGGGGCCGTGCACCGGTCGCTCCACGCGGATCCGCTGGGTCGAGACCCCATCCCGCTCCAGGTCGGCCTCAAGGGCGTCGACGGCTTCGGGCGAGCCCGAGACCGCCGCGCTGGTGGGGCTGTTGACCACGGCGATCGCCGCGTGCTCGGCATACGGCGCGAGCCTCGGCACAAGCTCGTCCTCCGGCAGGCCGACCGAGATCATGGCGCCGGGCGCCGCCTTGCGTTCGAGCAGGTGAGAGCGTGCGACCACGACGCGGGCGGCGTCCTCCAGCGACAGCGATCCCGCGACGCAGGCAGCCGCGACCTCGCCCAGACTGTGACCGACCACGGCGGTCGGCCGGATGCCGAGTCCGAGCCAGACCTTCGCCAGCGAGACCTGCAGGGCGAACAGCACCGGCTGCTGGAAGTCCATCTCCTCAAACCTGGCCTCGTCGGCAGAGGCCGCGAGTTCGTCGAGCACCGAGCAGCCGCCCGCCGCGCGCACGGCGACGTCGCAGGCGTTCATCCACGTACGGAATCCGGTGTGCGAGCGCAGGAGCTCCCGGCCCATGCCGACCCACTGCGTTCCGCCGCCGGAGAACACCAGCGCAACGCGTCGGTCGACGCTGCCGGAGACCGTGCCTGTGACGACGTCGGGGTGCGGCTGTCCTGCGGCGACGCGAGCGAGTCCGTCCAGGACGTCCTGGCGGCTGCGGGCGAACAGCGCTATGCGGTGGTTGTGGTGGGCGCGCCTGGCCGCGAGCGTGTAGGAGAGGTCGGAGACCCGCAGGCCCGCGTCACGTTCGACGTGGTTGGACAGCTCACGGCAGGTGCCGGTCAGCGCGTCGGCCGTACGCGCCGTGACGGGGACGAGATGTACCTGCTCGTCGGCCGCGACGTCGCCCCCGCCCGACCTGACGTGCCGCCCACGGTCGCCCACGAGGAACGGGCTCTGAGTGACGGTGAGTCCGGCGGTGTACAGCGCGCCGAGGGAGCCCAGCAGGGTCGAGGCTTCGTCGGCGCCGCGGCGGAGCGAGGGCAGGGTGGTAGCCGGCAGGATCTCCGACACGGACTTGAGCAGGACGGGGTGCGGGCTGAGCTCGATCACCACGTCGATGTCGTGGTCGCGTAGGTTCGTCAGGGCGTCGACCACCCGGATCTCCTGGCGCAAGTTCTTCGCCCAGTAGTCGGGGCCGAGCTCCGTGCCATCGACGAGCTCGCCGGTGACCGTCGAGATCATCGGGATGCGTGCCGTGCGCGGCGTGATGCCGTCGAGTTCGAACTTGAGCGGGGCCAAGACGTGTTCGACCAACGGCGAGTGCGGGGCGTGGCCCATCCTTACCCGGTGGTTCGTGACGCCCACGTCGGTCAGCCGCTGGACGAGGTCGTCGATCTCCTGCGGGGTGCCGGTGACCAGGGTGGAGCCGAGTCCGTTGTAGCCGGACACGGTGAGTTGGCCACTCAGATACTGCTTGACCTCGTCCGCGGCGGTCATCACCACGATGCCCTCGCCGCGTCCCACGGCCAGTTGCTGGAGGAGCCTGCCGTGGTGGGCGGCTAGGCGGGAGGCGTCGTCGAAGTCGAGCGCGCCGGCGATGTGCGACGCGGCGAATTCACCGACGCTCTGCCCCAGGACGACGTCCGGCTCCACGCCCAGCGAGCGCCAGGCCTCGGCCAGCGCGACCTGGATGGAGAACAGCAGTGGCTGGAAAACATCCATGTCGTCGATGCGGCCCTCGGGGTCGAGCAACTGATCGACGATGGAGAAGCCGAGCAGCTCCCGCATCCGCTTGTCGGACCTCATCATGGACCGTCGGAACACCGACATTCCGGCGAGCAGTTGCCTACCCATGCCCACCCACTGCGAGCCGTTGCCGGAGAACAGGAACGCCACCCGCGGCGTGCGTCCGGTCGTCTCCCCGACGCTCAGTCCGGAGGCCGCCTCACCGGTGCCGAAGGCGTCCAGCTGTGTCCTGAGTTCGGCCATGTCGCGGGCGGTGGCCGCGAGCCGGAACATGCCGTTGCCGGGCGCCCTGCGGCAGACCGCGCGCAGGTCACTCTCGTCCCGCAGCGCCCGGGCCCGCTCGGCAAGCGCCTCCCGGGAGTCGGCAGCAAGGAGGAGTAGCGAGGCCTCGGGGCGCGGCAGTTCCTCGACGGCGACGTGACAGATCGCGCCGCCGAAGCCGAACGAGCTGACCCCGCCGCGGCGCGCGTCGGAACGCCGGGGCCACGGCGTCAGCCGGTCCTGGACGGTGAGGTTGTACTCGTCGAACATGATCTGCGGGTTCGGCGCGGTGTAGTGCAGGCTCGGCGGCAGCACGCCGTTGCGCATCGACATCGCGAGCTTGACCAGGCCGACGATGCCGGCGGCAGCCTCCAGGTGCCCGACGTTGGACTTGACGGACCCGAGCCGCAGCGGCTCCGCGCGGTCGCCGCCCAGGACCGCGCCGATGGCGTTGGCCTCGATCGGGTCGCCCAGTGGCGTCGCGGAGCCGTGGCACTCGATGTAGTCCACCAAGTGCGGGGGCACGCCCGCCCGTTGGTAGGCGGTGCGGAGCATCTTCTCCTGCGCCTGGGGGTTCGGCGCGGTCATGCCGTTGCTCAGACCGTCGTTGTTGGATGAGCTACCCTTGATCAGGCAGTACACCGGCAGGTCCCGCTCCAGCGCTACGCTCAGCGGGGCGAGCGCGACGACGCCGGCGCCCTCACCACGTACGTAGCCGTTGGCGCGGGCGTCGAACGACTTGCAGCGGCCGTCCGGGGCGAGCGCGCCCATCGCGTCCATGGCAGTGTAGTAGTCGGAGACGAAGCTCAGGTTCACGCCTCCGGCGAGCACCAGATCGCTCTCGCCCAGCCAGATCGACTGGCATCCAACGTGTACGGAGACCAGCGACCCGGCGCAGGCGGCGTCGATGGCCATGCTCGGGCCCTGCAGTCCGAGGATGTAGGAGACGCGGTTGGCGATGATGCCGTCGTGCATGCCGGTCGCGGTGTGCGGGGTGATCTGATTGTCGGGCCCGCGGTAGTGCGCGAGGGCCGCGTAGTCGCCCCAGCAGGAGGCCATGAAGACGCCGGTGTCGCTGCCGACGAGGCTGTCGGGCGCGACCCCCGCGTCCTCCAGCGCCTCCCAGCACAGCTCAAGGATGAGGCGCTGTTGCGGGTCCATCTGGACGGCTTCGCGGGGGGAGATGCCGAAGAATAGCGGGTCGAACTGGTCGATGCCGTCGATGAACCCGCCCCACCGAACCTTGTCGTTCAAGAGGTCGCGTCGCCCGGCCGGCACCGGGCCGACGGCGTCGCCGCCCTCGACCAGCAGTTGCCAGAATGAGGACGGATCTGGTCCTCCGGGGAATCGGCAGCCGATGCCCACGACCGCGATGGGCTCATGCCATGCCGTACGACGAGCATTGCTCGGGGCAGCGGTCTCTGCGGCACGAGGACCATCGACAAGCGCACGGGACAGCTCGTCGATGGTTGGATACTGCCACATCCAGGTGACCGGAACTTTCCAGCAGAGGAATTCGGACAACGAGGCGGCAAGGGCCGACAACTTCAACGAGTCCAAGCCGTACTGGCGCATCGGTGTCCAGCGATCCACCGCACCCCTGGACAAGTCCACCAGCTCAACAACACGAGAAATCAGAAACTCCGTTACGGCATGCGAATCTCGTGCTGCGCGCTCTTGGGGCATTTCGGCTCCTCAGCAGGGCGGATGGAATGGACTGACAGAGCTTGCGACCAGCTGATTAAGGGCTCAGAAATCGGGTCAGCCATGTGATGAGGAAGCTGCGGCACGCATGCGGCCGATCCGATCAAAACGACCAGGGTCAATGACTCTCAGCCTGGCGAGTCAGCGCTCAGGAAACTGGCCATGAGAACGCGTGCCACAGGGGAGCCAAACGCGACGAAGCCCTCTCAGGAGGTAAGGGGACCCTCATCTTGCTGGGCAGGCTGCCCCCTCCCGATTAGGAAGGCCTGGCGGTAGAAGAACTGGTACCTGCACCCCGACCCCCGTCAATGCATCTTGGCTGAAACAGATCGCTCTCTGCTTCAGAATCACTGCCCGACAGTCCAACCGCCGGCGTGCATCACGTGCCTCCTGAACGCATTGGTTCGCGACTACATTGCCATTGGGAACGTACACTCGAAACTCTCCGTGTGCACAACCGCTGCACCGCCGCGATGCGCAAGGCGCTGGCCGCATCATGAGGCACTCGCTCGACAACTTCAGGCTGCCACCTTGTTCAGGGTGATACAAGTGTCAGCCGTGCATCATGAGGTGTACTGGCGTGATTTGCTGCCCGAGGTGACCGATTCACTCTCTTCTCGAGCAACGACTCGAGCGATTCGGGCGCAATGGGCAACAGGAGGCATTCTTGTTCAACATAAGCCAACTTCGACGCGCCACCGGCCTGCATCAGTAACCCACTGCAGTCGCCAGCAGAGAAAGTCGGCGGCGGCCCTCCGCTGGGCCCCAGCGGAGTGGGAAACCATGGAGCCCTATAACGCTCAGCCCGGATGTGAGGGACACGCTCCAGCGGCGTACAAGTAGGCCGGTCTGGACAGCAGGCGAGCGGCACTGCAAGCTGCTCGGCATGACAATCATGCACGACGAGTCGACGTCGGCTGACGCACGCGTCCTGGTGATGGGCACCGGACGGATAAAACTCGCCACAACACGGCAGCAGCCTACGGGCAGTGCCAACGACGCCTTATCCAGCCATTCCCCTCATCGTCTTGCGGCCGCGCAACCCTGCACACTTGTAGCAGTTGTGGGCGGAGTGTTCGCCCGATTACGGCTCAGCTACCCCTTCCTTCGGGCAGCTGCCGTCAACCGGATACGTGACGGCGGGTCGGCCACCCAGCTGTCCGGGTCCAGCAGCATCCGGGTACACCCCAGCAACCGTCAGTTTGTCGGCGGCGAGTTCCTCGGGAGGCCCGCATGACCAGTACAGAGGTGATGCCACGGCACCGGCCGGGACTGGCACTTGGGGCGCTAGCCGGGGCGCTCGCACTAGATGTGAGTGGTCTCGGGGTGCTCAATGCCGCACTGCCATCCGTCGGAGCTCGTTTCGGCCTGGACGACACCACGCTCCAGTGGGTCATGATTGCTTACGCCGTAACGTTCGCCGGCTTCCTGCTGGTAGGCGGCCGCCTGGCCGATGTGTTCGGCCGTCGACGGGTGTTCGAACTCGGTGTCGCAGTGTTCACGGTGGCCGCGTTGGTCGGGGCTGTGGCGCCGAACACCTGGGTGCTGCTCGGTGCGCGTGCGGTCCAGGGCATCGGCGCGGCGCTGTCGGGTCCGGCTGCACTGGCCCTGCTGACCGAGGTGTTTCCGGTCGGCCCGGTCCGCAACCGGGCACTTAGTGTGTACGCGGCGGTCGGCGCAGCGAGCTTCAGCGGCGGGGTATTGCTGGGCGGTGTGCTGACCCAGTTCCTCGGCTGGCGGTCGGTGCTGTGGTTCTCGGTGGTAGTGGGGGTGGCCGTGCTGGCCGCGACGCGCGCTGGGCTGCCCGGTGGTGTTGGGCGCGGCAGCCAGTTGGACCTGCCCGGTGCGATCTCGGGCACGATCGGCCTCACCCTGCTGGTCGTAGGCGCGAGCAGTAGCGGCGCGTTGGCATGGGGTTCTTTCTGCGTCGCAGTGGTATTCCTGCTGCTCTTCGTCGTGTGCGAGCACCGCAATGCCGACCCGGTGCTTCCTCTCGGCCTCTTCCGGGTCGCATCGGTACGGGCAGCGAGTCTGGCGGCGTTCCTCCAGTACATGGGCTCGGTCGGGATGCTGTTCTTCGCGCCGCTGTATCTGCAGGGGATGCTGAAGTACTCTCCGTTCGAGTCCGGTCTCGCGCTGGTACCGATGTCGGCGGGCGTTTTCCTTACCGCCAACTTCGTCACCGGACGCCTGCTTGCCAAGTACACGCCGCGCACGCTGATGGCCGTCGGGCTCGTCCTGATCGGCGGAGGAACAGCGCTGTGGATGAGCACACCTCACCAGGGCAGCTATCTGCTGCATGTGCTGCCTGGCCTGGTGATCAGCGGCATCGGCCAAGGACTGAACTTCCCCTCAATGACGTCCGCCGCGCTCACCGGTGTCGAGCCGGAACGACATGCGGTCGCCGGGGCGGTGAATGTCGTGGCACAGCAGATCGGCGCCAGCGTCGGAGTGGCGGTCATGGTCCTGGTCGCAGCGACTAGCGATGACCAGCTCACCGGCTACCACCTAGCCTACCTCTCAGTCGGCATCGGCTGTTTGCTCGGAGCGGCGATCATCACTATGTCAGGTCGTCAGACAAGCGCGTCCTGAAGAGCCCTCATGTGGAATAGCTCGGGACTGCTGCAGCTGTACCAGGCCCGCCCCGGGCCGGGCCGTAGCCGTCGATGGCCTCCCACACGAAGATCAGCAACAGTCGTCGTCACGGCCGGCGCGCGCCTTTGGCGCGACTCTTTTGGTCATTGCTGGTGTCATCGCCGCGGTGGCCGCATGCCTCAAAAGTTGATCAACTTTCTGTCGAGCTGGAGGAGAATAGAGCCTGCCCCCCATAGGACCCCCGAACTTGGAAGTTCGGGGGTCCTATGCGTGGACTCACGCAGCGGGCATCAGTTCAGACACTTGGTGATGAACCTGCGGAGTCGTCGAGGAAGCCCGTCCGAAGCAGCCATCGATCCGGCTCGGCACGTAGGGACTCTGTGCCCCCCTGCGATCACCGGTTAGCGATCTGAGGGCCGATGCTGGATGGGCAGCACTCGAAGGGACTGCTGCAGAGTTGGGTGACACCTGACCTGGCTTGCTGAGAGGCGGCCTGGAAGGATGTTGCAGCGCCCAAGCCGTATCCCAAGGAGTTCCGCGAGGACGTCGTGCGAGTCGCGCGCAACCGCGAGCCAGGCGTCACGCTGGGACAGATCGCCGCCGAATTCGGCGTCCACCCGATCACGCTGTCGAAGTGGCCGCGCCGCGCCGACACCGACGAGGGCGCCAGGCCCGCAACGGCTTCGAGTGAGTCGGCCGAGCTTCGCGAGGCCCGGAAGCGGATCCGGCTGCTGGAGCAGGAGAACGAGGTCCTCAGGAGGGCGGCGTATCTGTCGCAGGCGAACCTGCCGGCAAAATGATGTACCCGCTCGTCCGCGAGCTGGCCGCCGCCGCTGCCCCTTGCCGGGTGCCGGTGGCGGTGGCGGTGACGTGCCGGGTACTCGGGCTGGCCCGCCAGCCCTACTACCGGTGGCTGGACCGGTCGGTCACCGACGCCGAATTGGCCGAGGCATACCGGGCCAACGCCTTGTTCGACGCGCACCGCGACGATCCCGAGTTCGGCCACCGCTTCCTTCTCGACGAGGCGCGCGCCGCCGATGAGGCATGGCCGAGCGGACCGCCTGGCGGATCTGCCGGGACAACGGCTGGTGGAGCGCCTTCGGCAAGCGCAGGGGCTGCGGGAAGAACGCCAAGGCCGGGCCGCCGGTCCACGATGACCTGGTGCGACGGGACTTCACCGCGGACGGGCCGAACCGGCTGTGGCTCGCGGACATCACCGAGCACACAACCGGCGAGGGCAAGCTGTATCTGTGCGCAGTCAAGGACGCTTTCTCGGGCCGTATCGTGGGCTACTCCATCGACGCCCGGCTGCAGTCCCGCCTCGCGGTGAGAGCCTTGGAGCCCGCCGTCGCCCGCCGCGGCCCCGTCGCGGGGTGCATCGTGTACTCCGACCGCGGCTCGCAATTCCGGTCCCGCAAGGTCGCCGCTGTACTCACCCGGCATGGCCTGGCCGGTTCGATGGGCCGGGTCGGGGCCGCCGGCGACAACGCCGCGATGGAGAGCTTCTTCGCACTGCTGCAAAAAGACGTCCTCGACCGCCGTACGTGGGCCACCCGCCAGGAGTTGCGGACCGCGATCGTCACTTGGATCGAGCGGACCTACCACCGGCGCCGACGGCAACGACGCCTGGGCCGATTGACCCCGTCGAGTACGAGACCATCATGACCCCACCCGCAGCTCTGGCTGCATAAACCCCGCTGTCACCTGATCACGCAGCAGTCCTCCCGCTGCGGCACGTCACCGAAGAAGCTCGGAGGATCCGGAACCTCCTCCACTGCCCGGTCCAGCTCGTCGAGTCTGCCCCCACACCCGACGGAACACCTCCGCCCCCGAGTATCGGCACACCCACCACATCTGCAGTCCTGGCACGCCTGCCGGCATAAGGGATTGCCACTTCGCATGCCACGGCATATCCGACCGGAGCGATCCCTCATTCAGTCGCCTGCTTCTGCACGACCATGCAACGACACCGTTGACCGTCTCCGCCCTCTCCCGGGCCAATCTCGATCACCCGCAGTTGGCCTACCTGTCTGCCTGCAACACCGCGGACCCTGGACGTGGGGACCTACTGGACGAGGCCGTCCACCTCACCAGCGCTTTCCAACTCGCCGGGTTCCGTCATGTCATCGGGACCCTGTGGCCGATCAACAATCACCTGGCCGCCGAAATCGCCGAGTCCTTCTACACACACCTGACAGTCGGCCAGCCCGGGAGCCTTGGCCCCGACCAATCCGCTACCGCGCTCCACAAGACGATCCGGGCAGTGCGCGACCGCTATCCTGCAACTCCCTCCCTTTGGGCTGCACACCTCCACGTCGGCGCCTGAGCCAGGCAGATGCAGTCTGCTCGGCCTATGCCTCTATCCTCAGCAACTCCGCACTGCCCCTCGCTTCCTCCTCGGTCGCCCTGTTAGGACCCGGCGGGGCGAAGCTGAGTGCCGTTCTTCAGCAGAGCGAGGCGGGGAGGCGGACGGCGGCGAGGCTGGTCTCGGTGTTCAGCCGTGGACGAGTCATGACGCTTCGGTTCAAATGCCTCGGTTCATGGGTCCCAGCCCGCTCATCGTAGGTCCCCGGCCCGGGTATACCCGCCCGGGCACACGCTTCCGTACGGGGACCGAGTCGCCGGTCCGTACGCGCGGCCGGTGGGGAAACCGGCTGATCACCTGCGGTCAGTGGTATGGCTGCGGCGACGGCTCGGCGGGGAGCGGCCGCGGCCCCCGTCGCGGTGGGCCCGCCGTTCGCCGGTGGCCGCCGACTCCGCCCCTGTCTCGGGCGGGATGACCAGCAGGTCCCAGCGGCCGGTGCCATAGGAGAGCAGCAGCTTGTGCGGGTCGATCTCCGGGGTGAACCAGCTGACCTTGACGATGTGGCCGTCCACGAGAACCTTGCGGGGGATGACCGGCCAGTACTCCGGGTTGACGGCGATGCAGCTGTGCCCCTTGCTCATTCAGGACGGCGTGCATCAGAGGGCGACGTATCGGTGGGCGTGACGGCCCTCGCCCATATCCACCACCGGCTGGAAGCAGGTCTGCGTCTCAGCCGCTCCCCTCTCGATGCTCACGGCGTGTGGCCTCGGCGGGAGGGCCCTTCGGCGCGGTCACACGTGGGCTCTTACGGTTCCGCCGACCGATTCCCGGTAGGGCGTCGCTGTGGCGGAACGCCTCGATCCTTTCGGCATGCTGCGCGTTGAGCCGGTGAATCAGGACCATTCCCGCGATGATCAGGAAAATGATCGCGGCGATGGTGACGGCTGTCTCCACGTCCTCACCTCCTCAGGGCGGAACTGGAGGTCCCGATCGCGGCTCAGTCCGCCGAAGCGGCTCCGCCGTCGGTCTGCCATTCCTCTTCCCAGCTCCGAGCCTCTGCCGTGTCGTAGCTGATGACCTCGTAGGCCGTCAGACCGCTGGCGGTGCGGATACCCCCCGAACAGTTGCTACTCATCAGCCAGGCGGCGGCCGGCTCCGTCTCCGGAGGGACCACGAGCAGGTCCAAGCGGCCCACCGTGTAGGAAGAGGAGGATCTGTTCCCCGGGCCTCCTCTTGGACACCGATGTTGTTGCTTGCCGGGAGCGGCACCGGCGTGGCGGCCGGTGTGCGGAGTGCTCCCGGCGCTTTCGGTCTACGCCGCTCCGAGGCCCCGGGACGTACTCCGTGAGCAGGCATTTCATCGCACTGCAACGAGTCCGGCACCGTCAGCGAGCGCAGCCTGTGGGGCGGCGCACGACATAGGAGTGCGTCAAGCAACCCATTGCGGCACGATCCTGTCGACGATCGGCGTACGGTCCCCGGGGAAGCGAGCCGGGCGGATCGTCAGCGACGTCAAGACGCATCCCAGAAGCATGCGCCGATCCGTGAGCGTCGACTCCGCCCACGCGTCCGCGAGTGCCTCGCCGTCCGCGAAGAAGACCGAGAGATCTGCCTCCCGCGCGAGCTCGCCGGCTTCGACGTCAAGGGCTTCGATTGCCGCCGACTGCTCGGCCGCCAGCGTCTTAAACCGGTCTTCGGACAGCGTTCCCTCGACGTAGAAGTCGTGCTCCAGCTTGTCTCGGCGTGCCTTCGCCGCGTCGAGGCCCGCCATGACCTCCTCGCGACGAGCTTCCCTCTCCACGTCGTGGAGGACCGCCCAGCGTCGGACAATGGCGTCGAGGCCGGGGGACCCGTGTTCGAGGGCCGAGACGTGGCTCAGCCACATCGCCTCGACCGCCGCGTCCATGCGCTCAGCTCGAACCACCACGCCGGGGCACGCGTCCTTGCCGTACACCGATCGGGTGCGGCACCGGTACATGCGACCGCGGTCGCCGCCACTGCCGGTCATGCCCTTCCTGCAGTGTGGGCAGGAGAAGATCCCGCCGAGGAACGTGGTGTGCGGACGTTTTCCCCGCGAGCCCCCACCCATCTTCGTGACCCGCGCTTCGATCAGCGCGAGAATCCGGAGCCGCTCCCCCGGACTGACGACACCAACGCCGATCACTACCGGATTGCCTTCGGCATCCCGCGCGGGTTCGGACGAGGGTACCCAGACGTCGAGGGGCTGACCGTGTTCGTCGTGCAGCCTGTCCTTGGTGGGCAGCAGGCCGGCCCACGCCGTCGAGCGCACCATGCGCGTGATCGCGCGCGCGTCCCAGCGGGCGCCGTCCCGTGTCCTGATGCCGTCCCGTTCCAGATCGTGGGCCACGCGCATCGCGGATTTCCCGGTCAGCAGCTCGTCCGCGATACGACGGGCGTACGGGTACTCGGCCGGGTCCGGTTCGATGCGTCCCGATCCCCTGGGGGAGCGGACGCCGTACGGGGTGCGCCCACCCGGCCACCGTCCGGCGGTGCGTGCCGCGTTCTTTCCGGTCGTCACCCGAAGGGTGAGGTCCTTGATCTCCTCGCGGGCGCGCTCGGCCAGGATCGCGAAGACGATGCGGGCGCCCGGCTGGCTGGAGTCCAGGCTCTCCTGGAGCACGAAAAGCCGCGCCCGGCGGCGGTCGAATTCGTCCAGGGCCGTACCGATGGCAGCCATGCCTCGTCGGTCGAAGCGGTCCGTCTTCCACACGGCGAGCGTCTTGATCTCGCCGGCCATCACAGCGGCCATCGCGCCTTCGAGCTTCTCTCGCCGTACGTGCTGCTTGGAGGCGCTCCGCTGCTCCAGCCAGACCTTACGGACGGTGAGTCCTTGCCGGTCCGTTTCACGTCGCAGGTCGCGAGCATGCTGCTTCAGGGTCTCGACGGTCTCCCTCTTCTTGCTGCGGCGGAGGTAGAGGTCGACCAGGTCCTCTGGTCCTTTCCCCGCCAGCTCCTCGGGGGAACCGTCCCGGAACTCCTCTGCCACTTTCTTCGCCATATTTCCCTCCTACATCACGGATCCGGCCGCTCCAAACGGCATCCGTGCAGGTGAGGGCTGCTGTGTACTTCTAGGCGCTCTCCCAGGCGAGCGCGAGGAACCGTTCGATCCGGGCGAGGTCGAGCTCGGCCGCGAGCGACACGGCGACGATCGCGTGGTCGACGTTGGCCGCGAGGATCTGCCCCTCGGACCGCTTGGAGGAGGTGGAGCGCACGAAGGCCGTACGGCGGGGCAGATACGTGCGCACGTAGCGCGGGTTGCCGTCCGGTTCCACGGCGACCCAGTCGCCGGTGCAGACGACGCGCAGCGGGTCGTGCGGGGTGACGAAGGCGGTGTCGGCCCGCAGGACTCCGCCGGCGGTGACGACGTCGCACTGCCCGCGGTCGACCCGTACGACCCGTCCGGGGACGAGCTCCTGGGCGGCGTACGGGGCGAACCCGGCCTCCCAGCCCTCGTCCCAGCCATAGGCGGCGAGGACCTGTCGGACGTCGGAAAGGGAAGGTGTGTTGAGCGAGGCGTTGGACAAGGGGGGCCCTTCGAAGGGTGGCCCCGGCGGCGCGCTCCGCGCGGAAGTCGAGTGGGTGTCAGCCGGAGACCACAGGGGTGGGAAGGATGAACTCCTGGATGCGGGCCGTGCCCGTCACCATGACAGTCATCAACGTCCTCACCTCCCGCTTCTTCTCGACGAACCGACACCGTCCCTTCGGGAACGGCTGAGCAGCACCATAACCTCGCCCCGGGGCGCGGCACCACCGATTAAACGCCGGGCCCGCAAGCCCGAGAGCCTGGGTGCACGACACCTGGGGACACCGCGGTCTGGTTCCGATTCCTCCGTACGGCCAACCTGGTGGTCAGGCAGTCGATCAGCTGCCGGACACTCGCCTCGGACCGCGCCGGCGCTCGTTTCGCGCGGCGGGGACACCGATGAGGCGACTCTCCACCGAGGAGCATGCGATGAGCATCACCGACACCGTGAGCTGGAACCAGGAGGCTCTCGACGCGATCCTCTCGAACGACGAGGGACGGCCCGTGCTGTTCACCAACGCACGCGTCCTGACGATGGACCCACTGATCGGGACCATGACCGGCGCCGACCTCCTCTTCGCCGGCTCCCTGATCGTGGGGGTCGGCCCCGCCATCGTCACCGCGGCGGGGGACGACAACGCCATCGTGGTCGACTGCGCCGGCCTGACCATCGCCCCCGCCGTCGTGGACACCGTCGCGCTGGCCGGTGGCCGCGGCCACCGCTCCGAGTACGTCGCGACGCTGTCACCGGGCAACACCTGCGACTTCCTGGTGCTGCCCGACGAACTCGCCACCGACGTGGCGAGCGCGGTCGCCACGCTCGTCACCCGGCCGGAGCGGGTGCGCGCGCTCGTCGCGGCCGGCCGGCCGGTCCTGTGGGCCGGCGCCGACGTCCCCGGCCGGGCCGGCGCCACCGAGGCGGGTGTCCCGGCGGCTGAGGATCTGACCGGCAGCCCCCGCGTCGGAACCTGGATCGACAAGAACGACTTCCTGCGCCAGGAACTCACCGCGGACGGCCGCTACGACGAGACCCGGGGCGGGCGCCCGCATGCCTTCCAGGGCCGGTACTGGATCGACGGCGACCGCGTCGACTACCTGGACGATCTCGGCTTCTGGGCCTACGGGGAGTTCCGGGGCGACGAACTGCACCACGCGGGTTACGTCATGAAGCTCGGCTGACCTTCCCTCCGGCCGGAACACGCACGGTCCCGGGGCCGGGCGCGATCCCGCCCATTTCGCCGAAAGGAAAGAAGACCTCTCATGAACGTCAACGACACCGCCGGCGCCGCCGTCCTCGAAGAGCTCCGGCGCCGGCCCGCCGACCGGCGGCGCGTCCTGTTCACCGGCGCGACCATCGTCACCATGGACCCCGGCCTCGGCGTCGTCGACGGCGGTGACCTCCTCGTCGAGGGCGACACGATCACCGCCGTCGGACGCGGCCTCGACGCGGCGGACGCCGTGGTCGTCGACGCCACCGACACGATCCTCACCCCCGGTTTCGTCGACACCCACCGGCACGCCTGGGAGGCCCAGCTGCGCCGGATCATGCCGGACGTCGACGACCTCGGCGGCTATGTCACGGCCACCCTGGCCGGCTACGCCACGGTCTACCGGCCCCAGGACATGTACATCGGCACCCAACTGGCCGCCCTGACCGCGATCGACAGCGGCATCACGACCATGCTCGACTTCTCTCACAACTCCCGCACCCGCGAGCACTCCGACGCCGCCGTCGAGGCCCTCCTCGACACCGGCATCCGCGGCGTGCACGCCTCCATGGGCCCGCACTTCGGCGAGTGGGACCGGCAGTGGCCCGGAGACCTGGCCCGCGTCCAGAGCCGGTACTTCAGCAGCGGCGACCAGTTGCTCACCCTGCGCCTGGCGGCCCTGGCCACCGACGAGATCGCCGGACCGGGGCTCGCCTACGGCCCTGAACTCGCGCGTGTGGCCCGGGAACTGGGTGTCGGAGTGAGCGTGGACGCCGTTTTCGGCAGGTCCTCCTCCGAGGCGGTCCTGCGCTGGGCCCGGGCCGGTGTCCTCAGCCCGGACGTCACCCTCATCCACTCCACCGGGCTGACCCCCGAGGCATGGAAGGCGATGGGGGAGACCGGCACCACCGTGGCCCTCGCCCCCACGTCCGACGCGCAGATCGGCCTGGACACGGCGATCCCCGCCGTCGACGAGGCGCTGGCCGCCGGCATCCGCCCCGGCCTGAGCATCGACGTGGAAGTCGCCCTGGCCGGCGACATGTTCACGCAGATGCGGGCCCTGCACACCATCCAGAGGATGCGCGCGGTCAACGCCGTCCACGGCACCGACCGGCGGCCCTCCCGCATCACCACCCACGACGTCCTCGACTTCGCCACCCTCCAGGGCGCCCGCACCAACGGCCTGGCCGGCGTCACCGGCTCACTCACCCCGGGCAAGAAGGCCGACCTGCTGGTCATCCGGGCCGAGGACCTGAACAACATGCCGCTCAACGACCCGATCGGCACGATCGTGCTGGGCTCCGACGCCCGCAACATCAGCGCCGTCCTCATCGACGGCGAGCCCCGCAAGTGGGACGGCCAGGTCCTCGGCGTCGACCTGGCCGCCCTGCGCGACGAGGTGCGCGCCTCGCGCGAGTACGTGCTGAACACCCCGGCTGTCTGAGCGTTCCCGCCCGCGGGCAGCCGGCGCCGCCCCCGACCGCGCCTGCTCCCACGCGACCGACAACCGGTCGCCCCGGACATGCTGAGGGCCCTGGGCGGCCCCTTCTCGGCCTCCTCCTCGGCCGTCCGGCCGCCCGTCTTTGCCGACGCGTCAGGGTGGGGGAGGAACAGCGGCGCGCTGTTCCTCCCCCACCCTGACGGGACGGACTTCAGATGGCCTGGGCGGTGGGCAGGATGGTGATCTCGGTGAGGTTGACGTGGCGCGGGACGGCGGCCATGAAGGCGACGGTTTCCGCGATGTCGGCGGACTGCAGGCAGTCGATGTCGTGGATGAGATCGGCCATCAGCTTGGAGGCGTCGGGGTCGGTGACGTGGTCGGGGAGTTCCGTCTCGACCATGCCGGGCTCGATGGTTGCCACGCGGACCATCTTGCGCCCGAGTTCGACGCGGAGCAGCCGGGTGAGGTGGCTGATGTACGCCTTGGTGCCGGAGTAGACGGAGAACTTCTCCAGGATCCGGGTGGCCGCGATGGACGAGGTGTTGATCAGGTCGGCGGGTTTGCCCTGGGCGGCGGAGTCCGTCAGGTGCGGGAGGAACGCGGCGATGACGTTCATCAGGCCGGTGATGTTGAGGTCGATCTGGCGCTGCCATTCGTCGACCTTGAGTTCCTCGATGCCGGAGACGAGTTGGACGCCGGCGTTGTTGAACACGAGGTCGGCCTTGCCGAAGCGGGTGGCGACCTGGTCGGCGGCGGTCTGGACGGCGGCACGGTCGGTGACGTCGACGGCCAGGGCGAGCGCGGTGCCGCCACCGGCCTCGATGTCCTTGACCAGGCTGTCGAGGCGTTCCTTGCGCCGGGCCAGGACGACCACGGTGGCACCGAGTTCGGCGAGTCGCTGAGCGGTGACGGCACCCATGCCGCTGGAGGCGCCGGAGACGACAGCGACACGGCCGGCGAGGGGAGTGCCGGTGAGCAGAACGGTGGACATCACACAATCTCCATCTCTTCGATCGGACGGCCCGGCGGTGGGGAGAGCCGGGGTGGTGCGGTGCCCGGCCGGCCGGACCGTCCTGCCCTGCCGGGCGACTGGAGGGGGCCGCGGGCACCCGAAGGCGAGGGCACCGGCGGCATGTCAGGCGGCGTCGTCGTGGCCGGTGGCGGCGGACTTCTCGCGCCACGGGGCGAGATCGTCCCGCACCTGCTGGCACTTGACCTCGAGTCGCTCAAGGGTGTCGCGCCCGAGGTAGAGGTGCGTGGGCGGCTTCTCGGTGGAGGCGGCCTCGACGATGAGCGCGGCGCCCTTGACGGGGTCACCGAGCTGGGCGTGGTTGGCCTGGTCGACCCAGTCCAGCGTCACGTGGGCGGGGGTGCCGTCGTAGTCGGCGATGCGGTTCGCGGCGACCGACAGGGAACTGGCGTCGAGGAAGTCGGTACGGAACACACCCGGCTCGACGACCATCGACCGGATCCCGAACGGGGCCATCTCGGCCGAGAGTGCCTCACTGATGCCGGCGACGGCGAACTTCGACGCGCTGTAGAGACCGACGCCGGGTTCGCCCTCGAAACCGGAGCGGGAACCGATGTGCACCAGCCGGCCCGAGCCCTGCTCGCGCATGACGGGCAGCACGGCGCGGGTGACGTTGATCAGGCCGAAGACGTTGAGGTCGAACAGCGACCGGGCCTCCGCGTCGGTGACCTCCTCCAGCGCGCCGAGCAGGCCGCGGCCGGCGTTGTTGACCAGGACGTCGATGCCGCCGAACCGGTCCACGGCGGCATCGACCGCCTGCGGGACGCTGTCGTTGTCCGTGACGTCCAGGGCGACCGTGAGCACCTTGTCCGCGTTCTTCAGATCGTCCGGCACACGCTCCGGATTCCGTACGGCGACCACGACATCGCCGCCTCCCGCCAGAGCGGCACGGGCGATTTCCGCGCCGATTCCGCGCGAGGCACCGGTGACGAACCACGTAGCCATGGGAAAAACCTCTTTCGTCGCTTCCCCTGTTCGGGAATTTCCGTTGACGTTTTCGAGGGTGCCCATCGGCTACGACGCCATGGTGGCAGCGCTTGTCCTGGGAGTGGCACACCCAGCCTCGATGACCCGGTAGGTCCGGGGCGGGCTGGTTCAGGAGCCGTGTGCGGGTTTCCGCCGGTGGAGTACTGCCGATGCGCCGAGGGAGCCCAGCAGGGCCAGTCCGTCGGCGGAGAGGGAGCCCGGCTCGGCCTGCAGGATGACGAGCTGCTGCCCCGGGGCACTGCGGATGCTGAGGGCCTCGTGCCGCAACTCCAGGTCTCCCACGACGGAGTGATGCACGTGCTCGACGTCGTAGGGCGGGAGCCGGGTGTACCGGCGGGCCCACAGGGTGCGGAACTCGCCGCTGCGTACCGACAGTTCGCCGACGAGCTCCAGGAGTCGAGAATCTTCCGGAGTGCCGGCCGCGGCCTGCTGGAGGTCGGCGACCGCACGCTGCCGGGCCCGTACCGCGTTTCGGTGGAAGGACTTCGCCGCGGGGTCGAGGAAGAGCATGCGCAGCACGTTGTCGTGCTGCGCGAAGTCACCGTAGAGGGCGTCGGCCAGGGCGTTGGTGGCCAGCAGGTCCTGGGCGTGCCCGATGACGAGGGCAGGCGTCCCGGTCCAGCTCTCGATCAGCTGCCGCAGGTGCGGACGGACCCGCTCGACCCGGACCGGGGGCTTCGTACGGCGGACCGCCGGCCGGGCCAGCCGGAGGAGCTCCCCCTTGTCCTCGTCTCCGAGCCGCAGTGCGCGGGCCAGGGACTCCAGCACCCGCAGCGAGGGGACGGCTTCGCGGCCCTGCTCAAGCCGGCTGTAGTAGCTCAGACTGATCCCCGCGAGCGTCGCGACCTCGTCACGCCGCAGGCCGGGCACCCTTCGCCGGCCCGCCACGGACAGTCCCGCCTCGGCAGGGCCGAGTCGTTGCCTGGCGGAGCGGAGGAGCTGACCCAGCCCTTCCACCGGGCCAGGGCGAGTGTCGTTGTCCATGGAGTCAAGGCTAGGCGGAGAAGGCCGGGCGAAGCCCCGCCGACGGTGGGTACGTCGCACCCAGGAACACGGCTTCCTCCCCCTCCGGGAGAAAAGCACGCGATGGATCGTTGAGCGATGTTCGACTGGTGTCACACCGGGCAGTCAATGGTTCTCGTCGGCTGCGACCATTTAGTCTTGCCGCATGAGCAATGGGACTCCTTTGGGTGATTTCCTCAGAGCCCGCCGAGAAGCCTTGAAGCCGCACGACGTCGGTCTGCCCGAACACGGGCGACGCCGGGTGCCGGGACTGCGCAGAGAGGAAGTCGCGCTACTCGCCGGAGTCAGCTCCGACTACTACATCAGGCTGGAGCAGGGGCGCGAGAACAGCCCGTCCCCGCAGGTGCTCGACGCCGTGGCGCAGGCACTGAAACTGAGCGCGGAGGCCACCGACCATCTCCACCGCCTCTGCCTCACCGCCTCGCAGCGCCCGCGTGACCGGGGTGAGGCGGACGTCAGCCGGCAACTGCTGCAGCTGATGGACGGATGGGAGCACACTCCGGCCTTCGTCGTGGGTCCGGCCCTCGACATCATGGCGGGCAACTCCCTCGCCACGGCCCTGCACAGCGCGTTCGACGAGTTCGACAACCTCGCCCGCATGGTGTTCGTCGACCCGGCGGGGCGCGAGTTCTACCAGGAATGGGAGCGAGCCGCGCACTCCTGTGTCGCCGAGATCAGAGCCGCCTTCGGCCACGATCCCCGATCGGCCCGCATCGCCGAGGTCGTGGCGGAACTGTCCGCCCGGAGCGAGGAGTTCGCCCGGATCTGGCAGATGCACGAGGTCAAGAGCAAGTCCCAGGAAGGCAAGCATCTCAAGCACCCCCAGGTCGGAGACCTGCACATCAAGTTCGCGGCTTTCACGGTCAACGGGGCCGCGCATCAGCAACTCGTGGTCTACCAAGCCGAACCGGCCAGCCCGACGGCGAACGCCTTCGAGGCGCTGAGGGCCATGGCCACCCAGCCCGAGCCGGCCCGGGCATCCGTGCCCGTGGCGCCCGACCTCGCCGGCGACGAGCAGGAGCGGTGACGGCGAGCGCGCGCGGCCGGGGAGAGGCCGGCCTGTGCTCTCGGGCGGGCCGGATCACCCTGGCTCGGACCGCTCCCTGAGACCAACCCATCCCCGCGTTGGGCGTGTTGGTGACCGAACAGGGCACCCGGAGCGGGAGGCCGGCGCATGCGAGTGCGGTCGGCGGTCGCTGAGGAGATGGGGATGCGTATGCGTGGCACGGGGACGAAGGCCGGTGCGATCGTGGTTGCCGCGGTTGTGGGGAGCGTGGTCCTCGCGGGGTGCGGGGACGGCGGTGAGCCGAAGTCGCAGGAGGGCGGCGGTTCGTCGGCGAGCGCGAGCAAGGACGGTGGCGGCACCGGGCAGGAGAAGGGCACGTCGGCGGTACGGGCGGCCTACGACAGGACGGCCGAAGCCGAGTCGGCGCGGATGACGATCAGAATGAAGCTCGCCGCGGAGGGGAAGACGATCACGTCCGACGGCAAGGGCACGCTCGACCTGGCCGCCGGCGACAGCGTCATGACCCTCACGGTGCAGGACAAGACGATCGAACAGCGAGTGGTCGACCAGGTCCTCTATCAGAAGGTGCCGGGGCAGAAGGCTCCGGGGGGCAAGCCCTGGATCAAGATCGACCTGGAGAAGGCCGCTGCACAGCAGGGGCTGAGCGGCCAGCAGATCGGCGATCCGGCGCAGACCGCCGCCTATGCCAAGGCGATCACCGACAAGGACGTGACCAAGGTCGGCACGGAGAAGATCGACGGAGCCGACACCACCCACTACAAGGTCTCCGTGGACGTCTCCCAGCTGCCGGGCGGCGAGCGGATGAGCAAGCAGCTCGGCCCGACGCTGCCGATGCAGGTCTGGCTCGACGAGGAGGGCCGGCTGCGCCGCCAGCAGATCGACATGACCGTCCAGGCCCCGGCCTCCGCCTCCGCGAAGCCGGACGGCGGCGCATCCGCCCGGCAGCTCAAGATGAGCACGGTGATGGAGTTCACGGACTTCGGCACCGAGGTCGACGCCGAGGCCCCGCCGACCGAGCAGGTGGCCGACATGACGGACCAGGCTCTCCAGGGCGGCCCGCAGCAGAGCTGATTCCCCGTCACCGGTCGAAGCCGCGTACGGGGGGGCGGATACGTGCGCACGTAGCGCGGGGTGCCGTCCGGTTCGACGGCGACCCGGCCGTCGGTGCAACGGCCCGGTGGACGCGGGTGCTTCGGCGGGTGAGCCGGGACGCCGCGCCCGCTGGCCCCGCTCACGGGATCGCTCCGGCGGCCGGGCAGGCGTCGACGGGGCCCAGGGAGACGATGTCCGCCAGTCGCACCGTCACCTCGCCCGTGTCCGTCTTGAGTACCAGTCCGCCGTCGGCGATCCGCAGGGACTGCCCGCAATGGGCGGCCGAGGAGGTTCGCACGAGCAGCCGCGGCCCCTCCTGGACCGGGCCGTACCAGGTGAGCGCGACCGCTCCCACCAGCGCCGCGCCGCAGACCAGGGTCAGCAGCACACCCAGCCGCAGCGCCCGCACGGCGCGCAGCGTCTCCACGTGCTCCCCCGCCCGGAGCCGGGCGGGGGCCGCTGCGGTGTCCGACGCGAGCGAGACCATGACGGGCGCGCCGTGGGCCGCGCGCAGCAGCAGGAGGGCGCCGGCCGTGCCGCAGACCAGGGAGAGCAGGAGCGTCCCGCCGACCAACGTGCCGTAGGGCGGCGCGAGTTTGCTGACGTCGGTACGTCCCTTGATCAGGCCGAAGCCGAGCAGTCCGACGAAGAGGCCGGCCAGTCCGTGCCGCCAGGCGTACGCGGCCTCCCGGACGCGGGGCAGTTCGGCGGCCAGCAGATCCAGGGTCCGGCGGGCCGCCTCCCGGTCCGCGGGAGTCGCCGGGGGCCCGGGAACCACGCGCCGGCCGGTCGTCACCCGTGCTCCAGCCGTACGTTCCAGTAGGCGCCGCAGCCGGTCTCGTCCTCCGGGCGGCCGGGATGCGCGGTCTCGCAGGTGCAGATGACCGGGATGCCGTCCGCGCGGTGCGACGGTCCTCGGTACGCGCGACGGACGTGGAGGTAGGTGCACGCGCACCCGCACCGCGGGCACCGCCCGCTGAGCACCACCGTCTCCTGGTTGACGGGCACGACGTCCACGGCCTGCGCGTACGTCGCCGCGTAGTCGGCCCGCGTCGTCTCCCGGTACGCGACGGGCTCCCGGGCGGCGCCCGACGCCGAACCGGTCGCGGCCGAAGCCGACCGGGCCGAACCGGACGTGTCGGTCCCCGTGTCCGCGTCCGTGTCCGTGTCCGCCATGTGTGCCTCCTCGCACCACCACGTGCCTGTCGGACGCCCGTTGGTCCGATGTCCCAGCCAGGACACCACGGGGGGTGCCGCGTCGACGGGCCGCGACCGGTAAACGCCCGGCCGGAACGGACAGTGGTCGGCCGCCGGGTGGAAAGCGGTCGGTCTCCGGTCGCCCGGCGGGTGCCTCTCGCCAACCGGCCGTGCCGGAAAGCGTGAAGGGGCATGATGAGTGCGGGAGGGAGAGCTGGATGGACGACGCCTCGCACGATGCCTCGCTCGACGCTCACGCCGCACGGCACTCGGACTGCTCACCGGCCGAGTCACCGACCGACGTCTCCGCACGTGCCGACTCCGTCCTGGCCGGGACGGCGGACTGCGTCGTCCCCTTCCGTGCCGACGAGCACAGCGGACCGGTCGGCCCGGAGCTGGACGCCCGCGTCGACGAGGTCGCCCTGCTCGTCGACGAGTCGGACGAGGTGCCCGGCCAGGAGACGCTCCGGGCCCGGCTCAGGGCGCGGCTCGGGGCGCTGGTCGCCACGCGGTTCGTCCTCGGGCAGCGGCCCGAGGACCGGCTCCGGGCCCGCGAACTGCTCCAGGAGGCACGCGGGTCGGAGCTGCTCGACACGGCGGACCGCGGCATCGCGCGCCGCGATCTCGTCCGTCTGCTGGGGTCCCGGCTGGTGCGGCTGGACGCGACGGTGCGGGAGGCGGGGATCGACACCGCGGACGGCCTCCGCCTGGGCGACGTGCGCATGGCCATGGAGATCGGCAGGCCCGAAACACAGGGCGGCTCGGGCCTACCGGAGGACTTCGGCCTACTGGTCCGACTGCTGTTGGCCAACGACTCGGTGGACCTGGACGCCGAGCAACGGGAACACCTCCTCCTCCTCGACGCCGCCACGGAGGCGATGCAGCGCAACGACCTGCCCGGTGTGTTCGCCTCGGCCGAGCGGCTGATGCGGTCCGGCCGGTACGAGGGCTCCTTCCTGCCCCGGATGCTGAACTCGGTGCTGCCCACCCTGCTGTCGGTGTTGCCGGACGACCCCCCGGCGGAGGTGGAGCAGCAGGCCGCCGACCCCGGGGGCGGCCTGGACGCCCTGTGGGAGATCCTGGCCCTGACCGAGGTGCAGGACCCCGGCACACTGGCCCCCGGGGAGCTGCCCGAGCTCATCGAGGCCCTGACGGGCCGCGAGGATGCCGGGCCGGACGGTCCCACGCTGTCCGCCCGGATGATCGCGGCCATGTCCCACGTCTCCCAGGCCACCCGTACCGGCGACATGACGAGCATGAACGCCGGGCTGAGACTCGTACACGAGGCCTTCGTGGCCGAGGAGTTCGACGCGGGCCAGCTCGCCGACTGGCTGCCGGGCGTCATGGCCGGCATGCTCGCCGGTGCCTCCATGACCGGAGGCAGCCTCCAGGACGAGGACCTGGCCGACACCATTCTGCGCGACCTCGAGCGGGCCGGCGCTCCGGTCGGCGGCAGACTGGCGGTCAGCCTGCGCGCGTGCGGCCGGATCGCCCGGCTGCAGATCGCCCTGACCCGGGCGTTGGACAGCGATGACGGCGACGCCGTCGAGTCCGTGCTGCTCGACCTCCAGGAAATGGAGGACTCGCTCGCCGGGGCGGAGGAGTGGGTGACGGTGGGGTATTCGTTCCTGCTGGGCTCGGCGTACCTGGCGATGGCGCTGCGCGGCAGGACGACGGAGGACGTCCGCACGGCCGTGCACCACTTCGAGCAGGTCATGACGGAGTCGGTGGAGATTCCCGCCCTCCGGAAACTGCTGGACGCCTCCTGGGCACCTCTGCTGGCGCTGACCGCGCAGCTGGACAAGGACCCCAGCCGCCTTGCCGCGGGGATCGAGCGCACCCGGTCCACTCTCGAGGGCCCGGGAGTGACCTTCGACTTCGAGTCCCGCGTACGGAGGGTGCTCGCCCTCGCCCTGGAAACGCTGCACGAGCTGACCGGCGACCCGGCCGCCCTGGACGAGGCCGTGGCGGAGCTGCGGCTGGCCCGGTCGGCGCTGCGGCCGGACGCCCCGGGCAATGCCTCGGTCCACGGATCGCTGGCGAAGACCCTGGCCGACCGGGCGGGCGCCCGGCCCGGCACTCCCGAGGCCGACGAGGACCTGCGCGCCGCCGTGGGCGCGGCACGGGACGCGCTGCGGGCGACGGCGGACGACGTGCTGCTTCAGGCCGGGGTGCGCCACGGCCTGCGGATGGCCCGGCAGGGCGCCGACCTGGGACGTACGGCGGCCCTGTGGGCGCTTCGGATCGGGGACCCGCAGGAGGCGGTCGGCTGTCTGGAGGCCGGCCGCTCGCTGGTGCTCCGGGCCGCCGGGGTGTCCTTGGGCGTCGCCGACCGGCTGGCCGCGCTGGGCGCGCCGGAACTCGCGGAACGCTGGCGCACCGCCGCCCCGGCGGGGGAGGCCCCGGCCGACGGCGGGGTGGCCCGCTCTGCGCTCGACGAGCTGCTGTCCGGATCGCCTGGCGGGCCCGCGCTCCCGGGCGACCTGCGACGCGAGTCACTGGCCCTGCTGCGCGGCCGGGAGCGGCCGGCCGACGAACCGTCGGCCGGGACGGTGGCCGCCCTGCGCGCCGGCCTGGCGCGGGCCGGGGTCGACGCCCTGGTCCATCTGCTGCCGGGGTCGGGGGCCGAGGACGGCGCGCTGCTCGTCGTCACCCCGGACGGGCCGGCCGGCGTGGTCCGGTCGCCCGGGCTGTCCGTGTCCGGCCGGGCCCCGGTGACGGACTTCCTGGCGGCCGGGGCGGCCCGGCAGCGCCTGGAGTCGGCCGACGGCGAAGTGGCGCCCCAGGAGCTCGACCGGGCGGACCGGGCCTGGTCGGCGGCGCTCACCGCGCTGTGCGACTGGGCCGGCGGGGTGGCGGGCCCGGCGCTGGACCACCTCGGCCTCTGGGGACGCGCCCTGCGCGAATCCGGGCTCGTCCGTCACCCGGCCGGCTCCGAGGACACACACTCCTCCTCCGCTTCGGATCGCGCGCCCGAGGCCGCCGTACGGCTGGTGCTGGTGCCCTGCGGCGAGCTGGGCGTGGTGCCGTGGCAGGCGGCCGTGCTGCGACCGCCCGACTCGGCCGGCGGCCCGGACTCGGTGCGGCTGTGCGAGGTCGCGGTGGTCTCGCACGCGGCCTCGGGGCGTGAGTTCCTCCGTGCGTCGGCACGTCGGCGCATGCGCCCGGCCGAGCGGCCCGCCCTGGTCTTCCACGGGCACGACCTGATGTGGGCGGAGGAGGAGGTCGAGGTGCTCCAGGAGCGGTACTACCCGGATGCCGGGCACTTCGCCGAGTCGTACGGCACCACCCCCACGCCGGAGACGGTGCTGGGGCTGCTCGGCGCGCGGGACGGCGCCCCCGCCTCGCTGGTGCACCTCGCCTGCCACGGGCTGGCCGGGCCGGACCCGACCGCCTCCGCGCTGCGGCTGGCCCCTCCCCCGTCGGCCGCGGCGGACGGGGCCGTCAGCGCCGACCTCACCCTCAGCACCCTGCTGGACACCCCGTCCGGCGACGCCTCACCGCGGACACGGGGCCCGCTGGTGGTGTGCAGCGCGTGCGAGACGGACCTCACCACCCGCGACCACGACGAGGCCCTGACGGTGACCTCGGTCCTGGTCCACCGGCTCGCGGCCGACGCCATCGGCTCCCGGTGGCGGGTCCCCGACGGCAGCTCCGAGATCCTCATGCTGGTCCTGCACGACCGGCTCGCGGCGGGACTCGCGCCGCCGGACGCCCTGCGGGCCGCGCAGCGCTGGATGATCACCCCGCCGGATCTGCGCCCCGAGGTGACCGGGCTGGCGGACGTCTCCGGCTACCGGCTCCGCCAGGACTTCCGCGACCGGCCCGAGACCTGGGCCGCCTTCGTCCACCAGGGCAATCCCGCCCCGGCCGCACCGCCCGAGACCGCCCAGGGGGGAACCCGGTGAACCCGGCCGACCTGCTCCTGTCACTGAAGGAGAACGCCCGCCTGCTGTCGGGCGAACTCGACGAGGAGGCCCGGCAGAAGGTCGTCTCCGCGCTGCGCCTGCTGTACGACGAGGCCGTCGCCGGCCGGGTGCCGGGCACCGCCCGCGCGCTGCGCCGGCTGATGCGCGCGCTGGCCGTTCTCCCGCCCGGCCATCCCGTCGCTCGGCATCTCGACGGCCGGCGGTACGCGACCGGGGCCACCGGCATCCCGTCCACGGCGCTCGTGGCGGACCTGATCGGTCTGCTGGGCGAAGCACCGGCCGGGCCGGAGGAGTTGCGGCGCTCCGCCCGGGCGCGTCTGCTCGCCGCCCCGGCCCTGTCGCCGCGGGAGCACGCGGGCCTGCTGGCCCGGGTGCCGGACGGCGGGCCGGAGCCGCCCGGGGTGATCCGGCTCGACGACCCGGGGAGCGGGCCGCGTTATCCACGGTTCCAGTTCAGGCCGGGCACGGCGGAGCCGCTGCCGGTCGTACGGCGGATCAACGAGCTGCTGCGGGCCGACCGGGACCCCTGGGGCGCCGCCGACTGGTGGCTGGGCGGCAACATGTGGCTGCGCGGGGTCCCGGCGGAGCTGCTCGGCACCCTCCCCGACGAGGACTTGGTGGCGGCCGCCGCCGAACTGGTGGAGGGGGGCTGATGGGCGGCCAGATCCCTCCCGAGGGCGTGCCGATGGAGCCGGTGTTCACCGAGCTGGCGGCGGGGTCCCTGCTCTGGCGCTGTCACGAGACCCAGTACGGCGTGGGGCAGTACAACCCGCGCACGGCGCACGAGTACTTCAAGGGAAGCCGGTTCGACCCCACGGACAAGGACCCGTACCCGTACCTGTACGCCGCGCTCGACCCGGTGACGGCGCTCGCGGAGGTGCTGCTGAGGTCCGTGGAGTTCGACGACCGGGCGGCCGTCCGGCAGGTGCCGTGGGCGCAGGCGTCCCGGTACCTGCTCTCGGCGGTCCGTACGGTCTCGGACGTGACTCTGGTCGACCTCACCAGCGCGGAGGGCCTGGCAGCGGTGTGGCAGGACGACTGGCTGGTGACCAGCATGGAGTACGCGCAGACCCGGTACTGGGTCCGGCTGATACGCGAGCACAGCGTGGAGGCGCAGGGGCTGTGCTGGACGTCCAAGCGCTGCATGCCGCGGCGGGCCCTGCAGTTGTTCGGCGACCGGTGTCCCGAGCCGCTGGTCACGTCCCGGCCGGAGGAGTGCTACCGGCTGGACTCCCCCGCCGGCCTGGCGGAGGTCAACCGACTGCTGGGACCGCTTCGGGCGGTGGTCTCGGAGCCGGAGTTCTGACCGGCTGAAGTTCCGACCGGCCGGAGTCACTGACCGGCCGGAGTCACTGACCGGCCGGAATCTCTGACCGGCCGGAATCTCTGACCGGCCGGAGTCTCGGCCGGTCGGCTAGGCCCCGGCGCCTCCGGCTCCCGACCACCGTCGGGGGCCGGAGGCGCCCTCGGTCAGCCCCGTCCGGTGGCCGGCAGCAGCGGCCAGGTGTCGGCCAGCTTCATGGCCGCCTCCGTCACCGCGGCGTCGCCGGATTCGTTGACCAGGCCGTTGAGATAGGCCGCCGCCGCCGCGTCGTAGAGCGCGTGCACGGCGCGGATCCGCTGCTCCGTCGCCTGCCGGCGGTCCTCCCTGCGGGCCTCGGCCGTGCTCTGCGCGGCCCGTGCCCGCTCCGTCGCCGCGACGCTCTCCTCGCGGCGCCGCAGGAGTGCGGCGCGGCGTTCCAGCGCCGTCCGGTAGGCGTCGAGGAAGGGGTGTTCGCGGAAGAGCCCCAGGAGGAAGCCGATCCCGCCGGACAGCAGCAGGAGGGCACAGAACATCGCGGTGACCGTCTGGGGCGCCAGGTCCAGGCGGTCCAGCAGGGTGGCGGTCGTACCGGTGTCCGCGCCGGCGAAACCCTCGGCCTCCGGCGGCAGGTCGGTCTCGCCCTCGCTCTGCGTCACGAACTTGGCGCGCAGGACGCCGAACAGGACGGTCAGCGCCACCCACACCCCCAGCAGCGTGAGCGACGGCAGCCACGAGGCGCGGACGGACCCGGTCGTGGCACGCCAGCGCAGCATGCGTCCGGCGAGGTGCGGCAGCAGGACCATGACGAACGCGGCGGCCCCGGCCAGGGTGATGGTCTGGGTGTCGGCGTTGATGCTGCCCACCCCGTGGAACGGCTGGAACGCCGCCCAGTAGATGGGCGCCTCCACCAGCACGATCGCCAGGAGCGTCGCCCAGGTCATCCAGCCGGGCAGGCCGGGCCGTTTGGCCAGTCCCTCCCACGCGTCGGCGGTGACGTCGCCGACCGCGGTCCGCGCCCCGAGGTGCGGCACCCGCACCGGCGCCGGGCCGCCGTCCCCGTCACCGTCGGCGGGCCGGGGCGCCTCGCCCGTGCTGGGCACCGGCTGGAGGATGTCCGGTTCCTCGTCGGAACGGGTCTGCCGCGCCTGCGCGGGGACGACCGCCGGCGTCTCCGGAGTCCGGCCGTCGCCGTCACCGTCGGCGCCGTCGCCCGCGCGGCGGGGTGACGGCACGGCGGGGAAGGTCTGCTCCATCCACCGGGCCTCCAGCCTGGCGCGGATGACGTCACGGAAGCGGTTCCAGCGATTGGTCCGCCGGGCGAGGATGTCCAGTTGGTCCTTGGCGGTGCCGATCTGTGCCACGGCCTCGCTCAGGCGCTGGTCGAGCAGCAGGGTGTCGGCGGTGCACTTGGTGACCTCGGACACGGCCCGGGCGTCCAGGAGTTTCTCCCGCTCCTCGGTGAGCCCGGCCTGCTCACCGATCCGCCCGATCACCCGGTCCCGCACGGAGGCGAGTTCGGCGAAGTAGGCGGGCCGGCCCTCGCCCCGGAGCACCCAGGGGTCCAGCACCTTCCGCTTGGCCGCCTTGCGGCCCATGGCGCCCGCGGCCCGCAGCAGTTGCCGCTCGGCCCGGTCGTCGAGGACGGCCGACCCGTCGGAGCGCGGTACGGGCACGCCGCCGCGGCCGCGGACACCGCTCTGCCCGCCCGCCCCGCGAGGTGCCGGCAGGCTCAGCCGGCCGCGTCGCTGGCGGCGCGGCTCACCGGTATTCGTTGTGGACATCGGCCTTCGCCCTTTCTTCCAGGACCTCCATCCAGAACGCCTCGAACCCCTCGAACTCGCTGGCGCGGTCGCCGTACTTCATGCCGAAGCCGACGGGGTAGACGTCCATCCCGTCGATGGCGGGCAGGCCGCGCTCCTCGACGAGGGACGTGATGGCCTTGTCGCGTCCCGCCCCGGTCGTGAGGTCGGCGTCGCCGATCGAGAACTCGGGGTCGGACTGCTCGAAGTCGCTCACCACCAGCAGCTTGGCCTTCGGACCGTCCGAGGGCATCACCGAGGCGATGCGGTCCAGCGCGCCCCACACGTCGGAGCCGGGGCGCTCCTTCATGGCGCACTCCAGTTCCTTGAGCGCCTGGCCGGCGGCGCCGGCCCGGGCCTCGCGCCGCTGGCTCTCCTGATCCGTCGTCTCGTCGTGCGGCGGGTCGAGGTCGACCCGGTCCACCTTGCAGGAGGAGATCTGGGAGGTGTACGTGATGGGGGCGAAGTCGACGGTGCCGCACTTCTGTTCCTTGAGGAACGGCAGCAGCTCGTCCTTCAGCTTCGCCTCCGCGTCGAAGCCGTTCTTCGTCGCGGCCGCCGAACCCGAACCGTCGACGACCACCCCGCAGGGTGTGGTGAGCGCCTCGGACTGCGAGGTGCAGGAGGCCAGGGCGGCGACCAGGGCGGCCGTCGGTATCAGGGCGAGCAGCCGGCCCCTGCGGGGCGGCCGGGGCCGCACAAGTGCTGAGGAGTGCACGGTGACCTTCCTTGTGGAGGGGGAACTCATCCCCTGTTGCCTGTTCCGCGCGGCGCGCCGGCCCCGGTGGCCTGGCTGTCGAGGATGGCCAGGGCCTGCGCGACCGCCGCCGGGTCGCCGCCCGTCCGGGGTGGCCCGGATCCGTACCAGCGGTCGGACAGCAGGCCGTCGTCGATCCGGTGCCAGGTGGCGTCCAGTTCGATCCGGCCCGGCAGCCAGCCGGTCGGACGCAGCTCCGGGATCTCACGGATACGGCGGGCGCGTGTCCAGGCCGCGTCCCAGTAGCAGGTCAGCAGATGGTTCGCCTCGTCGACGAGGCCTTGGGCGCGCGACCGGCACACGGCCGCGGAGTTGCGCCAGGTGCCGACCGATCCGCCGTAGCGGGCGAGGGCGGCGGGCGCCGGTTCACCGCGCCTCGTGTACTGGGTGACGACCCGGACGGACTCCGCCTGGATCTGTTCGCTCAGCGCCCGGTTGCCGAGCAGCATGCGCGAGCGCAACCGGGTGGTGCTGCGGAGCACCTGCGCCCGCACGCCCAGCACGTAGGGCGGCAGGCCGTCCGTGGAGGGGGGCAGCCCCGCCCCGATCTCCGTCAGCACGTCCAGGAGTCCCGGTGCGTCGCGTCGGCCGTGGCCGCGGGCGACGGCCGTGGAGAGGATTCCGATTCTCAGTCTTCGGGCGGTTCCGCCCGTGCGGCCGGAATTGATCATTCGAGCTACCCCCATTCCCGTGCGATCTCCGTGGAGATCGTGGCGCGGTGACGGAGAGAGTAGCGGAAACGATCGCCTCCGGAGACGTGAAATCAGAGGGGGAACAAACCATTCCGGCGGCCCTCCGGAAAACAACCGGATTCCGTCCGGTATCCAGCCGGACAGAGGCGGGAACGCGATTGCGGGCCGGATCCGGAGCCCTGCATACTCGCGGTCAGCACCCCGAGGAGGAGCGGTCATGGACGTCCGGATCGGCGGGACCCATTTCCCCCTGGAGACACTGGGGCCGGGCAGGCGTCTCGGTGTCTGGTTCCAGGGCTGCTCGCTGGCGTGCGCGGGCTGCATGTCCCGGCACACATGGGATGCCCGAGGGGGGACGCGCGTATCCGTTTCCGCGCTGCTGGAGTTGTGGGGGGAGGCGTTGGAAAGGGGTGCGGAGGGGCTCACGGTCAGTGGCGGTGAGCCCCTCCAGCAGCCGGACGCGCTGGCCGGGTTGCTGGCCGGCGCGGCCGGTCTGCGGGACGGGGCGGCGGGCGGCACGGCCGCCGGGGGTACCGGCGGAGCCGATCTGCTGGTGTACACGGGGTACGAACCCGAAGAGCTGTCGGAGCGCCAGACCGCGGCGCTGCGACACTCCGACGCGGTGATCACCGGACGGTTCCGGGTGGCCGAGCCGACGGGCCTGGTGTGGCGGGGCTCCGCCAACCAGCGCATCCGGCCGCGCACGCCCCGGGGCGTCGCCCGCTACGTGCCGCACCAGGAGCGGGAGAGCACCGGTGCCCGTCTCCAGGCGGTGGTCGACACGGGGGCCGCCGTGGGCCTGCGGCTGTACGGGGTGCCGTCGCGCGGCGAACTGGCCCACCTGGAGCGGCGGTCGAAGGAGGCGGGGGTGTCGCTCAGCGATCCGAGCTGGCGGCCCTGAGGACGTCGGCGTGGTCCGGCCGGCGCGTCACGATCCGCACCGACCAGGTGGTGTCCTCGCGCAGTTCGCGCCGGACGGACCAGAGCAGCCAGCGGGCGGCGACCAGGGCGGGCAGGCCGCCGCGCCCCGCGCCGATCAGGGGGAAGCAGATGGTGGACAGGGGCAGGGAGAGGGCCGCGCGCTCCTGTCGGGCGAGCGCGAACGAGGCCTGCACGGCCTCGGCCAGTGCGGCGGGTGCGACGTGGTAGCGGTCACCGTCTTCCACGGGGGTGGAGACGGCGGCGTGGTGGATACGTCGTACGCCGTGCGCGGCGAGGGTGCCCGGGGAGGTGGCGACCACGGTGCCGGGCCGCACCGGAAGGCCGGCCCGGCCGTGGCTGCGGAGCCAGGTGCCCAGCTCGCGCGGCAGGACGTCGTCGACGATCTCCCCGGCGGTGTTGCGGGTGGCGGCGGCCCTGCGCAGCGCGCCGGAGACGGTCGGCCTGAAGATCTTGGACATCTCGAGGTAGACGTTCTCCGAGGAGACCAGGATGTCCGCGTCCCGTACCAGTTCTATCGGGCAGACCCGGATGTCGATCCGGGCGGCCACGTGCGCGGGCACCGGGGCGGCGGGCGGCGGATCGGCGAACAGGAGGGAGGCGGCCGACGCGGGTGCGGTCCGCGCCGCGGCGTCGTCCGCCATGCCGTTCCGGCCCCCGCCGTTCAGGGCGTTCCGGCCGTCCGGACCGCCGTCGTCCGGTCCGCCGCCGTCCGCGCCGCTCCGGCCGTTCGGTCCGGGCCTGGCCGTGGCCTCCCGGGCCAGCGCCAGTGCGGCGGTGGCCAGTTCGGCGAACACCTCCAGCTCGTAACTGCGCCGGAACCGCTCGGTACTCACTCCGTAGACGGCCGCCGCGGCCTTGCGCCGGTCGGCCGCGGGTACTCCGCGCCGGTCGGCGAACAGCCCGAAGGTGTGCGCGGCGGCGCGGGCCAGCGGATCACAGCCCGGGCCGTCGTGCAGCGGACCGCCGCCCGTGAGACGGCGCACGGCCGCCGCCAGCAGCCGTTCGACGCCCTCCAGTTCGTCGTCCTCCCCGCCGCACAGCCCGGCCGCGAGAGCGGTGTCCCGCAGCGCTTCCCGGGCGCAGTGCCGGAGCCTGGGCAGGCCGGGCCGCCTGAGGGCCCTGAGTTCCTCGACGAGGCAGTGGTGCGGGGGAAGGGAGCGCATGCGGTGCATGGTAATCCGGGGGGCGTGAGAAGAGAGCGGTTCGGAGTGCGCCCCCTGTATGCGCCGGTGCGCGCCCTGGTAATTCCGTGGAACCCGTCCGTATCGGGAATTGTCTTCGGTATTGTCGTGCCCCCTTATCCCCCGTCATTGCGGTCGTCCCCGAAGTCGACTTTCCGGAAGGCCGATGGTGACTGATCTCGTCTCTCCCGAGGACGGCGGATTCACCGATGCCGGCCGGATCGAGACCCGCCCCGTACGTGACGACGTGCCTCCGGCGCTGGCCCTCGGGTTCGTCCTGGTCAAGGTCATCAGGGCCGCCGAACGCCCCAGCCAGGCCGTCGTGCTGCGCGTCCGGGAGAGCGGCGCGCGGGCGAGTGACGCGCCGCTGGTGCTGAAGTGGTACCACCGCATGCATGCCCCGGACCCCGCGGTGGGACGGCTGCTCGGCGGGGAGCCCGGTCCGCACCTGGAACAGCTGGTCGAGACCGGCCTCGCCGACGGCCACCCCTACCAGCTGTTCCGGTCGCACGGGGAGACGGACCTGCGGGCCTACCTCGACGGGAGCCCCGGCCCGATGCCGCCCGCGAGGGTCGAGGCGGTGGCCCGGCAACTGCACGCCGCGGTGTCCGCGCTGCACGAGCGGGAGATCGTCCACCGCGACATCACCCCGGACAACGTCATGGTCGAGAGCCGCCGCGGGAACGCGCTGGACCTGGTGCTCGTCGACTTCGGGGTCGCCGCGTACCGGCCCGACGAGGACCCTGGACCGCGGCGTGCCTGGCGGGGCAAACCGAAGTACCTCGCGCCCGAGGCCGGTTCCCTCCACCAGACCGTCTCCGAGGCGGGAGACTGGTGGTCGGTCGGCATGATCCTCGCCGAACTCGCCCTGGGCAGGCACCCCGTGGACTTCTTCAGCGACGAAGCGGTACTCCGGGAGACAGCCACGCACGACCCCGACGTCAGCGGCGTCCACGACGGGCGGACCCGCCGGCTGTGCGAAGGGCTGCTGACCCGCGCCCCGGAGGACCGCTGGGGTGCCGACGAGGTCGCGGCGTGGCTGGCCGGCCAGTCGCCGCCGGTCCCCGGCCGGACCCGGGGGCAGGCCCCGGGCGCCCCGCCGCCCTCCGGTCTTCGCCCCTTCCACTTCCTCGGCGAGCGGCACACGGAACCGGAGCACCTGGCCCGGGCCCTGGACTGCCACCCGCCCGCCACGGCCGCGCTGCTGTCCGACGCCGAGGACCGCGCCGCCCTGGCGGAGTGGCTCGGCCAGTTCGAGACCGCCGGCGGGCGCAGCCCCGAGGAACTGCGGCGGCTCACCGCGCTCCGCGGCGAACTGCGCGAGCCCCCCGGCCCGGCGACCGGCGTCCGGCTGATCACCTGGCTCGGCCCGTACCGCGAGGTGTCCCTGTGGGGCCTGCCGCTGACCGCCGAGGGCATCCGCGCGCTGAGCCGGGCGGCCCGCCGGGACGACTCCGAGGCCCTCGCCCTGATCCGGCACCTGACGACGGCACCGGAGATCCTCACCGTCCTGTCCCGCCGCCCGCGCGGGGAAGGCCTGGACGAGGTGCGCGTGCGCTGGGACACGCTGCGGGACCGATGGCCGCACCTGGCGCGGGAGGTGCGCCGCGCCCCGGACATCGCCGGGCTGGACCGCGTCCGCCGGGCGCTGAGGCAGACCCCCGCCGTGGACGCCCGGCTCCTCGAACTGGCCCGTGAGCCCGACCGCGCGGCGGCCCGGCTCGCCGCGGAGGCCGCCACGGTGCGCGGCCGGCTCAACGCGCCCGTGCCCTGGTTCGACCGGCTCGTGGAGTCCGGCGCGGACAGCGAGCCGTTGCGGCTGCTGACGGCGCTGCTGCTCGCCGAGCACGCCGTCCGCGAGGCGAACGAGCGGCACTCGCGCCAGGTCGACGAGGAGATCCAGCGGCTGATGGACGAGGACGCGGACGGTGTCGTGGCCGTCATGCGGCGCATGGACCGGCTGCCCACCCTGGCCTGGGCGCTGTTCGGCGCCACCGTGCTGACCGCGCCGTGGTGCTTCGTGATCGGGCTGGCGGACGTACTCGGCCGGGCCTCCCGGGAGGCGGTCGTCACCGCCTGGGTGCAGACGGTCCCGGCGGCGGCCGTGCTCTTCGCGACGGAACTGCTGACCGCCGCCTACATCGGGCCACCCGCGTACCACCCGGGCCGGTCGCTGGCCGGTCTGCTGATCCGCACCTCCGACCGGCCCGCGACCTTCGTGCGCTCCGGCCGGTTCTGGTCGGTGCTGCTCGGCGCGGCCGTCCTGGTCGGGGCGGTGCTGCTGGGCTTCTACGCGCTCGCGGTCGCCCCGTGGGTGTGGCCCCTGGCCAGTGTCGTGCTCCTCGCCGGGTGGAGCGTGCGCCGCTGCCACGCGTGGCGCCGGGAACGGCGCGCCCGGCTGGCCCGCCGGGTGGACGTGCGGCGCGGCCGGATCGCCGCACGCCGTGCCTGACGGGCCCGTCCGGCACCGGACATCCGACACGAGTGACCCGGCCACGAGCGGCCGGAGTACGAGTGACCAAGGCACGAGTGATCAAGGAACGGGAGGCAGGGGATGAGCGTAGGAGCCGCGTTTCCCACCCTCGACCTGGTGGCACCGGGGGTGGCCTTTCCGGCCCAGGCCCCGCCGGTCGACCTGTACGCGGTGCCGGACGCCGGTGCGGCACAGGTGGGCGACGCCGCCACGCAGGTGTCCACCCACGTGGGCGACGCCGCCACCCAGGTGTCGGACGCGGTGAGCCACGGGTTGCAGGAGGCGGGCCAGGCCGCGCTGGAGGCCCTCGGCACGCTCAGCGGCGTCCTGCTCGCGGGCCGCGCCGCGATGCTCACCACCCGGGTCCTCGCCTCGGCCGCTGTCCGGGCGGCCGAGGAACAGCGCTGCCTGGAGCGGCAGGAGGCCCTCTCCGCCACCGCGGCCGAACAGTGGGAGGCGGCCGCGTACGCCGTGGTGCGGGCCAACGCCCGCAGGACCGCGCTGCTGGCCCGGCACGCCCGCGCCGAAGCCCCGGGCGGGGGCGGCCAGGGGCCTCCGCGCCCCGACCTCCCTCCACCCCTGGACCCGGTGGGCCGCCCGCTCGGCGCGCTCCGAGCGGAGCTGGTGTGCTTCGAGGAGGCCGTGCGCCGGGCCGAGGCGGCGCAGACGGCCTGGGAGGTCGGCCGGCTCACCGACGTGATGGACGAGGCGTGCGACGCAGGCGACGCGGACGACGCCGACGACACCTGGCGGCGCCTGATCCGGGAGCGCGGGGAGGCCATGCTGAGCCGCCACCTGACCAGCCGCGATCCGGGTGCGGAGCAGGCCGGCCAAACCCCCGTGGAACCGCCCCGCGCGACGGCGGGCACGGAACGGGACGCCGATGCCGTCCGCCGGCTGGGCGCGGACATCCTGGCCGCGCTGGATCCGCAGGCGGCGCCGGAGACCGTGGAGCTGGCCGCCGCGTCGGTGGGGCGGGCCGCGCGGCACGCCGCGGAGAACCCGACGCGGGCCCGGCGCCACCTGGGCGAGGCCCGCAAGTTCGTGCAGGACGCCAACCGCAGGGCACGGGCCCGCCGGGCCGAGGAGGAGTGGGCCGCCGCCCAGCTGGACTTCCTCACCCGTCGCGCCCCCGAAGCCACGGAGCCGCTGCCCGGGGCGCCCGACGCGGAGCGGCCCCTGCACCGGCTGCTGGAGGAGGGGGTGCCGCTCACCCCCGAGGAGCGCCGACTGGTGGAACTCCGGGTCACGGAGCGGCTGACGCATCTGGAAGCCCTGTACGTACGCGCCCAGTTGACCGAGGTCATGACCGAACTGGCGGCCCGCTACGGCGGACCGGCCGACGCGACGTGTCCCGAGGGGCAGGAACTGCGCCTGGACTGGACACCGGAGGGCTGGGAGCCCGACCACTGGCTGCGGGCGACCCTGGTCCGCGGCACGCTGCGCATCGCCACCATGTACCGCGACGGCCCGGGCGAGCGCCGGCCCGAGGACCGCGCGGTGGACGACGAACGCTGCGCGGAGGCCCGCCGCCGGATCGACGAGTTCGCCGTCGTGGCCCGCGAGCTGGGGCTGGACATGGACGTACGGATCGAGCAGACCGAGGGCGCGCGACCGGGCCTGCCCGGCGAGGACGGCACCGTCGTCCTGGACGGCGCGCTCGGGACGAACATCCGGCGCCGCCGCCCACCGGGCGACGAGGGCCCGGCCGCCCGCGAGATGCCGCCCCCTGGGTGACCGGACCCGCTGAGGCGGCCGGAGCACCCCCCATCGGGAAGGACACATGGACCTGCAGAAAGAAGCCCGGTTCCCGCTCTTCGCGGAGGAGCTGGCGGGCACCCTGAGCGTGCACGCGCAGTACGTCCTGTACGGCAACTTCCGCGACCTGCACCTCGTACGGATCCGCGACCGCGACCACCCGCTGCCGCTGCTGGGGGTGCTGTGGAACCGGTTGCGCCCGTTGGGCTACCAGGCGCTGCTGCTGTGCGACCAGGTCTCGGGCGTCCAGGTGATGCAGGCGGACGAGAGCGTCCGGGAGGCGGTGCTGACGCTCCTGGAGCCGCTGGACTTCCCTGGCACCAGCCCGGCGCAGACCCAGCGCACGGTGGCGCAGCTGAGGGCGATCAGCGAGGGCTGGGGACCGGAACGGGCCAAGGTGCGCGGCGACCGCGTACTGCCGCCGCTGCGCGTGGCCCTGGTGATCGACCACGCCTCACGGCTGGTGAGCGACGTGAACCGGCTGACCCCCGAGGAGCGCGACTTCTTCCTCGCCTGCCTCCAGCTCGCGGTCGAGGCCAAGCCCGTGGAGGGCCCGCCCGGAGCCACCGGTGACGCGGCCGGAGCGCTGTTCAACCCGCTGATCTGGCTGGCCGACGGCGAACGGGACCTGCCGAACTGGCTGCTCGCGGGCAGCGAGCGGATCCGTACCGTGGCGGTGCCCGAGCCGGACGCGGACGAGCGGCGCCGCATGGCGCGGCAGCTTCGACGGGAGTACCTGCGCACCGCACCGTCCTGGCAGCCGGACGGGGAGCGGCCGGCCGGGGTCCGGACGACCGAGGAGGCGGCGGAGGAGACCGTCGGCGCGTTCGCGCGGGCCGCCGCCGGCATGAACCTCACCGCCATGCAGGAGAGCCTGCGCCTCGCCCTCGCCCGGAACCTCCCGTTCGACCGGATGCCGGACGCGGTCCGGATCTACCGGCTCGGCGTGGAGCGCAACCCGTGGAGCCGCGACGAGATCCGCCTGCGCATCCTCAAGGGCGAGGACCCCTCGGACGAGCGGGCCATCCCGCGACGGGTCCTGGGCCAGGAGGCCGCCGTGGCGATGACCCTCGACATCCTGAAGCGGGCCGCGCTGGGCCTCTCCGGCGCGCAGGCCACCAGCCCCGGGCACCGGCCGCGCGGTGTGCTCTTCTTCGCCGGGCCCACCGGCACCGGCAAGACCGAGCTGGCGAAGGCGGTCGCCTCGGTGCTGTTCGACAGCGACCAGGCGTATCTCCGCTTCGACATGAGCGAGTTCTCCGCGGCGCACTCCGCCGACCGCCTGGTCGGGGCGCCGCCCGGCTACGTCGGGTTCGAGGCGGGCGGTGAACTCACCACCGCCGTACGGGAGAACCCGTTCCGGGTGATCCTCTTCGACGAGATCGAGAAGGCCGACAAGGGCGTCCTCGACAAGTTCCTCCAGGTGCTGGAGGACGGCCGGCTCACCGACGGGCAGGGCGTCACCACGTACTTCAGCGAGTGCGTGCTGATCTTCACCTCCAACCTGGGCGTGCAGCGCACCGATCCGCAGACCCAGGAGTGGCAGCCGCTGGTGGAGCCGGGCACCCCGTACCCGGAGCTGGAGGCCATGGTCCGCAGGAACATCAAGGAGCACTTCGAACGGGTCATCGGACGGCCGGAGCTGATGAACCGGCTGGGCGGCAACGTCGTGGTGTTCGACTTCATCTCCCCCAAGGTGGCCGAGCAGATCTTCGATCTCCAGGTCGGCAACGTCCGTCGGCAGCTGGCCGCCGGGCACGGCATCGTGCTGGGACTGACCGACGAGGCGCGCGAGGTGCTGCTCGGCCACTGCACCCAGGACCCGTGGAAGGGCGGGCGGGGCGTCGGGATGGTTCTGGAGACGCATCTGATCAACCCGCTGGCCCGCGCCCTGTTCGCCAAGCCCCATCTGCGCCCGGGTGCGACGGCGCT
The DNA here is from genome assembly GCF_044331465.1 of Streptomyces sp. NPDC017225. Lineage (NCBI taxonomy): Bacteria > Bacillati > Actinomycetota > Actinomycetes > Kitasatosporales > Streptomycetaceae > Streptomyces > Streptomyces sp. NPDC017225. Next base: position 281,078 of record NZ_JBIRNE010000008.1, on the reverse strand, counting down.
CGTCTCGGACGTCAGACAGGACGAGACCGGCAGGGTGGAGATCGCGGTCGACTTCAAGAACGGCACGGAGAACGGCGCCGGAGGCGGGGCGCGATGACGGTGCCGGCCCCCGGGTTCGACGAAGACGAGGACGACGACGCGAGAGGGCCCGAGGACGACGGTCTGGAATGGGTCCCGACGTCCGGTCAGCCGCCGCGCGGGAGCGGTTCCGCCACTCTCGTGGCATCGTCCACCACCACACCGCGGATCGTCCCGTGCCCCCACTGCGGCGCCCGGTTCCCGGCGGGCACCGCCGCGTGCCCGGCGTGTCTGTCACCGCAGGCCGGCGGCCGGGCGCCGACGGGCACCGCGCGGGCGCCGTCCCGGGGCACGGCGCTGCGTCTGGTGTTCCGCGGCGCCGGGAGCCGCCTGGAGGTGCCGCCCGGCGGGGAACTGTCCCTCGGGCGGGACCCCGACTGGGCCCCGGAGGCGGCCGGGCTCCTCGCGGAGGAGTCGACGGTGTCGTCCCGGCACGCCCGCGTCGCCCACGGCGAGGACGGCACCGCCTCGCTGACGGAGGTCCCGCAGGGCTCCACCAACGGGGTGCGGATCAACGACCGGGTCCTGGTCGCCGGCCGCACGGAGCCTCTGGTGGACGGCGACCGGGTGTGGCTCGGTCCGCTGGTCAGCTTCACGGTCCGGGTCCCGGGACGACCGCTGTGCTGACCTTGGCCGGCTCGCGCTTCGGCTCCCTCCGGCTCACACCTCGACGGGCGCGTCCTCCGGCAGGCTGTCCATGAAGGAGCTGACGGAGAAGACGGCGCGGCCGGCGCCGGGCAGGCCGTAGCCGGGAGGCGAGGCCAGGCCGAACTCGTCCATCGTGGCGCGGTAGGCCTCCAGCAGCCGGATGTGGTACTCCAGCGGCGCGCCCTGCGGGTTGGCCTTGCCGAGCGGGGTGGTGGGCTCGGGGCACCAGGTGGTGAAGCGGGGCGTGATGCCGTGCGACATGAAGAAGCGCAGGCCCTCGGTGGTGGAGGCGATGGCCTCGTCGACCGTCTTGAAGCCGAACGGCTCGGCCATCTCGACGCCCGCCACGAAGTTCGGGATGACGTTGCGCGCGCCGAAGACGTCGGTGGAGTCCAGGATGCGCTTGTGCCACTCGTCGCGGCCGACGTACCGCTCCTTGCCGGGGCAGTACATCTTGAACAGGTACTCGTCCCACACCTCGTAGTTGGGGTGGTAGATCTGGACGCCGTAGTCCTTGAAGCGCTGGACGTCGTCCTTGGGCAGGGCCTGGGCGACGACCTTGCCGATCCATCGGCCGGGGAAGTGCTCCTCGATGGCCTTGGCGTAGCGCCCGTAGAAGTCCGCCTCGTCCAGGCCCTGGACCTTCGACGTGATGGCGCCGCCGGTGAGGGTGTAGGCGGTGGACGTCTTGGCCGTGTCGTAGGTGTTGATGATGTCCAGTGCTTCGAGGACCTCGTCGACGTCCTTCACGCCCGTGTACGGGCGGCCCGCCGCCTTGTGCTGGCGCCAGTTGTGGTTGATGTCGCAGTACTGGCACTCCTCCTTGGCGCCGAAGTACTGGCAGACCCGGAAGGCGGTCAGGTAGATCAGGTAGCCCCACTGGATGGTCGGGGCCACCTCCATGACCGACTTCCCGTTGGCGAGCTTGTGGCGGTAGTACTCCGGCATGGGCGGCACGCCGACGTCGGAGATCCGCCTGCCGTCCAGGTAGAGGCCGAGCTGCCCCTCCTCGTCGGCGGCGACCCGGTAGGGGGAGGCCGGGTTCACGCGGACCGAGACGACGGTGCGGCGCAGGTCGTAGGGGCCGCCGGTGAGGATGATCTCCTCGGGCGGGCGGCGCAGCGCGGCCTCGCCCAGCTCCGGCAGGGTGCCGTGGTCGAAGGAGAAGATGAAGTACGACTTCGGCTTGACGTCTCCGTCCTCGTTGTCACTCAGCGCGGAGGCGTCGAAGGCCACCCCGCCGCGGAGCAGGTCCTCCTTGAAGACGGCTTCCCGCGGCACATGCGGAAAGCGCTCCATCAGATCCTCGACCAGCGCGGTGCGGTTGCCCATCCGTGTCTCCTCCCGGCTCAGGCGTTCGACTTCTCACGGTATGCCCCCGCCGATGCGGCTTCCCGCCCGGGGCCCCTTCCAGGCGCGCCGGGTAGGTTCTCGCGGTATGAGCGACATCACCGTGACCAATTGGGCCGGCAACATCACCTACACGGCCAAGGAGCTGCTCCGGCCGCACTCACTGGACGCGCTGCGGGCCCTGGTGGCGGACAGCGCGAGGGTGCGGGTGCTGGGCAGCGGGCACTCCTTCAACGAGATCGCCGAGCCCGGTGCCGAGGGCGCCCTGCTGTCGCTGGCCGCGCTGCCGGCCGAGGTGGACGTCGACACGGCGGCCCGTACGGTACGGGTGGGCGGCGGCGTCCGGTACGCGGAGCTGGCCCGGCTGGTGCACGGGCGGGGGCTGGCGCTGCCGAACATGGCGTCGCTTCCGCACATCTCGGTCGCCGGGTCGGTGGCGACCGGCACGCACGGTTCCGGGGTCGGCAACGGCTCGCTGGCGTCGGTGGTGCGCGAGGTGGAGCTGGTCACGGCGGACGGCTCGACGGTGACCGTCGCGCGCGGTGACGAGCGGTTCGGCGGTGCGGTGACCTCGCTCGGCGCGCTGGGCGTGGTGACCTCGCTCACCCTCGGCCTGGAGCCGGCCTACGAGGTCGAGCAGCACGTCTTCACCGAGCTGCCGCTCGCCGGACTGGACACGGCGGCCTTCGACACGGTGATGGCGGCTGCGTACAGCGTGAGCCTTTTCACGGACTGGCGGGCTCCCGGGTTCCGGCAGGTGTGGCTGAAGCGGCGCACCGACCAGCCGCTGTCCGGCTTCCCGTACGCCGCGCCGGCCACCGAGAAGATGCACCCGGTACCGGGCATGCCCGCGGTGAACTGCACCGAGCAGTTCGGGGTGCCGGGTCCCTGGCACGAGCGGCTGCCGCACTTCCGCGCCGAGTTCACGCCGAGCAGCGGTGCCGAGCTCCAGTCGGAGTACCTGATGCCCCGCGAGCACGCCCTGGACGCCCTGCGCGCGATGGACGCGATACGGGAGACCGTCGCGCCGGTGCTCCAGACCTGCGAGGTGCGCACGGTCGCCGCCGACGAGCAGTGGCTCAGCCCGGCCTACGGGCGGGACACGGTGGCGGCGCACTTCACCTGGGTCGAGGACACGGCGGCGGTGCTGCCGGTGGTGCGGCGGCTGGAGGAGGCACTCGCGCCCTTCGCGGCCCGCCCGCACTGGGGCAAGGTGTTCACGACCCCGGCGGACGGGCTGCGCGCGCTCTACCCGCGGCTGGACGACTTCCGGGCACTGACCGGGGCGCTGGACCCGGCGGGCAAGTTCACCAACGCGTTCGTGCGCGGAGTGCTGGCGGGCTGAGCGCACTCCTGTGGGGCTCCGCGCCGGTCAGTGGTCGGCGCAGCAGGGTGTCGGGTCGGGGTCCTCGAACGGCACCAGCATGCCGCCCGCGGCGGGCATGGCGGCCAGGACGAGGCGGCCGCTGTGCCACTGCGGGCGGACGTGTTCCCGGGTCACCAGCCGCGTGTCCGCCGGCGGTTCCTCCGGCGTGCCCAGTACGGTCACCCGCTCGATCGCGGAGCGCGCCAGCAGGTCGGCCAGCGTCAGTGTGCCGGTGAGGGCGTCCGCGCCCGGGTAGAGGACGGCGCGGCCGGCCTCGTCCGGGGCGCCGTCGCCCACCTCGTACCCCTGAGCGGTGAGCCGGTCCCGGGCGGTGCGCAGGACCGGCTCCGCCCCGGCGGCGTGGGCCGCGAGGGACAGGGCGACGCGCGGGCGGCCGTCCCGCACCAGGTGTGTGCAGCCGAAGACGTCCTCGGGGAGGTCGAGTTCGGCCGCGAGCGCCTGGAGCAGGTGGTCGGCCTCGCGCAGTGTCGTCGCGTCGGTGTCGATGCCGATGGCGTACGGCGCGAAGGGCGGCGTCACGAGGGCAGGATCCATACCGGGTTGGAGTAGAACCACAGGTCGCGCCACGGGTCGGCGTCGCCGACGACGTCGATGGCGGGGCCGGCCGGGTCGACCTTGGCGCCCAGCGCGCCGACGGCGGAGCGGTTGCCGTCGGTGCCGCGGGTGCGGAGGTAGACGGGGCGGTCGACGCGGCCGAGGTCGTAGGTGAGCCGGACGGTGCCGGTGTCCTTGTTCACCTCGTACGACTTGACCACCCGGGCCGTCGGCGCGGTGAAGGTGTCCTTGTCGGCGACCTCGCCGGTCACCTCGCCCTGGATGACGTCGACGCGGGCCAGCTTCGGCGTGAATCCGGCCCAGTTGGGGCCGCCGGCCAGGGCCACGTCCATCGACAGGGTGACCCGCGTGCCCTTGCGGACGTGCAGGGCGCCGCCGAGCGTGGCCCAGCGGCCGCCGCCGGACACGCGCACGTCGAGGCCGCTGATGAGCTGGCCGTGGTCGACCCAGATGCGGCCGGCGCGGATGCCGTCCATGACGGCGGCGTAGTCGAAGCCGTCGGAGCCGACGTGGGTGCGGCTGTACTGGCCGGGCCAGAAGTCGCCCTGGGTGACGTCGATCTGCCCGGCGTAGACCGGGTCGTCGTAGCGGCCGTTGGCCGCGAAGTCGCCGCCGCCGCGGGCGGCGGTGTCGGCGTACACCTGGTGGGAGTCGGAGTTGGCGGTGATCCACCAGGGGCGGCCTTCGGCGATGAGGCTGTCCCACAGGCCGCCGACGGTGGCGGTCATCCAGTCGAAGCCGCCCCAGGTGCGGTAGCTCTCCAGCGGGTAGCCGGGGAAGGAGTTGGCGCCCGGGCTGCCGTCGTAGATGCCGCGGGCGCGGCCCATGCCGAGCGGCTTCGGCAGGCCGGCCGCCTGGTGGCCGGGGGCGCCCTCGAAGCCGACGGCGATCTGGTGGCCCCGGGAGGTGGCGTCGCGCCAGGCGCGGATCTCGTGCGGGGAGTCGATGCCCTTGCGCGCCGGGTGGTTGGCGAGCATGAGGGCGTCCTTGACCTTGCGCCGCCTGACCTGGTCGGCGAGGAAGGAGAGGCCGGCCACGGCGAGGGCCTCGTTGGCGGGCGTGGAGTCGCCCGCGCCCTTCACACCGCCGTCGTAGTCCGTCTCGAACTGCTTGAGGACGGAGACCTCGTTGCGGCCGGGGTGGACGAAGACCGTGCCGTGTTCGGCGGCCGGGATGTTCCACTCCAGGCCCTGGAAGACGAGGGTGTCCTCGTGGGCGTCGCGGGCCTCGCGGATGTCCGGGTTGACCTTCTCCACGCCGATCTTGGCGTGGGTGACGCTGCCGTGGTCGGTGATGACCATCCAGTCCATGCCGTGCCGGGCGCCCTGGCGGACCTGGTCGACGACCCGGTACTTGCCGTCGCTGCTGTACTGGGTGTGGATGTGGTGGTCGCCGGCGAGCCAGAGGAAGCCCTTCTTGCGGCGGCCGTTGCCCGCTGCCTGGGCGGGGGCGGCGGTCGCGGTCTGGGCGAGGACGGTGCCGGCGGCCAGTCCGGCGCCGAGCAGACCCGCGCGGCGCAGCAGGCCGCGGCGCGACTGCTGCTCGGGGCTCAGGGCCTCGTCGGGCACGCTGGTGTCGAAGGCGGCGGGCAGGGGCTGCGCGGCCTCGTGCTCGTGGTCGTGCGGATGTGCGTGTCCGTGGTGGTGATGGCCGTGCGTGTGCCCGTGACCGTGCCCCATGAAGTCCTCCTGGATACCGCCGCCGTGCGCGGCTCCGAGGAGAATCGAGGAAGAAGGTGAACGTTGAACGACCCGTAGGTGATCTCCGCCCGCCGCCCCGCCTGCCCAGGCGTGAAACCTGGGCAGGGGCGTGCCGGGCTCCGCGTCCCCGTCCGGTCCCGAACGACGTCCCCCCTGGTCAGCTCAGGGCCCGCACCTCGTCGTAGGTGGGCGTCGTGCCGCCCGGGACCCGCCCCGCGCCGATGTCGGCCGCCGTCTCCAGGGCGGCGCCCAGCGCCCGCCGGTACAGCAGCGAGCCGAGGCTGACGCGACGTACGCCGAGGTCGGCGAGGTGCGGGAGGGTGGGACCGGTGGGCGAGTAGAGGACGTTGAGGGGGACGTCGACGTGGGCGGCGAGGGCCGCGATCCGGCCGGGGTCGGTGAGGCCGGGTACGAAGACGCCGTCGGCGCCCGCCTCACGGTAGGCGTCCAGGCGCCGCATCGTCTCCGTGACGCGGCCCGCACCGGCACCCGCACTCTCGCCGTCGCCGAGCCAGTACGTGTCCGTACGGGCGTTGACGAACAGGCCGGGGGCCGCCGCCCTGACCGCGGCGATCTTCGCGGCGTGCCGGTCGACGGGTCCCAGGGCGTCCTCCAGGTTGATGCCGACGGCCCCGACCGCCGCCAGCTGCCGCGCCAGCTCCCCCACCTCGTCCGGGTCGTCGCTGAAGCCGTCCTCCGCGTCGACGGAGAGCGGGAACGGTGCCGAGCCCAGGGTGAGGGCCAGCCGCAGCGTCTCGTCGCGGGTCGCCGACGCCCCGTCGGGCAGCCCGCCCCCTGCCGCGACGCCCAGGCTGGTCGTACCGATCGCCCGGAAGCCCTGCCCGGCGAGGGCGAGCGCGGACGCGTGGTCCCAGGCGCACGGCAGCAGCAGGGGATCACCGGCACGGTGCAGCTCGGCGAAGGCGGTCACGACAGGTCACCCACCGCGTCGGCGTAGTACACGGATTCCGTGAGGTGCGCGGCGAGTTCGCGGAAGCTCCAGCCCTCGCCGGGCGAGTGGTCGAGCTGCTCGTCGGTGAGCGCGTCGAGGCGGTTGGACCAGACGCGGGCGAGCCGGACGAGGCGGCTGCGGGCCTCGTCGAGGTCCTCCCGCGTGAAGGGGGCCCGGTCCGCGTCCGTGGTGACCAGGGAGGCGTGCCAGTGGTCGGGCTGCGTCGCTTCACCGGCCAACCGCGCCTCCAGCTCCGCGAGATGGTCGACCATGTGGTCGGCGACGCGCCGGATCGCCTTGTGCGGGGTGTAGACGCGGCCGTCGACGTGCGCGGGCCGCCCGTCCCAGCGGGTCCAGGTGGCGGCCAGGGCGAGGACGTGGTCGACCATGCCGGTGACGGCGTCGGCGGGCGTGACGGCGGTGGCCGTGGCTGGGGTGACGGTGTTCGTTTCGCTCATGTCCCGCACGCTACGGGCCCGTCGCTTCGGTGCCGGCCGAAGTGTTCCCGGCCTTCGGGCGGGTACCTGGACGGTCATCTTGGCGACACCACGGGATTCGACTGCCCGAGAGGCGGACATGGACAGACGCGAGCGACGCGACGACACATCCGAGCCGCGGTGGCGGGACAGACTGTCGGTCATCGGCCTGGCCGCACTGGCCGTCGGCCTGGTGGTGCGACTGCTCTTCAACGGGGCCGACGCGTGGCCGTCGGCACTCGTCGGTGCCGCCCTGATGAGCGTCTGGATCGTGTTCCTGGTGCGCCGTCGCCGTCGGCACGACGCGCGGGACACCGGTGCGGAACCGGACGACGTGCCCGCCATGGAGCGGCGGATCCTCAAGGGCGGGCCGCCGCCCGAGGAGCCGCGACAGCGGCAGACCATGGCGGCGCTGGTCGACTCCCGTCAGCGGAGGCTGCGGCGCAACCGCTGGTGGGCGTTCCCGCTCCTGGCCGTCGTCTTCTTCGGGACGTCGATTCTGTGGTTCGTTTCCGGCTCCGTCGCGGCAGGGAGCCTGACCCTCGCCCTGGCAGTCGCCTTCCTGGGCTGGCTGACCTGGTTCAACCTCCGTTTCGACCGGCGCCTGTCCCAGATGCGGAGCCGGCTTCAGGGCTGAGCCGCCCGTGCCGTGCCTCACGCCTCGACACGGCAAGGGTGTGACGCAAAGAGGCCAACGGGTCCGGCACCGCTGCTCACGCGACGCGCGCGTCAGGCCACCAGACCGTGCCGGTAGGCGTAGACGACCGCCTGGACGCGGTCGCGCAGGTCGAGTTTGGTGAGGATGCGGGAGACGAAGGTCTTGACGGTCTCGGGGCTGATCACGAGGGCGGCGGCGATCTCGCTGTTGGAGAGGCCGTCCGCGATGAGGCGGAGGACCTCCGTCTCCCGGGGGGTCAGCGGGAGGTCGGTCGGGGTGCCACGGGTGGGCCGGATGCGGGCGGCGTACTGGCCCACGAGCCGGCGCGTCACGTCGGGGTCCAGCAGCGCCGCCCCCATGGCCACGGTCCGGATGCCGTGCAGCAGCCGGTCGGGCGGCGCGTCCTTGAGCAGGAACCCGCTCGCTCCGGCGCGCAGCGCCTCGTAGACGTACTCGTCCAGGTTGAACGTCGTCACCACGAGCACCTTGACGGGATGCGCCACCCCGGCGCCGGCCAGCAGGCGGGTGGCCTCGATGCCGTCGAGCACCGGCATGCGTACGTCCATCACCACGACGTCGGGACGCAGCTCACCGGCCATGTCGACCGCGGCCTGCCCGTCGCCGCACTCGCCCGCCACCTCCAGGTCGGGCTGGGCGTCGATGATCGTCGCCAGTCCGGTGCGGATCAGTACCTGGTCGTCGCAGACCAGGACCCGGACCGGCGCGCTCATGACGGGCTCCCCGCGGGTATCCGGGCCCGGACGACGAAGCCGCCGCCCGCCTCGCGGTCCGCGCTGAATTCGCCGCCCAGGACGTCGACCCGTTCGCGCAGCCCGGCCAGGCCCCGCCCGCTGCCGCCGGGCGACGCGGCCCGCGAACCGGACCCGTCCGTGCCGACCTCCACCGTGATCTCCCTTTCGCAATGACGGACCAGGACCGAGGTGCGGCTTCCGTGGTCGTACTTGAGGGCGTTCGTCAGGGCTTCCTGCACGACCCTGTACGCCACGAGGTCGGCGCTGCCGGTCGACGTCGCCGGCGTGCCCTCCTCGGTGAACTCCACGGGCTGCCCGGCCCGCCGCGTCTGCTCGACCAGGGTGAGCAGTCTGCCGACGGGCGGCGTCCTGGCCTCGCTGCCGGGGCCGGAGACGTGGCCGGTCCCGTGGTCCGGGTTGAGCAGGTCGAGCAGGTGCCGCAGGTCGGTGATGGCCCGCCGGCCGGTGTCGCTGACGGCCGTCAGGGTCTGGTCGAGGCGCTCCGGCGCGGCGGTCAGATACCGTGCCGCCTCCGCCTGTACGACCATCGCCGTCACGTGGTGGGTCACGACGTCGTGCAACTCGCGTGCGATGCGGCCGCGTTCGGCGGCGCGGGCGTCGTCGGCGACGCGGGCCCGGCGCTCGGCCTCCGCGGCCCGGGCGGAGCGCATCCACACGCCGACACCCCACGCCAGGGCCAGTGCCAGGTAGAACGTCACGAACTCGGCGGCCGGTTCACCCGGACCGCGCCGGTGCAGCACGACGGCCAGCGGCACGTACACGGCGGAGAGGACGAGCAGGGTGACGCGCCGGTACCGCTCCAGGTAGGACCCGGCGCTCAGCAGCGCGATGGGCAGCGCGGTGCCGGCGAGCAGGTGGTAGCCGTTGGCCTGGTCGACGGCGAAGCCGATCGCGATCAGGGCGAGGCAGAGAGCGGGCCACCGTCGGCGCAGGGCCAGGGGAAGGGACTGGAGGACGACCGCCACGCCGCCCAGCGCGTCGAGGGACTGGGTCGGCAGACCGCCGACCTCCGTCCCGTTGCCGCGCAGCCCCGGCAGGAGCGACGCGACGAGGAGCAGCACCCCGAGCGGGAGGTCCCGGACGGTGACGTCGAGCCGATGCCACAGCTCAGGAACCCGCCGACGATCGATCACTGGGGAAGTGTAGCGGTGGAGTTGACACGGGCGGCCCGCCGGGAGCGGGGCTTGATGTTGCCGCGCCGGTGGGCCAGCCACAGGAACACGATCGTCAGCACCACGCCGAAGCCGATCGCGTGGATGCTGCCCTCCGGTCCGAACCCGCCGCCGGTGAACAGCTCCGGTCCCGACGTCGCGGTGTCGAGCAGTCCCTGGCTGGCGCCGTTGCCGGACACCTCGGTACTGAAGATGCCGGCCGCGGCGAAGTTCCAGCCGAAGTGCACGCCGATGGGGACCCACAGGGTGCGGGTGGCGGCGTACGCGGCGGCGAGCATGAAGCCGGCCTCGATGGCGATGGCGATCGCGCCCCAGAGGGTCGCGTTCTCGTTGGCCAGGTGCATGAGGCCGAACACGACGCCGGTCAGCACGAGCGAGATGTACGTGCCTATGTGCTCCTCGATGATCCGGAACAGGACACCCCGGAAGACCACTTCCTCCGCCACGGCCGCGCCGGCCATGAAGCCCACCAGCCCCACGGCGCCCTCCGGTGAGCCCAGGCCGTCGATCTCGTAGTGCCCGGCGGCGTAGAGGTTCGCGATGACGGCCCCGAACATCCCGAGACCGATCAGCATCCCCCAGCCGGTCTTGACGACGGCGCCCTCACGGGCCACGTCCGGGGCCGCCCGGTGTTCGGTGCGCCGCACCACCCACGCGTACACGAGGATCGCGAGCGCGGCCGACGTGAGACCGACGACGAGTGCGAGCCAGTCGTTGTCCTTCACCGCGCTGGTGGCACTGCCGGTGGCGGCGAACATCACCATGACGGCGAGGAACTGCCAGACAAACCTCACGGAAAAACTCCTTGATCGGGGCCGGGACCCAAGCGCCGCGGACTGCACTGAACGCTACGGATCCGGCGGCCGGAGATCGTCACCTCACGGTGGGCACCTCGCCGTAGCTCTCACGGGGGACAAGTCCTACGGGCCCCGGCCCGACTGGCTAGCCTCGTACCATGACCAGCGACTTCGCCGACGCCCTCGCCTCCGGCCGCCCGCTCGTGCTCGACGGCGGGCTGTCCAACCAGCTGGAGTCTGCCGGTCACGACCTGAGCGACGCACTGTGGTCGGCCCGCCTGCTCGCCGAGGACCCCGGCGCGATCACCGACGCGCACCTCGCCTACTACGAGGCGGGCGCGGACGTGGCGATCACCTCCAGTTACCAGGCCACCTTCGAGGGCTTCGCCCGGCGCGGCGTCGACCGGCGGCGCGCGACCGAACTGCTCACGCTCAGCGTGGAACTGGCCCGGGACGCCGCCCGCCGCGCACGGGCGTCCCGCCCCCTGTGGGTGGCGGCGTCGGCCGGCCCGTACGGCGCGATGCTCGCGGACGGCTCCGAGTACCGGGGCCGCTACGGGCTCGGTGCCGGGGAACTGGAGCGCTTCCACCGGCCACGGCTGGAGGTCCTGGCCGCCGCCCGGCCCGACGTCCTCGCCCTGGAGACGGTCCCCGACACGGAGGAGGCCACGGCGCTGCTGCGGGCGGTGCGCCACCTGGGCGTGCCGGCCTGGCTGTCGTACACCGTCACGGGCGACCGCACCCGCGCCGGCCAGCCGCTGGAGGAGGCCTTCGCCCTGGCGGGGGACGCGGAGGAGGTGATCGCGGTGGGCGTGAACTGCTGCGCCCCCGAGGACGTGGCGGGCGCGGTCGAGACCGCCGCCCGGGTCACCGGCAAGCCCGTCGTCGCCTACCCCAACAGCGGGGAGGCGTGGGACGCTCAGACGCGGGCGTGGCGGGGGCGCTCGTCGTTCGCCGCCGAGCGGGTACGGGGCTGGCGGGCGGCCGGGGCCCGGCTGGTCGGCGGGTGCTGCCGGGTGGGGCCGGAGGTGATCACGTCGATCGCGTCGGGGCCCGCGTCGGCATGACCGGACGCCCGCGCCCGTCACGCCCTACGTGATCCCCACCTCGCACCACACGATCTTGCCGGGAGCCCGCTCCCCCACTCCCCACTTGTCCGCCAGCTCCGACACGAGCAGCAGCCCGCGCCCACCCTCGCCGGGCTCCCGTACGTCCGCCTGCGGCACCGCCGGTACGCCGACCCCGCTGTCGTGCACCTCCACACGGACGCCGTCACCGCAGGGCAGGAGCCGCAGCAGGAAGCCCCGGCCGGGTGGTACGCCGTGCACCAGGGCGTTGGTCGCCAGTTCGCTGACGCACAGCACCACGTCGTCCGCGCGCTCACGCATGCCCCACTCGGCGAGCGCCTCCCGCGCGAACGCCCTCGCGGCGGGGACCGACCGGCGTTCGCGGCGGTAGAGGCGTTCACGTGGGGACGGGGGTTGAGTTTCTTCGTTCACGTGACGAGGGTCACGCTCTGTGGCCATGATGAGACAGAGCGCACTGCCGTACAGCGGGACCGTACGGGTGCGCGATGGTGAACGTACGCGGGTGGGTGGGGAGTTCGACCTCATGGGCACGACGACACGGAGGAACGCCTCCGCGATGAAGATGGTGGGGGCACTGCTCGCCCTCTACCGCAAGGAAGCCGGACACACGCAGAGGTCGCTGGGCGAGCGGTTCGTCATCGGCGAGGAGCAGATCGCGTCGATCGAACAGGGCAGGCGCCCACTGAAGCCGGATCTCGCGGAGCAGCTCGACGAACTCCTGGGGACGAAAGGGGCCTTGTCGGTCGCGTTGAGCAGGATGCCGGAGGTGGATCTGGTTCCGTTGTGGGCGGAGGAGTATCTGGATCGGGAGCGGGAAGCGGTTGCGATCTCTTGGTACGAGGGCCTGGCGGTCCCCGGCCTGCTTCAGACCGGCGGGTACGCGCGGGCGGTCTTCCGCAGCCGCGTGCCTGTGTATGACGAGGACACGATCGAGCAGCTGGTGGCAGCACGGGTCGAGCGTCAAGACATCCTGCACCGCAAGGTGCCACCCACGACGAGCTTTGTGATCTGGGAGGCTGCGCTGCGCGACCAATTGGGCGGCAGGAAGGTGTACGTCGAACAGATCCAGAGGTTGCGCGAGTACGCCGACGTACCCGGGATCGTCCTACAGATCCTGCCGCTCGGGCGCACCACACACGCAGGGCTTGACGGGCCATTCATTCTGCTCGAGACCCCGACTATCAACGGCTCGCCTACATGGAAACGCAGCGTGGCAGCCAACTGATCGGCGACCCTGGTGGGGTGGGAATCCTGACCCAGAAATATGCGATGCTGCGGACGCAAGCCCTCAACACCGAGGACACGAGGGCCCTACTGGACCGTCTTCTGGGAGAGTAATGAGCGGCAACGCACTTGACTGGTTCAAGTCGAGCTACAGCGGCAGCGAAGGCGGCGCCTGCCTGGAAGTCGCCTACACCTGGCGCAAGTCCAGCTACAGCGGCAGCGACGGCGGCAACTGCGTAGAGGTCGCCACCGAACCCACCACCATCCACATCCGCGACTCCAAGGCCACCGACCCCACCGCCCCTCACATCACCGTCGAACCAGCCGCCTGGACCGCGTTCCTCGCGTGGTGACGTCGGCCTTCCACAGGTCGAACTCGGCGTCACGCGGGCCGTACGCCGTACGCGCCGCGCCGTCGCCGAAGATCCGCACGGGATGCGTGGCGTCCCACGCCGTCCAGCCCGGGTCGCCGGTCTCCGCGAACCGCACCCACGCCCCGTGCATCGCGTCGGCCAGCTCCTGCGGAGCACCCTCGCCCGCCAGCCTGCGTGAGTCGGGCGCGTCCCCGGAGTCGAAGACGAAGCCCAGCTCCAGGGCGTGGCAGGCGCCGAGGTCGGGCAGCCCGGACGGCCAGGCGAACTCGTAGACGTAGGACGAGCCCGGCCGCGCGTCGGCCAGGCGGTGGACCGGGATGCGGAGCAGGTGGTCGGTGACGAGCTGGCCGACGGTCTCGGCGGCACCGGCGTCGGGCCGCAGGGCGCGGTAGCCGCGTACGACCTCGTTGCCGCAGTGGACGCGGGCGCGGGCACCGGCCAGGGCGACGGCGCCGAGCCGGTCGACGCGTTCGAGGAGGCCGCCGGGCACCAGCCAGAGCCGGTACTCGTCTCGGGTCCAGCCCATCAGCAGGTCGACGCCGGGTGCCGCCCCGCCCTCCACCAGCGCCTCCAGCGGATCGCGCGGGACCACGTCGCCGTCGACGACGACCCCGAAGGCGGGCCCGCCGAGTACGGGGCTGCTGAGCCTGCCCACGTCGGCCTGGGCGCGGAGCAGCTGCTCCCGGTCGGCGGCGGCGAAGGCCGCGGCGGTGGCGGGGATTCTCAGGCGGGAGGCGATGCGGCGGACCATCCGCCGCACCTTGTCGCGGTCGGCGGCCTCCGGCGCGCCGCTCTGGAGCACGGCCCGCCGGAACAGTCCCTGAGCCCCCGGGGCGGCGAGGAGGGCACCGGTGCTGATGGCTCCGGCGGACTGGCCGGCGACGGTGACCCGGTCGGGGTCGCCACCGAAGGCCGCGATCGACTCGCGCACCCACTCCAGGGCGGCGAGCTGGTCACGCAGGCCGGCGTTGGCGGGGGTGTCCGGGAACAGGCCGTAGCCCTCGATGCCCAGCCGGTAGTTGATCGACACGCAGACCACGCCGTCCCGCGCGAAGGTGCGGCCGTCGTAGACGGGTACGGCGGAGGAGCCCCTGGTCAGGGCGCCGCCGTGCAGCCAGACCAGGACGGGCAGCCGGGCGCCGGGGCCCGGCTCGGGGGTCCAGACGTTGAGGTTGAGGCAGTCGTCGCCGGGGATCTTCGGGTCGGAGAGGTACTGGGCGAAGGCCTCGGAGTACGGCGGTTTCGGCGCCGTGGGGCCGAAGGAGCCCGCGTCGCGCACCCCGTCCCAGGGCTGGGGCGGCACGGGCGGGCGGAACCGGCGGGGGCCGAAGGGAGGGGCCGCGTAGGGGATGCCCCGGAACACGGCGACTCCGTGCTCGTACCTGCCGCGTACGGTCCCGTACGGCGTACTGACCACAGGGTTCGTCCTGTCCGCCATCACCCGCTCACCAGCCCTTCGCCGCACTGATGCCCTGCCGCACCGCTCATCTCACAGCGTTCCGTCGGGCGGATCTATTCCGGGACGTCCCGGACGTCCCGGACGTCCCCTCGGCGCCGCTGGGGGGACAATGGAAGCCACGCACGCCCGCTACGCGCCGTCGAGGAGGCCGTCGTGACCGCCGACCCTCATCGCCCGAGCCACTCCCCTGGCCAGACCCCACCCGTGAGGATCGCCGAGGCCGACGGGCAGCACGCCGTGCTGGCCTTCTCCGGCGACCTGGACGCCCCCGCGCTGCGCGTACTGGAGGAACTCCTCCTCGACGAGCGTCTGCGGCAGCCCGGAGCCTGGACCCTTGAGATGAACGACCTGCACCACATCGATCTGGCCTGCGCCTACGCACTCCTGCGCGCGGTCACCCGGGCCCCCGAACCGGCCGCCATCACCGTCCGCGGGGCCCACCCGGCCGTGCACCGGACTCTGCGGCACGCCGGCCTCGAAACGGTCGCCACCTTCGAGCACTGACCGGCCGGGCCGCCGCCCCGCCCCCACCTGCCTACTTGCCTGCCGGGAAAGCCAAAGGTAACTTTCCCAGCAGGCAAGTCAAGCGTGCACGCAACAGGGAACGGGGAGGCGGTGGCCGTGAGCGCACCGGTGGACGCCGAACAGGCATGGCGGGATCTTCAGCGCATCCGGGTTCCGCAGGAGCGGGTGTACGACGAGTTCGAGCGGTCCGGGACCAACGGCCCCGGCGCGACCCGCATCACGGCCGCGATCATGTGGGTCTTCCTGGCCGCACTGGGCCTGGACCTGCCCCGGTGGGGCGTCTGGCTGGCCCTCGCCGCCTACGTCACGCTGCTGAGCGCACTGGCCGTGAGGTACCACCGCAGGAGCCGGATGCAACTGCACCACTCCCACGCCGACTGGCGCATGCTCGCCGCGTTCGTCGCGGGGATGGTGGTGACCGGCACGACGATCGTGCTCTCCGGCCGTCTGCTCGAGTCGCTGGACCCGATGTCGGCCAGTCTCGTCCAGGCCACGGTCTCGGCGGCCGTGTACATCGCGTGCGTCGGGACGACGACCCGCTGGTCGACCGGCGCGCTGCGTGGCCGCGGCGCACGGACGGTCCGCGAAGAGGCGGGCCGGTGAGTACACCCACCGGCTTCGACGAGCTGATCCATCCCGCCACCCGGCTGTCGGTGGTCTCGCTGCTCGCCGCCACCGAGTGGGCGGACTTCGCGTTCATCCGCGACAGCCTCTCGCTCAGCGACTCCGCGCTGTCCAAGCAGCTGCACACTCTGGAAGAGGCCGAGTACCTGGAGATCCACAAGGAGGGCGGCGGCCGCAAGAGGCGCACGAAGGTACGGCTGACGGACCGCGGCCGGACCGCCTTCGAGGGCCACGTGGCGGCGCTCCGGTCGATCGTCGAGCGCGCCGGTCCGACGACGACGGCGACGGCGACGGCGACGGCGACGACCGAGTCGGCACCACGACAGCAGCAACCCTCGAGGGCAGGACGATGACGCAGCACGAGCACCCGACCACCCGACCGGTGATCCGGATACGCGACCTGACGATGGCGTACGGCGACGTCGACGTCCTCCACGGCATCGACCTGGACATCCACCGGGGCGAGGTCTTCGCCCTGCTCGGACCCAACGGCGCCGGCAAGACCACCACCGTCGAGATCCTGGAGGGCTTCCGGCAACGCTCCTCCGGAGAGGTCAGCGTCCTCGGCGCGGACCCGGAGCGCGGCGACGACGCCTGGCGCGGCCGCATCGGCCTGGTCCTGCAGTCCTGGCGTGACCACCCGCGCTGGCGGGTCGCCGAACTCCTGACGCACTTCGCGACGTACTACCCCGACCCGCGCGACCCGGACGAGCTGCTGGCGCTCGTCGGCCTCACCGAGCAGGCCGGCCGGCAGGTGAACCGGCTCTCCGGCGGCCAGCGACGGCGGCTGGACGTGGCGCTCGGCATCGTCGGCCGCCCCGAACTCCTCTTCCTGGACGAGCCGACCACCGGCTTCGACCCCGAGGCGCGGCGCGAGTTCCACCTGCTGGTCGAACGCCTGGCCCGCGACGAAGGCGTCACCGTCCTGCTCACCACGCACGACCTGGTGGAGGCCGAGCGGCTCGCCGACCGGATCGCCATGCTGGTCGGCGGCCGGATCCGGGCCTGCGGCACCCCGTCGGAACTGGCCCGGGGAGCCGCCGCGCAGGCCGAGGTCCGCTGGACGGACGACGACGGCACATCCCGCCGCGAACGCACGGAGGACCCCTCCCAGCTGGTCTGGGAACTCCACCGGGACGCGCACGGCCCGATCGCGGACCTGGAGGTCCGCCGCCCGACGCTGGAGGACACCTACCTGCACATGGTGCACCGGGAGTCCGACGACACGGACGAGTCCGTGGACAGGGAGGCACAGGCCGCATGAGGGAAACACCCGGAACACCCCGAACACACGGAACACACATGACGAAGAGGCACTGGCGGGCGGGCTTCCTCCGCGGCGGCATCGAGCTGCGGCAGCTCCTGCGCACCCCCAAGGAGCTGTTCGGCCATCTGAGCAACGTGGTCGTCGCCCTGGTGATCGCCGGCTACATGAGCGACGACGTCCCCGGCACCGACACCCCGATGGCCCATCTGGTGCTCGCGGGCTTCGCCGCCTATCTGCTGTTCCAGATCGGGCTGATCAACCTCCCGCAAATGCTGGTGACCGAGCGGGAGGAGGGCGCCCTGCTGCGGCTGCGCGCGACACCCGGCGGGATACCGGCGTACCTCATAGCCAAGTGCCTGCTGGTGGTCGGCACGGCGGTCGGCACCCTGGTCCTGCTTCTGGCGGCCTCGGCCCTGCTGGTGAACGGCCCGCTGCCGTCCGGGCCGGGCGACTGGCTGACGCTGCTGTGGGTCACCATGCTCGGGCTGCTCGCCGTCGTACCGCTGGGCGCGGCCATCGGCGCCGTGCTGCCCAACCCGCGCGAGGCACTGGCGTTGATCATGCTCCCCGCGATGGGGCTGCTGTTCACCTCCGGAGCGGTGATCCCGATCACCTCGATGCCCGTGCCGGTCCAGCAGGTGGCCTCCGTCTTCCCGCTCAAGTGGATGGCACAGGGCCTGCGTTCGGCGCTGCTGCCGGACTCCGCGCAGGCCGCCGAGGTCGCCGGAGCCTGGGAACTGCCCATGGTCGCCCTGGTACTGACCGCCTGGACCGTCCTCGGCTTCCTCCTCGCGATCCCCCTCCTGCGCCGCGCCGCCCGCCGAGAATCCGGCTCCCGCATGACCGCCCGCCACCGCAAGGCGGCCCAGAGCGGGGCGATGCCCGCGTAGGAGACCGCGCCCGCGCCCGTCCCCCGTGTCACGCCGTCCGCGCCGCCCAGGCGATGCCGCCCCGGAGATGGGCGCGGAAGTCCGGGTCGGCGTAGGCGTCGGCGGCGTGGCCGAGGGCCGTGTAGAAGACGCGGCCCGCGCCCTGTTCACGGCACCAGGACAGCGGATGGTCGTCGCCCATGCCGCCGCCCTCGTACGACGACTCGTCGGCGCGGGCGAGGACGCGGACCGCGCCGCGCGGGTTGGTGCGGAAGTCGTACCACTCGTCGGTGAACTCCCATACGGCGGGCAGATCCCGGGTCGCCGGATGACCGTGGTCCTCGACGACCACCCGGCCCGGCTGGTAGGCGGGGTGGCGCTCGAAGCGGGCGCCGAGCAGCTCGCCGTAGTACGGCCAGTCGTCCTCGGTGCAGGCCGCCGCGTGCACGCCGACGAAGCCCCCGCCCGCCTCGACGTACGCGGCGAGCCGGGCGCGCCCGGCCGGGGTGAGGACCTCGCCGCTGGTGGAGAGGAAGACGACGGCGGCGTACGGGTCCAGGGGTTGCTCCAGGACCGCCGGGTCCTCCGTGTGGTCGGCCTCGAACTCCCCGAACGTCGCGACGGCGTCGACCGCGTCCGGGATGGAGTCGTGGCGGTAGGCGGTGGTGCGCGTGCAGAGGAGCAGTCGGGGGGCCATGGCGCCGACCTTAGACGGCCGCGCCGAGCGGTGGCACCGGGCGGCGGGGCGGGGTCAGCCGCCCACGTCCACGCTGTTGTCGGGTGCCCCGTCGCCGAACGGGGGCAGGTCGCCGCGTTCCACCGGTGTGGTGACGGGCTTCGGTGAGGGCAGGGTGACCGCGGCCTCGGCGGCGTCGGGCCGGTGGACGGACGCGGCGGCGCCGCGCAGGATCTCGCGCGACACGTCGTCCGTGTCGGCTGACACCTTCACCACATGCCCGTTCTTCGGCAGGGCGTACTCGTGCCGACCGCCGCCCGTGCGGTAGAAGGTCCCGGCGTCGGGGTCACACGTGGTCCGTTCGCCGCTCGTGAGGCCGACCGGTTGGCTGCGGCAGGTCTCCTCGGTCATCGAGCCCCGCTCGACCATGATGTTGACCACGGCTCCCGAGACGGCCGTGTAGGCGGCGGAGAAGCCGTCGTCGCCGAGGGCGCCGACGGACTGCTGGGCCAGGGTGAAACCGGGGGACTCGGTGACGTAGACCAGCTCGGGCGCGATGCCCATCGCCTGTGCGCGGGCGTCGAGTTCGCCCTGACCGGCGGCCTCGGTCGTGCTCGCGGAGGAACTGGACGTGGGGCCCGCGGCCTGGGCCGTCCCCGCCGGAGAGCCGGTCGCGGGGTCGGCGCCCGCCTTCTCGGAGCCGCAGGCGGTGAGCAGCAGCGGGGCCAGCAGCAGCACCGGCAGAACGCGCGTGGGACGAGTCATGCGAACATCCTGCCGCACAGACGTTCCCCGTCCCGGCCCGGAGGCTCGTACGCCGAGGCCCCCGGAGCAACGGTCCGCGCGCGGGGGTGAATCCTTCCGCGCCCGCCGCGCCTCTCATAGACGTGCGGACGACCGCGTCCGCCCCGCACATCACCGGGAGGTACCCATGACCACCGTCCTCATCGCCGCAGCGGCCGCCGCGCTGCTGCTGTGCGCGTGCACCGTCACGCTGCTGCGCCGCCGGAGGCGTCAGCGTGGCTGACCGCGCCTGGCCCGGCGCGTCCCTGGTCGTCGCGGCGCAACGCGGCGACGTCGAGTCGCTCACCGCGCTGGTGTACGGCTCCTACCCGCACGTACACCGGTTCGCGCGCACGCTGTGTGCCACACCTCAGGACGCCGAGGACGCCGCCCAGGAAGCGCTGATCATCCTCTACCGCAAGATCGGCATGCTGCGGGCCTCCGGAGCGCTGGCGTCGTGGATGTTCCGGATCGTCCGCAACGAGTGCCTGCGCCGCGCTCGTGCCCTGCTGCACCGCGGACCGGCCTACGAGCCGGAGCAGCACGGCACGTCGGGCCGCGACGCGTTCGGCGGGACCGTGCGGTCCGCCGAGGAGGACGTGCTGCTGCGTCTGGAAGCCGAACGCGTCGCCGCCGCCGTCGCCGACCTGCCCGACGACCAGCGGCGGGTGCTGGTCATGCGGGACATCCAGGGCCTGCCCGGCCGCACCGTCGCCGACCGGCTCGGACTCAGCACCGCCGCGATGAAGTCCCGTCTGCACCGGGCCCGTTCCGCGGTGCGCGAGGCGCTGCGCGACGAACCGGCCGCGACGAAGGGACCCGACGATGACAGCTGACCCGACCACGGCGTCCCGTACCGCCGCGCCCGGTTCCACGCCCGGGGCCACGCCCGGTTCCACGCCCTCCGCCGGGCCGGCACGCGGCGGTTTCGCCGGCACCACCGTCCCGCGCCACCTGGCCCGCGGCGCCGTCGGATTCGGCGCGCTCGCCGGGTCCCTGGCCCTGTTGCCGGTCACCGGCCCGGTGAGCCTGCTGCTCCTGCCGGTCGGCCTGCTCGCGCTGCGTGGCTGCCCGGCATGCTGGGCGATCGGCCTCGCGGAGGCCGTCTCGGCCGGGCGGCTGCGCCGGTCCTGCGCGGACGGGAGGTGCGAACTGACGCGGCCCTAGGGACGGTGCGCCGCGGCGTCCTTCGTCAGCTGGACGGCGGAGAGCAGGCTGAGGCCCGGTGCCGCGTCGCGCAGGACCTTGACGGCCTGTACGGAGTCGGCGGGGCCCTGGTAGCCGGCCATGGCGAAGCGTTCGTGGACCCAGCGGGCGCGCAGCTCCGCGTCGGAGGCGCCGGCCGCCTGCTCGACCAGGGCGGCGGCGTGCTCCAGGCCGGCCCGCTGATCGGGTGTCGCCTCGGCGAGCGCCTGGCGGATGCCATGGGCGATGACGTCCGCGTCGCGCAGGACGAGGACGTTGAGCTCCGGTTGTCTGCCGCGTCCGAACATGGGGCCATGATCGTTGCCGTGGCCGTGCGGTACAAGCGACTTGAGGGGCTTCTGAGGCGCGGGACCACCGCGACGCTCTTTCCTGTCTGCTCCCCGCGTGTCCGATTCCTTCAAGACCGGCCTCGTACACCCTGCCTACGGTGGCCCCATGACCGCACGATTCAACGCCATCGGCCTCGTCGTCACCGACATGGCCGCGTCCGTGACCTTCTACCGCCGCATCGGTTTCGCGTTCCCCGAGGACGCCGGGGACCAGCCGCACGCCGAGGCCGAGCTGCCGGGCGGGATCCGGCTGCTGCTCGACACCGAGGAGTCCGTCCGTTCCTTCCACCCCGGCTGGCAGCCGCCGGCCGGCGGCGGGCGGCACTCGCTCGCCCTCTTGTGCGACAGCCCCGCGGAGGTGGACGCGCTCTACGAGGAGCTGACCACCGGTGCCGGGTGCCACGGCGAGCTGGGGCCCTGGGACGCGGTGTGGGGGCAGCGGTACGCCGTGGTCAACGACCCGGACGGGCACGGCGTCGACCTGTTCGCGCCGCTAGCCGCGTCGGCCCAGTAGCTCCCCGGGCGCCGCTCCCGCCAACTCCCGTACGTCCCGCGCCAGATGGGCCTGGTCCGCGTAACCGGACCGGGCGGCCGTCTCGGCGAGGGGCGCGCCGGCGCGGGCCAGGCGGAGGGCGCGCTGGAGGCGCAGTACGCGGGCCAGCGTCTTGGGGCCGTAGCCGAAGGCGGTCAGCGAACGGCGGTGCAACTGACGTGCGCTCAGGCCGAGTTCGCCGGCGGTGGTGGCGACCGGCCGGCCCGCGTCGAGGGCGGCCACGATCCGGCGCAGCAGCGGGTCGGGGGGATCGGTCTCGGCCGCCCGGGACAGCGCGGCCTCCTCCAGACCGCTCGCCGGGTCGGGGGCCGCGTTCACCCGCGCGGCCAGGCGCCGCACCCGGTCGGCCGGCCAGAGGTCGGTGAGGTCGACGCGCCGGTCGCGCAGTTCGTGGGCGGGGACGCCGAGGAGGGCGGGCGCGGCGCCGGGGTAGAAGCGGACGCCCGCCCAGGGTCCCGGGGCTCCCTCGGTGACGTGGGCGCGGGTGTCGGGGCCGGCGACCAGCAGGCGGCCGTCGTACCAGAGCAGGTCCATGCAGCCGTCGGGCAGGACCCGGCCCGTGCCGGGCGCGGTCGGGGTGTTGGTCCACACCACCGCGCCGGTCAGCCGGGAGGCCCGTTCCGCGTACACGGGTGCCAGGTTACGCCGACGCCGTCCGGTACTCCTGCGGGCTGACGCCGTACACCCGCTTGAAGGCCGTGGACAGCGCGAACGCGCTGCCGTAGCCGACCTGGCGGGCGATGGCGCCGAGGGTGTCGCCGGTGTCGCGCAGCCGGTCCGCGGCGACGGCGAGGCGCCAGCCGGTGAGGTAGGCCATCGGGGGTTCGCCCACCAGGTCGGAGAAGCGCCGGGCGAGCGCGGCGCGGGAGACCCCGGCCTTCGCGGCGAGCGAGGCCACCGTCCAGGGGTGGGCCGGGTCGTCCTGGAGCAGCCGCAGCGCCCGGCCGACGACCGGGTCGCCCAGGGCCCGGTACCAGGCGGGCGGCTCGGCCCGGGGGCCGGCGAACCAGGCGCGCAGCGCGGCGATGACCAGCAGGTCGAGGAGCCGGTCCAGGACCACCTCCTGGCCCGGTTCGTCGCGCGTGACCTCCGTCATCAGCAGGGGTGTCAGCGGGTTGTCCCACACGTCGGCGGGGAGGGACAGCAGCGGCGGCAGGGCGTCCAGCAGCCGGCCGCCGATCTCGCCGCGCACCAGGTAGGTGCCGATCAGCAGCACGGCGCCGCCGTCGGCCCGGTCGCCCCAGGTACGCACTCCGAGGTCCATCGTGCCGTTGAGGGGGCGTCCGTCGGGGTAGCCGCACGCGCCGCCCGGCAGAATCACCGCCCGCGGCGGGGTGGCGGGGTCGTCGGCGCAGGTGTACGAACCGGGACCGCGCGCGATGGCCAGGTCGCCGGCGCTCAGCCGCAGCCGCTCCCCCGTGTCCGGCACGATCCAGGCGTCGCCGCGGACCATGAGCATCACCGTCAGCGGCGCCCGGTCCTCCACCCGCACGGCCCACGGCGGGTCGAAACAGGCGCGGATCATGAACGCGCCCCGGGCACGGGGGCCCTCCAGCAGACCGGCGAGTGCGTCCATGGCGCCACAGCGTAGACGTACGCGTATGCCGGCGAGTCGCTTGGCGATGGGAACGTACGGCGCCCGGCCGTTGACTGGAGCCATGACGGACATGGCGGGCATGAGGGCACACGAAGACATGACGGCACAGAGGGAGAGGACGGTCGTGGTGACGGGGGCGTCCGGCCGTACCGGGCGGCGGGTGGCCGAGGCGGCGCGGGCGGCGGGGCTGACCGTGCGAGCGGCGTCCCGGGCGACCGGCTTCGACTGGCGGTCCCCGGCGACCTGGGCGGACGTCCTGCGCGGCGCCGACGCGGCCTTTCTGGTGTGTCCCACGGACGTCGGCGCCCCCGACGCCGCGGGCACGGTCGGAGCGCTCGCGCGCAAGGCGGCCGGGCTCGGCGTGCGGCGGATGGTGCTGCTGTCGGCGCGGGGCGAGGAGCAGGCGCGGCCCACCGAGGAGGCACTGGCCGGGGCCGGCGTGGACTGGACGGTCGTACGGGCCGCCTGGTTCGCGCAGAACTTCAGCGAGGGGCCGCTGGTGGAGGAGCTGCGGCAGCGCGGGGAGCTGGTGTTCCCGGCCGGTGACCGGGCTCGGGAGCCGTTCGTGGACCTGCGGGACGTCGCCGACGTGGTCGTGGCGGCGCTGACCTCCGGCGACAGGTACGCCGGGCGGGTGCTGGAGGTCTCGGGGCCGCGGCTGCTGACCTTCGAGGAGGCGGTCGCCGAGATCGCGGGGGAGACGGGCCGCCCACTGACGTACCGGGCCGTGTCGCCGCACCAGTACGGGGAGAACCTGGCCGGGTTCGGGGCGCCGAAGGAAGAGGCCGCGTTCCTCGTGGAGCTGTTCGGCACCCTGCTCGACGGACGCAACGCCCGTCTGTCGGACGGGGTCCAGCAGGTGCTGGGACGTGCGCCGAGGGACTTCGGGGACTTCGTACGGGATGGCGCGGCGGCGGGGACGTGGGCCGCGGGGTCGTCCGACCGGCCTTGAGGGGCCTGTCCGGCGCTTCCGCCTGCCTCTCCGCCTGCCTCGCGGGCGGACGACGGGACGCGTCGGACCGGCCCTGGGGAGCCTGGCCGGCCGGCTACGAGGCCTCCGGCTTGTCGTGGTTCACGGGCGGGTTGTTCTTCACGTGGGTGCGCAGGCGGGACGTGAGGTCCTCCGGGGGCAGGAAGCGGGACCAGCGTTCCGGGAACTCGGAGGGCATGTCGGGGTCCGCCTCGCCGTTCGCGGCGGAACGGGCCACGTACTCGGCGACCTGCGCCTGCCGCAGCCGCTCGTTGGCCTCGCGGGCCGCGGCGGTGGCGGCGGCCGGCCAGACCCGGTCGATGGCCGCGTTGACCGCGGCCCCGACGAGCACCGCGAACGCGGACACGCCGATCCACAGCAGCACGGCGACGGGCGCGGCGAGCGAGCCGTAGATGGTGGGGCCCTCGACGGTGTTGGTGAGGTAGATGCGCAGCAGGAAGCTGCCGAGCACCCACATCGCGAGGGCGACCAGCGCGCCGGGCACGTCCTCGATCCACGGGGAGCGCACGGGCACGGAGACGTGGTACAGCGTGGTCAGGAAGGCGACGGACAGGATGATGACGACCGGCCAGTACAGCACCTGGACGACCGTCGTCGACCACGGCACGATCCCGACCACGACATCCGGGCCGGCCACCATCAGCGGCAGCGCGATGGACCCGATCAGCAGCGCCACGAGGAACAGCAGGAACGCCATCAGGCGGGTCTTGACGATCCCCCGGACGCCGTCGAGGCCGTACATGACGGTGATGGTGTCGATGAAGACGTTCACCGCGCGGGAGCCCGACCACAGGGCGAACAGGAAGCCGAGGGAGATGACGTCGGGCCGGCCGCCCTTCATGACGTCGTCCAGGATCGGCTCGGTGATCTGTTCGACGCCCTTCTCGGAGAGCACCGCGCGGGAGGCGTCCAGGATGCTGGTGCGCAGGCTCTCGGTGGTGTCGGCGCCGATCCACAGGTCGACGTAGCCGAGCAGGCCGATGACGCTCAGCAGCAGCGGAGGCACCGACAGCAGCGTGAAGAACGCGGCCTCGGCGGCCAGGCCGAGGATGCGGTACTCCATGCACGAGTTGACCGTGTCCTTGAGCAGCAGCCAGGTGGTCCTGCGTTTGGATACGTTCCGGTACAGAACCCGGGCACGATGGAGCCGGCCGGAGGGCCGTTCGGTGGATTCACTTGCTGGCTGCACGACCTAAAGGTATCCGCCGCGGAGGGTCGCACTCATCCGCGGACGCCCTCCGCACCGTGCGGGCCCCTCACCGGTGTCCGACACGGTAGGTTCACGGTCATGGCAGGCAGTACCCACACCGTGACGAATCAGGCCCCGCCGCTGGTCGGCTACGACGTCTTCACCGCCGACCGGACCCTGACGGCCGCGGTCGAGCGGCATCTGGCACCGGAGCTGCGCGAGGAGGCGGTGGCCGAGCTGTCGGGGCTGGGCCTCGGCTGCGGGTCGGTCCAGGCCCAGGAGTGGGGCGCGCAGGCCAACGAGAACCCGCCGGTGCTGCGCACCCACGACCGCTACGGCCACCGCGTCGACGAGGTCGGCTTCCACCCCGCCTGGCACCGGCTGCTCGGCAAAGGGGTGTCGGCGGGCCTGACCGCGGCCTGGTCCCGGCCGGGCGGCCATGTGCGGCGCGCCGCCGGTTTCCTCATGTGGACCCAGGTGGAGGCCGGCAACGGCTGTCCGCTGTCGATGACCCACGCGGCGGTGCCGGCCCTGCGCGCCGACCCGGAGCTCGCCGCCGAGTGGGAGCCCCGGCTGACCTCCCGGGTGTACGACCGGGAGCTGCGGCCGGCCCACCTGAAGGCCGGTGCGCTGTTCGGGATGGGCATGACGGAGAAGCAGGGCGGCAGCGACGTACGGGCGAACAGCACCTCGGCGCGCCCGCTGGCCGAGGACGGCACGTACGAGCTGACCGGGCACAAGTGGTTCTGCTCGGCGCCGATGTCGGACGGCTTCCTGGTGCTGGCCCGGGCGCCGGGCGGGCTGACCTGCTTCCTGGTGCCGCGCGTGCTGGCGGACGGCGCCCGCAACGTGTTCCTGATCCAGCGGCTGAAGGACAAGCTGGGCAACCGGTCCAACGCCTCCGCCGAGGTCGAGTTCGCCGGTACCTGGGCGCGCCGGGTCGGCGAGGAGGGGCGCGGGGTGCGCACCATCATCGGCATGGTCGCGGCGACCCGGCTGGACTGCGTGCTGGGTTCGGCGGGCCTGATGCGGCAGGCCGTGGCGCAGGCGGTGCACCACTGCACGTACCGGGAGGCCTTCGGCGCGAAGCTGGTCGACCAGCCGCTCATGCGCAACGTCCTCGCGGACCTCGCGATCGAGTCGGAGGCGGCCACCACGCTCGCGATGCGGCTGGCGGCGGCCTACGACGCCGCCCACGGCGACGGTGGCGGCGACGAGCGGGAGCGGGCGCTGCTGCGGATCGCGGTGCCGGCGGCGAAGTACTGGGTGACCAAGCGGTGTGCGCCCCTCGCGGTGGAGGCCGCCGAGTGCCTGGGCGGCAACGGGTACGTCGAGGAGTCGGGGATGCCCCGGCTGGTGCGCGAGTCGCCGCTGAACTCGATCTGGGAGGGCGCCGGCAACGTGCAGGCGCTGGACGTGCTGCGCGCGCTCGGGCGGGAGCCGCTCGCGATGGACGCCTATCTGACCGAGGTGGGCCTGGCACGCGGCGCCGATCACCGGCTGGACGCGGCGATCAGGGGCCTGCTGACGGAGCTGGCCGATCTGGAGGCCGCCGAGGGGCGGGCGCGGCGGCTGGTGGAACGGCTGGCGCTGGTGCTCCAGGGCTCGCTGCTGGTCCGGTTCGCGCCGCCGGAGGTCGCCGACGCGTTCTGCGCCGCGCGGCTGGGCGGTGACGGGGGCGCTGCCTTCGGCACGCTGCCGCCCACGCTGGACCTGGCGTCGGTGGTGGAGCGGGCCCGCCCGGTGGCCGTGGCCTGATCCCGTCGGGTGGCGCGGGGGTGGTGCTGCGCCGACACGGCACCACCCCCACCACACAGGCCTGTTCAGGCCGCGTACGCCGCTCGGGGCGACGTGGTTCAAGTTTGGCCACCGGTACGGCCGCCCACCAGGGTTGCAGGGGGTTGCAACTTGCTGTCGGCTGTGTGCGGACTGTGTCCGCGGGTCACGGGCAAGCGGTCAGTATCGGACGAACATCCGGGTGCCTGGACGTCCGAGCATTCGAACGAATACGACTATCCGAGTATCCGAATAACCGGGCATCCGGCTTCCGGGAGGACGGGACCAGTGGCGCTCTCGCCGAGGGACGTGACCCAGTTCGCCGCCGTCGACACGGCGCGTGCGGCGCGGATGCTCAGCGAGGTCCGTTCCGCGAAACTCTCGGGCGGACGGGCACCGGTCGCGCCGCGGCCGGTGATCGAGCAGTCCTGGGACCGGGTGCTGCGCAGCGGTGTCGATCCCGAGCACGACTTCCGTTCCGGGCTGCTGGCCCCCGAGGAGGTACGGCGACGGCGGGAGGCCTCGGCGCTGCGCCACGTGCTGCCCGTGCTGCGGGAGGGTCTGCTCTCGGTCGCGGACGTCGCGCACCACATCATGGTGGTCGCCGACGACGAGGGCCGGGTGCTGTGGCGGGAGGGCAGCGCGCGGGTGCTCCGCAAGGCCGACGGTCTCGGTTTCGAACTCGGGGCGGACTGGCGGGAGGAGGTGGTCGGCACCAACGGCATCGGCACGCCGGCGGTCACCCGGCGGCCCGTACAGGTCTTCGCCTCCGAGCACTTCGTCCGGTCGCAGGCGACCTGGACCTGTGCCGGAGCGCCCATCACCGACCCGCGCAGCGGCCGACTGCTCGGCGTGGTCGACGTGAGCGGGCCGCTGGAGACGATGCACCCGGCGACGCTCGCCTGGGTCGACTCGGTGGCCAGACTCGCCGAGGCCCGGCTGCGCGAACTGCACGTGCGGTCGCTGGAGCGGCTGCGGGCGGTGGCCGCGCCGGTGCTGGCCCGGCTCGACGGGCGGGCCCTGGTAGCGGACCGGGAGGGCTGGACGGCGGCGGTGACCGGGATGCCGTACCTGGACCGGGTGGTGCTGCCCAAGTCCCCGGCGGCGGGGCCGAGGTGGCTGCCGGCGTTCGGGGCGTGCACCGTGGAGCCGCTGGATGAGGGCTGGCTGGTACGGGCCGCCGGGAGGCCGGTGCCGCGGGGCGACGCCAGGATCGTGCTGGACCTCGGGCAGCCGCGCCGCTGGTCGGTCCGGGTGCTGGGCGGCGCGGAGGACTGGGCCCGGGAACTGAGTCCCCGGCACGCCGAACTGCTGTACCTGCTGGCCGTCCACCGCGCCGGCCGCAGCGCCGCGGAGCTGGCCGAGGACGTGTTCGGCGACCCGGCCCGCACGGTGACGGTACGGGCGGAGATGTCGCGGGTACGGAGGTACCTCGGGGCCTATCTGGAACACCGGCCGTATCGTTTCTGCGAGGACGCGGAGGTCGAGGTGGTCCTCCCCGACGACCCACGCGGTCTGCTCCCCCACTCGACGGCACCGGCCGTGGCGGAGCACCGGGCGGGGGCACTGCCGGCATCCTGACAGCGACCAGCCGCGGCGGCGTGGCACGCGGTGGCGGCGCGACGCGGTGTGGCGGCGCGACGCGGTGTGGCGGCGCGACGCGGTGGCGGTGGATCGCCGCCGGATGCCCGCCGGATGGCCGCAAAAACGGTTCGTTTCGCATATTTGCACCGTCCGCGTCCGCGGACCCGTCCGTCTGTCGTAGCATCCCCTACGGACCGCCCCATCCGCTCCTCGGTCAACGTGGCCACCGTCGAGCCCAGTTGGTCCGGTGTCCGTGGAGGTTGTATGAAGCAGCGCGGCAGACACCGCCGACGCAGGCGGGGCAGGGCGCTGCGCGCGGCCCTGACCGGGGCGGCCCTCGCGCTGACGGGTGCCGCCACGCTGATCAGCGCCTCGCAGGCCACGATCGCCGACGACCCCGGCTCCCTCGAACGTCTCACCTCCGTCACCGAGACCGACGCGCTGCGGCTGACGGAGCACCGCGTGCCGTCACCCTGGCTCGACCGGCTCTCCGCCGCGATGGGCGAACCGGTGGGCGTCGACACCGTCCTCGACTCCGCCGACCACACACTGCGCGACGCCGCCGACTGCGCGACCGGGGACCGGGAGGCGCTGCCGGTCTCCCCCGCGGCGACCCGCGCCTACTGCTGGGAGGACGAGGACACCGAGGGCTGGCGTCCCGGCGCGGTCACCACCTCCGGGGACGCCGACGAGGACGGCCGCTGGGGCACCCACCGCGTCATTCTCTCCGCCTGGTCCCGCGACGACGGCACGCCCGGGGGCGGTCTCGCCCGGGTCTCCTTCGTCGACGCCGACGATCCCGACCACCTCGGCTACACCTCGGCGCTCCTCGCCGTCCCGGTCGACGGCGGCAACAACTACCGGGGGCTCGCCTCCCCGGTCTCCGGCATGGTCTGGTACCAGGACAAACTGCTGGTCACCACCGGTGCCGGGGGCCGCGACGCGCTGTACGTGTACGACGTGGAACGGATCCAGCGCGCCACCACCGACGCGGACGCCGTCGGGCGGGTGCCCGGGGGCTGGGCGGCGGACGGCCACCCGTACGTGCTGCCCGCCGTCGCCTCGTACCGCCTCTCCGGGTCCCGGGACGCCGCCCGTCCGGCCGCCATCTCCCTGGACCGCGGCACGGCCCCCGACAGCCTGGTGGCGAGCGAGCGGGTATCCGCGGACGGCGACCGCCCGACCCGGCTGTGGCGCTACGCGTTCGGCACCGACCCGGACCGCACCGGGCTGCCGGCCGTCGACGCCGCCGGGCGCGTCGACGCGGTGGAGGCCTACGAGACGGGGGCGGCGGAGGTCGGGGGCGTGCTGTCGCACCGTCCGCCCGGCGCGGAACGGGCCGACTGGTATCTGGGACGCGCGGCCGGCGGGCACGACGGGCGCGGGACCCTGTGGCGCCAGGACACGGAGGGCGCCCGGGCCACGGAGTGCGGGGCGGACCGCTCCCAGCGGTGCTGGAGCGGACAGGCGGGCTCCCTGTCCTACTGGGCGCAGACCGGCGAGGTCTGGTCGCAGTCGGGCCGCATGCTGTTCGCGCTGCCGCTGACCTCGATCGAGGACGCGCTCGACTGACGGCCACCGGCCCCCCGCGCGGGGTCCGTCGAGGCCACCGGGCCACGCGGGGCCCCCGCGTGGGCGGGGATCGACAGATCCGCGGGCCGGATGATTCCCTGACCGTCATGACCCGCATCGCCGTGACCACCTGGTCCCTGGAGCAGACGGCGCCGACCGATCTGCTGCCGGCCGCCGCACCGGAGGGGGACGTCCGGATCGTCCGCGCCGAGGTGCCCTCCCCCGAGTTCAGCCGCTTCCTGTACGCCTCGGTGGGCGGCGACATCCGCTGGACGGACCGGCTCGGCTGGAGCCACGCGCGCTGGCGGGAACACCTGGAGCGGCCCGGCGTGGAGACCTGGGTCGCCTACGACCACGGCACCCCCGCCGGGTACGTGGAGCTGACGTCCGGGGACGACGGGGTCGTGGAGATCGAGTACTTCGGCCTCATCCCGGCCTTCCGGGGCCGGCGTATCGGCGGCCACCTGCTTTCGTACGGCGCCGCCCGCGCCTGGGACCTGGCGGACCGGTGGCCCGGGCTGGCCACGACGAAGCGGGTGTGGCTGCACACCTGCAGCAAGGACGGCGAGTACGCGATGGACAACTACCAGCGCCGCGGCTTCCGCCTGTTCGACACCAAGGTCGAGGAGGAGGCGGAGGTGGCCACGCCGGGGCCCTGGCCCGGAGCGTTCCCCGCCTGACCGACCGGCCGGCCGCCGCCCCTCCCCCCGGGGGCCGTCTTGTGACCCACAACACCCCTGTCTCGCTCCACGAGACAGGGGTGTCCACTTTCTGGACGAAGCTGGACTGTGTCCAGATCGCCGTGCCAGGCTTCCGCCATGCCTGGAACTGGAATTGCCTTGGTGAGTCGGCGGCACGTCGACCTCGGCCGCATGTCCAGCGCCATCTGTCCGGTCCGCTGAGAGCTTCCTCCAGCACCACCGGATTTCCCCCATTCGCCTGATTCCCGCGCAATGACGCGCAGGGATGCCACACGTGTGCCATGCGCCATGCGTGCAGGTCAGAGCCGCTTCCCGTCTGCCTTGAAGGACGTGTCACCCATGGCCGCCACGCCGCCGAATCCTGCTGCCGCGACCCCCCGCCGCAAGGTGAGCCGTCACCGCGGCGAGGGTCAGTGGGCGGCCGGTCACTTCACCCCGCTCAACGGCAACGAGCAAGTCAAGAAGGACGACGACGGTCTCAATGTGCGGACACGTATTGAGACGATCTACTCCAAGCGGGGTTTCGACTCGATCGACCCCAGTGACCTGCGTGGACGGATGCGCTGGTGGGGGCTGTACACCCAGCGCAAGCAGGGCATCGACGGCGGAAAGACGGCCGTCCTGGAGCCGGAGGAGCTGGACGACAGCTACTTCATGCTGCGGGTGCGCATCGACGGCGGCGCGCTGACCACCGCGCAGCTGCGCGTCATCGGCGAGATCTCGCAGGAGTTCGCGCGCGGCACGGCCGACATCACCGACCGGCAGAACGTCCAGTACCACTGGATCCGCATCGAGGACGTGCCCGAGATCTGGGAGCGCCTGGAGGCCGTCGGCCTGTCCACGGTCACCGCCTGCGGCGACACACCCCGCGTGATGATCGGCTCCCCGGTCGCGGGCATCGCCGAGGACGAGATCATCGACGGCACGCCGGCCCTGGAGGAGATGAAGCGCCGGGTCCTGAACAACCCGGCGTACTCGAACCTCCCCCGCAAGTTCAAGACCGCGATCTCCGGGTCGCCGGTGCTGGACGTGGTGCACGAGATCAACGACGTGGCCTTCGTCGGCGTCGAACACCCCGAGCACGGGCCGGGCTTCGACCTGTGGGTCGGCGGCGGCCTGTCCACCAACCCGAAGCTGGGCGTGCGCCTCGGCGCCTGGGTGGCGATCGAGGACGTGCCCGACGTCTACGAGGGCGTCATCTCCATCTTCCGCGACTACGGCTACCGGCGACTGCGCAACCGCGCCCGCCTGAAGTTCCTGGTCGCCGACTGGGGGCCGGAGAAGTTCCGCCAGGTGCTGGAGGACGAGTACCTGAAGCGGAAGCTGACCGACGGCCCGGCGCCCGCCGCGCCGACCAGCCGCTGGCGCGACCACATCGGCGTGCACCGGCAGCAGGACGGCCGCTACTACGTCGGCTTCGCCCCGCGCGTCGGCCGCGTCGACGGCACGATCCTGACCAAGGTCGCCGACCTGGCGGAGGCGCACGGCTCCGGCCGCGTGCGCACCACGGTCGAGCAGAAGATGATCGTCCTCGATGTCGAGGAGGGACAGGTCGACTCCCTGGTGGAGTCCCTGGAGGCACTGGACCTCACCGCCCGGCCCTCCACCTTCCGGCGCGGCACCATGGCCTGCACCGGCATCGAGTTCTGCAAGCTCGCCATCGTCGAGACCAAGGCGCGCGGCGCCTCGCTGATCGACGAACTGGAGCGCCGCCTGCCGGGGTTCGACGAGCCTCTCACCATCAACCTCAACGGCTGCCCGAACGCCTGCGCCCGCATCCAGACCGCGGACATCGGCCTCAAGGGCCAGCTGATGCTGAACGACCGGGGCGAGCAGGTCGAGGGCTATCAGGTGCACCTGGGCGGCGCACTCGGCCTGGAGCCGGGCTTCGGCCGCAAGGTGCGCGGCCTGAAGGTCACGGCGGAGGAACTGCCGGACTACGTGGAGCGCGTCCTGACCCGCTACCAGGCCGAGCGCGAGGACGGCGAGCGCTTCGCCACCTGGGCGGCCCGCGCCTCCGAGGAGGCCCTGTCGTGAGCGAGCGCGCCGCGCCCTTCTACTGCCCCTACTGCGGCGACGAGGACCTCCGCCCCCATGAGGAAGGTCACGGCGCCTGGGAATGCGGGGCGTGCAACCGCGCATTCCAGCTGAAGTTCCTCGGGCTGCTCGCCCGGGGCGTTCAGCCCAACTCCACGGGAGGGGAACCGATATGACGGCGGTTCAGGAAGAACGTACGACCGAGGATCTCAAGGCACTCGCCGAGCGGGCGGGCCGCGAGCTGGAGGACGCCTCCGCGCCGGAGATCCTCCGGTGGGCCGCCGAGACGTTCGGCAGCCGCTTTTGCGTGACCTCCTCGATGGAGGACGCGGTCGTCGCCCACCTCGCCTCCCGCGCCCTGCCCGGCGTGGACGTGGTGTTCCTCGACACCGGCTACCACTTCCCGGAGACCATCGGCACCCGGGACGCGGTGGAGGCCGTGATGGACGTCAACGTCATCACGCTCACCCCGCGCCGGACGGTCGCCGAGCAGGACGCCGAGTACGGCCCGAAGCTGCACGACCGCGACCCCGACCTGTGCTGCGCGCTGCGCAAGGTGCGCCCGCTGGAGGAAGGCCTCAAGGGCTACCAGGCCTGGGCGACCGGTCTGCGCCGCGACGAGTCCGAGACCAGGGCGAAAACTCCGGTGGTCGGCTGGGACGAGAAGCGGGGGAAGGTGAAGGTCTCCCCCATCGCACGGTGGTCACAGGAAGATGTGCGAACGTACGTCGCCGAGCACGGTGTCCTCACCAACCCGCTGCTGATGGACGGCTACGCCTCCGTGGGCTGCGCGCCCTGCACCCGCCGTGTGCTGGAGGGCGAGGATTCCCGCGCCGGACGCTGGGCGGGCCGTTCCAAGACCGAGTGCGGACTGCACGGCTGACATGACGACGACCACCGGGACGACCGGGACCGGGACCACCGAGACCGGGACGACCGAGATTCAGGAGAACCACGTGAGGAGCGGAGCCACCGTCTGGCTCACGGGCCTGCCGAGCGCCGGCAAGACCACCATCGCCCACGAACTGGCCGGCCGGCTCCGCGAGGAGGACCACCGCGTCGAGGTCCTGGACGGCGACGAGATCCGCGAGTTCCTCTCGGCGGGCCTCGGCTTCGGCCGCGCGGACCGGCACACCAACGTGCAGCGCATCGGCTTCGTCGCCGAACTGCTCGCCCGCAACGGCGTCACGGCACTGGTCCCGGTGATCGCTCCGTACGCGGACAGCCGGGACGCGGTCCGGACACGCCACGAGGCGAACGGCACGGCCTACGTGGAGGTGCACGTGGCCACCCCGGTCGAGGTGTGTTCGGTGCGCGACGTGAAGGGCCTGTACGCCAAGCAGGCCGCGGGTGAGCTGACGGGGCTCACCGGCGTCGACGACCCGTACGAGGAGCCCGTCAAGCCCGACCTGCGCATCGAGTCGCAGGACCAGACCGTCCAGGAGTCCGCCGCGGCGGTCCACGCCCTGCTCACCGAAAGGGGACTGGCATGACGACGACCGTGGCCACAGTGGAGAAGGGTGCGGCCGGCCCGTACGCCCTCTCCCACCTCGACGCCCTCGAGTCCGAGGCGGTGCACATCTTCCGCGAGGTGGCGGGCGAGTTCGAGCGGCCGGTGATCCTCTTCTCCGGCGGCAAGGACTCGATCCTCATGCTGCACCTGGCGCTGAAGGCGTTCGCCCCCGCGCCGGTGCCGTTCTCCCTGCTGCACGTGGACACCGGGCACAACTTCCCCGAGGTCCTCGACTACCGCGACCGCACGGTGGACAGGCACGGGCTGCGGCTGCACGTCGCCTCCGTGCAGGACTACATCGACCGGGGGGTGCTCAAGGAGCGCCCGGACGGCACCCGCAACCCGCTGCAGACGCTGCCGCTGACCGAGAAGATCCAGGCGGAGAAGTTCGACGCCGTCTTCGGCGGCGGGCGCCGCGACGAGGAGAAGGCACGGGCGAAGGAGCGGGTGTTCTCACTGCGGGACGAGTTCTCCCAGTGGGACCCGCGCCGCCAGCGCCCCGAGCTGTGGAACCTGTACAACGGCCGGCACGCCCCCGGCGAGCACGTCCGGGTCTTCCCGCTGTCCAACTGGACCGAGCTCGACGTGTGGCAGTACATCGCCCGTGAGGGCATCGAGCTGCCGGCGATCTACTACGCCCACGAGCGCGAGGTCTTCGGGCGCGGCGGGATGTGGCTGACCGCCGGTGAGTGGGGCGGGCCGAAGGACGACGAGACGGTCGTCAAGCGGCGGGTGCGCTACCGCACCGTCGGCGACATGTCCTGCACCGGAGCCGTCGACTCGGACGCCGACAGCATCGAGAAGGTGATCGCCGAGATCGCCGTCTCCCGGCTCACCGAGCGCGGCGCCACGCGCGCCGACGACAAGATGTCCGAGGCCGCGATGGAAGACCGCAAGCGCGAGGGGTACTTCTAAAGATGACCAGCACCACCGAACCCACCGAGCCGCCGGCGGCCTGGCAGCTCTCGGAGACCACCCTGCTGCGGTTCGCCACCGCCGGGTCCGTCGACGACGGCAAGTCCACCCTGGTCGGCCGTCTGCTGCACGACTCCAAGTCGGTCCTCGTCGACCAGCTGGAGGCCGTCGAGCGGGCCTCCGCGAGCCGCGGCCAGGAAGCCCCGGACCTCGCGCTGCTCACCGACGGCCTGCGGGCCGAACGCGAGCAGGGCATCACCATCGACGTGGCCTACCGCTACTTCGCCACCCCGCGCCGCCGGTTCATCCTGGCCGACACCCCCGGGCACGTGCAGTACACCCGGAACATGGTCACCGGCGCCTCCACGGCCGAGCTGACGGTGATCCTGGTCGACGCCCGCAACGGCGTCGTCGAGCAGACCCGCCGGCACGCCGCGATCGCCGCCCTGCTGCGGGTCCCGCACGTCGTCCTCGCCGTCAACAAGATGGACCTGGTCGACTACGAGGAGCCCGTGTTCGCCGCCATCGCCGAGGAGTTCACGGCGTACGCGACCGAGCTGGGCGTCCCGGAGGTCACCGCGATCCCGATCTCGGCGCTCGCCGGCGACAACGTGGTGGAGCCGTCTGCGACCATGGACTGGTACGGCGGCCCGACGGTGCTGGAGCACCTGGAGACCGTGCCGGTCAGCCACGACCTGGCGCACTGCCACGCCCGGCTGCCCGTGCAGTACGTGATCCGGCCGCGCACCGCCGAGCACCCCGACTACCGCGGCTACGCGGGCCAGATCGCCGCCGGTACCTTCCGCGTCGGCGACGAGGTCACCGTCCTGCCCTCGGGCCGTACCTCGAAGGTGTCCGGCATCGACCTGCTGGGCGAGCCGGTCGACGTCGCCTGGACGCCGCAGTCGGTGACGCTGCTGCTCCAGGACGACATCGACGTCTCGCGCGGCGACCTGATCGTGCCCAGCAAGGACGCGCCGGCCACCACCCAGGACGTCGAGGCCACCGTGTGCCACGTCGCCGACGCGCCGCTCACCGTCGGCCACCGGGTCCTGCTCAAGCACGGCACCCGCACCGTCAAGGCGATCGTCAAGGACATCCCGGCCCGGCTCACGCTGGACGACCTGTCCCTGCACCCGCACCCCGGGCGGCTCGCCGCCAACGACATCGGCCGGGTGAAGATCCGTACGGCGGAGCCGCTGCCCGCCGACTCCTACGCCGACTCGCGGCGCACCGGTTCGTTCATCCTGATCGACCCGAGCGACGGCACCACGCTCACGGCCGGCATGGCCGGCGAGTCCTTCGCCGCGCCGGAGCCGGTCAAGGACGAGGCGGACGACGGGTGGGACTTCTGAGCATGGACTCCCCCGACTTCTGCTCCACGTTCGCGAAGGAGGGCGGCCGCGTCGGCAGCGGCGCCCTGGGCTGGGGGTGCCCCCGAACGGAGTTTGGGGGAGGGCAGGGCGGGGTCGCGCGATGTGCGTGCTGACGTACGCGCACCGCTCGCGCGCCCTCACCCCGCACCGCCGCAGACGCAAACCCGCCGACCTCCCGGCCACGACCTGACACCTCGGACCAACCGACAGGCGTGACCGCCGGGCCAACGAGAGGACCACCTCCCGTGCCTGCCACCACCGCCCCGCGCCGCACCCTCGCGGTCCTCGCCGCCCTCCCGCTGCTGGCCCTCGCCGGCTGCGGGTACGGCTCGCAGGCCAAGGACGACGACACCGCGAAGGTCGCGGCGGGCGCCGAGAAGATCGACGGTCTCGACTCCGTCCGGATCGGCTACTTCGGCAACGTCACCCACGCGACTCCCCTGGTCGGCAACCAGAAGGGCTTCTTCCAGAAGGAGCTGGGCGCCACCGAGGCGAAGTACGCGGTGTTCAACGCGGGCCCGTCCGAGATCGAGGCGCTGAACTCCGGCTCGATCGACATCGGCTGGATCGGCCCGTCCCCGGCGATCAACGGCTACGCGAAGTCGGACGGCAAGAACCTGCGGATCATCGGCGGTTCGGCCTCCGGCGGGGTGAGGCTGGTGGTGAACCCGGACAAGATCAAGACCCTGAAGGACGTCAAGGGCAAGCGCATCGCGACCCCGCAGCTGGGCAACACGCAGGACGTCGCGTTCCTCAACTGGATCGCCGAGCAGGGCTGGAAGGTCGACGCGCAGAGCGGCAAGGGCGACGTGACGGTCGTCCGCAGTGACAACAAGGTGACACCGAACGCCTTCAAGTCCGGCTCCGTCGACGGCGCGTGGGTGCCGGAGCCCACCGCCTCCCGGCTGGTCGCCCAGGGCGGCGAGGTGCTGCTGGACGAGTCGGCGCTGTGGCCGGACGAGGAGTTCGTGATCACGAACATCATCGTGCGGCAGGAGTTCCTCGAGAAGCACCCGAAGGCCGTCGAGGCGGTGTTGAAGGCCTCGGTGGACACCAACGAGTGGATCGGTGCCAACCCCGACGACGCCAAGGCCGCGGCGAACAAGCAGCTGGAGAAGGACACCGGCAAGGCGCTGCCGGCCGACGTCCTGGACCCGGCGTGGAAGTCGATCCGGCTGACCGACGACCCGCTGGCCGCCACCCTCGACGCCCAGGCGGAGCACGCCGTCACGGCCGGCCTGCTGGAGGAGCCCGACCTCGAGGGCATCTACGACCTCACGCTGCTCAACAAGGTCCTCAAGGCCAAGGGCGAACCCGCGGTCGACGACGCCGGTCTCGGCGTCCAGTAGGCCCGGATCCCGACCATTCCCCAGGAGGTGACGACCATGGCCACGACCACGACCCTCGCCAAGGCCGACGAGGGCACCGCGGCGGTCACGCACGCCGCCCGGATCGAGCACGTCTCCAAGTCGTTCGCGGGCCCCGCCGGGCAGCAGCTCGTGCTGGACGACATCACCCTCGATGTCGCGCCCGGCGAGTTCGTCACCCTCCTGGGGGCCTCCGGCTGCGGCAAGTCCACGCTGCTGAACCTGGTGGCGGGCCTGGACAAGCCGAGCGCCGGCGCGATCACCACGGACGGGCGGCCGGCCCTGATGTTCCAGGAGCACGCCCTGTTCCCGTGGCTGACCGCGGGCAAGAACATCGAACTCGCCCTGAAGCTGCGGGGCGTGGCCAAGTCCGAGCGCCGCGACAAGGCGGAGGAACTGCTCGAACTCGTCCGGCTGAAGGGCGCGTACGGCAAGCGGGTGCACGAGCTGTCGGGTGGTATGCGCCAGCGGGTCGCGATGGCCCGGGCGCTCGCCCAGGAGAGCAGGCTGCTGCTGATGGACGAGCCGTTCGCGGCGCTGGACGCCATCACACGGGACGTGCTGCACGACGAACTGACCCGGATCTGGCGCGAGACGCGGCTCTCCGTCCTGTTCGTCACGCACAACGTCCGCGAGGCCGTGCGGCTCGCCGAGCGGGTGGTGCTGCTGTCCTCCCGTCCCGGGCGCGTGGCGCGCGAGTGGACGGTCGGCATCCCGCATCCCCGCCGCATCGAGGACACCGCCGTGGCGGAGCTCTCCGTCGAGATCACCGAAGAACTGCGTGGGGAGATCCGCCGCCATGGCCAGCACTGACACGAAGCACTCCCCGGGGGGCGGCGCCAAGGACGGCGGCCCCGGGGGCAAAGGCTCCGGGGACGGCGGCGATCTCGCCGGCCTGGAGGCGGGCCTGGACGCGCTGGAGACGGTGCAGCAGGGCCGCACACCCTTCCGGCAGACCTTCGTGGAGAAGATCCTGCCGCCCACCGTCGCCGTGGTCCTGGTCATCGCGGTCTGGCAGGGGCTCGTCTCCTTCGAGATCGTCGACGATCCGACCAAGCTGCCCGCGCCGTCCGACGTGTGGGACGTGGTCCACCAGGCCTGGCTCCAGGGCGAGCTGCTCGGTTACATCTGGACCAGCGTCTCGCGCGGCCTGCTCGGCTTCTGCTTCGCCCTGCTGATCGGCACCCCGCTGGGACTGCTGGTGGCGCGGGTGAAGTTCGTACGCGCGGCGATCGGCCCGATCCTGTCCGGCCTCCAGTCGCTGCCGTCGGTGGCCTGGGTGCCGCCGGCGGTGATCTGGCTGGGCCTGAACAACTCGATGATGTACGCCGTCATCCTGCTGGGCGCGGTGCCGTCCATCGCCAACGGCCTGGTGTCGGGCGTCGACCAGGTGTCCCCGATCTTCCTGCGCGCGGGCCGCACGCTGGGCGCGACGGGGCTGAGGGGCACCTGGCACATCGTGCTGCCGGCCGCGCTGCCCGGCTATGTGGCGGGTCTGAAGCAGGGCTGGGCGTTCTCCTGGCGCTCGCTGATGGCCGCCGAGATCATCGCGTCCTTCCCCGACCTCGGGGTGGGGCTCGGCCAGTTGCTGGAGAACGGCCGCAACGCCAGCGACATGGCGATGGTGTTCGAGGCCATCCTGCTGATCCTGTTCGTCGGTATCGCGATCGACCTGCTGATCTTCAGCCCGCTGGAGCGGTGGGTGCTGCGCAGCCGCGGTCTGCTGGTGAGGAGCTGACAGTCATCATGTCCGCGCCGGTTCTCCTGGTCATCGCCCACGGCAGCCGCGACCCGCGGCACGCCCAGACCGTGCACGCCCTGGTGCGCCGGGTCAGGTCGCTGCGCCCGGACGTACGGGTGGAGACCGGCTTCCTGGACTTCAACGTCCCCTCGGTACAAGGGGTACTGGAGTCACTGGAGACGCAGGGAGTGCGCGACGTCGTGGCGCTGCCGCTGCTGCTGACCCGCGCCTTCCACGCCAAGGCGGACATCCCCGCGGTCCTCGCGGACGCGCCCCCGCGGCTGCGGATCCGGCAGGCCGAGGTGCTCGGCCCGTCCCCGCTGCTGCGCTCCGCGCTGGAGCGGCGCCTGTACGAGGCGGGTCTGACGCCCGCCGACAAGTCCTCGACCGGGGTCGTACTGGCCTCGGCGGGGTCCACCGACCCGGAGGCGATCGCGGTGATCGCAGAAATCGCGCGGGAGTGGCGGCACACCGGTTGGTGCGCCGTGCGGCCCGCGTTCGCCTCCGCATCCCTTCCGCGCACCGAGGACGCGGTGCGCGAGCTGCGGGAGCTGGGCTGCGCACGCGTCGCCGTGGCGCCGTACGTCCTGGCCCCGGGCTTCCTGCCGGACCGCATCGCACGGGGCGCTGCCGAGGCGGACGTACTGGCGGACGTCCTCGGGCCCTCGCCGGAGGTGGCACGGGTGGTACTGGACCGGTACGACGAGGCGCGGATGCCGGCGCTGGCGGCGGTCGGGGCCTGAGCCCCGGGTTCCTCGGCCGGGGCCCGCTCAGGCCCCGGTCAGCTCCACGAGCTTGACGACGGTGTTCCAGTTGCGGGTGGTGGCGATCAGGCCCTTGTTCACGCGGGGTCGGGCCAGGGCGTCGGCGAGCTTCGAGCGGCCGAGACCGTTCGGCGCGTACAGGTACAGGGCCCGGTCGCCGAGGCGGAACTCCTCGGGGAGGAAGGCCGGCTGGTCGACCGTCTCGAAGCGCTCCGCGGCGATGGGCGCGGAGAAGTAGGTGACGTGCAGCTGCTTGGCCTCCAGGCCGGCGGCCGGGAACGGGCACGCCTCGGCGACCGCCTTCAGATCGGCGTGGTCGCGCACGATCACGTCCACCGCGAAACCGAACCGCTTCTCGATCGCGCCCCTCAACTCGGCGGCCAGGGACTCCTCGTCCCCGTGCCCGGACTCGAACACGGCCTGCCCGCTCTGGAGATGGGTGCGTACGGCGTCATGGCCGAGGTCCGTCAGGAGCGCGCGCAGTTCGGCCATCGGGAGCTTCCTCGCGCCGCCCACGTTGATCCCGCGCAGCAGCGCCGCGTACGTCGTCGTCATGCGCACACCATAGAGCGGCCGTCGTGCCCCGTGGGGGTGGGCACGACGGCCTCGTCCGCGCGCCGGGCGGACGTGCGCGCCACTCTCGCCGATGCGGTGTGCGCGGTTCAACCACTACGCACTCCTGTGACTTATTCAACAACTCTGCGGAAGGGCCGCACGGGGCCGTGGTGACCGCCCGTACGGCGCCTTCCGCTTCGGCGCTCTCTCTCCTCTGTCGCTCTCAGGCCCGCGCCGCCGCCAGTTCCGCCTCGATCAGGTCGGCGGCCCGTCGGGTGCCGCCCTCCTGGGCCATCCGGGCCTGGAGTTCCGCCAGCCGCCGGGTCACCTCCGGGTCGTCGACCAGGGCGAGGGCGGCGGTGCGCAGCGCCTCGGCGGTGGCCTCCTCGGTGGGGAGGTGGCGGGCGACGCCGAGTCCCTGGAGCATGTCCGCGTTGCCGAACTGGTCCACGGCCTGCGGAACGGCGATCATCGGCGTGGCGGTGGCCAGCCCTTCCTGGCTGCCGCCCGCACCCGCGTGGGTGACGAACAGGTCGGCCTGCTTGAGGATCGCCAACTGCGGTACCCAGGACCGTACTTCCACGTTGTCCGGTACGTCGCCCAGCTCGGCGGCGTCGACGTGCTTGCCGACCTGGAGCACCACGTGCCAGCCGGGCAGCTCGCCGAAGGCCTTGACGCACTCCCGGTAGAAGGCCGGCTGCTTGGTGAAGGACGACCCGAGGGAGACCAGGACGACCTTCTCGGCGCCGTCGGGACGCTGCCACTCCCCCTCGGCGGAGCGGTCGCCCTGGCAGGCGCCGACGAAGGTGTACGTCGACTCGTCGACCCGGTCGGCGTTCGGCTGGAGCGCCTTGGGGATCAGTACCAGGGAGCGGGCGGGGCGGCCGACGAACGGGTCGGGGTGCATCGTGATCCCGTTCTCCTCCAGCCAGGCGTGGAAGCGGGCGTAGTAGGCCTGGCCGCGTTCGGTCTTCAGCGGCTCCTCCCACATCGGCTCGCCGACCTCCTTCTCGTATCCCTCCCAGGCGACCATGTTCGGCGAGAGGGAGACCACCGGCACGTTCCATCGGTGGCCGAGGACGCGGGCCGGGTAGGAGGTGATGTCGTGCAGGACGAGGTCCGGCTCGTCGCCCTGGTAGGCCTCGATGAGCTGCGGGAGCGCCTGGACGGCGTCGTTGAAGAACGGCTCGACGTTGTCCAGCAGGGTGGTGCCCCAGGCCTCCGGGTCGGCGTCGGGGCCGGGGAGCGTGCTGTTCCACAGCTTGGGTTCGGCGCCCGCCTCGGCGACCTTCTCCGCGAACAGCGGCGGGATCGCGTACGTCACCCGGTGCCCACGCGCGACGAGCTCGCGGATCACCTCCAGGCTGGGATTCACGTGCCCGTGCGCGGCGACGGAGAACATGGCGATGTGAGCGGGACTGGTCATGCGGAGAATGTATTCGAGACGAGACGTCTCGTACAACTTCTTCTCCTTTGGGTTCGTCCTCATGCCACCAGCTCCTCGTACAGCCGCAGCCAGCGCGCCGGCGCCACCTCGCCGACGAGCACGCCGGGGTCCAGGCGCGCGGCCCGGAACGCCGCGTCCACCCGGCGCCCGGGGTGGGCGCGACGCAGGGACGCGTGCAGCGAACCGCCGACTCCCGAGAAGCCCAGCTCGACCAGGTCCTGCCAACTCCGTTGCTCGACACCGGAGATCAGCGGCGTGCGCCGGCGTTCGACGCGCAGGATCCCGGCGTCGACGCGGGGCACCGGCCTGAAGCCGTACCGGCTCACCCGCCCGGCCAGCCGCCACTCGTGACGGGGCCAGGTCCGGACCGTCAGCAGGGTCCAGCGGCCGTAGTCGCCGGTGCGCTTGCGGGCGTACTCCAGCTGGGTGATCAGTGTGGCGTCGGTGAGGCCGGATGCGGTGAGGCACCAGTCGACGATGTCCGCCGTGCGGGAGAACGGCACGTTCCCGGCGACGGAGAACGGCGTGCGCGGGGGTCGCGCGGCGAGGAAGTCACCGGCGACGACGCGGACGTGGGGGGTGTCCGTGAAGCGGGCGCGGAGCCCGGGGACGAGTCGGGGGTCGATCTCGTAGGCGTGCAGTTCCCTGCTGCGGCGGGCGAGCGGCTCGGTGAGTGCGCCCTGGCCGGCGCCCACTTCGAGGAGCAGGGGCGGGCGACGGCTGTCGGGGGCGGCGAGGCGGGCGACGCGGTCGGCGGTGGCGCGGTCGGTGAGGAAGTTCTGCGAGAGCGTGCGGGCACGCTGGGTGGGGCGGGCCATGGCCTGCGGTCCTTGTCTTCCGTGAAAGGGGAAAAGGGCAGCCGAAGGCCCTGACCGGAAGACGAGGGCGGAAAGGAGATGCGGAGACTCAGCCCCGCCGCGTGTGTGTCACGTGTGTCAGCGGCGGGGGGACCCCGGTCCGGTCAGGGCTCCGGGGCCACGACGCATCCTGATGGAGTACGTGCTGCCCCGGCCGAGACCGGAGATGAAGATCGCGTTGAAAGCTGCCACGGAGCCGACGGTAGGCTCCGGCGCCGCGCACGGGCAACGGGTTTTCCTCGTCAGCGCTGGTAGCGGGCGAGGACGAGGTTTCCGTCCTCTTCCAGGCGGCTGCGCAGCTCCTCCAGGTCGATCGCTCCGCTGTAGTACTCCTGGAGCGCGGGGGTGGCCACCTTGTCCTTCCACTCGGGATAGCCCCTCACGGACTGCGCGGGCGCGGTGCGCAGCTGCCCGGCGAGGGCGGTGCCCGTGGCCCAGCCGTGCTCGGCCGTGTGCAGGGCCGGGTCCTTCAGCGCCTCGGTACCGGTGGGCAGCATCCAGTCGCCGAGCGCGAGGCGCACCATGTTGTCCGGCTGGAGGAGGAAGTCGATGAACGCGGCGGCCTGCTTCTTGTGCGGGCTGTCCTCGGCGACCGACAGGGTCTGCGGGCTGACGCCCTGGGTGAGCCCCTCGGAGCCGGCCGGGGCGGGCAGGACCTGCCAGTCGAAGCCGTCGGGCGCCTGCTGCTGGATCTGCTGGCGGTAGGAGAAGCCGAGCGGCACCATCGCGTACTTGCCGGCGAAGAAGCCGGGCAGCGTGTCGGAGCCGCCGCTGCCGAGGGTGGTGGAGGAGGCGCTGCGGTCCGTGTTGACCTGGTCGTGGATGGTGCGGGGCACCACC
The DNA here is from genome assembly GCF_044331465.1 of Streptomyces sp. NPDC017225. Lineage (NCBI taxonomy): Bacteria > Bacillati > Actinomycetota > Actinomycetes > Kitasatosporales > Streptomycetaceae > Streptomyces > Streptomyces sp. NPDC017225. The sequence goes on along the minus strand of NZ_JBIRNE010000008.1, from coordinate 236,733 downwards.
TGGTCGCCCTCCTCGAAGCGGACGGTGACCTTCCCGTCCGCTCCTCGGTGGAACAGCTTCCCGCCGGTGGACAGGGACAGGTTGAGCGTGGCGGACACGGGCTCCTTGAGCGGCCAGGCCACTCCGTACCTCCCCTCGCCGCTCAGCCGCTTCGTCACCTGCCGGAACTCGGGCCAGGTCCAGGGGTGTTCGGGCGTGGGAATCCGGACGCCCGACTCCCGCAGCAGGTCGGCGTTGGCGATCAGTACCCGCGGTTCCTGGAGGAACGGGACGCCGTAGACGCCGTCGCCGAAGGTGACCGTCTCCCAACCGCGCCGCGGGATGTCCGACTCGAGCCGCTCGGACAGCAGTCCGGTCAGGTCGGCGAGGTAGCCGCCGTAGGCGAAGTCGGCGAGGTCGTCGGAGGCGTCGTGGATGATGTCGGGCGCCTCACCGCCCTCGAAGGAGGTGAGGAGCTGGTCGTGGACGCTGTCCCAGCTGCCCTGGACGTACTCGACGCGCACGTCCGGGTGGGTGGAGTTCCACTCCCGCACCAGTTCCCTGTTGACCGTCACGGACTCCTCCTGCCAGGCCAGGGACTGGAAGCGCAGGGTGATCCGGCCGTCGTCCGCCCCGTCGCCGCCGCCCGAGCAGCCGGCGAGCAGCAGGGCGAGGGAGACGAGCAGGGTGGTGAACCTCGTACGTGCCCGCATCAGCTCTTCACCGCCCCGGCGAGCATGCCGCCCGTGATCCGCCGCTGGATGAGCGCGAAGACCACCAGCGAGGGCAGCGTCGCGAGGAAGGCGGCCGCCGCGAGCGGGCCGAGGTCCGCGACGCCCTCGGCGCCGAGGAAGTGGGTGAGGATGACCGGCAGGGTCTGTTTCTCCGGTGTCTTCAGCAGCACCAGCGCGAAGAAGAACTCGTTCCACGCGGTGATGAAGGCGAACAGGGCCGTCGCCACGATGCCCGGCGCGAGCAGCGGCGCGGTCACCGACACCAGTGTCCGCAGCCGCCCGGCGCCGTCGACCGCCGCCGCCTCCTCCAGCTCGGCCGGCACGGCCCGGACGTACCCGGCGAGCATCCAGAGCGCGAACGGCAGCGACCACACGACGTACACCATGATCAGCCCCGGCACCGAGTTGATCAGCCGGAGGTTCTTCAGGACCAGGAAGAGCGGGATGATCAGCAGGACGAAGGGGAAGGCCTGGCTGACCACGACCCACCCGGTGGCCGCCTTGGTGAGCCGGCCGCGGCGCCGGGCCATGACGTACGCCATCGGCGTCGCGATCACCACGGCGACCACCGCGGCGCCGAGCGCGGCGAGCAGGGAGTTGAGGGCGGCCCGCAGCAGCGGCTGTTCGTCGAAGGCCTGCCGGAAGTTGTCGAGGGTGGGGTTCTGCGGGATCCAGGTGGGGTGGAGGGTGGCCAGCTCCTGCGGTGGCTTGAACGCGGTGGAGATGAGCCAGAGGAACGGGAAGGCCAGGAAGACGAGATACGCGAGCAGCGCGGCGTACTGGCCCACGCGGGCCCCGGTCGAGGTCCTCATGCCTCGTCACCTCCCTTGGCCCGGCCCTCGGGTTGGTTCTTGAGTCCGCCCTTGAGCCGGCCGGCGAGGAAGACGGCCAGCAGGACCGAGATCACGGCGACCATGACGCAGCCCATCGCCGCGGCGTAACCGAACTGCCCGTAGCGGAAGGCCTCTTCGTAGGCGAAGAGCATGGGCAGCCGGGTCCTGCCGCCCGGTCCGCCGTTGGTCAGCACGTAGACCAGGGCGAAGGAGTTGAAGTTCCAGATCAGGTTGAGCGCGGTGATGGCGAGCGCGACCGGTCTCAGGGCGGGCCAGGTGACGGTGCGGAAACGGCGCCAGGCTCCGGCGCCGTCGACGGCGGCGGCCTCGTGCAGTTCGCGCGGGGTGTTCTGCAGCCCGGCGAGCAGGGCGACCGTGGTCTGGGGCATGCCGGCCCAGATCCCGACGACGATGACGGCGGGCAGCGCGGTGGCGAGGCCGCTGAGCCAGTCCCGGCCGTCGCCGAGGCCGAGGTCGCGCAGGGTCTCGTTGAGGATGCCCGCGTCCGGGTTGTAGACCAGCCGCCACATGATGCCGACGACGACCTCGGGCATCGCCCAGGGAATGATCGCCAGGGCGCGGGCCAGGAATCGCATCCGCCGGTTCTGGTTGAGCAGCAGGGCGAGGCCGAGCGCGAGCAGGAACTGCGGCACCGTGACCCCGACGGCCCACAGCAGCCCGATGCGGAACGAATCCCAGAACAGCGTGTCCCGCATCAGGTCCTGGAAGTTCAGGGTACCGACCCACTGGGTGGGCTGCGTCCGGCCCGACTGGGCGTCGGTGAACGCCAGCAGGATGCCGTAGAGCAGCGGCCCGACGCTGAGGATCAGGATGGGAATCAGCGCGGGCAGCACCAGGAACCAGGCGCCGTGGTCGGGGCCGCGCCGTTGCCGGTCCCGGCCGGGCGCGCGACGCGCCGGTTTACTCGGCTCGGTCACCAATGTCACGCAATCAGCCCCTTTGCACGGCTCGAGCGGGCCTGGCCATGGTCGTGAAGGCGCCGTGCCCCGTCAAGACACCGCGCACACGCTCCCACCTGTGCGAATGCGACACTGGCCGACGGTTGGCGGGAATCCGCCGGACATGACGGACACGGAGGCACACAACGATGGACGAGGCACGGGCGCGGGAGGTGCTGGCCGCGGCGGGGGTACTGCCCGGCCGGGCACGGGAGGCGCGGCTGCTCGCCCTCGGCGAGAACGCGGTGTTCGCCGCCGGTGACCTGGCCGTCAAGGTGGGCCGTGACGCCGAGCTCCTCGGCCGGGCGCGCCGGGAGCTGGCCGTCGCGGTGTGGCTGGAGGAGGCCGGGGTGCCGGCGGTGCGGGCGGCCGACCCGACGGCGCTGTTCGTCGACGGGCACCCGGTGACCGTGTGGCGGCGGCTGCCCGACTCGGTGCGGCCCGCCGAGCCGCGGGACGTGGCCGCGCTGCTCCGGCTGGTCCACGCGCTGCCCTCCCCCGCCTTCGAGCTGCCGCCCCGCGAACTGCTGGGCGGCGTGGAACGCTGGCTGCGGCTCGCGGGCGACGTGATCGACCCCGCGGACGCCGCGTACCTGCGCGAGCGCCGGGACGGCTTCGCGACGGCCGCCGCCGCGCTCGTCCCCCATCTGCCGCCGGGTCCGATCCACGGCGACGCGCTGCCGCGCAACGTGCACGTCGGACCCGACGGACCGGTCCTGGTCGACCTGGAGACCTTCTCCGCCGACCTGCGCGAGCACGACCTGGTGGTGATGGCGCTCAGCCGGGACCGCTACGGGCTGCCCGCCGGGGCGCACGACGCCTTCACCGCGACCTATGGCTGGGACGTGCGCGAGTGGGACGGCTGCGCGGTGCTGCGCGGCGCCCGGGAGACGGCCAGCTGCGCCTGGGTGGCCCAGCACGCGCCGAGCAACCCGAGGGCACTGGCCGAGTTCGAACGCCGGGTGGCGTCGCTGCGGGACGGGGACCCGACGGTGCGGTGGTATCCGTTCTGACCGCGCGTCGCCTTCCGGGGGCGGGGCTGCCGGGGTGGGGTCTTGCGGGGCGGGATTTCCGGAGCGAGGCTGCCGGGGCGGGGTCTTCCGGGGGCGAGGCCTTCCCCGCGGGGGACTGCCCCGACCGGGTCTTCCGGACCGGAGGCTCCCGGACCGGGGACTGCCCCGACCCGGCCTTCCGGACCAACGCCTTCCGCACCGCGCACTGCCCCGACCCGGCCTTCCGGACCAACGGCTCCCGCACCGCGCACTACCCCGACCCGACCTTCCGAGACCGGGTCAGACCCGCTCGTCGGCCGGTTCGCGCACCGGCCATCTCCCGTCGATGACGGCCGTGGCGTCGCCCTTGCGGCGCAGGAAGCTCTGGAAGTCCGCCGCCCACTCGGCGTACCACTCGATCTGGCGGTGGTGCAGGTCCGCCGGGCCGAGGGACGCGACCTTGGGGTGGCGGCCGGCTATCGCGCAGGCCAGCCGGGCCGCGGCGAGTGCGTCGGCCGTGGCGTCGTGGGCGGCGTCGAGCGGGACGCCGTACTCCCGGCAGACGGCTTCCAGGTTGCGCTTGCCCCGGCGATAGCGGTCGACCGAACGGTCGATGGTGTACGGGTCGATGACCGGGGCCGGGTCCAGGCCGCCGAGGCGGTCGCGCAGCGACGGCAGTCCGTAGCGCCGCAGTTCGGCGGAGAGGAGGCTGAGGTCGAAGGCCGCGTTGTAGGCGACGACCGGGACGCCCGTCTTCCAGTAGGCCGCGAGCACACCGGCGATGGCGTCCGCGACCTGGTCGGCGGGCCGCCCCTCGCCGGCCGCCCGCTCGTTGGTGATGCCGTGCACCGCCACCGCGTCCGCCGGGATCTCCACCCCGGGATCGGCCAGCCACTCCCGGCGTCCTCGCGGCTCCCCGCCCACGACCTCGATCACGGCTCCCGTGACGATGCGCGCCTCGCACGGGTCGGTGCCCGTCGTCTCCAGGTCGAAGCCGATCAGCAGCTCCCGGTGCCAGCCCATGGGCGGTCCCCCTTCTTGGTGGTGCGTTCCCCCAGTGGTCTCCACCTTCGCATGGGCCACTGACAATCAGAGGATCGCATTCCGCTTATGCCGGCCCCCGGGCCCCGCACGGACCGGCGCCGACCCTCACGACACCGGCCGCGAATCCGCCCACATCAGCTCGAACTCCTCGCGATAGGTGGGGAAAAGTCCGCCTTCTTCGACCTGGTCCGACTTCACCACCTTGCTGCCGTTCCGCCCGTTGCGCAGGACGAGCACCGGCGCCTCCATCCCCCGGGTCCGGCGCAGATAGGACTGCACGACCGCGATGCCGTCGGCGCCGTCCCCGTCGACGAGGTAGGCCGTGAAGCGCGGCGTCTCGTCGAAGACCTGGATCTCGAACGCGCCCGGGTCCCGCAGCCGGGAGCGCACCCGGCGCATGTGCAGGATGTTCATCTCCACGGCGCGGCTCAGCTCGCCCCGCTTGATGCCGAGTTCACGCTCCCGGCGCTTGATCGCGCTGGAGGCCGGGTTCAGGAAGAGCAGCCGCACCCGGCCGCCGGACTCGGCCAGCCGGAGCAGGCGGCGGCCGGAGAAGTTCTGCACGAGCAGGTTGAGGCCGATACCGAGGGCGTCCAGCCGCCGCGCGCTGCCGAAGATGTCCTCGGCCGGGAACTGGCGCAGCAGCCGCACCCGGTCCGAGTGCACGGCGACCACGTCGGCGTAGCGGTCGCCGACCAGGTCCTCCACGGCGTCGACCGGCAACCGCCGCGTGGACGGCACGTCGCCGCCCGCGCCGAGGACCTCCAGCAACCGCGCCGAGGCCCGCTCGGCCTGGTTCAGCACCGCCTCGGACAGCGCCCGGTTGCGGGAGACGACGTTGCGGGTGACCTCCAGCTCGTCCAGGGCGAGTTCCACGTCGCGGCGCTCGTCCAGGTACGGCTCGAAGCAGGGCCAGTGCTGGACCATCAGCTCGCGCAGCTGCGGCAGGGTGAGGAAGCTGAGGACGTTGTCGTCGGCCGGGTCGAGCAGGTAGCCCTTGCGGCGGCTGACCTCGCGGACGGCGACGGCCCGCTGCACCCACTCCTGGCCGGCGGGTCCCGCGGCGGCGACCACCCACTCGTCGCCGTGCACGGGTTCGTAGACCGGCCTGAGGACGGCGGCCACGACCGCGCGCAGCCGCTGTTCGACGAGGTTGAGCCAGATGTAGGCCCGGCCGGCCCGCTGCGCACGGGTGCGCACCTCGTGCCAGGCGTCGGCGTCCCAGTCCAGCTCCGGACCGATCGCGCCCGCGCTCATCGGCCGCGCCAGGGACACCGCACCGGGCGGGACGTCCGTGGAGTTCCCCTGGTGACCGTCGTCACCAGGAGGCAGCTCCAGCCCTCCCGAGCCCACCCGCGCACCGCCTTCCGCTCCCCCGGAGCACTACCGGTCAGACCCCGTCCCAACGATCAAGGAAGGGTACTCCGCGAGCGGTCCGCGGTGCAGCCCGATGGACCGGCCGGTTTTCCCAACGACCCTGATCCACGGGACCGTTCCGGTCCGTCGTACACCGGGGAGTGAGCGGATTCATAGCGGTGACGCCGCCCGGTTCGGGGAAGGCTTCCTCGCGCCCACACCGGGGCACTTGCCGAGGAGAACGCCGAGGGGCGGGTAGGAGGACGTACGTGCCAGGTGGTCGCCTCACTTTCGGGGAGACTTCCGGGGGACTCGGAGCCAAGGCGTCCGCACCGGCGCCGTACACCTGAAAGAGTCGTGTCCATGCAGGTCTGGCCTGGAGAGGCATATCCACTCGGTGCCACGTACGACGGCGCCGGCACCAACTTCGCGGTCTTCACGGAGGCCGCCGACCGAGTAGAGCTGTGTCTGCTGCACGACGACGGCTCGGAGACCGCGATCGAGTTACGGGAGAGCGACGCGTTCGTACGGCACGCGTACGTGCCGGGCGTGATGCCGGGGCAGCGGTACGGCTACCGCGCGCACGGCCCGTACGCCCCTGAGCGCGGGCTGCGCTGCAACAGCGCCAAGCTGCTCCTCGATCCGTACGCGCGTGCGATCAGTGGCTCGGTCCGGTGGGGCGAGGAGGTGTACGGCTACCACTTCGGCGACCCCGGCCGGCGCAACGACCTGGACTCGGCGCCGCACTCGATGACGTCGGTCGTGGTCAACCCGTACTTCGACTGGGGCGACGACCGGCGCCCGCGGACGGAGTACCACCACACGGTGATCTACGAGGCCCATGTGAAGGGCCTGAGCATGCGGCACCCCGGGCTCCCCGAGGAGCTGCGCGGCACCTACGCGGCCCTCGCGCACCCGGCGCTGATCGAGCACCTCACCGAGCTGGGGGTGACCGCGCTGGAGCTGATGCCGGTACACCAGTTCGTCAACGACCACCGCCTGGTGGACATGGGCCTCAACAACTACTGGGGCTACAACACGATCGGGTTCTTCGCCCCGCACAACGCCTACGCCTCCTGGGGCGACCGCGGCCAGCAGGTACTGGAGTTCAAGTCGGCGGTGAAGGCGCTGCACGAGGCCGGGATCGAGGTCATCCTCGATGTCGTCTACAACCACACCGCCGAGGGCAACCACCTGGGCCCGACGCTGTCCTTCAAGGGCCTCGACAATCCGTCCTACTACCGGCTGGCCGACGACCCCCGCTACTACATGGACACCACGGGCACCGGGAACTCCCTGCTCATGCGGTCCCCGCACGTCCTACAGATGATCATGGACTCGCTGCGGTACTGGGTCACCGAGATGCACGTCGACGGCTTCCGCTTCGACCTCGCCGCCACCCTGGCCCGGCAGTTCCACGAGGTGGACCGGCTTTCGTCGTTCTTCGACCTGGTGCAGCAGGACCCCGTGGTCTCGCAGGTCAAGCTGATCGCCGAGCCGTGGGACGTGGGCGAGGGCGGCTACCAGGTGGGCAACTTCCCGCCGCTGTGGACCGAGTGGAACGGCAAGTACCGGGACACGGTGCGGGACCTGTGGCGCGGTGAGCAGCGCACGCTGGCGGAGTTCGCGTCCCGGCTGACCGGGTCCTCCGACCTCTACCAGGACGACGGCCGCCGCCCGCTGGCCTCGATCAACTTCGTGACCTGCCACGACGGCTTCACCCTGCACGACATGGTGGCGTACAACGACAAGCACAACCACGCCAACGGCGAGGACAACCGGGACGGCGAGAGCCACAACCGGTCCTGGAACTGCGGTGTCGAGGGCGACACCGACGACCCGGCGGTGCTGGAGCTGCGGGCACGGCAGATGCGGAACCTCACCGCCACCCTGCTGCTCTCCCAGGGCGTGCCGATGATCAGCCACGGCGACGAGTTCGCCCGCACCCAGCGGGGCAACAACAACGCCTACTGCCAGGACAACGAGCTGGCGTGGGTGTCATGGCCGGACGGCGACGGCGACGGCCCCGGCGCCGGACTGCTGGAGTTCACCCGCGCGATGGTGTGGCTGCGCAAGAACCACCCGGTCTTCCGCAGACGCCGCTTCTTCCACGGGCGCCCCGTGGAAGGCACCCACGACGAGCTGTCGGACATCGCCTGGTTCACCCCCGAGGGCGCGGAGATGACCCAGCGGGACTGGAACTCGGCGCGGGCGTCGGCGCTCACGGTGTTCCTGAACGGCAACGCGATCTCCGAACCCGGCGCGCGCGGGGAGCGCATCGGGGACGACTCGTTCCTGCTGATGTTCAACGCCTCGCCGAAGACGCTGGACTTCGTGGTGCCGGTCGACCACGGCCGGCAGTGGGAGCTGATCGTCGACACCGCCCTGCCGGAGGGGGTGCCCGCGGACACGGCCGCGAAGGTGCAGGCCGGCGACCGGCTGACCCTGGTGGACCGGAGCCTGACGGTGTTGCAGCGGCCCGTCTAGCGGACACAGGGGCGTGTCCCCCCGAGGACACGCCCCTACGCCCGTGCAGGGGGCCCGATGACACGAAAGGCGGCGGGGCGGGTACGTAGGTCTGCATGACACCTGAGCGACCCGACCCGGTGCTGCCCTCGACCTCCCCGGCCCCCTCGGCCACCTACCGGCTGCAGCTGCAGCCCGCGTTCCCCTTCGGGGCCGCCGCGGCGGCCGTGCCCTACCTGGCCTCGCTCGGTGTGTCGCATCTGCACCTGTCCCCCGTCCTGGAGGCGGTCCCCGGCTCGCAGCACGGCTACGACGTCGTGGACCACGCGCGCGTGCGCGCGGAGCTGGGCGGCGAGGAGGGCCTGCGGGCGCTGGCGCGCACCGCGCGGGAGCACGGTCTCGGCCTGGTGGTGGACATCGTCCCGAACCACATGGCGATGTCCCCCCGTCACAACCGCGCCCTGTGGGGGGTGCTGCGCGAGGGCCCGAAGTCACCCTACGCGCGGTGGTTCGACATCGACTGGGAGGCGCAGGGGGGCCAGCTGCTGCTGCCGGTGCTCGGCGCCCCGGTCGGCGAGGTGCTGGACGAGCTGAGGGTCGACGGTGACGTACTGCGCTACCACGACCACGCCTTCCCCCTGCGGAGCGGCACCGCGGACCTGCCGCTGCCGCGGCTCCTGGACGCGCAGTGGTACCGCCCGGTGTGGTGGCGGCTGGCGCGCACCGAGCTGAACTACCGGCGCTTCTTCAGCATCTCCGAGCTGATCGGCGTACGCGTGGAGGACCCGGTGGTCTTCGAGGCCACGCACGCCACCGTGCTGCGACTGCTGCACGAGGGGGTGGTCGACGGGCTGCGCGTCGACCACCCCGACGGCCTCGCCGACCCCGACACCTACCTGCGGCGGCTGCACGAGGCCACCGGCGGCCGGTGGACGGTGGTGGAGAAGATCCTCGCGGACGGGGAGCGGCTGCCGGCCGCCTGGCCCGTCGCCGGCACGACCGGCTACGACGCCCTGCGGCACGTCGACGGACTCTTCACGGACCCGGCGGGCTACGGGGAGCTGCTCGGCCAGTACCGCAGGTTCGCCGCCCCGCAGACGGACCGGGGCGGGGACTGGGCGGCGACGGTACGGCGGGCGGCGTACAAGGTGATCACGCACGAGCTGGCCGCCGAGACGGACCGGCTGACCCGGGTGGCGCACCGCCTGTGCGTCGCCTCGCCGGAGCCCGCGTTGCGCGACCGGGCGCCGTGGGCCCTGCGCACGGCGCTGCGGGAGCTGCTGGTCCGGCTGGAGGTGTACCGGCCGTACGGGTCGGTGGACGCGGCGTCGGTCGTCACCGAGGATGCGGCGGCCGAGGCGCGGCTCGCGTTCGCGGTGCCTCAGGAGGCCGGCGCGGTGGACGTCGTACGGGATCTGGTCCTGGGCCGGTACGGGGACGGGCCGGACCACGTGGAGTTCCGCACGCGGTTCGCGCAGACGGCGTCGGCGCTGCGCGCGAAGTCGGTGGAGGACACGGCGTTCTACCGCTACGTGCCGCTGCTGTCGGCGACCGAGGTGGGCGGGAACCCGGGGAGTCCGGCCCTGTCGCCGGAGGACTTCCACGCGTACTGCGCGCGCGTGCAGCGCGACTGGCCCGCCACCGGCACGGTCGTGTCGACCCACGACACCAAGCGCAGCGCCGACGTGCGGGCCGCGCTGGCGGTGCTCACCGAGTGCCCGGAGCGCTGGGCGGACGTCCTGACGGAGGTCACTCGCACGGGTGAGGGTGTGCCGGACGCGCAGCTGGCGTGGGCGGCCTGGCAGACGGTGTTCGGGCTGGGTCCGGCGGACGGTGAGCGCGTGCGGGAGGCGCTGCTGAAGCATGTGCGCGAGGCGGGGATGTACACCAGCTGGACGGAGCGGGAGCCGCCGTACGAGGAGGCGGTGGCCGGGTTCGTGGCGGCGGGGCCCTGCGGCGCGCCGGGCGAGCGGGTGGCCGCCTTCCGCGCCGCCCTGGGGCCGCACATCCGGGCCAACGTCCTCGGCACCGCTCTGACGCACCTGACGATGCCGGGGGTACCGGACCTCTACCAGGGCACGGAGGACGAGTACCTGGCCCTGGTCGACCCGGACAACCGCCGGCCGGTGCCCTTCGGGGAGGGCGGCGATGCCGGGAGGTCCCAGGACGGGGAGAAGGGCGCGGTGACCCGGGCGGCGCTGGCGCTGCGCGCGCGGCGGCCCGACGTCTTCGGCGACGCGGCGACGTACGAGCCGCTGCGCGCCGAGGGACCGGCGGCCGCGCACTGCGTGGCGTTCGTCCGCTCCGGTGAGGTCCTGACGGCCGTGACCCGGTTGTCGCTGCGGCTGGCGGAGGCGGGCGGCTGGCACGGGACCGCACTGCCGCTGCCGCCGGGCCGCTGGGCGGACGCGCTGACGCCCGGGCGGGAGTTCACCGGGCACGCGCGCGTGGAGGAGCTGTTCTCGGGGGTGCCGGTGGCGCTGCTGGAGCGGGTGGGGGCGGCGGCGGGCGACGAGGACTGACCGGGACCGGCGGGGTGACGGGGCGCGGGCGGGGGTGGGTGGCAGGGCTCGCGGGAAGCGGACGGAGAGCGACACGCACTCGGCCCGGAGGCCGAACGCGTGTCGCCCGCTCACCGGGCCGCCCGGTTCACCCCTCCGTGTCCCACGCGAACACCGACCCCGTCCGCGCCGCCATCACGCACGGGTTGGGGAAGGTCTGCGTGTACTCCACCGGCCGGTCCCGCCACTGCCCGTGCGCGTGGGCGGTCACCGGGGCGTGGATCATCGGGCAGGGGGTGTCCCGCGGCGGGATGTCGGCGATGCGGCCACCGGCCGCGTCGAGTTCCGCGCAGGCTCGGGCGGCGTGGGCGTGGCCGCGGGGCGGGTGGCACAGCAGCAGGGCGTCGCGCGTGGGGCCGGACTGGTCACCCGACGGGGCGCCGGGCAGGACGTCCGACTGGGCGTCGCCCCGGGTGACGGTGAGATGGAGCCAGTCGTTCGCCGGTGTCCGCTCCGCGGTGGCCTGTGCGGGGGTGGCGCAGGCGAGGAGGAGGGCCGCGGCTGCCAGCAGGGCGGTGCGTGCCGCCCGGGCGGTGATGGTGTGGGTCATTCCCGGTGCATCGGCACGGCGGCCTCGGAACCCCAGCCCGGCTCACCCGAACGGGAGCCCGCGGTGGGGCGCCGCGCGGCCAGTTCGAACGCGGCGAGTACGACCCGCGTCTGATACTCCACCTGGCGTGCGACCGGTATCCAGCGGGCCGCGCAGCCGTCGCGGTAGTCGGCGCAGCCTTCGTCGACGAGCCGGTCCAGTTCGGGCAGCACGCCCGCCGGATCACCTCCGGTACGGGTCACCAGCTGGTGCAGCAGCCCCGCGGTCCGCAGGGACAGGCGCCGTCCGGCGAGCCGCAGGGCGACCAGGTGGGCGGTGCTCATCGGCGGCAGGCAGCGGCCCGATCCGTCGTCGGTGTCGGGGTCCCACGCGTCGGCCAGCCTCGGGCAGACCAGCAGGTAGTCGTCGACCGGTGCGAGGAGGTGCGCCGCCCCCGGGACGGTCGCCAGGTGGGGGCGGAGCCGGGCGAGGACGCGGTGCAGGCGCTGCGTGTCGTGCCGCAGGGCGCGGCTCACGGAGCGCAGTACCCCGTCCTGGTCGGCCGGGGGCGAGCCGTCCGCCACGGCGGCGACGCCCCACATGGGAGCCTCGACGACCGCGGTGACGGTGCCGTACCGCCGCGGGTGGCACCACGTCGAGTCGACGGCGGCCTCGGTGATGGCCGCGGTGAGGTCGCCGCGGCGGGGCGGCGGTATCCGGTAGACGGCGGGACCGAGGTCGGGCCAGTACAGGGTGTCGTAGGCGCCGAGTTCGCGGGGGACGCCGAGCCGGGCCGCGGTGTGGGCGATGCGCTGGGCGAGGCCCGGCAGGTCGTGGGTCACCTCGACGAAGCCGCCGCCGACGTCGACGCCGTGCAGGGAGCACTGCAGGAAGGGCCGCAGCTCGTCCTGGAGGGTGAGCAGGGCGCGGGTCTCCGGCAGCACGGCGCGGTCCGGGCCGTCGGGCAGCCACTCGGGCTGCTCCAGGAAGCCGGGCCGGAAGAAGTTCCGCGCGTAGCGGCCGAGGGTGTACGGGCCGGACAGCCAGCCCTCGTTGCGGCGCAGACCGTCCGGGTCGACGGACAGCAGGAGGTTCCAGGTGGCGTCCACGCCCTCGGTGAGCCGGGGGTCGGCGAGGGCGCGCTCGGCCAGCCGCAGGACGGTGGCCCCGCCCACGGGCTCGTTGGCGTGCGGCCCGGCGACGACGAGGACCTGGCGGCTGCCGTGGCCGACGCAGAGGAGCAGCAGCGGGATGCCCGAGCGGGACGTGCCGACGCGGCGCAGCCGGGCGTCACGGGGGTTGCGGGCGACGAGTGCGGCGGCCCGGGAGCCCAGTTCGTCCACGGTCGGATAGCGCAGGAGGGGCGGCAGGGCACACCTCCACGATGCGGGCCGTCGGGTCACCTGACGTGCGCGGTGTACGCACAGTCAGTCACGACTTGTGGGGTACGTCAACACCGTGAAATGCAAAGGGATTTGTCCCGCGATCCGACCCGACGATCCGGCCCACCGCGATGCACGACACCGAGTGAACCCCAGGCCAGAGCTGTGCGCCGGCCTCGCCGCCGGTCTCTCCACCGCCCCCGGGCTCAGTTCACCGCGAGGCGGAAGGCCATCTGGCCGAAGCCGATCTGGTCACCCTCGCGGACGACGGCCGCGCCGATGACCCGCCGTCCGTTGACCGTGGTGCCGTTGGTGGAGCCGAGGTCCCGCAGCACCCACATGCCGCCCTGGCGGCTGAGCTCGGCGTGCACGCGGGAGACCGTCTCGTGGGTCAGCCGCAGCCCGCTCGCCGGGTCGCGTCCTATGCGCATCGGATGACCGTTGCCGGGGTGGGGCAGCAGCAGCTTGGGCAGGCGTTCGGCCTGCCAGGCCCGGCGCAGCCGCACGCCGAACCCGGACACCGCCTCGACGGTGCCGAAGACCAGCCGCGACATCCGCCCCTCGGTGGCGAGGTCGGCGGTGAGCGGGGCGAGTTCCTCCGGGCGGCGGGCGGCGAGCGCCAGCTCCATCCTGCGGATGAACGTGTCGTGCGACAGACGTCCCATGGCGACGCCGTCCCGGAGCAAGTTCAGCGCCTTGTCGCGCTCCGCGTCGGACAACCGCGCGGGGTACGTGTTGAACTCGAAGGACGACGTCACGCAGGTGATTGTCGGTCAGCCGGGCCGGAGTGTCCAGAAAACGGGAAACGGCCGCCACGCGCGCCGGGCACGGCCGTCACTTCCGGACCACGGCACGACACCCGCCGCAAACGGGGCGTTCAGCAGCGCGGAGATCACTTTTGCAGGACCATGGACGGGCTACATCACGGTGAGCAGACGAAGGGGAACCGTCCGTGCAGTTCGAGGTGTGGGCACCGCAGGCCGGCCGAGTCACGTTGCAGTGCGACGGCGCCACGCGCGCGCTGGAGCGCGATCCGGAGCGGCCGGGGTGGTGGTGCGGTAGGGCCGAGGCACGCGACGGCTCGCGGTACGGCTTCGCGGTGGACGACGGGCCGGTGCTGCCGGACCCGCGCTCACGCCGGCAGCCGGACGGACCGGACGGGCTGAGCGCGGTCGTCGACCACGGACGGTACGCGTGGCGTACCGAGTGGGCCGGGCGCCCGTTGCCCGGGGGCGTCCTGTACGAGCTGCACGTGGGCACGTACACGCCCGAGGGCACGCTCGACGCCGCCGCCGAACGGCTCGGCCACCTGGCGGACCTCGGCGTCACACACGTGGAGTTGATGCCGCTGTGCCCCTTCCCGGGCCGGCACGGCTGGGGGTACGAGGGGGTCTCACTGTGGGCCGTGCACGAGCCGTACGGCGGCCCGGAGGCGCTGAAACGGTTCGTCGACCGCGCCCACGCGCTCGGCCTGGGCGTGGTCCTGGACGTCGTGCACAACCACCTGGGCCCGACCGGCAACTACCTGCCCGCCTTCGGTCCGTACTTCACCGACACCCATCACACGCCCTGGGGCGTCGCCGTCAACCTCGACGCTCCCGGCTCGGACGAGGTCCGGGCCTATCTGGTGGACAGCGCGCTGGCGTGGCTGCGGGACTACCGGGTCGACGGGCTGCGCCTGGACGCGGTGCACGCCCTGGTCGACACGCGCGCGTGCCACTTCCTGGAGGAACTGTCGACCGCGGTGGACGGCCTCGCCGCCGACCTGGAGCGCCCGCTGTTCCTCATCGCCGAGTCCGACCTCAACGACCCGCGGGTCATCACCCCCCGCGCGGAGGGCGGCCTGGGCGTGCACGCGCAGTGGAACGACGACTTCCACCACGCCCTGCACGCCGCGCTGACCGGTGAGTCGCAGGGCTACTACGCCGACTTCGCGCGCGCTCCGCTGGCGGCGCTCGCCAAGACGCTGACGCGGGGCTACTTCCACGACGGCACCCACTCCAGCTTCCGGGGCCGCGGTCACGGCCGTCCGCTGGACCGCGGCCGGGTCGCCGCGCACCGGCTGACCGGCTACAGCCAGACCCACGACCAGGTCGGCAACCGCGCCCAGGGCGACCGCCTGGCCGCGCTGGTCTCCCCGGGGCTCGCGGCCTGCGCGGCCACGCTGACGCTGACCGCGCCGTTCACGCCGATGCTGTTCATGGGCGAGGAGTGGGCGGCGGGCACGCCCTGGCAGTTCTTCACCGACCACACCGACCCGGAGCTCGCCGAGGCGGTGCGCGGCGGCAGGCGGCGCGAGTTCGCCGCGCACGGCTGGAAGGAGGAGGACGTGCCCGACCCGCAGGACCCGGCGACACGCGAGCGCTCCTGCCTGGACTGGTCCGAGCCGGAACGCGAGCCGCACGCGCGCCTACTGGCCTGGTACGGCCGGCTGATCGCACTGCGCCGCGAGCAGCCGGACCTGACCGCCCCCGACCTCGGCGACACCAAGGTCGCGTACGACGGCGAGGCGCGCTGGCTGGCCTTCCGGCGCGGCGACATCCGGGTGGCCGTCAACCTGGGCTCCGAACCGGCGGCGATCCCGCTGGGCACCCGCCCCGCGCGCGTGCTCGCCGCGTGGGAGCCGGTGCGGGCGCCGGGCGCGGACGGGGTGCTGCGGGTGCCGGGCGAGTCGAGCGTGGTGCTCGTACAGGAGTGAAGGGTGCGGGAGCGGCTCGTACAAGAGTGGCTCGTGCGGAAGCGGCTCGTACAAGAGTGGCTCGTGCGGAAGCGGCTCGTACAAGAGTGGCTCGTGCGGAAGCGGCCCGTGCAGGAGTGGCTCGTGCGGAAGCGGCCCGTGCAGGAGTGGCTCGTGCAGTCATGAGGGGTGCTCAGGACGGGGCGTCGTCCGTGCCGTCCTCGCGCAGCTCCGTCACGCGTTCCAGCAGGATCGGCTCCCAGGCGCGCCGCAGCCTGGCCCTGAGCAGGGGCAGGGGCAGGGGCAGGGGCGGCGGTAGAGGCAGCGGCGGCGGTTCGGACGCGGATCCGGCGGACCGGCCGGTGAGGGCCTCGGCGAGGTGGACGAGGGCGTCGCAGCGGGCCAGCCACAGACCGCGCAGACAGGGCCGGGCGCCGTAACCGGCGAGGGTGGCGGCGCGGACGGCGGCGGGCGAGCCGACACAGAGCGCGAGCGCGGCGATGTCCTCGGCCGGGTCGCCCAGGACCGCGTCGGTCCAGCCGAGGACGCCGCGCACCCGGCCGTCGGCGCCGACCACGAGGTGCTCGCCTGCCAGGCCGTGGTGGACGAGAACCGCCGCGCCCGACTGCACGCCGAGCTGGGCCGACGCGGCCCGGGTGAGCCGCTCCGGCCGGGCCGCGTCGAACTCGTCGGCCTCGGCGAGGTGCCGGGCGGCCCGCTCGCCGGCCTGCCGCAGCGTCTCCAGCGGGCGCGGGGCGGCCCGGGGCACGCCGAGGGTCTCGGCCTGGCGGACCGGGACCTCGCGCAACCCCGCGAGCAGCGCCGCGAGGTCGGCCTCGCCGAGGGCCGACACGTCGAGGTCCTCGCCCGACCCGCCGGACACCCTGGCGTCCAGCGTGTAGGTCAGCCCCGGCGCCCACTCGCCGTGCGCCACGCTCGTCGGTACCACGACGGAGACGTACGGGCGAAGCAGCTCGCGCAGGCGAAGCTCGCGTCGCTGCCGTACCGCGGCCCCGCGGTCGGGGGCCAGACGCAGCACGTGCCGGGCACCGACCCACCAGGTGGCGGGGGCGGCACCCGCCGCCACGGGCCGTACGTCGTCTTCCGCACTCTCTCCCAGCAGGGAACGGACCAGTCGGCGGACGGTGTCCGCGGTGGGTGTCGGTGCCTGGGTCATGGTCGCGCCGTCGTCTTCCGCATCTGCCGGGGCGCTCGGGTCCGCCGGGACGTTCGGGGCTCTTCGTCGCCGCTCACTCCACTATGACCATCTCCCGGGTCGTGTCGTTGAGACGCCGGCCGCCGTCCTCGGTGACCGTGACGATGTCCTCGATGCGTACCCCGAACCGGCCGGGCAGATAGACGCCGGGCTCGACGGAGAAGCACATGCCGGGCACGAGGAGCCGCTCCTCGCCCTCGATCATGTACGGCGGCTCGTGCGTGGTGACGCCGATGCCGTGCCCGGTGCGGTGGATGAAGTACTCGCCGTAGCCGGCGCCGGCGATGACCGCGCGGGCGGCCCGGTCGACCTCCTGGCAGGCCACCCCGGGCCGTACCGCGCCGAAGCCCGCCTCCTGCGCCTCGCGGACGAGGTCGTGCACCCGGCGCTCCTCGTCGGTGGGCGCGCCCACGTGGACGGTGCGGGAGGTGTCGGAGCCGTAACCGTCCTTCAGTCCCCCGAAGTCGAGGACGATCATGTCGCCGTCCCCGATGACGCGGTCGCCCACCTCGTGGTGCGGGTTGGCCCCGTTCGGTCCGGAGGCGACGATGGTGAAGTCGACCTGGGAGTGCCCGAACCGCCGCAGCAGACCGGCGAGGTCGGCGGCGACGTCGGACTCCCGGCGGCCGCCGAAGCGCACCTTGCGGATCTCCTCGAAGGCGGCGTCCGCGGCCGCGCCCGCCGCCGCCAGCAGCTCCAGTTCCGCCGCGTCCTTGACGGCGCGCAGCATGGGCAGCGCCTCGGTGAGGGCGGCGTACGAGGTGTCGGGCAGCGCGCGTTGCAGGGCCAGCAGGTGCATCGCCCAGGCGTTGTCGCTGACGCCGAACCGTCCGGAGCCGTCGAGGAGGGCGGCGGTGGCGGCGTAGGGGTCCTTGCCGTCGGTCCAGTCGCGCAGGGTCAGGGCGGGCGCGCCGACGGCCTTCTCCGCGTCGGGTGCCTCCAGCGTCGGGACGACGAGGACGGGGTCGCGGCCGGCGGCGAGGACGAGCAGGGTGAGGCGTTCGGTGGCCGCGGTGGGCGCGTAGCCGGTGAGCCACACGAGGTCAGGGCCCGGCGCCACCAGCAGTCCGGCGAGCCCGGCGTCGGCGGCCGCCCGAGCGGCGCGCTCCATGCGGACCCGGTAGTCGTCGGCGGTGAAAGAAGCAGTGGGCGCGCTGCCGGTCATCCGGGCCTCCCTGGGCGAGAAGAGTGAAGGGACTACGGGCAGCATCCTGCCCCCGGCGCGGGGGCGACGCGAGCCGATTGGCATGGAACAATCACCACGACTAATGGTTTGATGTGACTCAAGCATTAGTTGCGGGGGATGCCTTCGGGCGCCCGGAGGAGGCCGACACCATGCTCGTACTCGCGCACATCAGCGATCTGCACCTGGACGGGAGTGCGCGGGCGACCGGACGCGCCGAGCGGGTTCGCGACCGGCTGTGGGAACTGCCGGGGCGGGTGGACGCCCTCCTGGTGACCGGGGACATCGCGGATCACGGCACCGAGGCGGAGTACGAGGAGGCGGCACGCATCCTGGGGCTGCGCGACGGCACCGCGCCGTTGCCCGTGCTCACCTGCCCCGGCAACCACGACAGCCGCGCGCCCTACCGCAAGGCCCTGCTGGGCCGGCCCACCGCCGACGGACCGGTCAACGCAGTGCACGTCTTCGACGGCGGCGCGGTACTGATGTGCGACTCCAGCATCCCGGGGAGCGACGAGGGGGAACTGGACGAGGAGACCTACGGCTGGATCGAGGCCGCGCTCGACGAGCTCGACGGCGACCGCCCGGTCCTCCTCGCCTTCCACCACCCGCCCACCGCCGTGCACCACCCCCTGCCGGACTCCTACCAACTGCGCCGCCCGGAACGCCTCGCGGCGCTGCTCGGCCGCCGGCCCGAGATCGCCGGGCTGATCACGGGGCACGCCCACACGCCCGCCGCCACCGTGTTCGCCGGGCGGCCCCTGGTGGTCGGGCCCGGGGTGACGTGGACCCTGCGGCTGCCCTGGGAGGGTGAGCGGATCGCGGACCGGGACGCCCCGGTCGGACTGGCCTACCACGTGCTGGACGACACGGGACGGCTCACGAGCCACTTCCGCACGGTCAGGTGACGACCCCCGGCACGGCCGTCAGCTGCTGGTAGCCGCCGCTCTCGTGGCGCACGGTGACCTTGACCTCCTTGCCCGGCCGGGCGCGGGCCACGGCCCGGGCGAGGTCGGCGGCCGAGTCGACCCGGGTCGTGCCGACCGCCAGGAGCACGTCACCCCGGACCAGGCCCGCCGCGTGCCCGGGGCCGGGCACATGGACTCCCACGACCAGGGCGCCCGGCTTCTCGTCGTCCACGGCCTCCACGCCGAGGGTCGCGGCGGCCGGCGACGGGCCGGCCGGCGGGTGCGCCGGGGCGGCCCGCCCGCCCTTCGGCACCGCCGCGGCTGCTCCCGCCGCACCCGACGGCCCTGCCTGCCGTTGCAGTTCGGCGAGTCTGCTCATGCCGATCACCGTGGCGCCCATCGTGCCGAGTCCCGCGCCCGCCAGGAGCAGGACCGTCGCGGCGCACACGACCAGCAGCAGGGCGGTGAACCGGCGCCGGCCCCCGGCTCGCGGGCGCCGGGCGGTGTCGGGTGCGGTGCCGGCCCCCGGTTCCTGGCCGGGCATCGGCTTGGGTCGCAACGCTGTCTGTTCCATGGATCGCCTCCGGCAGGTGCTCTACCCGGCGCACCGGCGCGTGACGAGCCACGAAAGAGTGAGACTGACCGGGGGTCAGCCGAGCGCGGGCAGGGCGGTGCGCCTCGGGACGGGCACGGCCGGGATGCGGTCCGGGAGGAAGCCGTGGGTGCGCCCGGCGAGGTACCCGGCCTTGTACCGAGGGACCTCTCGGTGCCAGTTGAGGATGCCGGCCATCCAGTTCTGGAGATCGGTCACGTAGCCCCGCATGATGGCGCGTGCCTCGTCCGAGAGCTGGAAATCGTCGTAGACGACCGGGAGTTCGTGCTCGACGACGTGCTCGAACTGGCGCATGCGCTGGTTCATCAGGTCCTGGACGACGGGGAGCGCGGTCGGATAGTCGACGCCGAAGAAGTTCTGCACGACCAGGACCGCGTTGTGGATCTCGCCCTCGTACTCGATCTCCTTCTGGTACGAGAAGACGTCGTTGAGGAGGCACGCGTAGTCGATCGCCGCGTTCTCCAGGGACCGGACGGGACCGCTGCGGTAGACCTCGGGCGGCACGGCGGGGCCGTGGCCGGCGCGGCACAGGCCCAGGGTGAGGTCGGAGCCGAAGGTGGCGCGCCGCATCTCCAGGTAGTCCACCGGGTCGGGGACGCGGTTCTGGATCTGGTTGGCCAGCTCCCACACCCAGGCCTCGGTCATCTTGTCGACGGCCGTCTTCAACGGGAGCCGCTGCTCGGGCGTCATGCCCGCGGTGGTGCGTGCCCACAGGTCGATCAGGGAGCGCTCCATGGCGTTGGCGGGCGGCGGGACCGGCTCGGTGTCCAGCGGCATGCAGGCCGACAGCCGGGCCGTGGTCAGCCTGGCTGCGGCCAGGTCTCGGCGGTGGCCGTAGACGAGCGGGTAGTAGTCGTCGCCGTAGGTGCCGAAGGCCAGCCAGCCGGAGGCCAGGTTCAGCTGGTCCTGGGTGGCGTCCGGGTCGAGGCCGGCGGCGCACAGGGGCAGGTCGCAGCTCGCGAGCTTGTCCTCGTCCCACACCCCTTCGCTGAGGAACCCGATCCGGTGCGACCACTCGAACAGGTGCCGCCGGGCACCGTCCAGGGCGGGGCTCAGCTCCAGCGGGAACGGCATGCGGATGTCGGGGATGACCGAGGGGCCGACCTTCTGGAAGGGCGTGTACGTGTAGGGCCGCGCCCGCTCGGCGACGGCCGCGGCGAGCAGCCCCCCGACGTCGGCGGCGGAGGTGCCGGGCCCGGTCAACGCCTGCCAGGGGGCCGTGGGCCGGGCGCCCTTGTTCATGTAGCGGCTGGAGCGCATGTGCCATTCGTGGCCGCCGGACTGCCAGTCCTGGAGGCCCTTCGCGTACGCCCCGACGGCGGCGACCTCGGCCGGGGTCAGGCCGCTCTCCAGGGCCACCGCCGGCACCTCGGTGAACGCCGTGTGCTCGAACTGGTGCAGCCGGGAGGTGAGGACGTCGTTGACCAGCTCGGCGGCCTCCTGGGTGGTGCAGTCGAAGAAGGTCTCCAGGACCAGCACGCCGTTGCTCAGCTCGCCCTCGTCCTCGACCTCCCGCTGGTAGGAGAAGAGGTCGTTGCGCAGGTGCACGGCGTCGGAGAACGTCTCCATCAGCACCCTCAGCGGCCTGGAGCCGGAGACGGCCGCGGGCACCTCGGCGGTCGCGTACTCCACGAGTCCGGCCGACCAGGGTGCGCCGCCGACCTTGCGCCGCATCTCGATGTACTCGACGGGGTTGGCGACGCGCCCCTCGTTGATGTTGGACAGCTCCCACAGGGACTCGTTGAGCAGGTGCTCGGTGGCGACGGCGAAGCGGGCGCGCCAGTCGGCCGACATCGCGGGAACCGTACGCCTCCAGAGGTCGGCGAGACCGGCCTCGACCGGGTTCTCCGGTGCGGGCATGTCGGCGGTGGGGTCGAGCGGCATGAACAGGGGGAGCCGGTCGAGGTGCGCCTTGCCGCCGACGCGGTCCTGACTGCGCTTGAACTTCTCCAGGAAGTGGTCGTCGAAGAAGAAGACCCACACGTACCAGTCGGTGACGAGGGAGAGCGCCGGCCCGTCGCAGTCGGGGTGGGTGTAGGCGCAGAGCAGGCCGTAGTCGTGCGCGTCGAGGTCGGACTGCTCCCAGACCCCTGAGCCCTCCAGCATGCCCATCTCGCGCGCCCATGTCGTCGAGTGGGCGCGGGCCTCGTCGAGATGCGGGTTGAGCCGCGCGGGGTGCGGCAGGTAGAAGTGCGGGAGTTCGAAGGGCTGTCGCGTCATGGCCGGGCACTACCCACGGCCCTTCGGGCACATCCACGGGCCGGGACATGATCACACCATCGCGTGAATCAGGGCGGAAAGCGGAACTTTCGTCGGCCGGGCCTCCGGGGTGCCGGGGCGCGGGCGGGGTGCGCCGCCACGTGGCGCGGGCTCAGCGCCTGACCTGGATCAGGGCGTGCGTCCCGCTCGTCCGCCAGCGCTGTTCCCCGCTCGCCACCAGCGCGGCCTCCGTGTCCGCGGTCAGACCGGTGATCACGTCCGACTTCAGGGTGCGCAGCGCGGCGACGGGACCGGGGAAGTAGGCGGTGGCGTCGGTGAAGGAGGTGGTCGGCGGCCACCAGCGGTCGCCCACCAGGCGGCGGTAGTTCAGGTCGCCCTTGAGGACGGTGACCGTGGCCGCGGCGAACTCCGCACGCAGGTCGTCGGGCATGTCCGCGTACGGCAGGGGGGCGCACGAGAAGGGGTGGGCGCGTACGGTGACGCGGCCGTCGGTCAGCGCGTTCCACAGCCGGTCGCCGTACGCGGCGGCCGCGCCGCCCGCCGCGACGAGCCGGCGCAGCGCGTCGAGCACGTCGGCGGGCGTGGCGTCGGAGACGTAGTACGGATACGGCTTGACGTGCAGGACCGCCCGGTCGACGCGGCCCTGGCCGAGGAGGTGCGAGACGAGGAGCAGGTCGGGGACGAGTTCGCGGCCGGCGTTGTCGGCGACGAGGCACAAGGTGACCGGGCCCGCGGTGACCGGGCCCGCGGTGACCGGGGCGGAGGCGCTCGTCCCGGCGGGCGGGAGCAGTGACCAGAGCGCGTCGCTGTCGTCGGCGACCAGGGCCCGCACCCTGTCCTTGGTGCCGGTGCCGGTGCCGGTGGTGGCGGTGCCGCTGTCGGAGAGGCGGAAGCCGAGGTCCGCGCGGTTGCCCCAGAGCGAGCCGTGCAGCAGGGCCCGGGTGCGCTCGTCCGAGGGCAGGTCGGCGAGGCCGTCGAGCGCGGCGAGTTCCTCGTCCGTCTCCGGCGCGTCGAGCTCGGCGAGCTTGGCGGGCCGGAAGGGGTCGAGGCCCTCCCAGCTGCCGGGGCCGAAGTAGCCGACGGCGTCGAGGAGCCGACGGTAGAAGTGGCTCTCCGCCCACAGCCAGGGCACGTCGAACCAGGAACGGCCGGCGTACGCGTCCATCCCCCAGTCCGCCCAGCGGCGCCGGTCGCGGGGGTCGGCGTCGGCGGGCAGTGGCTCGACCACGCCGTCGGCACAGCTCGCGAGGAGCGCGTCGAGGGCGCGTCGCCGTTCAGGATCGTAGGGGAACGCCTCCCGCACCTGCCGGACGATGGCGGGATGCCGCTCGGCCAGCACTCCGTGGGGGAAGGCTCCGGGCTCGTTGCCGAGGATGACGGGGGCGGGCTCGGACGGGGTGTCGGGCATGCGCCTCACCGTACCGCGCGGTCCGGGGCGGGAAGGGAGGCCGGCCATGTGCCGGCGAGGGTCGCCCGCCTCGGATCAGGCCGCGCTCGTGTCCCGTTCCAGGCGGGCCACGAGGGTGAGGTAGCGGGCGCGTCGGGTCACCGGCACCATGCCGCGGATCAGGATGTACCACATGCCGGCCAGGCGGCGGGGCTGTCGCGCGGCCGGTTCGAGGGTGCCGCCCACGACGCGGGTGCCGACGATGGAGCAGACGAGGGTGTGGGCGACGGAGTCGATGTCGATGTCCGGGTGCACGTCGGACTGCCTGACGGCGTCCAGGAGACGGGAGGAGGCTATCTCCCGCCACTCGGTGAAGGGGTGCGGCAGCGGCGGCCGTACCGGCACTCCCCCGGTGGCGAGCCGCAGCCCGGCCCGCAGCACCGGCCCTTCCTCGCACAGCCGGGCCATGCCGAACGTGAGGCGCATCAGCGCCTCCAGGGAGGTGTAGCCCCGGCCGTCCAGATCCGTCGCCAGCCGGCGCGAGGTCCTGGACTGGATCTCCATGATGGCGTTGGCGAGGTCCTCCTTCGCCGCGAAGTGGAAGTACAGGGCGCCCTTGGTGACTCCGGCGTGGGCCACGATCTCGCTCAGGCTCGTCGACTCGTAGCCGTGACGGTCGAACAGGTCGGCGGCGGCCCCGAGGATCGTCGCGCGGGTCTGCTCGGCGCGTATCTGCCTCGCCATCGGCTGAACTCTCCTGGGCTGGAACTCAACAGGCCGTGCCGCCTGTCTTAACCCCCTGTACACGATAACTCACCGTCAGATCCGCGTGCTTACGGCCCCGTGGACCGCGATCCGGCCCTGCCGTACGAGGCACGGACCTAACCCGGTCGGTCGGTTGGTTCCGGTCATTCTCGGTCAGTCTCGGTCAGTCTCGGTCAGTTGACGCACACCGTTCCGCCCCGTCGGTCACGGGGCGCAGGTGGTGGTGAAGTACCCGTCGGCGAGGCGGAGTCCCGCGTCCGGAGTCGCGCCGCGACCGCCGACGTCGCGGGAAGGCGGCCCGGGCCGCGCGGACGGCTCCGCCGCCGCTGGAACGACGGGCCGGCGTACCCGCCCGAAGCCGAGCCGACGAACCTGTCACCCGGCCGTCGACGCCTCCGGCACCGGGGCACCCGGCGTCCGCGCCCCGGCGCGCGCCCGGAGCCGGACGCCGGGTCTTCATGCGCACCTTCGTTCCCCCGTCGCCGCCCTCTCTACCGCACCCGCCTCCCCTGCCCTCTCCCTCGCCCCCCTCGCCGGCCACGTGTTCCACCCGTCCCGTTCATCACGATGCGGCACCGACAACTCACACCTGGTCGCTGGTCACTTGACTACCAGCCGTCACACACTGTTTGCTCCGGCCAGGCGAAGTACACCCGGCTGGCGCACCGACCCGCGGCTCCGGTCCACCTCGTCCCGTTCCTCCTGCTCGGCCGCACAGCGAGGTGCCCCCACCCCCATGAGCACATCTCCCCCGCCCACCCGCTCCCCCGGACCTCCGCGCGCCGCGGTTCTCGCCGTGGCCGTCTGCCTGCTGGCGGCCGGCTGCTCCGCCCTGGGCGGTGAGGAGGACGGCTCGGCCGCGGACGCCGCCGGCGGGTCCGGCGCCGGGCGGATGAAGATCGTCATGGTCACCCACGGCGGTGAGGGCGACGCCTTCTGGGACCGGGTGCGCAAGGGCGCCGAGGCGGCTGCCGCCAAGGACGGTATCGAGCTGACGTACGCCGGTGACGCCGACGCCGCCGACCAGGCCGGCCTGGTGCGGGACGCGATCCGCGACAAGCCCGACGGCATCGCCGTGACCCTGGCCAAACCGCAGGCGATGAAGGGGCCGATCACCGAGGCCAAGGCGGCCGGCATCCCCGTGGTCGGGCTCAACTCCGGCATCGACGCCTGGCGGTCCGCCGGGCTCCTCGGGTACTTCGGGCAGGACGAGAGTGTCGCGGGCCGGGCCGTCGGCGACAAGCTGACCTCCCTGAAGGCCCGGCACGCCCTGTGCGTCATCCACGAGCGGGGCAACGTCGCTCTGGAGGCCCGCTGCGCCGGGGTGAAGAAGACCTTCAAGGGCGAGACCGAGATGCTCTACGTCGAGGGCACCGACATGAAGGCGGTGGACGCGGCCGTCACCGCACGGCTGCGGCAGGACTCCAGCATCGACGAAGTCGTCATGAACGGCGCGGCGTTCGCCCTCACCGCGGTCGAGTCGGTCGACGAGGCGGGCAGCAGAGCCCACGTCGCCACCTTCGACCTCGACAAGGACCTCGTGGCCGCGGTCAAGCGCGGGGACGTGCAGTTCGCGGTGGACCAGCAGCCGTACCTGCAGGGCTATCTCGCGGTGGACGCGCTCTGGCTGTACCGCACCAACGGCAACGTCAGCGGTGGCGGGGTGGCACCCGTACTGACCGGTCCCGCGTTCGTGACCCGGACGAACGCCGACGCGGTCGCCGAGTTCGCCGCGGGCGGCACCCGTTGACCGGGCACCGCGGCCGCGGGCGGCCCGTGCACCCGCACCTGCCCCTGCCCTGCCCCTGCCGGCGCCTGTGGCCGCGCCCGCGCACAACCGCCACCCTTCCCCACTGATCGCCTAGGACGACGATGTCTGCACGGACAGGTGCCCGGCGCCGCCTCGGCTCCATACGTCTCTCCCTGATCCTCCTGGCCCTGGTCCCCGGCGTCACCCTCGCCGCCGTGTGGGGGGTGACGACGATCCAGATGTTCTCGGAGGGCCTGCGGCTGCGCTCGCAGACGGAACTGAGCCGCGACACCGGGGCCATGGGCACCGAGGCCGCGCTCGCGCTGCAGAAGGAGCGCAGCCTGTCGGCCGCCTGGCTGGCCGGACCCGGCGGTGACCGCGCGGAACTGGACGCCCAGCGCGAGAGGACGGACCGGGCGGTCGCCCAGCTCGTCGGCGAGTCCGACGCGATCGAGCGCGCGCCCGCCCGGGTCTCGGACCGGCTGTACTCGGTGCTCGGCTCGGTGGGCAGTCTGGAGTACTACCGCAACCAGGTGGACGCCCCCAGCGACATCACTCCCGAGCAGGCGCTCGACCAGTACACATCGATCATCGACGAGCAGATCCACGCCTTCCAGGAACTCTCCCAGGTCGACGACGGCGACCTCACCTCTCAGGCCGGGCCGCTGGTCGCCCTCGAGCACGCGGCGGAGCTGATCTCCCAGGAGAACGCCCGGCTCACCCTGGCCTGGCCCGCCGGGCGGATGGACGAGGAGCAGTGGTCGCAGTTCGCCCAGCTGGCCCACACCCGGCGCTGGCTCGTCCAGGACCAGATCGTCCCCTCCCTGACCGGCAGCGCGAAGGCGCAGACCGAGCGGGTCCTCGCCAGTACCGAGTGGCAGACCCTGGAGGCCGTCGAGGACCAGGTGCTCGCGGCCCGCGCGGCGGACGGGGGCGGGGACGGGGACGGCATGATCGTTCTGCCGGACGCACGGCAGCGCTGGACCGCCGCGCTGGACACGGTCTCCGACCAGTACGAGGCACTGATCCGGCAGCAGACCGACGGACTGCTCGACCGCAGTGCCGACGAAGCGCGCGGGCTGCTGATCACGGCCGCCTCCCTCAGCGCGGGCGGCCTGCTCGCCCTGGTGCTCTGCGTCGTCATGTCCTGGCGCATCACCCGCTCGCTGTCCCGGCGGCTGCGCGGACTGCGGCTCGCCACCCTGAGCCTGGCCGAGGAACGACTGCCCGACGTCGTGGCCCGGCTGGAACGGGGCGAGAAGGTCGACGTGGATTCGGCCACCCCGCCGCTGGACTACGGACGGGACGAACTCGGCCAGGTCGCCCAGGCGTTCAACGCGGCGCAGCGCACCGCCGTGCACACCGCCGTCGAACTCGCCGACACCCGGCGCGGCTTCCAGAAGGTGATCCTCGGCATCGCCCGGCAGAGCCAGAACCTCGTCAACATGCAGCTCGGCAAGCTGGACGCGCTGGAGCGCGAGCACACCGACCCGGAGATCCTCAAGGGCCTGTACGAACTGGACTCCACCGCCAGCCAGCTGCGCCGGTACGAGGAGAACCTCGTCATCATCAGCGGTGAGCAGCCCCGGCGCACCTGGCGCGAACCCGTCGCACTGGTCGACATCCTGCGCAGCGCCGTCGGAGAGGTCGCCGAGTACCAGCGCGTGGAAGTGCACACCGACGAGGAGGTGGCGCTCGCGCCGCCCGCGGTGGCCGACGTGATCCACCTGCTCGCCGAGCTCATCGACAACGCGACCGCCTACTCCCCCGCGCCCAACCCGGTCGGGGTGCGGGCGGCGATGGTGGCCAAGGGCCTGGCCGTGGAGATCGAGGACCGCGGGCTCGGCCTGTCGGAGGAGGACTACGCCTCGTTCAACGCCCACCTGGCGGTGCCCCCGCAGTTCGACGTGGTCGCGCTCGCCGACGACCTGCGGCTCGGCATGTTCGTCGTCGCCCGGCTCGCGCACCGGCACGGCATCACCGTCACGCTGCGCCCCTCCCCGTACGGCGGGGCCACGGCGATCGTGCTGATCCCGCACGACATCGTGGTGCGCGAGCCGGTCGACGCGGCCCGTGACGCGGACGGTACGGCGACCCCCGGGGCGCCCGGCACTCCCGCGCCGCCGGCGCCTTCCACGTCACCCGTGTCTTCCGCGTCTTCCGTGGCCTCCACGCCTTC
This sequence comes from Streptomyces sp. NPDC017225, assembly GCF_044331465.1. NCBI lineage: Bacteria > Bacillati > Actinomycetota > Actinomycetes > Kitasatosporales > Streptomycetaceae > Streptomyces > Streptomyces sp. NPDC017225. Next base: position 209,000 of record NZ_JBIRNE010000008.1, on the reverse strand, counting down.
CACGTCCTCCGCGTCCTCCGCGTCCTCCGCGTCCTCCGCGTCCTCCGCGTCCTCCGCGTCCTCCGCGTCCGAGGGGGTGCCCGTTCCCGCGAAGCGCCCCGTTCGGCCGGTGCGGCCCGTACCCGCGAGCCGGCCCGGCGCTCCCGCCCCCTCCGCGTCCGCCACCGAGCGGAACGGGCCTGCCCCGCTGCCCCGCCGGGTGCCGCAGACCAGCCTGGCCGCCGAACTGCGCGACGAGGACGTCGTCGCCGGCCAGGACGGTCCGGACACCGCGTCCGACGACTACCCCGACTTCACGGCCGAGCGCGCCGCCTCTTCCCTCGCCGGTTTCCAGCACGGCACGCTGCGGGCCCAGGCCGCCGACGCCGACGCCGACGGCACGGACACGGGGACGGACGCCGACGACCGGGCGCTCTCCTCCGCCGCCCCCTCGACTCCGACCGCCGACCACCGACCGCCCACGAAGGACACGCGATGACCCGACCCTCCCCCGCCACGCACACCGAGCTGGACCAGCTGCTCACCGGACTCGTGGAGCGGGTCGCCGACGTGAACCAGGCCGTGGTGCTCTCCGAGGACGGACTGGTCGTCAGCAAGTCCACCGGCTTCCCGCGCGACGACGCCGAGCGGCTGGCGGCGACCGCGTCGGGACTGATGAGCCTGAGCAAGGGCGTCAGCATGGACTTCCGCGGCGGCCCGGTGCGGCAGGCTCTCATCGAGATGGCCAACAGCTACCTGATCCTCAGCTCGGCGGGCCCCGGCGCCCACCTCGTCGTGCTCACCGGCCCGAACGCCGACGTCGGTGTGGTCGCGTACCAGATGAACATGCTGGTGAAGAAGATCGGCGAGCACCTGAGCGCGGCACCGCGGGCCACCGCCGGCCCCGGCGAGTGACGTGACCGATGGCGACGCGGGGGGCCGGCTCGTACGGCCGTTCACCCTGACCGGTGGCCGGACCCGGCCCAGCCGCGCCGACTTCACCCTCATCACGACGGTCGCCGCGGTCGACCCGCAGCCCACCCGGGCCGCGCGACCGCAGCCCGAGCACCTGCGGATCCTGCGGCTGTGCGCGAAACCGCTCGCCGTGGCGGAGGTCGCGGCCCGCCTCGACCTGTCGGTGAGCGTGACCGTCATCCTGCTCTCGGACCTGCTGGAGGCCGGCCGGATCACCGCCCGGCCGCCGCGTCCCGTCTCCCGTGCCACCCCGGACCTGGACCTGCTGCAGAAAGTGAGGGACGGCCTTGGCCGGCTCTGACCGCGCCGCTGAGGCGCCCACGGCACCCGCACCCCCGGCCGCCGCCCCCGACGCCGTGAAGATCCTGATCGCCGGCGGTTTCGGCGTCGGCAAGACCACCATGGTCGGGTCGGTCAGCGAGATCGCCCCGCTGCGCACCGAGGAACCGCTGACCGCGGCGGGGCTGGACGTCGACGACCTCGCCGGCATCGAGGAGAAGCGGGACACGACCGTGGCCCTGGACTTCGGGCGCATCACCATCGGCCGGGAACTGGTGCTGTACCTCTTCGGCACGCCCGGTCAGCAGCGGTTCTGGTTCATGTGGAACGACCTGTCGATCGGGGCCCTCGGAGCCGTGGTGCTGGTCGACGTCCGCAGGCCCGAGTCGAGCTTCGCCGCCGTCGACTTCTTCGAGCGGCGGGGCATCCCGTTCGTCGTCGGCGTCAACGGCTTCCACGGGCGGCATCCGTATCCGGCCGACGAGATCCGGGAGGCGCTGGCGCTGCCGCCGCACGTTCAGGTGCTGCTGTGCGACGCGCGGGAGCGGGCCTCCAGCCGCGACGTCCTCATCGCCCTGATCGACCAGCTGATCGACGCCGCGGCCGGGGCCGCGGCGTCGTGAGGAGCGTACGGCGGGCGGAACAGAAACCGGACCGCTCAGGTCAGGTCAGGTCAGGTCAGGTCAGGTCAGGTCCGACCGAACCAGGTCAGATCAGATCAGACCCGCCGACCCGAGCCACTCCTTGGCCACGTCCAGCGGGTCCTTCTTGTCCAGCTGGACCTGCGCGTCCAGGTCGAGGAGCGTCTTCGTGTCCAGCTTGGCGGAGACCGCGTCGAGCGTGTCGACGCCCTCCTGGGACAGCCCCTCCTTGTGGACCAGCGGTGTGACGTTCGCGTACCCGAAGAGGTTCTCCGGGTCCTTCAGGACGACGAACTTCTCCTTGATGATGGTCGGGTCGGTGGTGAAGATGTCCGCCGCCTGCACGGTGTTCTTGGTCAGTGCCGACTGGGTCAGCGGGCCGCCCGCGTCGAGCGCCTTGAAGGACTCGAACTTCAGGCCGTACACGGACTCCAGGCCCTTCAGCCCCTGCTGCCGCGTCTGGAACTCGGGCGAACCGCCGATCACCAGGTCCGGCGCGATGTCCTTGAGGTCGGCGAGGGTCGACTCGGCGGTGAGCCCGTGCTTCTTCGCCGTCTCGGCGTTGACGCTGACCGAGTCCTTGTTCTCGGCCGGCGACGACTCCAGCAGCGTCAGCTTCTTGTCGAGCTTGGCCTCGGCCGCCGTGTTGACCGCCTCGGTGGACTTCTGCTCGGCATCGGGGTCGAGGTAGGCCAGCAGCGCGCCGTTGTACTCCGGCAGCACCGTGACCGAGCCGTTCTTCATCAGGCCGTAGGTCGTCTCGCGGCTGCCGATGTTGTGCTTGTAGGTGACCTTGAGGCCCTTGGCCTTGAGCGCCTCGCCGTAGATGTCGGCGAGCAGGGTGCTCTCGGCGAAGTTGTTCGAGCCGACGACGACCGTGCCGGCCTCCGCCTTCTCTCCGGCGAGGGGGTTGTCGGAGGTGTCGTCGGAGGAGGAACAGCCCACGAGCAGCGCCGCGGCGGCGGTGAGCGCGACCGCCGCCGCACCGGTGTGCCTCGTCCTGGACCTGCTGCTCTTGGCGGTAGAAGTCATCCACCGATCCAAACGAGCCACTTGTCGGTCAGTCAAGAACGGCCTGGTTACGGTTTTCTTCACCACTGTGTTCGAGGTCGTGGCCGGTCTCATCGCCTGCGCACCCCCGGAGACACCGCCAGGCGTTCCGCCGCCCAGAACACCGCGAGCGTGACGAGCGCCAGGAGCGCCACCAGAGTGGCGCCGCCGACCACCTTCTCGTAGTTCCGCTGGTAGAGCCCGTCGATGATGTACCGGCCGATCCCGCCGAGACTGACGTACGCGGCGATGGTCGCCGTCGACACGACCTGGATGGCGGCCGAGCGCAGTCCGCTGAGGACCAGGGGCAGGGCGACCGGCAGTTCGACGCGGAAGAGGATGCTCGACTCGTGCATGCCCATGCCCCGCGCGGCGTCCACCGGGGAGGGGTCGACCGAGCGGACCGCCTCGTAGGTGGTCACCAGGATCGGCGGGATCGCGAGCACGACCAGCGGGATCATCACGGGCAGCAGGCCGATGCCGACCACGACGGCGATCAGCACCAGCAGTCCGAAGCTGGGCAGGGCGCGGGCGGCGGTGGCGACGAGGGCGACGGCGTTTCCGCCGCGCCCGGTGTGTCCGGTCAGCAGCCCGACGGGCAGGCCGATCGCGGCGGCGAGGCCGAGGGCCATCAGCGTGTACTGGACGTGCTCCAGCAGGCGCTGCGGGATGCCGTCGTAGCCGTGCCAGTGGGCGCCGTCGCTGAAGAAGGCGTTGACGAAGCTGAGTACGTTCACCGGGCAGCCGCCTTCTCCGGTTCGGGCCGCTCCTGCCGTACGACGGCCTGTCGCACGGCGGTCTCCTTCGGGCGGCGTTGCCGCCCGCCGCGCGGCATCCAGGGCGTCAGCAGGTTCCGGACCAGGACGAGGGCCGCGTCGCACAGGATCGCCAGTACGGCGGTGGTGAGGACGGAGTTCACCGCCAGCTCGGGACGGCCGTACTTCTGCGCGTCCGCGAGCAGGTTGCCGAGGGCGCCCTGGTTGCCGATGAGGGCGCCGACGCTGACCAGGGAGATGCTGGAGGACACGGCCACCCGGAGCCCGGCGAGGATCGCGGGCACGGCGATCGGCAACTGCACCTGGAGGTATCGCCGTACGGGCCCGAAGCCCATGGCGGTGGAGGCGGCCAGGGTCTCCTGGGGCACCGACCGCACGCCGTCGACGATCGCCGGGACGAGCACCACCAGGCTGTAGACGGCCAGCGGGATCATCACGGTCAGTTCGGTCTGGCCGGTGTAGTCGATGAGGACGACGAAGACGGCCAGCGACGGCACGGCGTAGAACACGGTGGTCACGCCGAGCACGGGCGGATACAGCCAGCGGAAGCGCACACAGAGCTGGGCGATGGGCAGCGCGAGCAGCAGCCCGGCCAGGACCGGCAGCAGCGCCTCGCGCAGGTGCAGCCCGATCAGGCCGAAGTAGGTGTTGCCGAGGTCGCTGGGGATGTCGAAGAAGCCGTTCACGGGCCGACCTTCGTGACGCCGGCCGGCCCCGAGGGCTGCCCGTCGTCGTCCTGCGCGCCGGCGTCCAGTGAGCCGGCGTCCCGCGGTGCGGCGGCTCCCCCCGTGCCGTGGGCCGTGCGGATCGCCTCGCCGATGGTCTGCTGGGAGACGACGCCCGCCACCCGCCCGTCGGCGTCCACGGCGACCGCCCAGCCGGTGGGAGAGAGCACGGCGCAGTCGAGGGCGGCCCGCAGCGAGTCGGTGCCGGGTACGAACGGCCGCCCGTACGACAGCAGCCCCTCCACAGCGATGTCCCCGGCGGCCAGGTCCCCCGGCTCGGCCCAGCCCAGCGGCCTGCCGTCCGCGTCGGTCACCAGCAGGTAGGGGGCGTCGGACACGGCGAGCCGCTCGGCCGTGGCGTCGACGCCGACGACCGGACCGGTCGTCAGCTCCAGGCCCGCGGAGGGGAAGAAGGACAGCCGCCGGATACCGCGGTCGGCACCGAGGAAGTCCTCGACGAAGTCGTCCGCGGGGTCCGACAGCAGCTCGGCGGGCGGCGCGAACTGGGCGAGCCGGCCCCCGGTGCGCATCACCGCGACCATGGTGCCCAGTTTGATGGCCTCGTCGATGTCGTGCGTGACGAAGACGATGGTCTTGCCCAGCTCCTCCTGGATGCGCAGGAGTTCGTCCTGGAGTCCCTTGCGGACCACGGGGTCGACGGCGGAGAACGGCTCGTCCATGAGCAGCACGGGCGGGTCGGCGGCGAGCGCCCGCGCCACGCCGACGCGCTGCTGCTGGCCGCCGGAGAGCTGGTAGGGGTACCGCTTGCCGAGGGAGGTGTCGAGCCCCACCCGCTCCATCAGCTCGGCCGCCCGTTCGCGGGACTTCTGCTTGCCCCAGCCGATCATGCGGGGCACGGTGGCGATGTTGTCGATGATCGTCCGGTGCTGGAAGAGCCCGGCGTTCTGGATGACGTACCCCATCGACCGGCGCAGCGTGGTGAGCGGCTGCCGCTGGAGGTCCGCGCCGTCGAGGAGGATGGTGCCCTCGGTGGGCTCGACCATCCTGTTGATCATCCGCAGGGTCGTCGTCTTGCCGCAGCCCGAGGGCCCGACGAGGACCGTGATCGAGCGGTCGGGTATCTCCAGCGACAGCCGGTCGACCGCCACGGTGCCGTCCGGGTACCGCTTGGTGACTGATTCCATCCGTATCAAAACGCCGAATACCCTTCGGGTGGGCGGGAGGTTCTGGCCAGGTCGCTACGGTCGTTGCCGGGAGAGTCTAGACGTCCGGTGTCACGCAACCGTGGTGACCGTGTGCGGCTCCGCGCCGCCGGAAGGCGTCCCCGCCGCCGCTCCACCACCGGCAGCCCCGCCCGCGCCGCACCGGCGACCCGTCCTACGCCGCCACCGGCAGCCCCGCCGTGCGCCGCACCCGGCGTTCCGCGTCCACGGCGAACACCTCGCAGCCCTCGCGCGCCGCGGCCCACGCGACGCCCTCGGCGCCCATCGCGAAGGCCGCCGTGGCGACCGTGTCCGCCTCGGTGAGGGTCGGCGCCACGACGGTGAGGCTGAGCAGCCCGGTCGCCGGACGCCCGGTGCGCCCGTCGAGGATGTGGTCACCGCGTTCGTAGCGGGCGGAGGTCGCCACCGCCCCGTCGGCAAGCCGCAGTACGGTGCACAGCCGGCCGGCGTGCTCGGGGTGCCGTACGCCCACCCGCCAGGGCCCGCCGGCGGCGACCACGTCACCGCCGGCGTTGAGGCAGAACCGCCGCGCGCCCGCCGCCCGCAGCAGCCCGGCCGCCCGCTGCACCGACCAGCCCTTGACCACCGCGCAGGGATCCAGGCCCCGCCCCGGCAGCCGGACGTCGAAGGCGCCCCCGGTCGCGACCCGGTACTCCTCACACAGGTCCAGCACCTCCCTCAACCCGGCGCTGACGGACCGGACCTCACCGCGGCCCAGCCGGGACACCTCGCTGTCGGGCCGGAACGGGCTGAAGCGCGCGTCGACCTCACGCAGCCACGCGAAGACGGCGTCCGCGGCCTCCTCGGGCACCTCCGTGTCGTCGACCCGCAGCGAGACCGGGAAGCCCATGACGTGTTCGACGCGCCGCAGCTCAGGCACCGCCGCCACCGGCGCCCCGGGCGTCGATGGCGGCCTGGAGGGACTCCCTGTATCCGTCGCTGGTGACCGTGGCGCCGGAGACGGTGTCGATGTCGGCGCTCTGCGCCTCCAGGGTCTCCTCGACGAGTCGGGGGACGGCGGCCGTGGTCTGCGGATGGTCGGGCTGCCGGAGCATGCGTACGGCGGTGATCCTGTGGTCCTGGAAGACCACCTCCACCTGCACGGGGCCCTTCTCGGTGTCGACGGTGGGCCCCGCGACGACGGCGGAACCGGCTGCCGGCGCGGACGGCGCCACGGACGAGGGCGCGGACGGGGTGGCCGAGGTGGCCGCCGTCTCGTGGGCCGGGGCGTAGCGCCAGAGGGGGATCAGGCCGGCGATGCTCAGGACCAGGACGGGCAGTGCGCGCTTCACGGTGCGGGGGTTCCTCTCGTTCGCGCCGGACTCATCCGGCCAGGCTGAAGCGTTCGGCGTGTATCTGCGCGCCGGGGACGCCCAGTTCGCGCAGGGTGCGCAGCAGCGCACTCGTCATGCCGGGCGGTCCGCAGACGTAGACGTCCCGTTCGGCGATGTCGGGGACGAGCGCGGCGAGGTCGCGCGGACCCAGCTTGTCGGGGACGGCCGGTCCGGTGACCAGGTGCAGTTCGGCGCCCTTGGCGTGGGCGAGGTCGCGCAGTTCGTCGTAGAGGACGGCGTCGCGGTCGGTGGCGACGCGGTAGACGAGCACCGCGTGTCCGTGCGACTCCTCCAGCAGCGCCCGGATCGGGGTGACGCCGACGCCGCCGGCGATCAGCAGGGTGTCGGGGCGGGTGCGGTGCAGGGTGGTGAAGGCGCCGTAGGGGCCCTCGGCGAAGACGCGGGTGCCGGGTTCGAGATGGCGCAGGGCGGCGGTGCCGTCGCCGGCGGTCTTGACGGTGAGGCGGAGCTGCCGGCCGTCGGGCGCCATGGACAGCGAGAAGGGGTTGGCCTGCCACCAGCGGTCGCGGGTCAGGAACCGCCACAGGAAGAACTGGCCGGCCCGCGCGGGCAGCCGGTCGAGGTCGCGGCCGCTCAGGTACACGGAGACGACGTGGTCGTTCTCGGGGACGACGGCGGTGACGCGCAGCCGGTGGCGCAGGTTCCGCCGCAGCGGCAGCACGAGCCGGCCCAGCAGGACCGCGCCGAGTGCCGCGCCCCAGAGCCCGTACCAGTACGTCTTCGCGGCCGGCGAGGAGGTGAAGCTGGAACCGACGGCGACCTGGTGGGTGAAGGCGAGCACCACCGCGACGTAGGTGTACAGGTGGAGGAAGTGCCAGGTCTCGTAGGCCATCCTGCGCCGGGCGGCGCGCGCGGAGACGGCGCCGACCAGGATGAGGACCGCCAGCGCGACGGTCGCGCGCAGCACGCCCTCGACGGTCTCGGCGAGGTCGACGAGCTGGTTCAGCGGGTCCATGCGGGACGGCTGGGCGTAGCCGAGGGTGATGAAGGTGACGTGGGCGAGGAGGGTCCACAGGACGGTGAAGCCGGTCCAGCGGTGCCAGGACGTCAGCCGGTCCATGCCGATGCGCCGGTCGAACCAGGGCAGCCGGGCCACCAGCACCAGTTGGAAGGCCATGAGCAGGGCGCCGTACAGGCCGGTGAGGCGGCCGAGGACGACGAGGGTGTTGGAGGCGAAGCCCGCCTGGACGAACAGGACGGCCACGACGGCGGCGTTGGCGGCCAGGATCGCGTACAGGCCGGTGCGGGCGACCGCCTTGGGGCGGAGGGCCGGCGCGGGGGGCGGCCGGCGGTGGGGGGCGCTCGGGGCAGTGGTCACGGAACCGAGCTTCACCCGCGCGACCTGTCGTTTTCCTGTCGGGCGACTTTCAAGTATTTATCGATCCCGGCACGGCGGTCACCGCGGTATGGGGTGTGGGCGGCCGGTGGCGCAGTATGAGCGGGTGGAAAAAGTACGGCTTCTCGTGGTGGACGACGACCCGCCCATCGCCGATCTCGTGGCCACGGTCGCCCGCTACGAGGGCTGGGAGGCGGTCACCGCCAACTCCGGCGAACAGGCACTGCGGCTGGCCGCCGACTTCCGTCCGGACATCGTGGTGCTCGACCTGATGCTGCCGGACGTCGACGGCTTCGGTGTCCTGGACCGGCTGCGCCGCTCGGGCACGATGGTGCCGGTGGTGTTCCTCACCGCGCGCGACGGAGTGGCCGACCGGGTGGCGGGGCTGACCCGGGGCGGTGACGACTACCTGGTCAAGCCGTTCGCGGTGGAGGAGCTGATGGCCCGGCTGCGGACCGTGCTGCGGCGCAGCGCCGGGCCGGGTTTCCATCGGCCGGTGCTGCGGGTGGCGGATCTGACGATGGACGAGGACACCCGTGAGGTGTGCCGGGGTGAGCGGCGGCTGTCGCTGACCCCGACCGAGTACGAGGTGCTGCGCTATCTGATGCGCAAGTCGCCGGCCGTGCTGACCAAGGCGCAGATCCTCGACCACGTGTGGGAGTACGGCTTCGGCGGCCGGTCCAACGTCGTGGAACTGGTCGTCAGCCGGCTGCGCCGCAAGCTCGACGACACGGACGACGCGGACGACGGCGGTGAGCCGCTGATCCAGACGGTGCGGGGCTTCGGGTACGTGATCCGGCAGGCGGCGCGGTGATACGACGGTGGTGGCGTGCCTACCGGGGGCTGCGGCTCGGGACCCGGCTGGCGCTGGGCCTGGGGGTGCTGTCGCTGGTGGTGTTCGCCGTGGTCGGGACCGTGCTGACCGCGTACATGCGGGACTATCTGGAGCGGCAGCTGGCCGACCAGATGAAGCTGGTGCAGGTCGTGCAGTCCAAGGACGCGGCGACGCACGGCACGGTGCGGCGCGAGTCGTACTACGGCTGGTACACGGCCGTGTACGACGTCTCCGGCGGCTCGGCGGACCTGCGCACGCCCGCCGAGGTGCCGGCGGACAGCCGCGCGCTGACCGCCCTGGCGCAGACGATGGCACGCTCGGACGAGGACCTGACCCGCACCGTGCGGATCGGCGGGCACGGCCCCTACCTGCTGCGGGCCTGCGAGGTCGAGCCCGGGGTGGTGCTGGTCAGCGCCGCGCCCATGGGCGACGTCGAGGACACCGTGGAGCAGCTGATCACGGTGCAGGTCGTCGCCTTCGGTCTGGCGCTGCTGGCACTGGTGGTGTTCGGGCGGCGGATGCTGCGGCGCGGGCTGAAACCGCTGAGCGACATGGCGAGCACCGCGCACGGCATCACCTCGCACGACCTGACGGAGTCGGCCGCCCGGCTGCCGTTGCGCGTGGACGGGCGGGACGGCGGGCGGGAGGTGGCGGAGCTGCGGACCGCGTTCAACACGATGCTGGAGCACATCGACGACTCGCTCGCGGTGCGTGCCCGGGCCGAGCAGCGGTTGCGCCGGTTCGTCGCGGACGCCTCGCACGAGCTGCGCACCCCGCTGATGTCCGTACGGGGCTACGCCGACCTGTTCCAGTACGCGGCGGCCAACGAGCCTGGGGAGAGGGAGCGGCACCTGGCCCGGCTGCGCGCCGAGGCGGCCCGGATGGGAGTGCTGCTGGACGACCTGCTGCTGCTCGCCCGGCTGGACGCGGCCGAGGTGGAAACGCCGCTGCGCTGGGAGGACGCGGATCTGACGGAGCTGGTACGGCAGGCGGCCGACGCCTTCCGCGCCGGTCACCCGGATCATCCGCTGACGGTGACGACCGGTCCCGCGGTGGTGAAGCTGCGGCTGGACCCGCAGCGGATCCGGCAGGTGCTCGACAACCTGCTCACCAACGCGGCCGTTCACACCCCGCCGGGCACGAAGGTCTCGGTCGCCGTCCTCGGGACGGCCGACGCGGCCCGGGTGGCGGTCGCCGACACGGGGCCGGGCATCCCGGTGGCCGACCGGGGACGGATCTTCGACCGCTTCTACCGGGTCGACAAGGCCCGCAGCCGCGACCGCGGCGGCAGCGGGCTGGGCCTCGCCGTCGCCGCTTCGCTGGTGCGGGCGCACGGCGGCACGATCGAGCTGGGCGGCGAACCGGGCGTCACGGTGTTCACCGTGACGCTCCCGGCCGCCGGGCTCTGAACCGGGGGTTCAGCCCTCCGTGGGCGCCAGCCGCAGCGAGACGCTGTTGATGCAGTACCGCTGGTCGGTCGGGGTCGGATACCCCTCGCCCTTGAACACGTGCCCGAGGTGCGACCCGCACCGGGCGCACCGCACCTCCGTACGCACCATGCCGTGCGACCGGTCCTCGATCAGCTCGACCGCGTCGGTGTCCTTCGGATCGAAGAAGGACGGCCAGCCGCAGTGCGACTCGAACTTCGTGGAGGAGGTGAACAGGTCCGCGCCGCACGCGCGGCAGGAGTAGACGCCCTCGGTCTTAATGTCGGTGTACTCACCGGTGAAGGCGGGTTCCGTGGCGGCCTGGCGCAGGACGGCGTACTCGGCCGGTGCCAGTTCCGCGCGCCACTGCTCGTCCGGCTTCTCGACGTCGTACGACATGAGTCTCAGCCCCTTACAGGTTCGGTGCTCTACAGCTCGTCCAGGATGCGCGGTCCGAGGTCGGTGACGTCGCCCGCGCCCATGGTGAGAACGAGATCACCGGCCTTCGCCATTCCCGCGACCACCGCGGGCGCCCCGGCCTTGTCGTGCACGGGCGTGACGTCCGCGCCCGCGGCCCGGGCGGCCTCGATGATCAGGTCGCTGGTGATGCCCGGGATCGGGTCCTCTCGGGCGGGGTAGATGTCGAGGACGACCGACGCGTCCGCCAGCGCCAGCGCCTGGCCCATCTCCTTGCCCAGCTCCTGGGTGCGGGAGAAGAGGTGCGGCTGGAAGAGGACCAGGATGCGGGCGTCGCCGACCGCGGCGCGCATGGCCTCCAGGTCCGCCGTCATCTCGGTGGGGTGGTGCGCGTAGGAGTCGACGACCTGGACGCCGGCCGCCTCGCCCTTGAGCTGGAGGCGCCGCTTGACGCCCGTGTAGGCGGCCAGCGCGGGGGCCAGCTCGGCGGCCGGGAGGCCGAGGGCCACGCCCGCGGCGAGGGCGGCGACCGCGTTGTGCGCGTAGTGGCGGCCGGGGACGGAGACCGCGAAGGTCAGCTCCGCGCCGTCCATCACCACCGTGACCTCGCTCTTCAGGCCCTGTGGGACGACCGACAGGATCCGTACGTCGGCGTCCTCGGACTCCCCGTACGTCACCGTCCGCACCGATCCGGCCAGCCGCCGCGTCAGCTCCCGGGCGCCCTCCTGGTCGGCCGCGATCACCAGGGTGCCGCCGGGGACGATCTTGTCGGCGAAGGTCTCGAAGGACTCGTAGATCTCGTCCATCGACGCGTAGTTGGCGTGGTGGTCGAGTTCGACGTTGAGGACGATGGCGACCTCGGGGGCGTACTTGTGGAAGCTGCGGTCGCTTTCGTCCGCCTCGGCGACGAAGATCTCGCCGTCGCCGTGCAGGGCGTTGGAGCCGGGCGCGTCCAGGTCGCCGCCGATGGCGTACGAGGGGTTCAGGCCGAGCTCGGACAGGGAGACGGCCAGCATGGAGGTGGTGGTGGTCTTGCCGTGCGTGCCGGCGACCGCGATCGGACGTGCGCCGTCCATCAGGGCGGCGAGGGCGTCGGAGCGGTGCACGACCGGGATGCCGCGTTCGGCCGCGCGGGCCAGCTCCGGGTTGTCCTCACGGATCGCCGACGACACGACGACGCAGCTCGCGTCGTCGGCGAGGTGCTCCGCCGCGTGCCCGATGTGCACGGTCGCGCCGAGCGCGCGCAGGGCCTCGGCGGTCGCGGACTCCCGGGCGTCGCTGCCCGCCACCTCGGCGCCGCGCTGGGCGAGGATCTTGGCGATGCCCGACATTCCGGCGCCGCCGATGCCGATGAAGTGCGGTCGGTCCATGGCGGTAGGAAGGCCGGGTGCCATGCGCTGTTCTCCCCAGAGGTGCGACGGGTGGTACGACAGGTGGTGCCTGCTGACGGTGTCCGCCGGTGGTGTCCGACGGTGTCCGGCCGACGGTGTCCGCCGGCGGTGTCTGCTGGTGGGCGCGCCCCCGGGCACGCGGCCCCGGAGTGCGAGGCCCAGCCTATGCCTTGCTGTGGGAGAACAGTTTCAGGACCGGTACGCCGACCTTGTGGCGGGCGCGCGAGGCCCAGTCCCGGTGGAAGAACTCCTCCACGTAGTGCGGATCGGTCAGGACGATCACCTCGTCGGCGCCGATCTCCAGGACCAGGGATCTGAGCTCCTCGAGCGGGTGGTTCTCGATCAGGCGGCCCTCGGCCTCGGCCCCGGACGCGCGCAGCGCCGCGAGGGACACCTCCAGTGCCCGCTGCCCGACGCTCTGCGCCTCCTGGCCCTCGGGCGTCTCCCCTTCCCGGACGGCGTCGTCGAGCTCGCCGAGCGCGACGTCGTCGATGGCCCGCAGCAGCCTGTCCGCCTGATCGCCGCGCGGCTGGAGCAGCACGTGGAAGGCGACCGGCTCCTCCCCGTGCAAGGTGGTGACGAACTCCACGTCGGCGGACGTCAGGGCCTTCTCGATCATCAAAACGCTTGTGAACACCAGGCGCCCCTTCTCCTTCGAGGGCCCGTGGGCCCACCCTCCGTAGGCCGTACCGGACCCTGCGGAAACCATCCTGCCCCGTGATCGCCCGGGTACTGCCTGATTCAGTGTGCCCGGCGCGGGCCAGGCGGAACGGGTGACACCACCGATTCCCTAGTCACGCCGGTACCGGCTGAAGAGGAAGCCCTCCTCCTCCAGCAGGGACGCCAGGGCGAACCGCCGCGGCACCTCGACCGAGGGCCCGCCCGCGATCCGCTGCGCGTCGCCCGCGGTGAGCAGCGGCGAGACGGTCAGGCACAGCTCGTCGAGCACTCCGGCCGTGACGAACTGTCCCAGCAGCCGCGGGCCGCCCTCGGTCAGCAGCCGGGTGTGACCGAGTCCGGCGAGCGCCTCGACGGCACGGGCGGGGTCCACGCCGACGCCGTCACCCGCGATCACCACCCGGGCGCCGGCCCTCTCGGCGGCCGTGATCCGGTCCGGGGCCGCGGCCGCACCGGTCAGGATCAGCGTGGGCACCATGGGCGAGGTGAACAGCGGCAGGGAGAAGTCCAGCTCCAGGCCGGCGCTGACCACGGCGATCGCCGGCGCGGGACTCTGCCCGGCCGCCCGCCGCAGCTCGGCGAACTCCGCACGCGAGCGTGCCGGGCGGTATCCCTCCTGGCGTACGGTCTCGGCGCCGGCGACCACCACGTCCGCCAGGGAGCGCAGGGTGCCGAAGACGCGCATGTCGGCCGCGCTGGAGATGGGCTGGGACCGGCCGTCGTGCTGGGCGGCCCCGTCGAGGGTGGAGACCATGTTCGCCCGCAGCCAGGTCCTCGGCCGCCCGTCCGGCTCGGGGTAGGCATAGGCCGCGGCGAGCTCGGCGAGGCTCCACTCCCGATCGGTGGCGTCGGGGCCCGGGCCGGCTGTCTGATCGGTCACAGGGGGCACAGGGAACAGGCGTCGCATGCCGTGCAGTGTTCCACGCCCCCGCCCCCCGAACCGCCCCACCACCGAGCCACCCAGCACCCAGCCCACCTACCCCACCCAGCCGCCCAGCCGCCCAGCCGCCCAGCCGCGGGCGATCGTGCCGCCAGGGGCGGCACGGGTGGGCACGGGTGGGCGCGGCGGCACCCCGCGACGCCGGGCCACACACCCCACCCACCCCCGCTCCACGGCGACGCCGGGCGCCCCCACACCACCGGCCCACCGCACACCCCGCACCACCACGCCCCGCACAGCCGCATCCCCACACACCCCCACACCCCCACAGCGACACTGCACAGCGACACCCGCCCCCGAACAGGGCCTACCATGGACCCCCGTGTCGTCCTCCTCCCCCGCCCCCGGTTCCGCCCCCTCCGGCCGCCCCCTGATAGCCGGGACGGCGCCGGCGCCCGCGTCCGCGTCCGCCCCGCTGTCCCTGTGCGCCCGCGAGCCGCACGTCCCCGCGGACCGCCTGGTCGCCGAGATGGTGCCCCCGCCCCGCTTCGACTCGGTCCGCTTCAGCACGTACATCCCGGACCCGAACCAGCCCAGCCAGAGCGAGGCCGTACGCGTCCTGGAGGACTTCGCGACCGGACTGGACGGGGCACCCGCCGCGACCGGCAGGCGAGGCCTCTTCGGCCTCGGCCGGAGCAGGACCCCGAAGCGACCCGCCGGCCCACGCGGCGTCTACCTCGACGGCGGCTACGGCGTCGGCAAGACCCACCTGCTGGCCTCCCTGTGGCACGCCACCCCCGCCGAACCCTCCCGCAAGGCGTTCGGCACCTTCGTGGAGCTGACCAACCTCGTCGGCGCCCTGGGCTTCCAGCAGACCGTGCAGACCCTCTCCGGGCACCGCCTCCTGTGCATCGACGAGTTCGAGCTCGACGACCCCGGCGACACCGTCCTCGTCTCCAGCCTGCTCGCCCGGCTCGTCGAGGCGGGCGTGGCGCTCGCCGCCACCTCCAACACGCTGCCGGGCAAGCTCGGCGAGGGCCGCTTCGCCTCGGCCGACTTCCTGCGCGAGATCCAGGGTCTGTCCGCCCACTTCCGCGCCCTGCGCATCGACGGCGAGGACTACCGCCACCGCGGCCTGCCCGAGGCGCCGGCGCCGTACTCCGACGAGCAGGTGGCCCGCGCGGCGCAGGCCGCCGAGGGTGCTTCCCTGGACGACTTCCCCGCGCTCCTCGACCACCTCGCCCGCGTCCACCCCAGCCGCTACGGCGCCCTGACCGACGGCGTCGCGGCCGTGTGCCTCACCGGGGTGCGCCCGGTGCCGGACCAGTCGACGGCGCTCCGCCTCGTGGTCCTCGCGGACCGGCTCTACGACCGCGAGGTGCCGGTCCTGGCCTCCGGGATGCCCTTCGACCGGCTCTTCAGCGAAGAGATGCTGAAGGGCGGCTACCGCAAGAAGTACTTCCGTGCGATCTCCCGGCTCACCGCGCTGGCCCGGGACGCGGCACGGCTCGTCGACACGCCCTGAGAAGAGCCTGTTCTCGCCAACCCAGCGCGCTTTTCGGGCTCTCTTCTGCTCGTAACTCCCCGTTAACCCTGCAAAGCCCTCCGCAGGGTTAACGTGTTTCTTGACCGCGCATTTGACCATGCGTTGGCAGTGTCTTGACCATGCTTCGCCATGCGCTGACCACGCATCGGCCCACGCCACGGGCGTGAACTGCCTGGAGGGGGGCGTATGTTCCGAGGACCGACGGCCCGGACCGTGGTCTCGCTCCTCGCCGGCGTCCTGGTCGCCCTGGTGGCGTTCGCACCCGGCACACCCTTCGCATCCGCGCATACGAGCCGTGATGCCGTGGCCAACGCCCACCCCGGAGCCACCCTCTCCGGTACGGCGTCGCACGACGAGACCGTCACCTGCCACGACGTCGGCCCGTCGGGGAACCCGACCAGTTCCCCGCGCGTCCGCGACCGGCACCGCACCCCCACCGCGCCCCAGCCCGAGGCCTTCGAGCGCCCGTTCCTGCGACAGCGCGGCCCCGTGGTCCCCGACCTCGGCGCGTCGGTCCGTGCGACCGGGCACCGGCCGAGACCGGCGCCGGACCACTCCCCCGCGGCACTCCAGGTCTTCCGCTGCTGAGGGCTCACGACACCCCCACCTCTGTTGTCCTGCCCATCCGACGCGCCCCCACCGCGCGCCAGGAGGAATCACCCCCATCATGCAGCCCCTCATCGACAACGCCCGCATGTTCGGCCAGCGCCCTGAGGAGTTCGCCGGGCACGCCGAAGGCCAGTCGCCCGAAGTCCTGTTCATCACCTGCTCCGACTCCCGGGTCGTACCGGCCCTGATCACGGGCGCCCGGCCCGGCCAGCTCTTCGAGCTGCGCACCGCGGGCAACATCGTCCCGCCCCACGGCGGCGAGCACCCCTGTGGCGAGGCGGCCACCATCGAGTACGCCGTGGAAGTGCTCGGCGTCACCGACATCGTGGTCTGCGGCCACTCGCACTGCGGCGCCGTCGGCGCGCTGGTACGCGACGACGACCTGAGCGCCGTACCCGCCGTGCGCGACTGGCTGGCGCACGCCGCGGACGCGCCGAAGCCGTGCGACCCCACCGATCCGACGGTCGCCGAGGCCGTGCGGCACCACGTCCTGGCGCAACTGCTGCGGCTGCGCTCCTACCCCTGTGTCGAACAGCGGCTGGCGGACGGCCGGCTGCGGACGCACGGCTGGTACTACGAGGTCCACACCGGGGTCGTACGCGAACACCACGCGGACACCGACACGTTCGAGACCCTGTGAGCGCCGGCATGAACGCCATATCCGAGAACGGCCGCAAGTTCCCCCATCTGCGGCAGGACTTCACCGCCTCGCTCGTCGTGTTCCTGGTCGCCCTGCCGCTGTGTGTCGGCGTCGCCGTCGCCTCCGGTGTGCCGGCCGAACTCGGCCTGGTCACCGGCATCGTGGGCGGCCTCGTCACCGGACTCCTGCCGGGCAGCAGCCTCCAGGTGTCCGGTCCGGCCGCCGGTCTGACGGTGCTGGTCTTCGGCGCGGTCGACGCGTACGGGCTGCCCGCGCTCGGCGTGATCGTGCTGGCCGCCGGTCTGATCCAGCTCGCGATGGGCGCCCTGAGGCTGGGGCGCTGGTTCCGGGCGATCTCCCTGTCCGTCGTGGAGGGCATGCTGGCCGGTATCGGCCTCGTGCTCATCGCCGGTCAGCTGTACTCGGCGGCCGGTATGGAGGCGCCCGCGTCCGGACTCGACAAGCTGACCGGACTGCCCGGGGCCGCCGCCGACGCGCTGGGCAGCACCGAGGCACTCACCTCACTCGCCCTCGGCGCCGGCACCATCGCGGTGATGGTGCTGTGGAAGCGGCTGCCGAAGCGGGTACGGACCGTGCCGGGCGCGCTGGCCGCGGTCGGCCTGGCCACGGCGGTCACGGCGGTCTTCGGACTGTCGGTGGCGACCGTCGAGGTGAACGGCCTGCTGGACTCGATCCAGCCCCCCGGCGCCGACGCCTTCGGCGAGCTGGTGAACGTGGGCGTCCTCGGCACGATCGTCGCCTTCACCCTGATCGCCTCGGCGGAGAGCCTGTTCAGCGCCGCCGCGGTGGACCGGCTGCACGACGGCCCGCGCACCGAGTACAACAAGGAGCTGATGGCGCAGGGCGCGGGCAACACCGTGTGCGGCCTGCTCGGCGCGCTGCCGATGACCGCCGTGATCGTGCGCAGCTCCGCCAACGTCGGCGCGGGCGCGCGGACCAAGGCGTCCCGGGTGCTGCACGGTGTGTGGCTGCTGCTGTTCGCCGCGCTGCTGCCGTCCGCGCTGGCGCTGATCCCGCTGCCCGCGCTGGCCGGCATCCTGGTCCACGCGGGCTGGAAGCTGATCCCGTTCCGCGGCGTCGTGTCGCTGTGGCGGGGGCACCGGGGCGAGGCGCTGATCCTGGTGGTCACGGCCGTGTCGATCGTCGCGGTGAACATGTTCGAGGGTGTGCTGATCGGTCTGGCGCTGTCCGTGGCCAAGACCGCCTGGGAGGCCTCCCACCTCAAACTGGAGATCGTCGACAAGGGCGCCGGTCCCGTCCAGGCGCACCTGTCGGGCAACGCGACCTTCCTGCGGCTGCCGAAGATCCTGGAGAGCCTGGAGGCGCTGCCGCAGGACCGCCCGGTCGAACTGGACCTGTCCGGGCTGCACCACCTGGACCACGCCTGTCGCACCGCCCTGGAGAACTGGGCCGAGCGGCACAGCGCCACCGGCACGGACCCGGTGAAGGTCACCGAGCCGGTGACGGCGGCCGTGTAGTCGCGTCCGTAGCGGTCGCCGCCGGTGGCCCCCGGCGGCGACCGGTGACGACGCCCGGTCCGGGGCACCGCCCCGGACCGGGCGTCCGGCATGCCGTGACGAGAGCGCGTGGCCCGGGGGCGGTGGCCAGTGGCTGGCCCCCGGCCAGTGACACGAGCTACGCGCGTGGTTCCCGGTATTACCGGCAGATGATAGACACGGCGGGGTCACAGTCCTGTCCGCCAGCAGGAAGGTCGCCCCATGTCCGCAACCCGACGCCAGGTACTCGCCCGCACAGGAGCCCTCGGCGCAGGCATCGCCTTCACCGGAGCCCTCTCCGAACTCTTCGCCGGCACCGCCGCCGCCCAGTCCCCGGGCCACACCGGCTACGGCCCCCTGGTCCCCGACCCCGACGGCCTGCTCGACCTTCCCAGAGGATTCCGCTACCGGGTGCTCTCCCGCGAGGGCGACCAGCTGCGCTCCGGCGAGGGCCCGGTCCCGTCCAACCACGACGGCATGGCCGCCTTCGCCGCGCGTTCCGGGGGGCGCCACGGCGGCCGCCACGGCGGCGTCCACCTCGTGCGCAACCACGAGAACCGCCCCGGCGCGAAGGTACCCGTCCCCACCGTCGAGGGACTGACGTACGACCCGGAGGGCGAGGGCGGCTGTACGACCCTGACCCTGGACTCCCGGGGCCACGTCCAGGGCGAGCGGGTCGCGATCGCCGGTACGGCGGTGAACTGCGCGGGCGGGCCCACTCCGTGGGACACGTGGCTGACCTGTGAGGAGACCGAGGACAAGGCCGGCACCAACGGCTACACCAAGGACCACGGCTTCGTCTTCGAGGTCGACCCGGCCGATCCGCACCGCACCGGCGCGGTGCCGCTGACCGCGATGGGCCGCTTCCAGCACGAGGCGGTCGCCGTGGATCCGCGACGGGGCGTCGTGTACGAGACGGAGGACGCGTTCGAGCGGCCGTTCGGTCTCTTCTACCGGTTCCTGCCCGAGAAGCCGCTGGGCGGCACGGGCTCGCTGCGGGCGGGCGGCCGGCTCCAGGCGATGCGGGTGCCCGGCGTGCCCGACCTTTCCTCGATCCAGGAGACGGGCGCCCGCTTCGACGGTGTCGAGTGGGTGGACGTACCCGACCCGCTGGCCACCGGGACACCCATCCGGCACCAGGACTTCGGCCGGGGCGGCATCACCCACGCGCAGAAGCTGGAGGGCTGCTACTGGGGCGGGCGCAGCGTGTACTTCGTGTCGTCCTTCGCGCACAGCGACGAGGGCTCGGCGGGCGACCACTACGGCCAGGTCTGGCGCTACGATCCCGAGCGGCGCCGGCTGACCCTGGTGATCGTCTTCGGCCCGGACACCGACGTGCAGCTCCCCGGCGAGTCCCCCGACAACATCTGCCTGGCCCCCAGCGGCGGCCTCATGGTCTGCGAGGACGGCGCCGGCGCCCAGCACGTCTACGGCGTGACCAGGCGCGGTGAGGTGTACGCGATGGCCCGCGGCGCCCAGAACATCGGGACGCCGGACGACCCGGAGTGGGGTGAGTTCGCCGGGGTCGCCTTCTCTCCCGACGGCGACACCATGTACGTCAACTGCTACACGCCCGGGACGACCTTCGCGGTGACGGGCCCCTGGCGCGGGTAGGCGCGGGCGACCAGAGGCGCACCGCCCGGTCACTGAAGCCGCTGCTACGGGGTACTCGGCGCCGCATGACGGAGAAAGCGCAGGTCAACGGCTCGTACTGGCTTCAGACGGCACCGGGCGGTGCGCCGCGCCCCGCCCTCGCGGAGGACCTCGATGTCGACGTCGCCGTGATCGGCGCCGGCGTCGCCGGGCTCAGCGCGGCCTGGGAACTGGCGCGGGCCGGGCGCAGTGTGGCGGTGCTGGAGGCGGGGCGGGTCGCCGCCGGCGTCACCGGCCACACCAGCGCCAAGCTGACCGCACAGCACACCCTGGTCTACGACAAGCTGCGCCGCACCCGGGGCCCCGAGGGCGCCCGCCTGTACGCCCGCTCGCAGACCGAGGCGATCGAGCGCGCCGCCGGGATCGTGGCCGAGCTGGGCATCGACTGCGACTGGGAGACCCGCAGCGCGTACACCTATGTCCGCGACGCGGGCCGCGTGGACGAGCTGCGGGCCGAGGCGGCCGCCGCGAAGGAGGCGGGGCTGCCGGCGTCGTTCGTGACGGAGACGGGGCTGCCGTTTCCGGTCGCGGGCGCGGTGAAGGTCACCGGGCAGGCCCAGTTCCATCCGCGCAGGTACCTGCTGGCCCTCGCCGACGACCTGGAGGCGCACGGCGGGCGGATCTTCGAGAACACCACCGTCCACAGCCTGGACGAGGGCGAGCCGTGCCGCGTGTCGACCGGGGCGGGCGCGGCGGTGACCGCCCGGGACGTGGTGGTCGCCACCCACTACCCGATCTTCGACCGGGCCCTCCTCTTCGCCCGCCTCTCCCCGCGCCGGGAACTGGTCGTCGCCGGGAGCATCGAGGCGGACCGCGACGTCGACGGCATGTACATCACGCCGGACGAGAACACCCGCTCGGTCCGTACGGCCCCCCTGGACGGTGCGGGCGACGACGCGGGCCGCCGGCTGCTGGTCGTCACCGGGGAGCACTTCACGCCCGGCACGGGCGACACCCGGGAGCGGTTCGACCGCCTGTCCGCCTGGGCCGGCGAGCACTTCCCCGGCGCCGACCTCACGTACGCCTGGGCCACGCAGGACATCGATCCCACGGACACCGTGCCGATGGTGGGCCCGCTGCACCCGGGCGCGCACCACACGTACGTCGCCACGGGCTTCGGCGGCTGGGGGCTGAGCGGCGGCATGATGGCGGGCCGGCTGCTCACCGCGCAGATCACCGGCGAGGAGTGCGCGTGGAGCGAGCTGTACGACCCGCGCCGGCTGCGCACGGCGGTGCGTGAGGCGCCGGCGTTCCTCAAGACACAGGCCGAGGTCGCGCGCCACTTCGTCGGCGACCGGCTGCGGCCCGCACCGCCGGTGGACGCCCTGCCGCCGGGCGAGGGTGCCGTCGTGCGGGCGGGCGGTGACCGGCTGGCGGTCTACCGGGACGAGGCAGGCGCGCTGCACGCCGTCTCGCCGCGCTGCACCCACCTCGGCTGCCTGGTCGACTTCAACGCGGCGGAGCGCGCCTGGGAGTGCCCCTGCCACGGCTCCCGCTTCGGCACGGACGGCAGGGTGATCGAGGGCCCGGCGACGAAGCCGCTGGAGCAGCGGGACATCTGAGCGTCACCGGCTCCCGTTCTGAGCCGTGAGGGTGACAGCTCGGGCACGTCACACCCCATAGTCGTACATACAGAACAGCACACTCATACGTTCGTACGGTGATCACTCTCGTACGACGCGCAGCCGCTCTGGGTGTCCTGGGCGCCGCCCTCGCCGCCTGCGGGACCACCGACGCCCCGCGGGCTCCGCGCCCGGCGGCGACCGCGCCCGCCGCCGCCCCGGCGGAGCCGGCCCCGTCCCTGCCTCCGACGCTGGCTCCCGGCCCCGCCGGTCTGACCCCCGTCTTCGAGCACGGCCCGCGCGCCCGGGAGAAGACGGTCGCCCTCACCTTCGACGCCGACATGACCGCCGACCAGGGGCCGCGTGCGGCGGCGGGCGAACGGTTCGACAACCCCCGGCTGATCGCCACCCTGCGGAAGCTGAAGGTGCCGGCCACGGTGTTCATGACCGGCCGGTGGGCCGAGGAGTACCCGGACGAGGCCCGGTCCATCGGCCGGGACCCCGGGTTCGAGATCGCCAACCACTCCTACAGCCACCACGCCTACACCGACGACTGCTACGACCTGCCGACCGTGCCGAAGGAGCGGATGCGGTCGGACGTGGAGCGGGCCTACGCGGCGTTCGAGAAGGCCGGGGTGCGGAACGCGATGCCGTACTTCCGTTTTCCCGGCGGCTGTTACGACGAGGCGGCGCTCAAGGAGCTGACCACCACCGGTGTCACCGCCGTGCAGTGGGACGTGGTGAGCGGGGACGCGTTCGCGACGGACGCGGACGCGGTGGCCCGGCAGGTGCTGGACGGGGTGCGGCCGGGTTCGGTCGTCGTCATGCACTGCACCCTCAGCGCCGCCCCGGTGACCGAGGAGGTGGTGCGGACGGTCGTGCCCGAGCTGCGCCGCCGGGGCTACCGCTTCGTGAAGGTCTCGGAGCTGATCGGCGCCTCGGACGGCCGCCGCTGACGGGCCTACGCTGGAGAGATGAGCAGCGACGACGCCCCCGCTCCCGACGACTACTGTCTGATCGACGCGACCCGGCCGCCCAAGGCCGACGGTCCGCCGTACGCGGAGTGCGTGCTGTGCCGGGAGCCTACGGAGTACCCCGAGTCGTACAAGGGCATCACCTTCTGCCCTGTCTGCGAGTGGCAGGAGGCCCAGCGCACGGCGTGTTCAGGCTGATCCGCGCGAGCTGAGCGCACAGGCCGCGGCGGCCGCGGCGGCGGTGATCGAGGCCGCCACGGCCAGCGGGAGCAGCGGCAGCGGTACCGCGCCAGACTTCGACCCGGTGACCAGACCACTGACCGCCGCCCGCGCCGGGGAGCCCGACGCCACCAGCGCCAGGAGGGCCGCGAGCAGCAGCGCGGGGACCGCGCGGCCGGGCGAGCGCAGCAGCGGCCAGGCGGTGAGGGCGCCGACGGCGGTGCCGAGCAGGGCGCACACCAGCGCGGCGAGCAGTCCGGCGCCGCCCGCCGCGAGCGGGGGCACGCGCGTGCCGTGGTCCGTGCTCACCGGGTCGCTGATCAGCGTCACGACGACGGTGGCCGCCGTACCCAGTAGGACCGCGGCGGCGAGCGCCACCAGCAGACTGGCCAGGTGGGCACGCGCGGGTCCGCGCGCCGCCGACACACATGCCCGGGCGGCGGACGGCTCCCCGGTGACGCAGATCCGCACCAGCCAGGCGGCGACCGGCAGCAGCACGGCCGCCGCCCAGCCCAGTGAGTCGAGCACCGGCTGCCCGCCCCGCACACCGATGCCGAGGGCGGCGGCGTACAGGATGACGGGCGCCGGCCAGCGCTGGGAGCGCAGCAGGAGGGCGGCCTGGTAGCGGAACAGGGCGGTCATCGCGGGCCTTCCTGGGCGTGCACGCTCACCACGTGCCAGGGCGGCGTGGCGGTCAGAAGCGTACGCAGCAGGACGTCGGAGTGGGAGGCGGGGACGGTGAGGGAGTAGGAGCCGGGGCGGCTCTCCTCGGCGGTGGCGATCCGCAGGGCGTCGCCGGGCAGGGCGTCGCCGGGTGGTCCCTGCACCCGGACGACGACGCGCGGCCCGTCCGGTACCCCGGGGCATTCGGGACGGCGGTGGAGGGTGCCGTCGCGCACGGTGTACGTGGCGCCCTGCGCGTCGGCCAGACGGCGCGGGTCGTGGTCGACGAAGACGACGGCACCGCCGGACGCCGTGCGCTCGGCGACCGCCCGTTCCAACTCGCCCCGGGCGTCGGCGTCCAGGCCGGTCCAGGCCTCGTCGAGCACGAGCAGCTCCGGTTCGGCGAGCAGGGCCTGCGCCACGGCCACCTTCTGGCTGCCGCCCTTGGACAGCCGGGCCAGCGGAGTGGAGGCGTACCCGGCGGCTCCCAGCCGCTCCAGCCACTGCCCGGCCGCACGGGCCGCCGCACGGCGGGACAGCCCGTGCACGGTGCCGAGATGGGTGAGGTAGGCGGCGGCGGTGAAGGGCAGGGCGGGCGGGAAGCGCTCGGGGACGTAGGCCGTGCGCGGCCGGCCGGTGACCCGGCCCTCGGTGGGGGCGTCGATCCCGGCGAGCAGACGCAGCAGGGTCGACTTGCCGGTGCCGTTGGTCCCCTCGACACGGACGAGGGTGCCGGGCTCCACGCCCAGGTCGACGCCGCGCAGCACCCAGGGCCCGCGGATGCCGTACCTACGGCCGACGCCGTCCAGTCGCAGCTCGCGTCGCATGGGGTCGTCCTCTCGTGTCTGGTGCGTGGCTTGGCAGACTGGTGGGCGTGAGCAATGATCCGACGACGCCCGTCCCCGACAGTCCGTCCGTCCGCGACAGTCCGTCCGTCCGCGACAGTCCGTCCGTCCGCGACAGTCCGTCCGTCCCCGACAGTCCGCCGGTCCTTGACGGCGCGCCCGCCCCGGACAGTCCCTTCCGCCCCACACCCGGCGACCGCGACCTCGCGCCGCAGTTCGTGCTGCCGCTGGTCGTACGCATCGAGCGGGCGGCGCCACCGCCCCGTACCGACGCGCTGGAGACCGCGGCCCGGGCGGTGCTGGTGATGCTCGGCGACGAGCGGTCGACCGGCGACGGCGAGTGGGCGCGGGCGGTGCGGGACTGGCAGGACGCGCGCATCCGCAAGGTCGTACGGCGGGCGCGCGGCGCCGAGTGGCGGCGGGCCGAGGCACTGCCCGGCGTCAGCGTCACCGGGAAGACGGCCGAGGTGCGGGTCTTCCCCCCGGTCCCGCTGGACGGCTGGCCCAAGGACCTGGCCCGCCTCCAGGTCTCCGGCACCGACCTCGACGACCCGGAACCGCCGGCCGGCGCCGACCCCTGCGCGCCGGTGCTCTGGATGAACCCGGACCTGGACATGTCGGCCGGCAAGGCGATGGCCCAGGCCGGACACGGCGCGCAGCTCGCCTGGTGGGAGCTGTCGGACGGCGAACGGGCGGCGTGGCGCGACGCGGGCTTCCCGCTGGCGGTACGCACCGCCGACCCGGCCCGCTGGGGCGGCCTCACCACCGGCGGCCTGCCGGTGGTCCGCGATGCCGGGTTCACGGAGATCGCGCCGGGGTCGTGCACGGTGGTGGCGGACCACCCGGCGCTGCGGTGAGGCCCGGGCCGGCCCGGCTGCGGGCGCGCCGGTCCGCGACAGTGCCGTCACCAGCGCATGTGGACGTCCTCGGCCCACCCCAGGAGCCGCTCCACGGTGATCTCGGTGCCGTCGTCGGTGCGGATCCGGCCGTCGTAGTGGCCGAAGCGCTGGTCGGTGCGGTTGACGACCAGGCCGGCGTTGGTGTGCGCGGAGCGGTTGTGGAACGGCGTGAAGGTGAGGTCCACCTGGTCGGACGAGGGCGTGCGGACGGTCCAGGGCGCCAGGGGGTCCGAGGGGGACCAGCGCCAGTCCAGCTCCTCGCCGATCTTGGTGAGCCGGCCGTCCACGCACAGTCCGTTCTCGGTCGACCCGGTGCCCTCCGTCCAGCGCCCGCCGAACTGGAGGCCCACCGTGTGCCCGTCCGTGCGGCCGGAGGCGGCGCCCCAGTTCCAGTCGACCGTGCGTGGCCAGCGGCCCCGGCCGTGGTCCAGCACGGCCCAGGCCTCGCCGCCGTCCCCGCCGAAACCCAGGACCTCGGTGCCGATCCTGACCCCGCCGGTGGCGGGGAGCGCGGTCTGCTTGGACGTGTACTGGAAACGCCGTTCGCTCCACGGCACCACGACCGAGAGCGACTCGTGGCCCTCCGGGCGCTCGACCAGGAGGTCGACCTCGACGGGCAGCCGGTCCGGAGTGAGGCAGCGGGCCTTCAGACGCGTACCGCCGTCCTCGTCGCGGATCTCGACGCGCACCTTGCCGCCGGTGGGCCGCTCGGGGCCCACGACGACGTCGCCGGCACCCGGGGCGCCGGCGACGGTGTCCGGGAGGCGGACGCCACGGCCGGCCGGGATCACCGCGGCCCGCTCGAACTCGAGCCCGGTCGGCTCGTACTCCAGCAGGTAGAGCGAGTTCAGTGCGAGGAAGTCGAGGTCGCTGACGGTCAGCGCCACCAGGTGGGTGGGCGTCGTCACGCACCAGTGCTCCCACCGCTTGGTGCGGCCCCAGCCGCGCAGGTTGGCGCGATGCAGCGGCACCCTGGACCAGCCGACGGCCACCGGATCGAGCCTGCCGTCGGGCAGACAGAGGTCGACGGGCTCGGTGATCTCGTTCTCGTGCGTCGCCATGGGCGGAGCCTATCGGCGGCGCGAAGCTCAGATGGGCGGTTGACCGCGCCCCGCGTCGCCACAACTCCCACGCTCTCGCGCGGATGTCGCGGGAGCCGTTCCGGTCCGCGTGATCAGCGAATCCGCAGGACCGGCATCCGCACCAGGCCCTGGGAGACCCGGTTCGCCCTGTCGATGTGGCCGCATTCGGCGCAGGTGCGGGAGGTGTACGCCGGATCGACGTACACCACCGGCACCCCCGCCTTGCGGGCCTTGTAGGCGATGAACTGCCCCAGCTGGCGAAGGCCCAGCTGGAGTGGGTGGCCCGTCGGGGCTTGCGAAGCCGTACCCGCTCACGAATGCCCGTCAGTTCTCCAGGGCGATTCCGCGACCGGTGCGTTCTGCCTCGGCCACCACACGTTTCGCGATCTCGTGGTTGATGTCCTTGGCCCGCCGCGCTTCTTTGCGCCGCCGTTTCCTCAGCCGGCGTCTGGCGGACGGAGTGTTCTTCTTCTGCGGCTTGGTGCGGAGCGTGCGCTCCCGGCTACGGGTGCGGTTGAGCTCTCGTCCGGCCATGATCTCGCCGTCGCAGATCGGACTCGCCCCCGCGGTAGAGGGCCAGGGTCGCCATCCGCTCGGGTGAGGCCGTGAACGCCACGTCCTTCACCCGCCCGGCGGTCGTCCAGACCGAGACCCGGCGCTGGTCGATTCCAAGGTGGGCCCTCAGCGTGACGTACGCGTCACACACCTTCTTGATCACGTGCTGGGCGGCCTGCGCACCCAGGTTCCACCGGGCCTCGCTCGCCCAGGTCGCCGCTGCGTTGCAGGCCGCAGGGTCGCCTCCAGCGCCGCCGCCCGCACCGGCGTCGGCACCAACTTGACCCGCGTCATCAGTCCTGGGGTTCCTCGCAAGAATCTGCAGAACATGCCCTGCCCGGGGTTCGGTCCGGGTCGGGCGGGCGATAAACCCGGCATGCGCGCAGAAGGGGGACGTAGCCATGGAGCGACTGGGACAACCGGGACGACTGGGACGACTGGGAACCGGTATCGGATGGCGTCCGGAGATCGCGGACGTGGTTGAGCGGATGCCCGGCATCGACTGGGTCGAGGCCGTGTCCGAGAACCTCTGCCCCGGGCACCTGCCCGACTCGCTGCTGCGGCTTCGCGAGCGCGGGGTGACGGTCGTGCCGCACGGTGTCTCGCTCGGGCTCGGCGGTGCCGGGCGGCCGGACCCGGGGCGGCTGGCGGCGCTGGCCGAACGGGCTCAGGTGCTGGAGTCGCCGCTGGTCACCGAGCACATCGCGTTCGTCCGGGCGGGCGGGCCGCTGACCGCCTCCCCGGTCCTGGAGGCCGGGCACCTGCTGCCGGTGCCGCGCACCCGCGACGCCCTCGACGTGCTGTGCGAGAACGTGCGCATCGCGCAGGACGCGCTGCCCGTGCCGCTCGCCGTGGAGAACATCGCCGCGCTCCTCTCCTGGCCGGACGACGAGGAGATGACGGAGGGGCAGTTCCTGTACGAGCTGGCCGACCGGACGGGGGTGCGACTGCTGATCGACGTGGCGAACCTGCACACCAACCACGTCAATCGCGGCGAGGACCCGGCCGAGGCGCTCGCCGAGCTGCCGCTGGAGGCCATCGCCTACGTCCATGTCGCGGGCGGGCTCGAACGCGACGGCGTCTGGCACGACAGCCACGCCCACCCCGTCGCGCAACCGGTGCTCGACATCCTGACCGACCTCGCCTCACGTGTGACGCCGCCGGGCGTGCTGCTGGAGCGTGACGAGAACTTCCCCGAGGGGGAGGAGCTCATGGCGGAGGTGGAGGCGATCCGCGCCGCCGTGGAGAAGGGGCGGGCGGCGGGGACGGTGCCCACCGCGCCCGGGCCCGGGGCGGTGTTGTCCCGCGCCGCGCGTGCCGGGTCCGGAGCCGGAGCCAAAGCCGGTGACGCCGTACGTCAGCGGCTCGGTCTCGCGCAGGCCGCGCTGCTGTCCGCACTGGTGGCCGGGACGCCCGCGCCCGAGGGGTTCGACCGGGTGCGGCTGGGGGTGCAGGCGCGGGCGCTCGCCGGGAAGCGGGCGGACGTGGTCGCGAAGGTCGCGCCCGAACTGCCGGTGCTCCTCGGTGCGGGGTACCGGCCGGCCTTCCTCGCCTACGCCCGTCGGCGTCCGATGACGGGTGGCTACCGGCGGGACGCCCTCGACTTCGTCGAGCACCTGACGCGCGACGGCCTTCCGCAGGACGCCGACGCGCGGCGGGAGTTGCGGCAGTGGTGGCTGGAACGGTCGGGACCGGTGCCGCGGTCGGAGCGTGCCGGGGTGCGGTGGGCCCGTGCGACCAGGCGTGTTCTGCTGCGCCGTTGAACCGGACACGGCCTCGCCGGGACATCACCAAACGGAACGTCACATACCCACAACACCGCGTCCCGAAATGTGAACAGGGCATGGCGCCGGCGAAAGCCTTTGGCATAGAAGTACGGCATGTTCTGGGTCCTTCTGCTCCTGTCGGCCTGGGCCGTGGCCGGTCTGGCGTGCCTGCGTCTGTGTCTGGCCGCCGTACGCGCCGCTGCCGTCGACCCGCACACCGTGGGCCGTGAGCACGCGCTGACGCTGTACGAGGCGGCGTTCCTGTCCGGCGGCCCCCGGCGGGTCGCCGACCTGACACTGGTCTCCATGGCACGTCAGCGCCGGCTGCTGCTCGCGCACACCGGCTGGGCGACCGTCGTCGACCCGCGTGGACGGGACGAGATGGAACGGTCGGTCATAGGGGCGATAGGACCCGAGGGGCAGTCACGCATAGCGCCGGTACGGGCCGCCGCGGCCACCGCCGACGCGGTGCGGGGCCTGGCAGACCGGCTGGTCGGCGCGGGTCTCGCCGTGCCGGACGGCGCCACCGGCATCGCGGCCGGGGTCCGGCGGGTGCGGTTCGCCGCGGTGACCGTGGTCGCGCTGGGCGCCGCCGCCCTGGCGGTGCCGCTCCCCGCGGACCAGCCGCGCCCGCTGATCGCCCTGTGGTTCGCGCTGCCGCTCACCCTGACCCTGGGGTGCCTGGCGATCACGCGGATGGAGGTCCACCCGTATTCGCGCTGGGCCTCCCCGGCCGGACAGCGGCTGATCAGTGCCCTCGTCCGGCACGCCGACGGCTCGGCGGACGACCGCACGTACCTCACCTCGGTCGCCGTACGCGGCGTCCACGCGATCGGCGAACCGGACCTGCGGGCGGCCTTCGCCCACCGCGAGGAACACGCCGAGGAGCACTGGGAGCGCCGGGCCTGACACGGCGTACGGGGCCGTACGGGGCTTGCAGGGCTCGCGGTCCGGGGGCGTACGGAGGCGCTCGGCGCCGACACCCGCGGGCGGTGCTTGCCCCGCCCGGCCGCCGCACGGAACATCCCTTGTGTCACGCCGTGCACCGAAGGGATACGCGATGCGAGCTGCCGCCCTCTACTCGGCCGCCGGGTCCTTGCTGCTGACCACCCTCGCCGCCGCCCCCGCCCAGGGGACGCCGGGCGGTCCCGGGGCCGCCGAGGCGCGCGGCACCGCCGTGGCCGCCGAGCGGGCGGCGGCGGCCGGCATCGAGTTCGGCAGGTGCCCCGGGGCGGAGGACCTGCCGGGCAGCATGCGCTGCGGTACGGTCACCGTCCCCCTGGACTACGCGCACCCCGACGGCAAGCGGATCCGGCTCACCGTCAGCCGGGTGCGGGCCACCCACAAGGACCCGGACGACAGCGGGCGCGAGGTGCCCGGGCAGGGCGCGCTGCTCTACAACCCGGGCGGTCCGGGGGCCTCGGGGCTGCACTTCCCGCTGGTCGGCATGGTGCCCGAGTGGAAGCGGATCGCGGCGGCGTACGACCTCGTCGGGTATGCCCCGCGCGGGGTCGCGCCCTCCGCGCCCTTGTCCTGCCAGGACCCCGGGGACTTCTTCGAGGGGCCCCGGCCGGCCCCGGCCCGGCCCTCGGACGCGTACAAGGAGGAACGTGCCGCCGAGGCCGAGGCGTACGCGCGCGGCTGCGCCGAACGGGCCGGGGACGCGCTGCGGCACTACCACTCCCTCAACAACGCCCGCGACCTGGAGGTCGTACGGGCGGCGCTGGGCGAGCGACGGCTCACGTACATGGGCGCGTCGTACGGCACCTACCTCGGGGCGCTGTACGCCGAGCTGTTCCCCTCGCGCGTGCGGCGGATGGTGTTCGACTCGGTGGTGAACCCGCACCCCGAGCGGGTCTGGTACCGCAACAACCTCGACCAGTCGGAGGCGTTCGAGGACCGCTGGACGGACTTCAAGGTGTGGACGGCCGGGCACGACGCCGTGTACGGGCTCGGGGACACGGCGGCGAAGGTGCAGCGCGGTTACGAGGAGGCGAGCGCGCGGCTCGCGGCCGAGCCCGCGGGAGGCACCGTCGGACCGGCGCAGTTGCAGGGGGCGTTCCTGCGGGCCGGGTACTACGACGACTACTGGCCGCACCGCGCCGGGGCGCTGTCGGCCTATCTGCGGGGAGATCCGCAGCCGCTGATCGACCAGGCGGGGACACGGACCGAGGAGGGGGCGGCCGGGGCGGAGAACTCCAGCGCCGTGTACACGGCCGTCGAGTGCAACGACGCGCCCTGGCCGACCGACTTCGCCGTCTGGGACCGGGACAACACGCGGCTGGCGCGCCGGGCGCCGTTCGAGACGTGGGACAACGTGTGGACGAACCTGCCGTGCGCCTTCTGGCAGGCGCCCCGGCAGACCCCCCTCGACGTGCGCACCGGGCCGGGCGAGCTGCCGCCGACGCTGCTCCTGGCCGCCGAGCGGGACGCGGCCACCCCGTACGGCGGCGCGCTGGAGCTGCGCCGGCGGCTGTCGGGCTCGGTGCTGGTGACCGAGCGGGACGCCGGCACGCACGGCATCGCCGCCGGGCCGAACGCCTGCGTCAACGCCCACCTGGAGGCGTACCTGCTGGACGGACGCCTCCCGGCGCGGGACGCGTCGTGCGCCCCGCGCCCGGAACCGGAGCCGAGGTCCGCGGCCGGGCCGGGAACCGGGTCGGCCGCGCAACCGGCGGTCTGATCAGGCGAGCCCGGCCACGAGCTCACCGATGTCCTTGCGGCGCCCCGTGTAGAACGGTACCTCCTCGCGGACGTGCATCCGGGCCTCGGAGCCGCGCAGGTGGCGCATGAGGTCGACGATGCGGTGCAGCTCGTCGGCCTCGAACGCGAGGAGCCACTCGTAGTCGCCGAGGGAGAACGCGGGCACCGTGTTGGCGCGCACGTCCGGGAAGCCGCGGGCCATCTTGCCGTGGTCGGCGAGCATGCGGCGGCGGTCCTCGTCGGGCAGCAGGTACCAGTCGTACGAGCGCACGAACGGGTAGACGCTGACGTAGTTCCGGGGCTGCTCGTCGGCGAGGAAGGCCGGGATGTGCGAGCGGTTGAACTCGGCCGGGCGGTGCAGCGCCATGTTCGACCAGACCGGCTCCAGCGCGCGGCCCAGCTTGGTGCGGCGGAAGAGGTTGTACGCCTCCTGGAGCTGGTCGGCGGTCTCGGCGTGCCACCAGATCATGAGGTCGGCGTCGGCACGCAGTCCGGACACGTCGTAGGTGCCGCGGATCGTCACGTCCTTGGCGGCGAGCTGGTCGAACAGCTCCTGGACCTCGTCGGCGTAGCCCGCGCGGTCCTCGGGCAGCACGTCCTTGAGCTTGAAGACGGACCAGAGGGTGTAGCGGATGACCTCGTTGAGGTCCTTGGCCAGCTTGCCCTTGTTGGGGATCCGGTCGGCAGCGGTGGTGGAGGCGTCGTCACTCATGGCCCTATTCTCCCGCTCCGCCGTGCGCGCTCCGCACCGGGTGGGCGGTGAGTCGCTCCACACCGCGCGGTTCGTCCCGGAGCCGGTCCACGGCCGCGTACGCGCTCGCGATGCTCGCCGGGATGCCGACGCCGTCGTAGGCCGCGCCGCACACCGCGAGGCCCGGGAGCTTCGCGACGTGTTCGCGGACGCGTGCCACGCGCGCGTGGTGGCCGACGGGGTACTGGGGCAGGCCGTCCTGCCAGCGGGTGACGCGGGTGGCGACGGGTTCGGCGGTGAGACCGGTGGCCTCTGCCAGGTCGTGCCGGGAGGCGGCGACGAGGCCCGCGTCGTCGCGGCCCAGGATCTCCGTCTCGCCGTACCGTCCGACGGAGGTGCGCAGGACGACCAGGTCCGGGTCCTCGTCGGCGACCCAGCCCCACTTGCGGGAGGCGAAGGTGGCCGCCTTGATGGTGCGCCCGTCGACCGGCGGCACCAGGAAGCCGCTGCCCTCGGGGAGCGCGGCGGCGTCGGAGCGGCGGTAGGCGAGGGAGATCAGCGCCATGGAGGCGTACTCGACGGCGGCCAGCTCGGCCGCCGCGGCGGGGGCCTCGGCGCGCAGCAGCTCGGCGGCGGGGCGGGCGGGGACGGCGACGACGACCGCGTCGGCGTGCAGTCGCCGGTCGCCGGTGACGATCCGCCAGCCGTCCGGGGCCGTGCGGCGCAGCTCCGTCACGGGCGCGTGGGTGACGATCTCGCCGCCCCGCGCGCGCACCGACTCCGCGACCGCGGGCGCCAGGGTGCCGATGCCGCCCTCGATGCCCATGAAGACCGGGCCGCTGGGAGGGGAGGTGGCCGTCCGGCCCTGGAGGGCGCGCACCGCCTCGGTGAGGGAGGTGTGGGTACGGGCGGCCTCGAAGAGCTGCGGCACGGCCGAGCGCAGGGAGATGCGGTAGGCGTCGCCCGCGTAGACGCCGCCCAGCAGTGGTTCGACGAGGCGGTCGACGACCTCGCGGCCGAGGCGCTCCGCCACGTACTCCCCCACCGCCACGTCGTCGCCGACCTCGGTGCGGGGCAGTTCGGCGTCCCGCTCGATGCGGGAGAGGCCCTCCTCGGAGAGGACGCCGGCCAGGGCGGCGGCGGTGCCGGGGACGCCCATGACGTGTCCCTTGGGCATGGGGCGCAGGGCGCCGCGGGTCCACAGGGAGGCCGACGCGGTGGACGGCGGCTGGAGGCGGTCGGCGAGACCCACCTCGCGGGCCAGGCCGACGGCCTCGGGACGGCGGGCCAGCATCGACTCGGCGCCGAGGTCGACGCGTACTCCGGCGATCTCGCCGGGCAGCAGCTTGCCGCCGACGCGGTCCGACGCCTCCAGCACGGTCACCCGCGCGCCGCGCTCCAGCAGCCGGTGGGCGGCGGCCAGTCCGGCGATACCGGCTCCGATGACGACGACATGCCCCGTTTTCGCGGGGTTCTCGCCCGCGGGACTCTCACTTGCGCACATGCCCCCAGCGTCTCAGACGGCACCGACACCGCCGCCGGTCCGGTCGGCCCCCGCGCTCGCGCCGAAGGTCCCTGGGAGGAGGCCCCAAGAGGCCCCGCGAGTCCGGACCGTGACCGCTTCGGAACCGTTCCGCGCCAACGTTCGCGCCCCTGCCCGCGTCGAAGGAGCGTCAGTCGTCACGACTCCCGGGGGTTGGCAACTGCTCGCTGAGGAGTGTGTACAACGTCGGGTTAGCTCGTTCGTGTGATGGTCCGCTCGCGGGCTTGCGGGGGCCTGAGCCAACTGGAGTAGCGTGATCAGCGCGATCTGGGACGCCGGTTGCGGCGCCAGGATGCGGGGCCCCCGCTCCACCGGAGTGATGGTTCGGGGCCTCCCCGTCGCCTCTGGCCGTAGCCACATGGCCAGGTCGCGCAGGGAACTGGCCTCCCAGGACCGGATCACGCACAGGATGCGTGTCGCCGCCCCGGGGTCGAGTACGCCGGGGACCAGTGCGCTCAAGACCGTTCGGGGCGTGCGACTGAGCCGACTCACTTCTGCTCAGTCCCGAGGAACGGTACCCACCATGCGCGTACGACGATGAGCACCACGACCGCACGACGTTCCGTGCCATCCGCTCGTCACGTCGCAGCGCGCCAGCGTGGCCCGGATCCGCGAGCTGATGGACCGGGCGACGAAGCTGAGCGACGTGGTGACGCTGGAGGGCGAGCTGAGTACGCGCCAGGCGGAACTGGAGGCACTGCTCGCCCGGCAGGCGGCCCTCAAGGACCGCACGAGCCTGGCCACCATCACCCTGTCCCTGTCCGAGACGCCGGTGAAGCGGGCGGAGAAGGACGACGATCCCGGGTTCGTGGACGCCCTGGCCGGCGGCTGGGACGCCTTCGTGACGATGCTGCGCTGGGTGGCGGTGGCGCTCGGCGCGGTGCTGCCGTTCGCCGCGGTGGCGGCGCTGCTGGTCCTGCTGTGGCTGCGGGTGGTACGGCCCCGGCTGCCGCGCCGCCCCGTGTCGGTGCCCGCACCGCCCACGACGGCCGCCTCCGCCGCGCCCGCCCCGCTGCCGACGGCCCGGCCGGCGCCCGGGGCCGCGCACCGGCGGGCCGCACACGGCGAGGAGCCCGGCGGGCAGGACTGAAATGCCCCGTCCCCGTAGCGTGTTCGCATGGACATGAGTGCTGCGAGCGGGACGAGCGGGACCGGACGGGCCAAAGAGCGACTGGTCGTGATCGGCGGTGACGCCGCGGGCATGTCCGCGGCGTCACAGGCACGCCGGCTGAAGGGCCCGGACGAGCTGGAGATCGTGGCGTTCGAACGCGGCCACTTCAGCTCGTTCTCGGCGTGCGGCATCCCGTACTGGGTCGGTGGTGACGTCGGTGACCGGGACCAGCTGGTCGCCCGGACGCCCGAGGAGCACCGCGCGCGCGACATCGACCTGCGGATGCGCACCGAGGTCACGGAGATCGACGTCTCCGGTGGGCGGGTACGCGCGCGTGACGTCGATTCCGGGGCGGAGTCCTGGACGTCGTACGACAAGCTCGTGATCGGGACCGGCGCCCGCCCGATCCGTCCGGAGCTGCCGGGTGTCGACGCGCCCGGCGTGCACGGGGTGCAGACCCTGGACGACGGGCAGGCGCTGCTCGACACGCTGGCACGCACGCGTGGCCGCCGCGCGGTCGTCGTCGGCGCCGGGTACATCGGCGTGGAGATGGCCGAGGCGCTCATCAACCGCGGCTACGAGGTGACGGTCGTCAACCGCGGCCGGGAGCCGATGTCCACCCTCGACCCGGACATGGGCCGCATGGTGCACGAGGCGATGGAGGGTCTCGGCATCACCATGGTGAACGGCGCCGAGGTCACCAAGGTGCTGACGGGGGACGACGGCCGGGTGCGGGCGGTGGCCACCGAGGACGCCGAGTTCCCGGCGGACGTGGTGGTGCTCGGCATCGGCGTACGCCCCGAGACCGCGCTCGCGAAGGCCGCCGGTCTGCCGGTCGGCGCCCACGGCGGGCTGCTGACCGACCTGGCCATGCGGGTGCGCGGGCACGAGAACATCTGGGCCGGCGGCGACTGCGTGGAGGTGCTCGACCTGGTCTCCGGGCAGCAGCGGCACATCCCGCTCGGCACCCACGCCAACAAGCACGGCCAGGTCATCGGCACCAACGCGGGCGGCGGCTACGCCACCTTCCCGGGCGTGGTCGGCACGGCGGTCAGCAAGGTCTGCGACCTGGAGATCGCGCGGACCGGACTGCGCGAGAAGGACGCGCTGCGGGCGGGGCTGCGGTTCGTGACGGTCACCATCGAGTCCACCAGCCGCGCCGGCTACTATCCGGGCGCCTCCCCCATGACGGTGAAGATGCTCGCCGAGCGGCGCACCGGACGGCTGCTCGGCGTCCAGATCGTGGGCCGCGAGGGCGCGGGCAAGCGGGTCGACATCGCCGCGGTGGCCCTCACGGCCGGGATGACGGTGGAGCGGATGACGGCCCTGGACCTCGGTTACGCGCCGCCGTTCTCACCGGTGTGGGACCCCGTACTGGTCGCCGCGCGCAAGGCGGCGAGGGCGGTGGAGCGGCAGGCCTGACGGCGCGGCCCTAGGGAGTGGCCCTAGGCCCTCCCGTTGATCCGGTCGATGGCCTGCCGTGCCTGTTCGGCCGGGGGCCGCGACGGCAGGGACGACACCGACGCCGGGGTGGTCACCGGCGCCGGGGTGGTCACCGGCGGCTGGGCCGTCACCGGTGCCGGGCCGCTCACCGGTGCCGGGCCGCTCACCGCGGGCGGCTGCTCACCGGCCGGCCTGGCGTGTGCCGCGGCGTGTGTGGAACGCAGCCGGTGGCTCACCGCCTCGTCCAGCGTCACCGGCCGCTGCGTCCGCGCGGCCAGCCGCCCGGCCTCCTGACCGAGCCGGGCGACGTCCTCCCACGGCAGGCGCAGCACGAGGGCGACCTCGGCCTCGCCGTCGGGCAGGGCGTGCATCGCCAAAGCCGGTGTGACCCGTTCGTTCATCGCCTGATCCTCACGTCGTCCCCGCGCCCCGCCTTCCCCGGACCGCGGGCGGTTGAGAGGAGATACGCGCACCCGGGCGCCCGCGTTCAGGGGACCTACCGGTTCACCGTGTGTCGGACGGGCAGTAGTGTCCCGTGGTCATCCCCGTCCATGACGTGAACCCCGCCCGTCGCACCCCCTGGGTGACGTACGCCCTGATCCTGGCGAACGTCCTGGTCTTCCTGTTCACCCCCGGTATGACGGGTTCCGCCACGGGCGAGGGCGGTCTCGCCCAGACGTGTCATCTCCAGGCCTTCCTGGACCGGTACGCGGCGGTGCCGCAGGAGTTGCTCCAGCACCGGATGCCCCGCCTGGTGCCGACCGGTGAGACCGGGGTCGGCCCGCGGGGGCCGGGCTGCGTGGTCGGCCCGCCGGACTACGACAAGTCCGCGGAACTGAGCGTGCTGACGGCGATGTTCCTGCACGGCGGCTGGCTGCACCTGCTGGGCAACACGCTCTTCCTCTGGATCTTCGGCAACAACGTCGAGGACCGCCTGGGCCACCTGCGCTACCTGCTGTTCTACGGTGTCTGCGGCTACGCGTCCGCGTACGGGTTCGCGCTGACGGACTCCTCCTCCACCACTCCCCTGATCGGTGCCTCGGGAGCGATCGCCGGCGTCCTCGGCGCGTATCTGACGCTGTATCCGAAAGCCCGCGTGTGGGTCCTCGTGCCCTTCCTGTTCTTCCTGCCGCTGCGGCTGCCCGCCTGGATCGTCCTGGGCCTGTGGTTCGTCCTCCAGGCGTTCTACTCCGCCGGCCGGGGTGTCTCCGAGGCCGGCACCGTCGCCTACGTGGCCCACGTGGCCGGGTTCGCGGTCGGCATGCTGCTCGCCTGGCCCCTGCGGCGCGGCACCCCGCCCCCGCCGGAGCCGCGCGGGCCGGTGTTCGGGCGGAGGGCGCGGCCGGGCCGGTGAGCGCGGTGGGCAGGCTCCCGGTCCAGGAGGTCGCCGACGGTCACCGTCGCGCCGCTCGCCTTCGCGGTCGGCGACGGCGGCCGTATCCCGTCGAGTCCCGAAGGCGGCTCAGCGCGCGGTCCGCGTGTGGACGTACTCGACGAGACGGGTCAGCGCGTCCGGGTCGGTGGTGGGCAGGACGCCGTGGCCGAGGTTGAAGACGTGGCCCTCCAGGTCCGCCGCGGCGTCCAGGATCTCGCGGGTCCTGGTCTCGACCGCCTGCCGGCTGGAGAAGAGGACGGCGGGGTCCAGGTTGCCCTGGAGCGCCTTGCCGGGGCCGACTCGGCGGGCGGCCTCGTCCATCGGGACGCGCCAGTCGACGCCGACGACGTCCGCGCCGGCCTCGCCCATGAGGCCGAGGAGTTCGCCGGTGCCGACGCCGAAGTGGATGCGCGGCACCCCGTACCCGGCGATGGCCTCGAAGACCTTGCTCGAGGCGGGCATCACCGAGCGGCGGTAGTCCGCGGGCGAGAGTGCGCCGACCCAGGAGTCGAAGAGCTGGACCGCGCTCGCGCCCGCCTCGATCTGCACCTTGAGGAAGGCGGCCGTGATGTCGGCGAGCCGGTCCAGGAGGTCGGCCCACAGCTGCGGGTCGCCGTACATGAGCGCCTTGGTGTGCTCGTGGTTGCGGGACGGGCCGCCCTCCACGAGGTAGCTCGCGAGCGTGAACGGCGCGCCCGCGAAGCCGATCAGCGGGGTGGCGCCGAGCTCACGGGTGAGCAGGCCGTACGCCTCGGTGACGTAGGAGACGTCCTCGGGGGTGAGATCGCGCAGCCGCGCCAGGTCCGCCCGGGTGCGGATCGGGTTCTCGACGACCGGGCCGACGCCCGGCTTGATGTCGAGGTCGATGCCGATGGCCTTGAGCGGGACCACGATGTCGCTGAAGTAGATCGCCGCGTCCACGCCGTGCCGGCGCACCGGCTGGAGGGTGATCTCGGCGACCAGTTCGGGCCGCATGCAGGACTCGAGCATCGGGATGCCCTCGCGCACCTTGAGGTACTCCGGCAGCGAGCGTCCGGCCTGCCGCATGAACCACACGGGGGTGTGCGGCACCGGCTCACGCCTGCACGCCCTGAGGAACGCGGAGTCGTACGTGGCGGTCGGCTGCTTGCCCGCGGGGCTCTGGTTGGCACTCACACCGGCAAGTCTCGCATGTCGCCGCGACGGCGCCCGAACACGGGGTGCGGCCGCGCGCGGGGGGTGTGGGGGCGCTCACGCGAGGCCGCGTGACACCACGTGATCCGGACATCGCGCCCGCACGCGGGTGTCCCTCCCTGCACCGGGGCGCCGTTCCCCTTAATCTTCCCCGCATGGCTGCGGCTCAGGGACGACTGTCGGACGGCGCTGGCGGAATGGACGAACCGAAGGGTACCGAGGGGGACGCCCGGCATACGGGGAGTACGGCACCGCCGGTCTTCGCGGCGGCCGTCGAGGCGCTCAGGGCCGCGCGGCTGCGGCCGCAGATCGAGGTGGAGGCGGTGCCCCCGCCCAAGCGGCTCGCCCCGTACGCGTACGCGCTGGAGGCCGCGGTCGTCGACGGCGACGACGACCTGGCGGACGGGCGGCTCGTGCTGCTGCACGACCCGGCCGGGCACGACGCCTGGCGGGGCACCTTCCGGCTGGTGACGCTGGTGCGTGCCGAGCTGGAGCCGGAGATGGCCGCCGATCCGCTGCTGCCCGACGTGTGCTGGTCCTGGCTCACCGGCGCGCTGCAGGCGCGCGGGCTGGCCTACGGGGAGCCCAGTGGCACGGTCACGCGCGCGAGCTCCCACTACTTCGGGGGCCTGTCGGAACGACCGTCCGCCTCGCAGATCGAGATCCGGGCGTCCTGGACGCCTCGGGAGGGCCTGGGCGGCGTCCCGGACACGGCGACGCACCTCGCCTCGTGGTGCGATCTGCTGGCTCAGGTCGCGGGACTGCCGCCGGCCGCGCCGGGTGACGCGTCGATCGTCACGCTGCCGCAGCGACGCGGCCCGCAGTCGCGCTAGACCGTCTCCCCTCCCCCCGACCCCCCGTCCCCATCCTCCGCACCCGGGCCCGGTGCGGCCCGGGAAACGTTCCGTCACTTTGTCGATACGGCCACTTTCGACCCCGTATCGACAAAGTGTGGAACCGTTCGGTCTTCGAATGATCGACCGCGTGTCCGAATTGCTCGGATTGTTACTCACCAGATCGTGATCATTCTCTAAAGGCGGACGGGTTCGGTGCCGAAGACGACTGTGACCTTGAAAGCACGGTTCGTCCCGGCTTCAACCCCAAGAGCCGGCCCCGTCCCGCACCCCAGGAGGCCTGGTGTCCGTTCTCCTCGAGCAGCCTGCAAGCCTGGTCGCCTACCGCCCGAACAAGCCGACCGCCATGGTGGTCGTGGCCGACCCGCGCGTCCGTTCCACCGTCACCCGCCACCTGTGGGCGCTCGGTGTGCGCGATGTCATCGAGGCCTCGTCCGTCGCGGAGGCTCGTCCCCGCATCGGCAACCCCCGCGACATCTGTGTCGCAGACGTCCATCTCCCCGACGGCTCCGGCCTGACCCTGCTGTCGGAGACCCGCGCCGCGGGCTGGCCCAACGGCCTCGCCCTGTCCGCCGCCGACGACATCGGCGCCGTACGCAACGCACTCGCCGGCGGTGTCAAGGGCTACGTCGTCACCGGCACCCGTACCAACGTCGGGCTCCCCACCCGGCCGGGCGCCGCCCCCATCGGCGCCGCCGCCGCCCGCCTGCACCGCCGCCCCCCGGGTGCCCCGAGCCACCCGGGCGGCTATCGCGAGCTCTCCGGCCGCGAGGTGGAGGTACTGCGACTGGTCGCGGAGGGCCAGTCGAACAAGGCGATCGGCGTCTCGATGGGCCTGTCCGCCCTGACCGTCAAGAGCCACCTGGCCCGCATCGCCCGCAAGCTCGGCACCGGCGACCGCGCCGGCATGGTCGCCGTGGCCCTGCGCACGGGGATCATCCACTGACCGCCCCCGACCCCGACCGCTCCCCACCTTCCCCGCCCCCACTCCACTTCCCCGCCCCGCCTTCTCTCTCTCCCGACCCCCCGGTGAAGCCGGTCTTTCACTGACCTGACTGGTTTACGACCCCCCGGCGCCCGCCGACGGAACGTTCCGTCGGCGGGCGCCGTCGATCCACCGATACCCTTGACAGGTGACCGACGCCCACGAAACCGCAGCAGACCGTCCACTGCGAACCACCGGAGGCGCCCCTCCGGACGACGCCGGATCTTCTGCGAGTCAGGCGCCGACCCCCTTGCTCGAACCACGCGAGGGCATTCCGCGGGTGATCGCCGACGCGGACGCCCTCGCCGAGGTGACCGCCGCCTTCGCGGCCGGCCACGGCCCCGTGGCCGTCGACGCCGAACGCGCCTCCGGCTACCGGTACGGCCAGCGCGCGTATCTGGTGCAACTGCGCCGCGAGGGCGCGGGCAGCGCGCTGATCGACCCGGTGGCCTGTCCCGACCTGTCCGGGCTGGGCGCGGCGATCTCCGACGTGGAATGGGTGCTGCACGCGGCCACCCAGGACCTGCCGTGCCTGCGCGAAATAGGGCTGGTGCCCACCCGCATCTTCGACACCGAACTGGCCGGGCGGCTCGCCGGGTTCCCGAGGGTCGGCCTCGGCGCGATGGTGGAGAACGTCCTGGGCTTCGTCCTGGAGAAGGGCCACTCGGCCGTCGACTGGTCCACGCGCCCGCTGCCCGAGCCGTGGCTGCGCTACGCCGCGCTC
This sequence comes from Streptomyces sp. NPDC017225, assembly GCF_044331465.1. Lineage (NCBI taxonomy): Bacteria > Bacillati > Actinomycetota > Actinomycetes > Kitasatosporales > Streptomycetaceae > Streptomyces > Streptomyces sp. NPDC017225. The sequence goes on along the minus strand of NZ_JBIRNE010000008.1, from coordinate 167,940 downwards.
GACGTCGAGCTCCTCGTCGACCTGCGTGACGCGCTGGAGAAGGAGCTGGACCGGCAGGGCAAGCTGGAGTGGGCCCGGCAGGAGTTCGACGCGATCGCCTCCGCCCCGCCGCCCGAGCCCCGCAAGGACCCGTGGCGCCGCACGTCCGGCATGCACAAGGTGCGCCGGCGCCGTCAGCTCGCCGTCGTACGGGAGCTGTGGCAGGCCCGGGACCGCATCGCGCAGCGCCGGGACGTCTCCCCCGGCAAGGTGCTCGGGGACGCGGCCATCGTCGAGGCGGCGCTCGCGCTGCCGGTCAACGCGCACGCGCTGGCCGCGCTGAACGGCTTCGGACGCGTGAACCGCCGGCAGGTGGAGCAGTGGCAGGTGGCGGTGGACCGGGCCAGGGACCTGTCCGAGTCGCAGCTGCCCCAGCCCGGTCAGCCGGTGACCGGTCCCCCGCCACCCCGGGCCTGGGCCGACAAGGACCCGGCCGCCGCGGCCCGGCTGTCCGCGGCACGGGCGGCGGTGACGGCGCTCGCCGAGCGGCTGAACATGCCGCAGGAGAACCTGATCACGCCGGACACGGTGCGCAGGGTCTGCTGGGAGCCGCCGGCGCCGGTCGACGCGGAGTCCGTGGCCGCGGCCCTCGCCGGACACGGGGCCCGGCCCTGGCAGGTGGAGCAGGTGACGCCGGGACTGGTGACGGCGCTGACTCAGAGCGTGTCGTAGGAGGAGCGGCGGCGAGTTCCGGCCAAGATCCAGGGTGGGCGCCGATCCGACGGTGTGACGTTCGCCGCTTGGGCCGGGGGGACTGGGCAGCTACGTTACTCATAAGTAGCATGGGCCTGAGCGCGCGCTCAGCACCTGCGCGCCGCAGCAGTGCCATCCCGCACCCTGGAGGAGAGCCATCGTGCCTCGTACCGTCAGGGACGTCGTCTTCGTAGACGGCGTCCGCACCCCGTTCGGCAAGGCGGGCCCGAAGGGCGTCTACCACGAGACCCGCGCCGACGACCTGGTCGTGAAGGCGATCCGGGAACTGCTGCGCCGCAATCCCGGTCTCGACCCCAAGAAGATCGACGAGGTCGCCGTCGCCGCGACCACGCAGATCGGTGACCAGGGCCTGACCATCGGCCGCACCGCCGGCATCCTGGCGGGCCTGCCCACCTCGGTCCCGGGCTACTCGATCGACCGCATGTGCGCGGGCGCCCTGACCGCCGTCACCTCGGTGGCCGGCTCCGTCGCCTTCGGCGCGTACGACGTCGCCGTCGCCGGTGGTGTCGAGCACATGGGCCGCCACCCGATGGGCGAGGGCGTGGACCCGAACCCGCGGTTCGTCAGCGAGAAGCTGGTCGACGAGTCCGCCCTGTTCATGGGCATGACCGCGGAGAACCTGCACGACCGCTACCCGAGCATCACCAAGCGGCGCGCCGACGAGTACGCGGTGCGCTCGCAGGAGAAGGCCGCCAAGGCGTACGCCGACGGCAAGATCCAGGCCGACCTGGTGCCGGTCTCGGTGCGCCGCACCAACGAGGAGGCCGGTGAGACCGGCTGGGGCCTGGTCACCGCCGACGAGCCGATGCGTCCGGGCACCACGCTGGAGAACCTGGCGGGCCTGAAGACGCCGTTCCGTGTGCACGGCCGGGTCACCGCGGGCAACGCGGCCGGTCTGAACGACGGCGCGACCGCCTCACTCATCGCGAGCGAGGACTTCGCCCGCGAGAACGGTCTGCCGGTCAAGATGCGCCTCGTCTCGTACTCCTTCGCGGGTGTCGAGCCGGAGGTCATGGGCTACGGCCCGATCCCGGCGACGGAGAAGGCCCTGGCCCAGGCCGGCCTGTCCATCGACGACATCGGTCTGTTCGAGATCAACGAGGCCTTCGCCGTCCAGGTCCTCGCCTTCCTGGAGCACTACGGCATCGCCGACGACGACGCGCGCGTCAACCAGTACGGCGGCGCCATCGCCTTCGGCCACCCGCTGGCCTCCTCGGGCGTCCGCCTGATGACGCAGCTGGCCCGCCAGTTCGAGGAGCAGCCGCACGTCCGCTACGGCCTGACCACCATGTGCGTCGGCTTCGGCATGGGCGCGACGGTCGTCTGGGAGAACCCGCACTTCGAGGGGGACAAGTGAGCACCACCGCAGAGCTTCTGAAGGGTGCGGCCGAGCTGTTCCCCGGCGAGGTCGTCACCAGCGCCCACGTGCGCCACTTCGACCTGCCCCTGGGCGCGGGACGCTTCGCCCTGATCACCCTGGACAACGGCCTGGACCACACCAAGCCGACCACGCTGGGCCCGCAGTCGCTGGCGAACATCGACGCCGCGATCGACCGGGTCGAGAAGGAGGCCGCGGACGGCGACATCGTCGGCGTCGGCGTCACCGGCAAGCCGTTCATCTTCGCGGTCGGCGCCGACCTCAAGGGCGTCGAGCTGCTCAAGCGGCACGAGGACGCGCTGGCCATCGGCAAGGGCGGCCACGACGTCTTCAAGCGGCTGTCGAAGCTGGCCGTGCCGACCTTCGCGTACTACAACGGCGCGGCCATGGGCGGCGGCGTGGAGATCGGCCTGCACTGCGCGTACCGCACCGTGTCCGCGGCCCTCCCGGCCTTCTCCCTCCCCGAGGTCTTCCTCGGCCTGGTCCCCGGCTGGGGCGGCTGCACGCTGCTGCCGAACCTGATCGGCGCCGACAAGGCCGTCTCGGTGATCATCGAGAACAGCCTGAACCAGAACAAGCAGCTCAAGGGCGCGCAGGTCTACGAACTCGGCATCGCGGACGCGATCTTCGAGGGCGCGGACTTCCTGGAGCAGTCGCTGATCTGGACGGCGTCCGTCCTCAAGGGCGAGATCGCCGTCGAGCGTCCGGCGATCGACCGGGGCGAGGCCTGGGACCAGGCCGTCGCCAAGGGCCGCTTCATCGCCGACTCCAAGGTGCACGGCGCCGCCCCGGCCGCCTACCGCGCCCTGGACATCATCGCCGCCGCCAAGAACGGCGACCTCCAGCAGGGTTACGACGCCGAGGACCAGGCGCTCGCCGACCTGATCATGGGCGGCGAACTGCGCTCCGGCATCTACGCCTTCAACCTGGTGCAGAAGCGCGGCAAGCGCCCCGCCGGCGCCCCGGACAAGGCGCTGGCCCGCCCGGTCACCAAGGTAGGCGTCGTCGGCGCCGGCCTGATGGCGTCGCAGCTGGCCCTGCTCTTCCTGCGCCGCCTGGAGGTGCCGGTCGTGCTGACCGACATCGACCAGGAGCGCGTCGACAAGGGTGTGGGCTACGTCCACGCCGAGATCGACAAGCTGCTCGGCAAGGGCCGGATCGACCAGGACAAGGCCAACCGCCTGAAGGCCCTGGTCTCCGGTGTCCTGGACAAGGCCGAGGGCTTCGCGGACGCGGACTTCGTCATCGAGGCCGTGTTCGAGGAGATGGGCGTCAAGCAGAAGGTGTTCGCGGAGGTCGAGGCGGTGGCGCCCGCGCACGCGATCCTCGCCACCAACACCTCCTCGCTCTCCGTCTCGGAGATGGCGTCGAAGCTGAAGCACCCCGAGCGGGTCGTCGGCTTCCACTTCTTCAACCCGGTCGCGATCCTCCCGCTGCTGGAGATCGTCCGTGGCGAGCAGACCGACGAGGCCTCGCTGGCCACGGCGTTCGGCGTCGCGAAGAAGCTGAAGAAGACCGCGGTCCTCGTGAAGGACGCCCCTGCGTTCGTCGTGAACCGCATCCTGACCCGCTTCATGGGCGAGATCCAGAACGTCATCGACGAGGGCACGCCGGTGGACGTGGCGGAGAAGGCGGTCGAGCCGCTCGGTCTGCCGATGTCCCCGCTGGTCCTCCTCGAGCTGGTCGGCCCGGCGATCGGCCTGCACGTCTCGGAGACCCTCAACCGGGCCTTCCCGGAGCGCTTCACCGTCTCCCCGAACCTCAAGGCGGTCGTCGAGGCGGGCAAGCGCGGCTTCTACGTCTACGACAGCGGCAAGCCCGAGCTGGACCCGGAGGTCGCCGCGCTGCTCAAGCAGGGCGACACCGTCCTCACCGAGGAGCAGGTCCGCGACCGCGTCCTGGACGCGGTGGCCCAGGAGATCGGCCTCATGCTCGACGAGGGCGTCGTCGCCGAGGCCCAGGACATCGACCTCTGCCTGATCACCGGCGCCGGCTGGCCCTTCCACCTGGGCGGCATCACGCCGTACCTGGACCGTGAGGGCGTCGCCGAGCGGGTGAACGGGAAGCGGTTCCTGGAGCCCGGGGTGGCGAGCGTTCCGGCGTAACCGGGCATCCCGGCGAAGGGGGTGGACCGCACGGTAACGATCCGTGCGGTCCACCCCCTTCCGCCACACACGCACCGCTAGGATCTCCACACGATCTGACTACTTGTGTACGCGGCTCTCCCGCCTGGACACCACACGCGGCCACGAGAGCGTGCGGTCGGCCTGTTGAGGAGATCCCCGTGGCGTCCACCCGCCGCCGCCCGCCCCGACGCCGGGTGTGGCCCAAGGTCCGGCTGCTGTTGTTCGCCGTCGTCCTCGCCGCGGGCGCCACGGCCCTCTATCCCGTCTGGAAGAAGGCGGACCCGGACCCGCCCGAACTGCTCGTGCGCTACCGGACCGGCACACCGGCCACCTCCGCGGTGGCCAAGCCGTCGCTGGAGGTCTTCAACAAGACCGGGAAACCACTGCCGTTGAGCGAGGTCACGCTCCGGTACCACTTCACCGCCGACGACGGCGCCTCCTACGCGTTCAACTGCGTCAACGCCGTCTTCGGCTGCTCCCACCTCGCCGGGCGGATCGTCGAGCCGGCCGAGCCGACCGACACCGCCGACCGCTACCTGGAGGTCCGGTTCTCGCCCGGGGCCGGCGAACTGGCGCCGGGCGCCAACAGCAAGGGCATCGACCTCCAGCTCTTCCGCACCGACCACAAGGAGCTGGAGCAGTCCGACGACCGTTCCTTCGACGCGGAGATGACCAGCTACAAGGAGGCGAAGCGGGTCACCGCGTACAGGCGGGGCGTGCTGGCCTGGGGCGAGGAGCCGGACGGCACGAAGCCGGACGACGACGGGAAGGAGGCGCGGACGGCCGCCGCCGACCCGTTGCCGGCCGCCCCCGAAGGCGTCCTGTTCGACACCTTCGACTACCTCGGCCACAAGGACCCGGCGCTCTTCAAACACGGCTGGCTGGTCCGCACCAGCAAGGGCGGCCCCGGCATCGAGAACACCTGGTCGGCCGAGAACGTCGCCTTCCCCACCGACGAGGAGGCCCTCGGGAGCGGGCAGGTGCTGCGTCTGCGCGCCAGCACCGACGGCACCGAGGCGGGCACCAGGCAGTCCAGCCTGGGCACGGCCGCGAGCAAGTTCCGCGAGGGGACCTACGCGGCCCGTATCCACTTCAGTGACGAGCCGGCCACCGGTGACGAGGGCGACCACGTCAACCAGACCTTCTACACCATCGGCGGCGAGGGCTCGGAGTACAGCGAGCTGGACAACGAGTACATGCCCAACGGCGGCTGGGGCCGGGCCGGACCCAAGCTCGACACCGTGACCTGGTTCGACCACAAGAGCAACGACCGCGTCTACACCACCACGAACAAGAGCCTCGCCGACTGGCACACCGTGATGATCAGGGTGAAGGACGGCGTCGTCGCCTACTGGCTGGACGGCGAGAAGCTCTTCGTCAGCGACGGCAAGTACGTCCCGCGCGCGGACATGTCGGTCAACTTCAACCACTGGTTCGTCGACCTGCCGTTCAAGGGCGACCGCGCCTGGGACATGAAGGTGGACTGGCTCTACTACAACGCGAACGACACCCTGACGGCGAAGGAGGTCCAAGCCCAGGTCGAGGGCTTCACCGGCAACGGCATGAACTACTTCGACACGGTTCGCGAGTGAGCCGGAGTCCCGTCCCGATCATGCGTTCACCGTGCCGTGCCGGCTACCAGCCACCGTCGCCGTGTCCCTGCCCGTTGCCGTGCCCGTGGCCCTGGCCCTGGCCCTGGCCCTGCTGCCAGGAGGGGTCGGGGTAGCCGCCCTGGCCGTGACCGGGCTGCGGCTGCTGCCGGTACGGCTCCTGGTACCCGCCCTGCCACTGGTGCCGGCCCGCCGGAGCGGGCGCGGGGGTCCCCCAGCTGACCTGCTGTTGCGGGACCGCCTGATGCTGCTGTTCGTCATAGCCGGGCAGCGGCTGCGGCTGGGTGGGGACGCGGGGGGCCCGGGGGGCCGTGCGAGCCAGGGCCGCGCCCTCCAGGCGCATCAGCTGAAGCGTCTCGGTGACCTTCTTGTCGGAGTACGGGTCCTCCTCCTCGAAGATCTCCGTCACGTCGGCCTCGTGGTCGCCGGCCACGGACACCTCGACACCGCCCTGCCGGGTGCCCCAGCTCCCCTTGTGCAGGGTGACCAGGGCGTAGAACCGCAGCGGGGTCAGCAGGAACAGCTGGATCAGGCCGTACAGCGGGGCGAGCAGGAACATGCCGAACCGCTTGACGAAGCCCATGCCCCGGCGCGGGAAGTCGAGGTAGCGGACGTTGCGGAGGTATCCCATGAGGACCATGAAGAGCGCGTAGTCCCCGATGTGGTCGAGGAACCGGGGCGGGTCCGTGATCGGCAGGATGACCATCGAGTAGAACATCGCCGTACCGAAGACCAGCCACAGCCCGAGTTCCATGCAGGTCAGCCAGAAGGCCGGGCGGTACTTCTTCTGGTGCCGGAAGGCCCAGAGGGACTCGCGGAAGAACGACTTGTTCCAGCGGACCTGCTGGCGCAGGAAGTGCGGCAGCTTCTCGGGGACGGCCGTGTAGCCGACGGCGGTCTCCTGGAAGACGACCTGCCCCTCCGTGAGGCAGTAGTTGGTCATCCGGCGGTCGTCACCGAAGACGGCGGGCTTGCCCAGGAACTGCTGGTTGAGGAAGTCCGGCAGGTACTTGCGCACCAGGGAACCGCGATAGGCGGACAGGGCGCCGCAGCAGCACAGGACGGACTTCAGCCGCGAGTAGGCGGCCCGCTCGAACAGGAAGGAGTTGCCGTAGCGCAGGTCCTGGAGGCGGGTGAAGACGTTGCTGTCGTGGTTGAGCGCCAGCACCATGCCGGTGGAGGCCATGATCCTCTCGTCGGCCATCGGCAGCAGCAGCTCGCGGACGGTGTCGCGGGAGAGCACGGTGTCGGAGTCGACGCACAGGAAGATGTCCGAGTACGGCGCCGCCTGGAAACCGAGCGCGAGCGCCTCGCGCTTGCCCTTGTTCTCGGGCTGCACGCTGACCGTGTACTTCACGCCCAGCGCCTCGAACTCGCGGCGCATCCGCCTGGCCATCCGGATGCCGGAGTCGTCGGCGCTGGCGTCGTCGACGATGTGGATCTCGTTGGGCAGGCGGCTCTGCGCGAGCAGGCTGCGCATGCCCTGCTCGAACATCACGGGGTCCTCGTTGTAGATCGGGATGACCGCGGTGACCCAGGACCGCTCCAGGTACTCCAGCTCCTCCCGGCCCGCCTTGGCGGGCCGGTAGAACAGTGCGCCGAACATCTTCAGCGACAGGAGCCCCATGGCGCCGATCGAGTACAGGTGCAGCGAGTCCGAGTCCAGACGGGTGGCGATCGCCGCGGCGATCACCAGGAAGAAGAGGTACGAGACCTTCAGCTGCCGCCGTTTGCGGTGGGCCCGGCGCCGGCCGGAGTCGACCGCTCCGGGTATGTAGGTGTCCCCGGACGTCACAGCTTGACCACCCGGGGGTGATCGACGGACCTGCCCCGTGTGTCGAAGAGCGTCCGCGCCCGGTCGGCGAGCAGGCCGAGGTCGATCTCCCGGTGGGGCTGGAGCAGGATGGTGAGGTCGGCGCTCTCGGCGGCGGCCAGGTAGTCCCGCGCGCGCTCGACCGGCGTACCAGCGACGGTCCAGTCCTCGACCCGGGGGTCGAAGTACACCAGTTCGGCGCCACGGGCGCGCAGGTTCTCGGCCACGGCCAGGGCCGGGCTCTCCCGCTGGTCGGAGATGTCCGCCTTGTAGGTGACGCCGAGCAGCAGGACGCGGGAGCCGCGGACGGCCTTGCCCTCGTCGTTGAGCAGTTCGCTCGCGCGGTTGACCACGTGCACGGGCATGCGCTGGTTGATCTCCTGGGCCAGCTCCACGAACCGGAACGGGATGCCCAGTGAACGCACCTTGTACGACAGGTAGTTGGGGTCGATCGGGATGCAGTGCCCGCCGACTCCGGGGCCGGGGTAGAAAGGCGCGAAGCCGAACGGCTTGGTGGAGGCGCAGCGAATGGCGTCCCACAGGTCGACGCCGATCTCCCGGCAGAACATCGACATCTCGTTGACGAGCGCGATGTTGACGTGCCGGTAGGTGTTCTCCAGCAGCTTGGCCATCTCGGCCTCGCGCGTACCCTTCGCCTCCACGACGCGGGTGACGAAGCGCTCGTAGAGGGCACGGGCGGCCTTGGTGCAGTCGGCGGTGACGCCGCCGACGACCTTGGGCGTGTTCTCCAGGCCGAAGGAGGCGTTGCCCGGGTCGATGCGCTCGGGCGAGAAGGCCAGGTGGAAGTCCCTGCCGACCCGCAGGCCGCCGGCCTCCAGGCGTGGCCGCACCACCTCGTCGGTGGTCCCGGGGTACGTGGTCGACTCCAGGACGACGAGCGTGCCGGGCACCAGGTGGGCGGAGATGTCGTCCACCGCCGCGTGCACCGCGCCGAGGTCCGGGGAGCCGTGCTCGGTGAGCGGGGTGGGTACACAGACGACGACCGCGGCGGCTTCGGCGATCACCCGCGCACGGTCGACCGCCTCGAACCCCTGATCGAGCATCGCGCGGACCTCGACGTCCGAGATGTCGTCCACGTGCGAACGGCCGGAGTTCAGACCGTCGACCACACTCCGGCTGCGGTCGAGTCCGACGACCTTCAGGCCCGCCGCCGCGGCCGAGCGGGCCAAGGGGAGTCCTACGTAGCCGAGTCCGACGACCACAAGATCCACCGTGGAGGATCTGCTCACGATTTAGCCCCCAACCCCCGTCGTTCCCCGGCCGGTTGAGCCGGTTCCGGGCAGCACGTGGCCACCCCAGATCGAACAGGGGAGGAGATTAACAGGGCCTTTACGCTTTAACCACGCTTAATTCAGGTGCCCCTTGTCACGCATGTCGACGCACAACCCTCCACCGGCCCCAAGTGTCTCCGTGCTCTCTTCCCGGTCCGAGGGCGGTCTGGGGGCCTTCTGTCAGACCGCCTGCCACGCCGTGAGTGCCAGCCCCGGCTCGTCCTTGCGACGGGTCAGCAGCAACTGTCCCGTCGAGGGCGACAGGACCGCCGCGACCACCCGGTTGTCGGCGTCCAGGGTCATGGAGACCTCGACGTCCGCGGGCAGCTGCGGCCCTGACTCCGTCCACCAGGCACCCGCCGACTCCTGCTCGCTGGGGTAGGCGGCGAAGGCGACCCGGCCGGAAGACGAGCACTGTGCCAGCAGTGTGCAGTCGTGGCCGTCGAGATCGCAGCGGACGGCCGCCACCCGGCCGGGCCCGGCCGCGGGGAGCAGGGCGACGGGCTCGGTGCCTGGGCGCCAGGCGGACAGGTGGCCGGACACGTCGGTGTAGAACAGGGTGGTGTTCTCGCCGGAGGTGGCCAGGGCGCGCAAGGTGCCCGGGCGGGCCTCCGCCGCCACCGTCTCCACCAATCGGATCGCGCTGCCGGGCGCCTCCTGACGCCAGTGCAGGATCTCGCCGGAGCCGGCCGCGTACGCCTCCATTCGGCCGTCCCTGCCCGCCACCGCGACGGGCGCCTCTTGGAGTTCGGCGCCCTTGAAGTCACGCCACGGGCCCCAGCCGCCCTTCTCCTTCTGGGCACGCATGCTGAGTCCGCCGCCGCCGTTGCGCACGAAGATGTGCGCCCGGCCTTGAAGGTCCACGGCCACGGCGGGCTTGCCGGTGCGGTCGCCCTTGCCGTTCGGATGACCGAAGGGGCTCCAGTCCAGGGCGGCCAGCAGGGGCCGGAAGTGGGTGGAGTGCACCAGGTCCGACTCCCCCGGCGCCGTGGGCCGCCAGGCGACCAGGTGCGCGTAGGAGTCGGCGCCCTGGCCGATCGCCGGGGCCGGGGCCGGGTGCAGTCGCTGGTCGCCGCCGATCCTGCGCGGTGCGTCCCAGGGGCCGCCCGGCACCTGCTCCGCACGGCACAGGACAGCGTCCCGGGTCATCAGGTAGACGCTGAGTCGGCCGTCCCGGCCGCGTATGAGCCACTCGCCGTTCACCTGATCATTTTATGCCTCCGCGCACGGGAGCGCTCCGGCCGGGTGGGGGTGCGTGCGACCCTGGCCCCATGGACGACAGCGAACCCCTCCTCGTGATCGTCGACGCCGCGAACGTCGTCGGATCCGTGCCCGACGGATGGTGGCACGACCGGCGCGGGGCCGCCGAGCGGCTGCGGGACCGGCTGGCGGCGGACGGGGTGCCGGGGCGTACCGGCCCGGTGGAGCTCGTCCTGGTGGTCGAGGGCGCGGCCCGCGGCGTGGAATCGGTCCCCGGAGTACGAGTGGAGTCGGCGCCCGGCAGTGGGGACGATCACATGGTCGAGCTGGTCGCGCGGGCCGGCGGTCGCCCCGTTCTGGTGGTGACGGCGGACCGTGAGCTGCGCCGCCGGGTGGCCGAGCTGGGGGCGGAGGTGGCGGGGCCGCGAACGGTCCGGCCCGCCTGACGGCGCCGGTGGCGGCGTGGGGCGGGCCTGACGGCGCCGGTGGCAGTGGCGGGCGGGCCGGACGGCCGTGGTGGCGGTGGCGGTGGCAGTCGCTACGGGGTGTCCTGGCCCGACGGCTTCGAGGGACTGCCGGCCGGCGCCTCCTCGCCGTGGGCCAGGCGGCTGTGGCTGCGGCCGTAGAGGAAGTACACGACGACACCGATCGCCATCCAGACGCCGAACCGCACCCATGTCTCGGCGGGCAGGTTCAGCATCAGCCACAGCGAGGCGGCCACCGACACGATCGGCAGCAGCGGCACCAGCGGGGTACGGAAGGCACGCGGCAGGTCGGGGCGGGTCCGGCGCAGGATGATCACGCTGAGCGCGACGATGACGAACGCGAACAGCGTGCCGATGTTCACCAGCTCGGCGAGTTCGCTCAGGCTGGTGAAGCCGGCGACGATCGCGATGATCACGCCGAGCAGGATGGTCGGCCGGTACGGCGTCCGGAACTTCGGGTGGACGTGCGAGAAGAAGCGCGGCAGCAGCCCGTCGCGGCTCATCGCGAAGAACACCCGGGTCTGGCCGAGCAGCAGGATCATGCACACCGTGGTCAGACCGACGGCGGCGCCGAAGCTGATGACACCGGCGAAGAAGGGATGCCCGGTGGACTTGAAGGCGTCGGCGAGCGGGGCGTCGATGGACAGCTCGCTGTAGTGCTGCATGCCGGTGACGACGATCGACACGGCGACGTACAGCGCGGTGCAGATGAACAGGGAGCCGAGGATGCCGCGCGGCATGTCGCGCTGGGGGTTCTTGGTCTCCTCGGCGGCCGTGGCGACGATGTCGAAGCCGATGAAGGCGAAGAAGACGACCGAGGCCGCGGTGAAGATGCCCATCACACCGAAGTTGGCCGGCGCCCAGCCGAACATCAGCTGGATCAGCGGTGAGTGCAGGCCCCCTCCCGCCTCCACCGGCTGCGCCTTCGGGACGAAGGGGTCGTAGTTGGAGCCCTTGACGAAGAAGGCACCCGCGATGATCACGATGAGGACGACGGTCACCTTGATGGCGACGACGACCGAGGTGACCCGTGCCGACAGCTTCATGCCGAGGACCAGGATGCCGGTGAGCACCAGCACCAGGAAGGCGGCGAGGATGTCGAAGCCGAACCCCTCGGCGCCGTCCCGGCCACCGAGCGCCGCGGGCATCTGCCAGCCCGCGTTGTCCAGCAGCGAACGGATGTAGCCGGACCAGCCGACGGCCACCACCGCCGTGCCCAGCGCGAACTCCAGGACCAGGTCCCAGCCGATGATCCAGGCGGGCAGTTCGCCGAGCGAGGCGTAGGAGAAGGTGTACGCGGAGCCGGCCACGGGGACCGTGGAGGCGAACTCCGCGTAGCAGAGCGCGGCGAGCGCGCAGACGACTCCCGCGACGACGAAGGCCAGGGCCACCGACGGCCCGGCGTTGTTCTTGGCGACCGTTCCGGTGAGTACGAAGATGCCGGTGCCGATGATGACACCGACGCCGAAGACGGTCAGATCCAGTGCGGACAAGGACTTCTTGAGCGCGTGCTCCGGTTCCTCGGTGTCCCGGATGGACTGCTCGATCTTTTTGGTCCTGAAGATACTGCTGCTCACGGGTGCCTCCGAGCTTGTCGTCCCCGACATGATCGAGAGGGGGGCGTACTGCGCATGCCCCGGCGTGAGCGGATTCACGCGGATGGGTCGGTTTCACCACCTCAAGGAATGGAGTTACCGACCCATCCGGCCGTACGTCAGTCGCGCGCGGCCTCCACCGAGTCCGCCTCGGAGCGCTCGTAGCGTCCGTCGAGCTTGGCGACCAGGCCGGTGACCTGGCGGGCGATGTCCGGCGCGGTGAGCCCGATCTCGGCCAGGACCTCGGCGCGCGAGGCGTGGTCGAGGAAGCGCGGCGGGATGCCGAAGTCGCGCAGCGGTACGTCGACACCCGCGTCGCGCAGGGCCTGGGCGACGGCGGAGCCGACGCCGCCGACGCGCGAGTTGTCCTCGACGGTGACGACCACGCGGTGCCGCTCGGCGAGCGGGGCCATGGCCTCGTCGACGGGCTTGACCCAGCGCGGGTCGACCACGGTGGTGGAGATGCCCTGCTTGTTCAGCAGGTCCGCCACCTCCAGGCACATCGGCGCGAGGGCGCCGACGGAGACCAGGAGGACGTCCGGAGTGTCGGTGCCCGGGGCGCGCAGCACGTCCATGCCGCCGACGCGGCCGACGGCCGGCACGGCGGGGCCGACGGCGCCCTTGGAGAAGCGGACCACGGTCGGCGCGTCGTCCACCTCGACGGCCTCGCGCAGCTGGGCGCGGACCTGGTCGGCGTCGCGCGGGGCGGCGAGCCTGAGGCCGGGGACGACCTGGAGGATCGACATGTCCCACATGCCGTTGTGGGAGGCGCCGTCGGTGCCGGTGACACCGGCGCGGTCCAGCACGAACGTCACGCCGCACTTGTGCAGGGCCACGTCCATCAGCACCTGGTCGAAGGCGCGGTTGAGGAAGGTGGCGTACACGGCGAAGACCGGGTGCACCCCGCCGTGGGCGAGGCCGGCCGCGGAGACCGCGCCGTGCTGCTCGGCGATGCCGACGTCGTAGACGCGGTCGGGGAAGGCCTTGGCGAACTTGTCGAGACCGACCGGCTGGAGCATCGCCGCGGTGATGGCGACGACGTCCTCGCGCTCCTTGCCGAGCTTGAGCATCTCCTCGCCGAAGACGCTCGTCCAGTCGGCGCCGGAGGTGGAGATGGGCAGGCCGGTGTCGGGGTGGATCTTGCCGACGGCGTGGAAGCGGTCGGCCTCGTCCGCCAGGGCGGGCTGGTAGCCGCGGCCCTTCTCGGTGAGGCAGTGCACGATGACCGGGCCGCCGAAGCGCTTGGCGCGGGTGAGCGCGGACTCCAGCGCCTCGAGGTCGTGGCCGTCGATCGGGCCGACGTACTTCAGACCGAGGTCCTCGAACATGCCCTGCGGGGCGATGAAGTCCTTCAGGCCCTTCTTGGCGCCGTGCAGGGTGTCGTAGAGCGGGCGGCCGACGACCGGGGTGCGCTCCAGGACCTCCTTGGTGCGGGCCAGGAAGCGTTCGTAGCCGTCGGTGGTGCGCAGGGTCGCCAGGTGGTTGGCGAGGCCGCCGATGGTGGGGGCGTAGGAGCGCTCGTTGTCGTTGACGACGATGACGAGGGGGCGGTCTTTGGCGGCGGCGATGTTGTTCAGCGCCTCCCAGGCCATGCCGCCGGTGAGCGCGCCGTCGCCGATGACGGCGACGACGTGGTCGTCGCGGTCGAGGACCTGGTTGGCCTTGGCGATGCCGTCGGCCCAGCCGAGGACGGTGGAGGCGTGGCTGTTCTCGATGACGTCGTGCTCGGACTCGGCCTGCGAGGGGTAGCCGGACAGGCCGCCCTTCATCTTCAGCTTCGAGAAGTCCTGACGTCCGGTGAGCAGCTTGTGCACGTAGGACTGGTGGCCGGTGTCCCAGAGCACCTTGTCCTTCGGCGAGTCGAAGACGCGGTGCAGGGCGAGGGTGAGTTCCACCACGCCGAGGTTGGGGCCGAGGTGGCCGCCGGTCTTGGAGACTGCGTCGACGAGGAAGGTGCGGATCTCCTTCGCCAGCCGGCCCAGCTCTTCCAGGCTGAGCCGGTCCAGATCGCGCGGTCCCGTGATGCGGGTCAGCAGCGGCACCCGTGCCTCCTTGCAGTAGAGCTGTTGCCGGGCTTGACGAGTCTAATGTTCCGCCGTGGCGGAACGTGTCGGGGCGGTGCGTCGTACGTCACGCGTTCGGCCTTACCCATCGGCGGTGCCTTCTACGGCTTCCCCGTCCGACGGCGAGAACCGGTCCCGCCGGCCGTCGTCCCCGCGGCAGCGGCGGACCCGGGTGCGCGCGGACAGCACGGCGCCCGCCCGAGGGCTCAGCTCGGGCGGGCGCTGTGCGGGGCGGCGTGCGTGGCTTGCGCCTACGCGCGGCCGGCCGTCTTCTGCGTCTTGCGGGTGACCGCGTCGATGACGACCGTCGCCAGCAGGACGCCACCGGTGATCATGTACTGGACCGGCGAACCGACGCCCTCCAGGGCGAGGCCGTACTGGATCGAGACGATGACCATCACACCGAGCAGCGCGTCCCACGTGCGGCCGCGGCCACCGAAGAGGGACGTGCCGCCGATCACGGCGGCGGCGATGACGTTCATCAGGAACTCACCGGTGCCCGCGCCCTGGTTGGCGGCGGCGATCTTCGAGGCGACGAAGAGGCCGCCCATCGCGGCGAAGGTGCCGGCGATCGCGAAGACCGAGATCCGGACCAGCTCGACGTTGATACCGGCCCGGCGGGACGCCTCGACGCTGCCGCCGAGGGCGAAGACCTTGCGGCCGTAGGACGTGCGGCGCAGCACGAAGTCCGTGAGCAGCAGGAACGCCAGGAAGATCACCACGGCCAGCGGCAGGCCCTTGTACTGGTTGAAGACGATCGCCGCGGCGAAGGCCAGGGCGGCCAGCAGCACCGTGCGCACGATGATCTCGTTCAGCGGCCGGGACGGCACGCCCGCGGCCTCGCGGCGGCGGTTGTCGAAGAAGGCGGAGAGGAAGTACCCCGCGGTCACGACGATCGCCAGGCCGTAGGCGGCGGCCACGTCGCTGAAGTAGTAGCTGGTCAGCTTGACGACGATGCCGTCGGGGTTCAGGTTGATGGTGCCGTTGCTGCCGAGTATCTGCAGCATGAAGCCCTGCCAGAACAGCAGTCCGGCCAGGGTCACGGCGAAGGCCGGCACACCGATGCGGGCGAAGAAGAAGCCGTGGATGGCGCCGGCCACGGTGCCGGTGAGGATGGCCAGCACCAGGGCCAGCACCTCGTTCATCCCGTGCGTGATGTTCAGCACCGCGAAGGTGGCGCCCGCGACACCGCTGACCGAGCCGACCGACAGGTCGATCTCGCCGAGCAGCAGGACGAAGACGATACCGACGGCGATCATGCCCGTGCCGACCATGGCGACGGACATGTCGGAGAAGTTGCCCGCGGTGAGGAAGTTGGAGTTCAGGCTGGTGAAGATGGCCCAGATGATCAGCAGACCGACGACGACCGGGATGGACCCGAGGTCGCCTGCCTTCATCTTCCGCTTGAACTCGCCGAGGTAGCCGGCGAAGCCCTGCTCGCGCACCAGCAGCCGCGGGTCGACCACGGTGGCGGCGGCGGGGGCGGCGTCGGGGTTCTCCACCGCCTGGTCGTCGGCGGTGGTGGAGGTCTTGTCGATGCTCACTTCTTGATCTCCCCATTGGTGCGCGCCGCACGACGGGTCACGGCGTTCTCCGTGGCGCCCGTGATGGCGGAGATGATCTCTTCCTGCGAGGTCGACTTGACCTCGAAGACGCCGTTGTTGCGACCGAGGCGCAGGACGGCGACCTTGTCGGCGACCGCCTTGACATCGGCCATGTTGTGGCTGATGAGGATGACGGCGTGGCCGCGCTCGCGCAGTCGCTCGACGAGGTCGAGGACCTGCGCCGTCTGCTCGACGCCGAGGGCGGCGGTGGGCTCGTCGAGGATGACCAGCTTGGGCTCGCCGAGCATGGACCGGGCGATCGCCACGACCTGGCGCTGACCGCCGGAGAGCGAGGCGATCGGGATGCGGACGCTGGGGATGCGGATGGACAGGGTGTCCAGCAGCTCGCGGGAGCGGCGCTCCATCTCGACCTCGTCCAGGACACCGCGCTTGATGATCTCGCGGCCCAGGTAGAGGTTTCCCACGACGTCGATGTTGTCGCACAGCGCGAGGTCCTGGTAGACGGTCGCGATGCCCAGGTTCTGGGCGTCGTGCGGCTTGTTGATCGAGACGGCCTTGCCGTCCCACTCGATGGCGCCCTCATCGATGGGGTGCACGCCGGCGATCGTCTTGACCAGCGTGGACTTTCCGGCGCCGTTGTCGCCCACCAGGGCGACCACTTCTCCGGCGTGGACCTCAAGCTCTACGTCGGTGAGCGCCTGGACGGCACCGAATCGCTTGGAGACCCCGCGCAACGCCAGCACGGGCGTAGCGGACACGTGAACCATCTCCTTCGCCGCCTGACCCGGCGGGAGGTTGTGCAGAAGTTTGGGGGGGTGTTCCGTCCGGCGCCCCGCGTAGCTTGCGGGGCTGTTGAGTGCGGGGCGCCGGAGGAAGCTGCGTGCAGCCGGTCCCGTCCGCGCTCAGGCGGTACGGGAGGCGGGGCTGCCTACTTGAGGCCGATCTTGTCGCAGGCGGCCTTGTAGTTGCCGCTGCAGATCTCGTCGAGGGTGTAGTAGCCCTCCTTGATGACGGTCTCCTTGATGTTGTCCTTGGTCAGCGAGACGACCGGGATGAGGACGGTGGGGATGCCCTTGGTCGTGGCGCTGTCGGACTTCTCCTTGGCGATGGAGTCGAGCGACTCGCCCTTGGCGAGGGCGACGGCCATCTCGCCCGCGACCGTGGCCTCCTGCGGGTAGGACTTGTAGACGCTCATGTACTGCTCACCGGCGATGATGCGCTGCACACCCGCGAGTTCGGCGTCCTGGCCGGTGACCGGGATGTTCGCGATGCCGGCGCGCTTCAGTGCCGTGATGACACCGCTCGCCATGCCGTCGTTGGCGGAGTAGACGCCGATGATCTTGTCCTTGCCGAGGGCGGAGATGGCCGCCTGCATGTTGGAGTTGGCGTTCTCCGGCTTCCACTCCTTGGTGTCGTACTCGCGGCCGATGTTCACCTTGCCGTCGAGGACGGAGTGGGCGCCCTCCTTGAACTGGGCGGCGTTCGGGTCGGTGGAGGACCCGTTCATCATGACGATCTGGCCGTCCTTGGCCTTGTCGCCCAGCGCCTTCAGCAGCGCCTCGCCCTGCGTCTTGCCGACGGTGACGTTGTCGAACGAGGTGTAGGCGTCGATCGGGCCCTCGGCCAGGCGGTCGTAGGCGACGACCGGGATGCCCTGGTCCTTGGCCTTCTTGATCGAGCCGGCGATGGCCTTGGAGTCCACGGCGTCCACGATGAGCACGTCGACCTTGTTGGTGATCATCGTGTCGACCTGCTGGGACTGCAGCGTGGGGTCCTGCTTGGCGTTGGCGTAGACGACCTCGCCCTTGTTGTTCGTGAGCTCCTTGACCTTCTTCTCGATCAAGGGCTTGTCGAACTTCTCGTACCGCGCGTTCTGGTTCTCCGGCAGGAGCAGACCGACCTTGATGTCGTCGCCCTTCTTGGCGGACGAGTCCGCCGCGTCCTTGTTCTCGTCGGACTCGGCGGCGCTGCCGCAGGCGGCGAGCGAGAGCGCCATCGCGGTGGCGGCAACGGCAACGGCGGCACGACGCATACGCGTGTTCACTTCAGAAACCTCCCTGACGAGGCCGCGTCGTTGCGGCCGAGGTGGCTGGAAGTCAACTCGGCCGCACGTGCGACGTCAAGAAGTAAATCCTTAACGAGATGACAACGGTGCCATCCGTGCTCTAAGTGAAGGCAGGAGTGGCCGCCGGCAGAACGCCGGTCGCAGTTCCGTCCAAAAGCGTCGAATCGCCCATCTCGCTGAGGGCGAGGGCGAGCGCTCCGAGCACCTCCGCACGCCCGCCGAGTGCCCCGGGGAGGACGGAGAGTTGACGCGCCGCACTGGGGATCGCGTAGCGGCCGACGGACTCCCGGATCGGGCCGAGCACCAGCTCACCGGCCTCGGCGAGATCGCCTCCGAGGACGACGCGGCTCGGGTTGAGCAGGTTGCAGAGGTTGGCGACTCCACTGCCGATGTGGCGGCCGACGTCGGCGATCACCCGACGGCAGCCCGGGTCGCCGTCCCTCGCCAGCCGCACGACGCCTTCCATCGTCAGCTCGGTGCCGTGGCTCGGCTGGAGGAGCGGGAGCACGTAGCGTGCGGACGCGAAGGTCTCCAGGCAGCCCCGGTTTCCGCAGCGGCAGACGGGACCGGCTTCGTCCAGCGTAATGTGCCCGATCTCGCCGGCCGTGCCGCCGGGTCCGCGGTAGATCTTGCCGTTGATCACCAGGCCCGCGCCGACGCCGCTGGCGACCTTGATGTACGCCAGGTCCCGCACCCCCCGGCCGCTGCCCCAGACCAGCTCGCCGAGGGCGCCGAGGTTGGCGTCGTTGTCCACGTGCACCGGCACGCCGAGCCGCCCCCGCAGCTCCTCGGCGGGCCGGGTGCCGCCCCAGCCGGGCAGGATGGCGGTCGAGCCCAGCGTCCCGGACTCCACGTCGATCGGTCCTGGCACGCCGAGGCCCACGCCGGCGATCTTGGAACGGTCGACGCCGGTCGCCGCGATCAGCCGGTTGACCAGCTGTTCCGCCCGGTCCAGGCCCTGCGCCGCGGAGGCGTCGACGTCCAGCGGCTCGGACTCCTCGGCGAGCACCTGGTGGGCGAGGTTCCCCACCGCGACACGCAGGTGCGTGTGCCCGAAGTCCACGCCGATGACGATGCCGGCGTCCCCGCTCAGGGAGACGCTGCGGGCCCGTCTGCCCCCCGCCGAGGTGGGCGTGACCTCGACCGTGCCGCCGTCCTTCAGCTCCCGAACGATATTGGAGACCGTCGCCGCGGACAGGCCCGTCGTCCTCGCGATCTCGGCCTGGGTCAACGAACCCGCAAGACGTACCGCTCGGACGACCCGCTCCAGGTTGGCTCGGTGCAGCGACGACTGCGACCCCGGAGTCTCCATTGACTCTCACCCTCATCCCTGGCCCGCGTCACCCTGTGGCGACCGGGCCTTGTACAAGTTATGAACTCCAAACTCCGCTGAATCGCCCAGTGACGTCAAGACCTTGAGAGGAATCGGTTCCAGGCCGTGTCCACGGCCGACTACCGGCGGTATACCACAGGGGCCCGGCCCCGGAGAGCTGTCTCTCCGGGGCCGGGCCCCTGCGTACGACGGGTGGAGCGGCGGTGGGGCTCAGCGGAAGGTGCCCTGCGACACCGAACCGGCGATCCGCCGCTGGAAGACGCAGTACACGATCAGTACGGGCACCACCGTGATCACGATCGCCGCGAACAGCGCGCCGTAGTCGATGTCGTAGACCTGCGAGGACGCGTAGGCGGCCATGCCCTGGGTGAGGACCCACATGTCCTGGTCGGTGTTGAGCGCCACCGGCAGCAGGAACTGGTTCCACAGGCCCAGGAAGTTGAAGATCGCCACCGCCGCCATGCCCGGACTGGCCATCGGCAGCATCACCTGGAAGAACGCCCGCCAGTCCCCGGCACCGTCGATCAGCGCGGCCTCGTACACGTCGTGCGGCAGCGACCGGAAGAACGAATAGAGGAAGAACATCGTGAACGGCAGCGCGAACGCGACATAGGTGAGGATCAGCCCGAGACGCGTGTTCAGCAGCCCGAAGTTCTGCAACTGGAAGAAGAGCGGAACGATCGCCAGGAAGACCGGGAAAGTCAGGCCGGCGAGCATCACGTAGTAGATCAGCCGGCGGCCGGGGAACTCGAACCGGGCGAGAACGTAGGCGCACATCGCGCCGAGCAGCATCACCAGGATCAGTGCCGAGACCACGACGATCACGGAATTCAGGAAGTACCTTCCGATGTTCGCGTCGGTCCACGCGTTCGCGTAGTTCTCGATCCGCCACTGATCCGGCAGCGAGAACGGCGACGAAAGGATCTCGCCGGTCGATTTGAACGACGACACCAGCACCCACAGCATGGGCACGATCACGATCACGGACCACAGGATCAGCATGGCGTGCGAGATCGCCGCGAATCTGCGGTCGCTGCTCGCGGCGACGCGCGTCAGATTCCGGTCTCTCGCCGGTTTCCGGTCACCGGCCGGCTTCCGGTCGGCGGCGATGACGCTCACCGGGCACCTCCCTTGGCTGCGGCACGCCGAGCTCTGGACCCAGGTGCTTTCCTCTTGCTCTCGCCCTCGCCGCCGCCCGTGAGGCGGTTGACGAGGAACACCAGCGCCGCGAACACCAGGGTGACGACGGCGAGGACGATGCCCATCGCGGTGGCGTAGCCGAACTGCTGCTTGGCGAAAGCGACGTTGAACAGACGCTGGCTGATCGTCAGGGTCGAGTTGTCCGGGCCGCCGTTCGGCACCATCGCCTGAACGTAGACGAACGCGTCGAGGGCGGCGATGCCCAGGTAGATGTACGCCGTCTGCACGCTGTCCCGGATCGCCGGCAAGGTGATCGAGATCGTGGTGCGCAGCCGGCCGGCCCCGTCGATCCTCGCCGCCTCGTACAGCTCGGCGGGAACGCCCTTGATCGCGGCGATGAAGAGCACCGCGTAGAACCCGACGAGCCCCCAGATGATGACGAACATCACGGACGGCATCGCGGTCGCCTTCTCGCCCAGCCACGCGAACGTGTCGAACCGGTCGAGGCCGAGGCCGGTGAGGACGCCGTTGAGCAGGCCGGCGTTCGGGTCGTACATCTGCGCCCAGATCAGACCGACGATGATCGCCGGCACGACGTAGGGGAAGAACGAGATGATCCGGTAGAACGACGCTCCCCGGATCCCGCGGACGGGGCCCCTGCTGGGCCCGCCCAGGGTGATGGCCACGGCGACCCCGAGGGCGAGCGTCAGCGTCACCAGCGGCACGAAGGCCGCGAGGAGTGCGACGTTGCGCAACGCCTTCAGGAAGATGTCGTCCTGGAACATCTTCGTGAAGTTGTCGAAGCCGACGAAGTTGTAGTCCGGGCTGAAGCCGCGCCAGTCGGTCATCCCCCAGAAGATCGCCTGGCCGAACGGGATCAGGACGAAGATCACGAAGATGGCCAGCGGGACACCGAGGAACGCGAGGAAGAACGTCACCCGGTCGAAGGTGAGCTTGCGGCGCCGTGGCCGCCCGCCGCGAGCGGCCGGCTCGGACCGGCGGCTCACGGCGTCGGAGGTGGTGATGTTGTCTTTCATCGCCGTACTAGCTGATCTTGATCTTGTCGATGGAGTCGTCTTCCTGGACCTTGTCGGAGATCTTCTGCAGGGCCGAGGTGAGGCCCTTGCGGTCGAGGTCGCCGGAGAGGAACGAGTTCCACGGCACCAACTGGTCGGTGTTCATGCCGTAGGCTTCGACGAACCTCCTCATGTCGTAGATGTTGTCGCCCGCGGCCTCGAGCATCGTCGTCTGGGAGACGAGGGCGGCCGATCCGAAGCCGTCGGCGGGCACGGTGCCCTTGACCACCGTCGGGGCCAGCTTCGTCTTGGAGAAGTTGGCGGCCGCCTTCTCCGACAGCATCGCCCGCAGCACTTCCTTGCCGCCGGCCGGGTTCTTGCCCTGCTTGGGCACGATGAAGGGCTCGCCGGCTGCGGCGTGGAGCGACTCGTAGGGAAGCTTCGGCTTGTCCGTGAGCGTCATCTCCGGGAACCCGGTCATCTGGAAGTCCTTCTTGGTGGCCTTCGCCATCTCGTTCTCGATCCAGCCACCGGACGGGTAGAGCAGCGCCTTCTGGTCGTTGCTCCAGATCGCCTGTGCCTTCTGGAACTGGGTGCCGGAGCCGCCGGGGACGAACATCTTCTCCTTGATCATGGTCTCCATGACCTTGAGGACGCCCTGGATGGCCGGATGCGACCAGGCGTTCTTCTCGAGATTGCCGAGCGCGAGCCGGACCTCGTCACCGCCCTCCTTGATCGCTGAGGCGAACAGCATCGTCTGGTAGTAGGTCGCGGCTTCCTTGCCGTGGACGAAGAGGTACTTGCCCTTCTTCTTCGCCTTCTGGCCGAGGTCGAGCGCCTCGTCCCAGGTCTTCGGCGGGGTCCAGTTGTTCTCCTCGAAGAGCGTCTTCGAGTACCAGACGCCGTACACCGTCATCACGTACCGGAGCGCGACGAACTTGCCGTTGTACGTTCCGGGGTCCTTGACGCCGGGGTAGACGAGGTCGGCGATCTTCTTGCCTTCGTAGGTGTTGGCCTCGAAGAGGTCGTCGAGCTCCTCCAACTGGTCGAGGATGCCGAGGAAGCCGATCTGATCCTCACCGGAGTTGTCGATGAGGTCCGGCGGGTTGCCGCCGACGAAGCGGGGCTGGAGCTGGGGGGCGATGTCGACGACCGGCTCGACCTGGACCTTGAGGCCCTTGACCTGGCTGCCGAGCACCTGGTTGGTGTAGTCGACGTAGTCGGTGCCGTAGCCGCCGTCGAAGATGGCCGCTTCGACCGTGGAGTCGGCGGCGACACCGAACGGGTTCGTGGCGCTCTTCTCGCCCTTCGGGCCGCCGTCGCCGTCGCCGTCCTCGCTGGAGGGAGAGCTGCACGCGACCGCGAACGAGCCCATCGCCGCGGTGGCGATGGCCCCCCGCAGGAGCGTCCGCCTGTCAAGAGAGCCGGCACGAATGGTCATCTCTGCATCCTCACTGATCGATTGGATCTGTACGGAAGTGCTGCGTGTGCGCCCGCCGTGGCCGGACCGGTTTTGCGCCGGCCGCACGTGGGGCGCTGTCGCCGTCGTCTCGGAGCCGCGGTGCGGCGCCGATGATCAGCTGAGTGATGCCGGCACAACAGTCGCCGGGGCCGGAGCGGCGGTCGCGCTCCGCCTGATCAGATCGCGATGGCCTACGCCGGTGGTGGATCCCATGCTCAAGTCCTCGCCTTCTCCAGGACTCAGGCGGTGAACCGGATCTTCCCCGGCACCGCGATCGGGTCACGCTGGGTCGTGCAGGAAGTGCGGGTACTGCTGTCGAACACCGCTGTTCGGGCGCTCTGGAGGTTGCTTTCGGCGTTCCCCCCGGATCCCCCTGATGGCCGACAGGTATAGTCCACTTACCGTCGGCGGAGCAAGATCGAATGCAAGGTTGGCGGTACGTCTTTTCCGAGTTGAGACCTCCCGGAAATATGAATGGCCTGTGTGCCACTTGCCGGAAGAATCCCCGGCATAAGCCCCGAACGCCACATCCAACACCCTTGACATCACATGTCACTTGACCCCTACTGGTCCTTGCGCAATTGAGTTGACAACGTTGTCCCCAGCGCAGGAGGGGTGGCCAGGGCATGCAGTACAGAGTTCGGCACAGATGGGGTCCGGCGGTCGTGATGACGACCGCCTTCGCTTTGGCGGTGGGTTCACAGGGGGCGGCGGTCGCGCTGCCCACCGCACCCGCCGAGACCGACCGGGAGTTCGCGTCCTCGTTCGAGGCGGATGACCCGGTTCCGGACTGGATCAGCACCGTGGACACCGATCCGGACGGCGGCAAGCGGTCCGCGGGGGTGGACGGCGGGTACAGCACCGGGATACCGGGCAACGTCACCGACCGCGTCACCGGCGTCCGGGCGAGCGCGGAGAACACGGGCGGCGGGGAGGTGAAGGAGAACCTCTTCGACAACGAACCCACCACCAAGTGGCTGACCTTCGCGCCGACCGGCTGGGTCGAGTTCGACCTGGACGAACCGGCGAAGATCACCAAGTACGCGCTCACCTCGGCCAACGACCACTCCGAGCGCGACCCCGAGGACTGGACGCTGAAGGGCTCCGCCGACGGGGAGAACTGGCGGACGCTGGACACCCGGTCCGGAGAGTCCTTCGACGAGCCGTTCCACACCAAGACGTACGAGCTCGCGGAAGTGGCCGAGTTCCAGCACTTCCGGCTGGAGGTCACCCGGAACAACGGGGCCGGCGACGCGCTCCAGCTCGCCGACGTCCAGCTGGCCACCGCCGCCACCGACACGCCCGTCCCCGAGGACATGCTGTCCCTCGTCGACACCGGCCCGAGCGGCTCGCCGACCGCCAAGGCGCACGCCGGCTTCACCGGCAGGCACGCCCTCCAGTACGCGGGCCGGCACACCGCGGACGGCCGCGCGTACTCGTACAACAAGGTCTTCGACGTCGACGTGAAGGTCGACCGCCGCACGGAGCTGTCCTACAAGGTCTTCCCCTCGATGAGGGACGGCGACCTCGACTACGACGCCACCAACGTCGCGGTCGACCTCGCCTTCACCGACGGCACCTATCTGAGCGACCTGAAGGCGACCGACCAGCACGGTTTCCCGTTGACGCCGCGCGGTCAGGGCGACGCCAAGGTGCTGTACGTCAACCAGTGGAACAGCGTGCGGTCGGGGATCGGGTCGGTCGCGGCCGGCAAGACCGTCGACCGGATCCTGGTGGCGTACGACTCCCCCAAGGGGCCGGCGAAGTTCCGCGGCTGGCTGGACGACGTGGCGATCGAGCGCGTCAGGCCCGAGCGGCCGAAGGCGCATCTGTCCGACTACGCGCTGACCACCCGCGGCACCAACTCCAGCGGCAGCTTCTCCCGCGGCAACAACTTCCCGGCGACCGCCGTGCCGCACGGATTCAACTTCTGGACGCCGGTGACCAACGCCGGTTCGCTGAACTGGATCTACGACTACGCGCGCGGCAACAACGCGGACAACCTGCCCACGCTCCAGGCGTTCGGCGCGAGCCACGAGCCGAGCCCGTGGATGGGCGAGCGGCAGACCTTCCAGGTGATGCCGTCCGCCGCCTCCGGCACCCCGGACACCGGCCGGGACGCCCGTGAGCTGCCCTTCAGGCACGAGAACGAGACCGCCCGGCCGTACTACTACGGGGTGCGGTTCGAGAACGGCCTGAAGGCCGAGATGGCGCCGACCGACCACGCGGCGATGATGCGCTTCACCTACCCCGGTGACGACGCGAGCGTGATCTTCGACAACGTCAACGACCAGGGCGGCCTGACCCTGGACGAGGAGACCGGCACCTTCAGCGGCTACTCGGACGTCAAGTCCGGCGGCTCCGCGGGCGCCACCCGCCTCTTCGTCTACGGCGAGTTCGACTCCAAGGTCACCGGCGGCGACTCGAGCGGCGTCACCGGCCACCTGCGCTTCGACGCGGGCCGGGACCGCACCGTGACGATGCGCATCGCGACCTCGCTGATCGGCGTCGACCAGGCCGAGGACAACCTGCGCCAGGAGATCCCGAAGCGCGCCTCCTTCGACAAGGTCAAGCGCGACGCCCAGAAGCAGTGGGACCGCATCCTCGGCAAGGTGAAGGTCGAGGGCGCCACGCAGGACCAGCTGACCACGCTGTACTCCAGCCTCTACCGGCTCTACCTGTACCCGAACGCGGGCCACGAGAAGGTCGACGGGAAGTACAAGTACGCCTCCCCCTTCTCGGACGCCGACAAGGAAGACACCCCGACCCGGACCGGCGCCAAGATCGTGGACGGCAAGGTCTACGTCAACAACGGCTTCTGGGACACCTACCGGACCACCTGGCCCGCGTACTCCTTCCTGACCCCGTCCAAGGCCGGTGAGCTGGTCGACGGCTTCGTGCAGCACTACAAGGACGGCGGCTGGACCTCGCGCTGGTCCTCCCCGGGCTACGCGGACCTGATGACCGGCACCTCCTCGGACGTGGCCTTCGCCGACGCGTACGTCAAGGGCGTCGACGACTTCGACGTGAAGGCGGCGTACGACGCGGCCGTCAAGAACGCCACCGTGGTGCCCCCGTCGTCCGCCGTGGGCCGCAAGGGCATGGAGACCTCGCCGTTCCTCGGCTACACCGGCACCGAGACGCACGAGGGCATGTCGTGGGCGCTGGAGGGCTACCTCAACGACTACGGCATCGCGAAGATGGGCGAGAAGCTCTACAAGGAGACCGGCGAGAAGCGGTACAAGGAGGAGTCGGCGTACTTCCTCGACCGCGCCCAGGACTACGTCAACATGTTCGACTCGAAGGCCGGCTTCTTCCAGGGCAAGGACCTGGCGGGCGACTGGCGCGTGGACTCCGAGAAGTACGACCCGCGCGTGTGGGGCCACGACTACACGGAGACCAACGGCTGGGGCTACGCCTTCACCGCCCCGCAGGACAGCCGGGGCCTGGCCAACCTGTACGGCGGCCGGGACGGCCTCGGTGACAAGCTCGACGAGTACCTCACCACCCCGGAGACGGCCTCCCCGGAGTTCAAGGGCTCCTACGGCGGTGTCATCCACGAGATGACCGAGGCGCGCGACGTCCGGATGGGCATGTACGGGCACTCCAACCAGGTCGCCCACCACGCCCTGTACATGTACGACGCGGCCGGGCAGCCCCACAAGACGCAGAAGAACGTCCGCGAGGTGCTCTCCCGCCTGTACACCGGCAGCGACATCGGCCAGGGGTACCACGGTGACGAGGACAACGGCGAGCAGTCGGCCTGGTACCTCTTCTCCGCGCTCGGCTTCTACCCGCTGGTGATGGGCAGCGGCGAGTACGCCATCGGCTCCCCGCTGTTCACCAAGGCGACCGTCGAGCTGGAGAACGGCCGCAAGCTGGTCGTCAAGGCGCCGAAGAACAGCACGGAGAACGTCTACGTGCAGGGACTGAAGGTCAACGGCAAGCGCTGGAACTCGACTTCGCTCCCCCACTCGCTGATCGCGAAGGGCGGCGTCCTGGAGTTCGACATGGGCCCGCGGCCGTCGAAGTGGGGCACCGGCGACAACGCCGCCCCGGTGTCGATCACCGAGGACGACGAGGTGCCGACCCCGCGCGCGGACGCGATCGAGGCCGAGGGCGCCCTGTTCGACGACACGTCGGCGACCGACGCGAGCGTGACGTCGGTGGAGCTGCCGGTGTCCGAGAAGGGCGCCGAGGCGGTCCAGTACACCCTGACGTCGTCGGCGGACCGGACGAAGGCACCGACCGGCTGGAAGCTCCAGGGCTCGGCCGACGGCACGACCTGGCGGACGCTGGACCAGCGCTCGGGCGAGTCCTTCGCCTGGGACCGGCAGACCCGGGCGTTCTCGGTGAGGTCGCCGGGGACGTACCAGAAGTACCGCCTGGTCCTGGACGGGGAGCACACGCTGGCGGAGGTGGAACTGCTGGCGTGAGCGGGACGAGGCCGGCGTCAGCGGATGAGGCCGGCGTGAGCGGGTGAGACACCGTGGCGGGTCCGGGCTTGTGGCCCGAACCCGCCACTCCCCCGTGCCGACCCATTCCCCGTACGTGACGGATGCCCCACAATGAGCGGGCGCCACCGGCGGACGCCGGCCGGCGCCTCACACGCATGCCGAGGGGGAACACATGCGGACGAGCATCGGCAAACGGTTCACGGGTCTGGTCACGGGCGCGCTGCTGGCGGCGGGGGCCCTGTTCGCGACGGCGACGCCGGCCCAGGCGTACGACCCCGATCCCAGCGTCTCCACGTACTACCGCAACACCAGCGGCTGCCCGTGCAGCGGCGGCAGCCTCACCGACCCGTTCGACGGCACCTACTTCGCGCACGACGCGGGCGGCACCGCCGTCAAGATGGAGCTGAACGACGCGGGCTGGTTCGTCGGCAAGGTGGAGTTCCACCCGAGCGGCGAGAAGCTCTGGATCTACGACACCAAGAACGACGGCGACACCTTCTACGTGGCCGTCGGCTACTCGTCCGGCGGCTCCTACCACGACCTGGGCACCTTCTCGGCGCCGGGCACCTCGGAGACCGTCGACCTCACGGTGAAGAACCTCAGCATCCCGGACGGCGCGTCGGTCGACATCACCGTGTACGACGGGGCCGGCCGCGCCGACTACATCGCCGCCGCACGCGGCACCGGCGGAGCGGTCGCCTGACGGCACCCGGAGGCGCACCGGTGGTCACCCCTCCGTGCCGTACCGGAACGCGCGCGGGGCCGCACCCCCGTCGCCGGGGATGCGGCCCTGAACCGCTGTGCCGTACCGCCTACTTGCGGATCAGGCTGCGCAGCACGTACTGCAGGATGCCGCCGTTGCGGTAGTAGTCCGCCTCGCCCGGGGTGTCGATGCGGACGACCGCGTCGAACTCGACGCCGGTGTCGGTGGTGACCTTCACCGTGCGCGGGGTGGTGCCCTCGTTGAGCTCGGTGACGCCGGAGACGGAGAAGGCCTCCTCGCCGGTCAGGCCGAGGGACTCGGCGGTGTGGCCCTCCGGGAACTGGAGCGGCAGGACGCCCATGCCGATGAGGTTCGAGCGGTGGATGCGCTCGTACGACTCGGCGATGACGGCCTTGACGCCGAGGAGCGCGGTGCCCTTGGCGGCCCAGTCGCGGGACGAGCCGGAGCCGTACTCCTTGCCGGCCAGGACGACGAGCGGGACGCCCTGCTCGATGTAGTTGCGGGAGGCGTCGTAGATGAACGACACCGGACCGCCGTCCTGGGTGAAGTCGCGGGTGTAGCCGCCCTCGGTGCCCGGCGCGATCTGGTTGCGCAGGCGGATGTTGGCGAACGTACCGCGGATCATGATCTCGTGGTTGCCGCGGCGCGAGCCGTAGCTGTTGAAGTCGCGGCGCTCGACGCCGTGCTCCGTCAGGTACTTGCCGGCCGGGGTGTCGGCCTTGATCGCACCGGCCGGGGAGATGTGGTCGGTGGTGACCGAGTCGCCCAGCTTGGCCAGCACCCGGGCGCCGGAGATGTCCTCCACCGGGGCCGGCTCCATGCCCATGCCCTCGAAGTACGGGGGCTTGCGCACGTAGGTGGACTCGCTGTCCCACTCGAACGTGTCGCCGGTCGGGATGGACAGCGCCTGCCACTGGGCGTCGCCCGCGAAGACGTCGCTGTAGGACTTGGAGAACATGTCCTCGCCGATGGTGTTGGCGACGACGTCGTTGACCTCGGCCTCGGTCGGCCAGATGTCCTTCAGGAAGACCGGGTTGCCGTCCTGGTCGGCACCGAGGGCGTCCTTGGTGATGTCGACCTTCATGGAGCCCGCGAGGGCGTAGGCGACGACCAGCGGCGGGGACGCCAGGTAGTTCATCTTGACGTCGGGGTTGATCCGGCCCTCGAAGTTGCGGTTGCCGGAGAGCACCGAGGTGACGGCCAGGTCGTGGTCGTTGACGGCCTTGGAGACCTCGTCCGGCAGCGGGCCGGAGTTGCCGATGCAGGTGGTGCAGCCGTAGCCGACGAGGTTGAAGCCGACCTTGTCGAGGTACGGGGTCAGGCCCGCCTTCTCGAAGTAGTCGGTGACGACCTTGGAGCCCGGGGCGAGGGTGGTCTTGACCCAGGGCTTGCGGGTCAGGCCCTTCTCGACCGCCTTCTTGGCCACCAGGGCGGCGGCGACCATGACGTACGGGTTGGAGGTGTTGGTGCAGGAGGTGATGGCCGCGACCGTCACCGCACCGTGGTCCAGCTCGTAGGTCGTGCCGTCGGGGGCGGTGACCGGGACCGGGTTGGACGGGGCGCCGTTCGGGGTGACGGCCGGGGAGTCGGAGGCCGGGAAGGACTCCTTGCCCGCCTCGTCCACCACGTCCACGTAGTTCAGGACGTCCTGCTTGAACTGCTGGGCGGCGTTCGCGAGGACGATGCGGTCCTGCGGGCGCTTCGGGCCGGCGATGGAGGGCACGACCGTGGAGAGGTCGAGCTCCAGCTTCTCGGAGAAGTCCGGCTCGGCCTTCGGGTCCAGCCAGAGGCCCTGCTGCTTGGCGTACGCCTCGACGAGGGCGACCTGCTGGTCGCTGCGGCCGGTCAGGCGCATGTAGTTCAGCGTCTCGTCGTCGATCGGGAAGATCGCGGCGGTGGAGCCGAACTCCGGCGACATGTTGCCGATGGTGGCGCGGTTGGCCAGCGACGTGGCGGCGACACCCTCACCGTAGAACTCGACGAACTTGCCGACGACGCCGTGCTTGCGCAGCATCTCGGTGATCGTGAGGACCAGGTCGGTGGCGGTGGTGCCGGGCGTCAGCTCGCCGGTCAGCTTGAAGCCGACGACGCGCGGGATCAGCATGGAGACCGGCTGGCCGAGCATCGCGGCCTCGGCCTCGATGCCGCCGACGCCCCAGCCGAGGACGCCGAGGCCGTTGACCATGGTGGTGTGCGAGTCGGTGCCGACCAGGGTGTCGGGGTAGGCCTTGCCGTCACGGGTCATGACGACGCGGGCCAGGTGCTCGATGTTCACCTGGTGGACGATGCCGGTGCCCGGCGGGACGACCTTGAACTCGTCGAACGCGGTCTGGCCCCAGCGCAGGAACTGGTAGCGCTCCTTGTTGCGGCCGTACTCCAGGTCGACGTTCTGCTTGAAGGCGTCGTTGGTGCCGAACTTGTCGGCGATGACGGAGTGGTCGATGACCAGCTCGGCCGGGGCCAGCGGGTTGATCTTCGCCGCGTCACCGCCGAGCTCCTTGACGGCCTCGCGCATGGTGGCGAGGTCGACGACACAGGGCACGCCGGTGAAGTCCTGCATGATCACTCGGGCCGGCGTGAACTGGATCTCCTGCGACGGCTGGGCCTGCGAGTCCCAGCCGCCCAGGGCGCGGATGTGGTCGGCGGTGATGTTCGCGCCGTCCTCGGTGCGGAGGAGGTTCTCCAGCAGCACCTTCAGGCTGTAGGGAAGGCGCGCGGAGCCCTCGACCTTGTCCAGCCGGAAGATCTCGTACGACTCGTCGCCCACCTGCAGTGTGCTGCGGGCGTCGAAGCTGTTCGCCGACACGACAGTCTCCTTCATTTATGTGCGCGTACCACCGCATCCTGCCGCCACGCCACCCTGGCCGATCCGCTAAGGTAGGGCTAACTTAGGCAAGCCTTACCATCAGATCCGACAGCGGCGTTCGACTGCGGTGCGCCTCGGCAGATATCTCGATGTCGAGATAACTCTAGTACATAGGGGCGAGCTGGTCATGCCCGGGCGCGGTGTGGCGTGCTGTGGCACGCCACAGCGTGCTGCGGCGTGCTGTGGCGTGCACCCCACCCCGGAGCCGCCCCGGTCTCACCCGGGAACCGCCCCGACCCCTCCCGAGTGACCCGCCCGGCCATCAGTACGCCGAACGGGGGTATCCGATGCGAGCCGGGAACACCCGGCGCGACTCGGAAGGAGACACGATGCCCCTCACGTTCCGCAAGAGTTTCCGGATCCTCCCCGGAGTACGGCTGAACATCAACAAACGTTCCTGGTCCATCACGACCGGCGGCAAGAACGGCCCGCGCCACACCCGCAGCAGCACTGGACGTCGTACGACATCGATGGATTTGCCCGGACCTTTCGGATGGCGGCGCACCCGCTCGACCAGGCATCATTGAGGCGACGTTGACGTCCCATCACCCCGACGGACCCCCCGAGAGGCGCCATCTCATATCTGAGATAGCCTCGACCTCATGGCAGACGACTACCTCGTACGCATCGGCAAGCTCATCCGTGACGCCCGGCAGCACCGGGGCTGGACACAGTCACAGCTCGCGGAGGCGCTCGGCACCAGTCAGAGCGCCGTCAACCGCATCGAGCGCGGCAACCAGAACATCAGCCTTGAGATGATCGCCCGCATCGGCGAAGCGCTGGACAGCGAAATCGTCTCCCTCGGCTACTCGGGTCCGATGCACCTGCGTGTGGTCGGCGGCCGGCGTCTCTCCGGCGCCATCGACGTCAAGACCAGCAAGAACGCCTGCGTGGCCCTGCTGTGCGCCTCGCTGCTCAACAAGGGGCGCACGGTGCTGCGCCGCGTCGCCCGCATCGAGGAGGTCTACCGCCTCCTGGAGGTGCTGAACTCCATCGGCGTGCGCACCCGCTGGATCAACGACGGCACCGACCTGGAGATCGTGCCGCCGGCCCAGCTGGACATGGAGGCCATCGACGCCGAGGCCGCCGTCCGCACCCGCTCGATCATCATGTTCCTCGGCCCGCTGCTGCACCGCATGGACCGCTTCCGGCTGCCCTACGCCGGCGGCTGCGACCTCGGCACCCGGACCATCGAGCCGCACATGATCGCGCTGCGCCGCTTCGGCCTGGACGTCGCCGCGACCGAGGGCCACTACCACGCGGTGGTCGACCGTCAGGTACGCCCGGACCGCCCGATCGTGCTGACCGAGCGGGGCGACACGGTCACCGAGAACGCGCTCCTCGCCGCCGCCCGCCACGACGGCGTCACCGTCATCCGCAACGCCTCCTCCAACTACATGGTCCAGGACCTCTGCTTCTTCCTGGAGGCCCTCGGCGTCCGCGTCGAAGGCATCGGCACCACCACCCTCACCGTGCACGGCATGCCGGTCATCGACGCCGACGTGGACTACTCCCCCTCCGAGGACCCGGTGGAGGCGATGAGCCTGCTCGCCGCCGCCGTGGTCACGGAGTCGGAGCTGACGGTCCGCCGCGTCCCCATCGAGTTCCTGGAGATCGAGCTGGCGGTCCTGGAGGAGATGGGCCTCGACCACGACCGCACCCCGGAGTACTTCGCCGACAACGGCCGCACGCGCCTGGTGGACCTCACCGTCCGCCCCTCCAAACTCGAAGCGCCGATCGACAAGATCCACCCCATGCCCTTCCCGGGCCTGAACATCGACAACGTCCCCTTCTTCGCGGCCATCGCGGCCTCGGCCCAGGGCCAGACCCTCATCCACGACTGGGTCTACGACAACCGCGCCATCTACCTGACCGACCTCAACCGCCTCGGCGGCCGACTCCAGCTCCTGGACCCCCACCGCGTCCTGGTCGAGGGCCCCACCCGCTGGCGCGCCGCCGAGATGATGTGCCCGCCGGCCCTGCGCCCCGCCGTGGTGGTCCTGCTGGCGATGATGGCGGCCGAGGGCACGTCGGTGCTGCGCAACGTGTACGTCATCAACCGGGGGTACGAGGACCTGGCCGAGCGGCTGAACTCGATCGGGGCGCAGATCGAGATCTTCCGGGACATCTGAACGGCACGGCGTCGTGCCCCTTGGAGGCAAGGGGCACGACACCTCAACATGCCAGCTGACCTGCGGATACTCACCTTCACTACCCTCCACTGATCACTGTTGTTTTTCAGCACCTTGTGCAACGCACGTGCAAGATGATCTTGAATGGCTGACGATACGCCAGGAGTTTCTGAGTGTCCGTCAGCCATCACGGAGGGTTGTCGCCGAAGTGGCCGTGCCGGCGCCTTCCGGTACGCGGGCAGCAGGGGCGTTCAGTCGGCCGCGTTACAGGAAGTGTTCACCGAATGCGCGGAACAGCTTCCCGAGGCCCGTAGGCAGATCGAGGACGGCAAGTACCGCCTGGACCTGCCGCTGGGAATGCGAACGGAGTACGACCGATGACGTCCGCCACGGCCGCGCAGGCCGACCTGGTCTCGCAGACCATCCCCGATGACACGCCGGTCTTCGGCGGGCACCGGAACCTGATCGCGGGCGTTGAGATCCCGTTGTTCGGATAGAGCCGCTCGTGGCCCGGCGACTGCCTGCGACGGCCGACCAACCGGGTGAAGAGTGCCTGGCAGGCGTCGTTCCCCACCGATCCGCTCTGGAATCTGCGGACCCGGGAAGTCGTCTTCGGGATGCTCAACTGCACCCACAGGATCCTTCGGGACGCGGGGCTGTTCTTCCAGGCCGAGACCTGGGGCATGAGCTCGGCGATGGAGACGTGCGACAAGATGCGGCTCATCGCCAAATGGGCGGTCGAGCAGCAGATACCGCAAGACTTGGCCGACTGGGTGGCGGACGACTGGCAGGACTACCTGGACCATCACGCCCTCACCTCCGGGACATCGACGCTGGCCAACGATGTCCGTACGATCCGCTTCCTCAGGGCGTTCGCTCCGATCCTGTCCGGCGGGGGCCTGCTGGACGATCCCTGGCCGGGCAGGACCGCCGCGGACGTCGCCCAGCGCACGAGCAGGGGAGAGCTGTCCACCCCGGAAATTCCCCCTGCGATCTGGTGGCCGCTGATGAGGGCGGCCTGGTTCTACATCGACCAGTGGGCACCGCAGATCCTCGAACGCCGGGACCAACGGGCCGCGGCCACCGAGGCCGCGACGCCAGGCCTACCGCACGCAGGACCTGGACGCCAAAATCGCCACCTGGGAGCAGGACCCCACCAGTTTGGTGCCCGTCCACGCCAGGGACTTCCGCGGCTATCGCGCAGGCAGCGTCATGTGGTCGACGCTGGGCCTGTGGATCACCGACGGCATCAGCAGCCACGTCTTCGTGGGCGGCCGAAACTCCGAACGCCATCAGATGCGCGCCAGGGCATGGTGCAGCGGCTGGTGGATGCCGGCCGAGCGCGTCCCATCACGGCCGAGGAGGGCCGGGCGGCCCTCGGTGATATCCCTCGGCATGTCCGGGCCCGCAACCGACGGCCCAAGGAACTGGACGCACAAGTCCGTGCCTGGCGTGTCCGCTCTTCTCACCGACCCCTCGGCCAAAGCTGCGACTGATGTCCGTGCCCCATGACAGGCTGTCGGCGTGATCATGCAGCCCCCTCACGACGCGGCCGACTTCGCCTTCAGTCCGACCGACGCCCTGGACATACCCGTCGTCATACGCGACTTCAGCTCGCTGCGGCGGCCCTCCGAGGCTCTGTGGAGGGGTGCCACCCAGCCGTGGCCGGGGGTGGCAGACATGCCTTCGTACGGGACCTACCTGGCGACCACGACCTGGCGGCAGGTCCTCCTCGCGGCCAAGGGCGTCGGGCGCGACCTGACCCCGTGGCTGAGCCGCACCCCCTGGCTCGCCGTAAACGAGCTCATCTCCCGTACCGCCCCCCTTCAGGCCTACCTCCAGCTCAAGGACGTGCCCGCACCCGCGCCCGCAGCCGGCCGCAGGCTCTTCGTGAACGCCCTCTACCAGTACGGCAGTGAGCGCAGCGCCCACTCCGCCTTCGGCTACCACTTGGGCATGACGATGGCGCACTGGCTCTGCGCCGGGATGGCTGGCCTGGGAAGCACCTGGCATCTCGAAGCCGGAGGTCCGGGCGGCCTGCCCGGCTTCACCGACCCGGCTGCCAAGCTGCCCGACCTGTGGGGCAATCACCACGCCGCCGGCCTGCCCTGGCTGATCGAGGCGAAGGCAGCCCGTGCACTCGGCGCAGGCGTGCTGAAGAACGGGAGGGTCCAGTTGGACGGTGGCAGCGCCCTCATGCCCGGCTTGGCACACCGGCAGGTCCTCTGCGGCACGTCGCTGCCCGGCAATAGGCCCGATAAGTGGGAGCAGGACCATCTGTTCCTGGCTCTGCATACGGCCCACCCCCACGGCGGGCCGCAGACCGGCGCCTCCCCGGCCGGCAGTCCGCAAGGCGACGCGGAGGATTACGTCGCCGATGACCCCGAGGCCCTGATGGCCGTTACCCGGCAGCAGCTCCTGACGTACCAGGCCTTGGCCTTCGGAGCCGTGGAGCAGCGGCGCGTCGTCCCGATGAGCCGTGACCGTACGGATCGCGGGCGTCACCGCACCGGTTCCCTGACACTGCTGGAGCACGACGAATCCACCACCGGCCTGCGCCGTCGGCTGCGCGCGCAGCAGGTGGACACCGAGGGGAGCCTGGCGTCGCACACGGACGCACGGCGGCGCCTACCAGCAAGGTCCGTCGCCTCGACGAGGGTCACGTGCTCCGCCGGCCACAGGTACTCACCCCGACTCACCTGGAACACCGGGAACAGCCACTGCGTGTCTCGGTCGGGCTCGATGAAATCTGGAGCGAGCCCTGCTGGTGGGCGGACACCCGGCGGACCTGATGCTCACCGACGCCGGCGAGAACACGGCGGTGGTCATCGACCCGGACCGGCCCGGCGCGAACCCGCGCAGCACCTTCGACTCCGCTACACGCGAGGCGACCTGCTCACCGCCTGCCCTCTGGGGGCCACGGCGGCAGACCCTGTTTGGTGAGCCGGACGGTGCGGGTGCCCACCTGGCGATCTTGCTGGGCGAGACCGCGCCGGCACGGCTGTTCGACTGAGCCGCGTGCAGGGCCTGGCCCGGTCCCTCGGAGCCTGCCGACGGCCCGCTCAACCGTCGGACAGGCTCCGTACGGCCGTAGGGGGCGTGATGGCACCTCTGGGGCTTTCTGGGACGCTCGGGGTGCGACGCGGGCGGGGCCGGAGGGACGTGTCGTTCCTCCGGCCCCGCCGTGCTGCCTGGGCCCCGCCGGCCTCCGCGCGGGACCGGTTGTCCCGGGGGCTCAGGCGGTCGGTGGGTCCGCCGGTCAGTAGGCGGAGTCGACGTTGTCCATGGAGCCGTACTTGTCGGCCGCGTAGTTGCAGGCGGCGACGATGTTGGCGACCGGGTCGGTGATGGAGTCCTTCGTGCCCTTGACGTGGTAGGCGTCGAAGGTGGGCTGGATCGTCTGGAGCAGGCCCTTCGAGGGGATGCCGTTCTGGGCGTTGATGTCCCAGCTGTTCTGTGCGTTCGGGTTGCCGGACGACTCGCGCATGATGTTGCGGTGCAGGCCGTCGTAGGTGCCCGGGATGTTCTTGGCGTCCATGACGTCCAGGGCGGTGCGGATCCAGCCGTCGAGGTCGTCGCCGTGCTTCTTCTCGCCGGCCTTGACGATGGCCTCGACCTTGTCGGTCTGGGCCTGCGCGGTGGATGCCTTGGCCGGCTCGGCGGCGTGTGCCGGGCTCGGGGCGAGGGCGAGAGTGACGGCGGCGGCGCCCGCAGCGGCGAGGGAGGCCACGGCGGACTTGCGGAAGTCGGGGCGGCGCATGATGGCGTGCACGGGTGTACCTCTCCATTCGGGAACGTGATGGGGAGGCCGACGGGGGGTCGGCGACGCGGTGTCCGCGTTGGACGCGGCTTCGCGTCATCAGGGCCGGTGTCTGGATCACGGACGGGCTCTTCCCGTCCGGTCCCGGCGCTCGGCTCCCCGGTACGCCGAACACACTGCGGAACGCTCCGGCGCCGCGACAAGTGTGTGACCTACTACGCCGCTTCGCAGACCGGCCGCGTGACTCGCCCGGACGGCCGGCGACCACGCTGGCGAGCGGCCGTCGGGCGTCTACTAACCCCGGCCCCGTGTGACGTGAGCCCTGTGCGCGCCCTCACAGAGCCGGTCACCCGGCGGTCACCCCTCGTCACCCTGCGGAGGCGGGCGTCTCGCTCTACGAAACGGCGCGGTCACCTTTCGGAGTCGTCAGGCGGCCCAGTGTCCCGGTACCGGGCGAGGTGGTGCACGAGGACGCGCGTGACGAGGGTTGTGTCAGTCGGTACGCGCAGAGTTCCGCGCCCGCCGCGGCCGGGGGACGCGCCTCAGCGGGACCGCGTGCCGAGGTCCGCGAGCAGGTCGTTCAGCACCGTTTCCTCCTCGACCCGGACACCGCACTCGGCGAGAGCGACGGCCAGGGCCGGGTCCCAGGGGGTTGCAGCGGGCGGGCCCGTCAAGACCGGGGCTTCGGTCACTGCGGTCGCTGCTGCTCGGTAATCCGCCGCCGTGTAGCGCCACGGCCGCCAAGGGACGCTTCGCGCCAGTGCTGTGGCGATGCGCACCCCGCCCCAGTCGAAATCGCCGTGATAGAGAAGGCGGGCTCCCCGCGAAGACTGGTCACGCAGCAACGTGAGCGCGGCAGCCGACGGTTGCCCCTGAAGGCACACCATGGGTGGGCACGCCCGGCCGAGGGTGTCGGCGGCAGCGGACAGTACCGCCGGGTTCTCGCAGATGCGGACGGTTCCCGTCGGGGGAACGGAGGCAACCGCTGCGCGGCCGGTGAGGGAGCGGAGGGTCAGCACCGTCGGCTCCCCCGCGTCGGCCATCCAGTCGAGGGCTGGGGTACCGCGCAGGTTGAGGGTGAGGACGGTCGATGACAGGTCGTCCTTGAGCAGGCCTGCCGAAGCCCACGCCTCCCGCCGCCACTGCGCCCCGGATCCGTCGGGGAAGCCGGTGAGGCATCGGATGCCGGACAGGACGAGAGTGGCGAGCGGCGTCCCCTCGTCCAGGGCGTGGGCGCCCGAGAGCTTCCGTGCCGCGAACGTCGCCCGCGACATCGGGGGTGACGCGGGTAGTGCACGCAACGCGCGCACGGCGGCCTCCACCAAGGGGGCCGCCGCCTCCGGTCTGCGGGCGAGGCGTCGTACGAGACCGTCACCGCGGATCCGTTCGGCCCAGGGAGCCAGCTCCGCGTCGAGGGTGCCGAGCGGGGCGTACGCCTCCTCCCAGGCCCGCTCCTCTCTGTTCCGCGTCTCGGCGTGGAGCACGACCGGGCCGGCGAGGGCGACGACGGCCGCCGCCAGGCCGCCGGGGCTGACACCGGAGCGACGCAGGATCTCGTCCACGATGTCGAGGCGAATACCGAGGGAGCCGCGGGCTCGTGGTGCCCGTCCCAGGAGACGTTCGGCGGCGCGGCGTCGGGACTCGTCGGGGTCGGGAAGGGTGACGGTGCCGGTGAGCGGCCGGCCGCGTGCCATCCGTTGCCGCACGCGGTCCACGAACCAGGTGAGGCCGGGATCGCCGAGCAGGCGTCCGAGGCGCTCGGTGTCGACGTCGGGCCGGGCTTCCGCCGGTGCGGGCTCCCTCGGCATCGCGTCCGCGATGGCGTCCGGCGGTGTCGTGCGTCCGGGTGCCGTCCGGCCTCCGTCGCGGTCGGGCGGGGTCGCCGCATGGTTCACGTCCACAGGGCCCCCTGTCCGCCGGCACTGTCGACCACGGCGGTCCGCCCTGTCTCACGGGATGGACTCACAGGTCCGTCGGGCCACTCGCCGGAGTCTCCGGCACCGGCGGCCGCCGCGAACGCGTCCGCCCGGTCACCGGGTTCCGTGCCGCGCCACCGTTCGCCGCCGTCCCATTCCCACCGTGTCACCAGTACGGCGTCGATGTCGTCGACGCGGGAGAGCTGGGCGATGGCGATACCCGGCACCTGGGGGTAGCAGGCCCATTCACGTTCACTGGTCATCACGACGTCGAGGTCGAAAGCGCGCAGCAGTCCGAGGCACTTGGCGCGGGAGTCGTCGTCGACGCCGGCGAACGCCTCGTCCAGGGTGACCAGGCGCGGGGCGTGCGCGCCGCCCGCGCTCGCGTAGTGCGAGGACGCGGCGGCGAACAGGGGTACGGACGCGGCCAGCACCCGCTCCCCGCCCGAGGCGGGACCGGTGGCAGGGACCCACTTGCCGTGCTGGTGGCGTTCGACACCGAACTCGTGCCAGGACCGGTAGTCGAGGGCCGCGGTGAGATCCTCCAGCCAGCTGCCGACGCTGTCGTCGGCCTGCCGGTGGGCGATCTGCTCCTGGAGGAACGCACCGACCGCGGCTCGGTCCTCGGGGGACCACGCGTCGGCCGACTGACGCAGCCGTTCGCGGGCCTGAGCCAGTCCCTGCGGAGCCCGGCGGGACGCTCTCCACACCAGCCGCAGCTTCATGCCCGTGGAGGTCGGGCGCTCCTCCAGCTCCCTGTTCATGGCGGCCACCTGCCGTTCGGCCGCCCCGATCAGCTCCTGGAGCGTCCCGGCGACCTCGGTGATCAGATGGGTCTGGAGGATCTCGCGCTCGCGTGCGGACAGGATGCGGATCAGTTCCGCGACCTCCACGGCCAGCGCCTCCGCGAGTTCGGGCACGGCCCGTTCCCGGCCCTGATAGACGATGTCGACCCGCATGCCGTCCTCGCTCGGGCGAGCGGTGGCGGTGTGGCCGTGCCGCGACAGCGCGTCCTGGAGCCTGCCGAACTCCTCGCTCAGCCGCTTCTGGACGCGCTCCCACGCCGCGTCGGTGTCGTCGATCGCGGAGAGCCGGGACTCCACCGCCCGCGCGAGGGCGACGGCGGGGGTCGCCGCCCACGTCCCTCCGCCGTCGTCCGGTACATCGATGTCGGGCAGCGCGACGGCGAGCAGCCCCGTCGCGGCGAACCGCTGGAGCGCCGCGACCGCTTCCTCCCGCGCGGCGGTCGCCTCGGTGACGTCCTCGGTGAGCCGCCCGAGGCGTCCTTCGGCTCGGCTGGCCCGCCGGTCGGCGTCACCGTACTCCGCCCGGGCCTGCCGCTGCTCGTGCTCGCAGACCCGGGCCGCCTCGGCCGTCTCCTCCAGTTGCCTCTGCAGCTCGGCGACGGCCGCTCCGACGGTGGAGCGGAGCGTCGTGAGGTGTGCGTCCGCCGCCGCGGCCGACCGAGCCGCCTCCGTGGCACGCTCCGCGAGTTCGGACACGAGGAGTTCGGCCCGGCCGGTCTCCTCCCGCTCACCGGTCACCGCGCGCTCGGCCTCCGCGCGCTCGCGCAGTGCCGGCCACAGGGCCGCCAGGAGCGCGGTGTGGTCGGCGAGCGCCTGGCGCACGGCGCCGAGTCCCGGGTGGTCGGCGGGGAGGTTCAGGGCCGCCGCGGTGTCGGTGAGTTCGGCTGCCGCACGGTCGGCCCGCTCCGCCGCCGGAGCCAGTTCCGCGGCACGTTCGTCCCGCCGGGCTCGGGCCCGACGGACCGCTTCGGCCGCGGCGGTGACGCGTGCGTGGGCGCGCCGCAGGCCGTCGTCGCCGGGCAGTGCGGCGAGTTCGGCGTCCAGCGTGGCACGGCGCCCGGCCACGGCGCGGGACTCCTCGGCCAGTCGTTCCCGCTCCGCCGTCAGGCCGTCGATCTCGGCGTGCAGTTCCCGCATGCGGACACGGCGTGCCTGCTCCCGCGAGCCTTCCCCCACGTACTGGGCGCTGTCCTTGGCCCAGCTCCCGGTGAGCGCCCCGACGCGGAAGCGCCCGTCCCGGCAGACCCAGGTGTCGTAGCCGCCGGCCTCCCAGGAGGCCTCGCCGGTCCCGTCGCTGTCGCCCGCGGCCAGCCCGATGGAGGCGAGCAGGCGCGCGACTGTCTCCTCCCCCACTGCGGCGGCCCCCGCGTCCGCGGGGTCGACGGCCGGGCACAGCGCGCGGTCGAGTCCGGGTCCGCCGAGCAGCCCGACCGGATCGAGCAGTACGTCGTGTCCGTCCGCCGCGACCGCGGAGCCGTCCGGCCGCACCCAGGCGTCGAGGAGCCCCGACGCCTGCAGCGCGGCTTCCAGTCCCGCACGGTCGGCCCCGGTGACGTGTGGGTGGAAGTCGACGAGCCGCCACAGCGGGGCGCCGGGGTCCCGGTCCCGTAGGCCAGGTGTGCGGGCGGGGGGAGCCGCGGGGCCGCGCTCCCCGCCTGATTCGAGGGCGGTCAGTTCCTCCACCGCCAGTCGCTGCCGCTCCGCCGTCGCCGCCTCGCGGTGGGCCAGTCCGGCCGCCCGGTCGGCCAGGTTAGAGGCGGCGGCGCGATGCGCCTCGCTCGCCGCCGTACGGGCGGGCATCGGGCCGTCAAGAGAGCTCGACCAGTCCTGTACGGCGTCCAGGACCCCGGGCAGCCCGGGCACCCGCAGCTCCACACATCCGGAAAGACGCTCCCGCACGGCCGTGACCAGCGCCCACCCCTCCCGGGCCACGTCCTCCTCCGCCTCGGCCAGTCGCTCCTCCCCGTGCACGACCTCCTCATCGGCCTCGTCGGCGCGCAGCCGAGCGGCACGGTGCCGCTCCTCGGCCTGCTCGGCCCGCGTGACGAGATCCGCCACGTGCTCGACGGCGCGCTGCCTGCTCGCGGTCGCCTCGTCCGCCTCCCGGCGCAGAACCGGGTCGGGGGCTCCCTCCGTCCTGGGGAGCTCGAGCCGGGCGGCCACGGCGCTCTCGGCCACCCGGTCCCGGATCCCGTCCAACGCCTCCCGGGCGGCTGTCAGCCAATTGTCCGCGGTGGCGAGCCGGCCCAGGGCCCGGGTGTGTGCCTCGGCCGCCGTACGCCGGTCCGCCTCGGCCCGCTTCAGGTCTGCCGCCGTGCGGGAGGCGTCGTCCGCCGCCCGGTCGAGCGCGCGGGCGTCGCGCATCTCGGGCCGGGACCGCAGCGTGGCGTCCTGGGCGGCCAGCCGTGCGGCCCGCTCGTCGAGGGCGGTGCCCCTCGCCGCGGCCTTCTCGCGTTCCGCCGAGGCCCGGTCCCGGTCCTCCTGTGCCCTGGCGAGTTCCCGTTGCAGGTTCTCGTATCGGGAGTGTTCGCGGCGGGGCAGGCGGGCGCGGCGCCGGGAGGCGAGGCGGGCGTAGCGGCGGTAGTGGTCGAGGAACGCCGTGGACGCCTGTTCGGCCTCGCGGGCCGCTCGCAGTTCCTCCTTCTCCTCGTCCAGCGACCGGAAGGCCTCCGCCACGTCGGCGACGACCGCCTGGTCCATCGGCGGGAGTGCCTCGGTCAGTGCCCGGGACAGGGCGGCCTCGCTGGGTCGCTTGGACAGCTGGGGCTGGCGCAGCTGGATCAGGAGGTCGACCAGGGCGCCGTAGCGCCGCTCCCCCAGCCCGAAGAGGGCTTCGTCGACCGCCCTGCGGTAGGCCTTCGCCGTGTCGTACACCATGCCGTGGGCGCCGATGGCCTCGGCGAGCCGGTCCCGGGACAGTGCCGTCCCGGTCGCGTCCAGCAGGCCGAGGTCGGCGCCGACCCGCTGGCCGGTGACCGCGAACCAGTGGCGGGCGATGCCACGTCCGGCGACCGCCTTGAGTCCGCACAGCAGCGTGCGGAAGTGCGCCTCACCCGTGCTGCCGTCAAGTCGTCCGAACTCGATCCAGGTGTAGCCGAGCCGTTCGGGGTGCGGGTGCGCGCCGCCCAGGAGGAGGTTCCACTCCATGCGCTTGCCCGGGTCGCCGTCGGGTTCGACGCGGCGGGCGGAGAGGTCGCCGTCCAGGAGAAACGGCAGGGTGAGGGCCAGCACCTTCGACTTGCCGGTGCCGTTGTTGCCGCGCAACAGCAGCCGGCCGTCGCGGAACCAGAACTCCTCGACATCGTAGTGGAAGAGATCGGCGAGTCCGATGCGCAGGGGCCGCCACCGGCCAGGCGCGGGAGCGGG
The DNA here is from genome assembly GCF_044331465.1 of Streptomyces sp. NPDC017225. Taxonomy (NCBI): domain Bacteria; kingdom Bacillati; phylum Actinomycetota; class Actinomycetes; order Kitasatosporales; family Streptomycetaceae; genus Streptomyces; species Streptomyces sp. NPDC017225. The sequence goes on along the minus strand of NZ_JBIRNE010000008.1, from coordinate 125,017 downwards.
CAGCGCGGGGCCGGGCGACTCGGGTCCGGGGAGCTCGGTCACGGGGCGGTTCACCTTTCGTCCTGCACGGGCTGCACGGGCTGCACGGGTTGTGCCGTCGTGGCGGACCTGCGAGCCCGTCCGGGTTGCCTGACCACGGGTTCGCCGACCGCGTACCGCGCGAGGGCCGGCCGCGGTACGACGCCCCCTTCGGTGCGCTCGGCCAGTCCCAGCTCCACCAGCCTGGCCAGTGCCTGCTCGACGAGTTCGGGCTCCGCTCCCGGTTCCCTCGCCGACTTGGACCAGAACCCGCCGTGTTCTGCGGCCAGTTCCCGTACGCGGACCGCCAGTTCCGCCGGTTCGACGGGCCCGTCCGCCCGGGCCAGGTGCCCCGCCAGCAGCAGGGTGATGTGGCCGTGGGTGCCCTGTTCCGGCATGCGCGCGTCCGTGAGTTCGTCCATCGGGTCGACCATGGCGATGCCCTCGGCCCGGGCCTCCGGGACGAGTCCCGTCAGCTCGTTGATGCGGGCGGTGATGAAGCCGCGCTGCCGGGTGAGGTAGGCCAGTTCGGCGTCGGTCAGGTCGTCGTAGTACAGCACCGGGTCGTCCAGGAGGATGCGGGTCAGTTTCCAGCGGACCGCCCGGAACCTGAGCTCGTCGCTGTCGAGCACGGTCGACGCGGTCATCTCCACCAGGCGCTCCTCGAAGCCGTCGGCCTCGACCATGGAGGGACCTCGCAGGGAGGCGGGCATCCCGGCCAGCACGCGCCGCCGCACGTCGTACAGCACGTCGCCCGATCCGCTGACGTAGGCGTCCTCGTCACCGGCGACCCGCCGCAGCACGCCGAGCCGCAGCAGCAGGCGGACGACGGCCGCGAGGTCGAGGCGCTCGTCGCGCCGTTCCAGAGTGAACGTGATACCGGCAGCGATGAGTTGGGGATCTGCGGCGGCCAGGACGACCTGCTCGGCGAGGCGTCCGAGCGCCACCTGGGACTCGCCCCGTTCCAGCGCGGCCAGGGCCAGGCAGAGCAGGACGTAGCGGCGGCGGGTGAAGGGCAGGGCGCTGCGGGTGGCCTCGCGCGCCGGGTGTGTGGCGTCGGTGAGGGTGCCCGGCGTCTTGCGCAGCCGGGCGGCGTCGGCGTCCGTGCGCAGCGTCCAGCCGACGTTGCGTTCGAACCACTCCCGCAGCTCGGCGGTGTGCCGGCGCACCAGCTTGAACTCGTCCGCGTACGGTCCGTCGGCCGTGAGCAGCGGTTTCCTCAGCAGGGCTCGTGCGGCCTTCTGAAGGTCGGCCTGCCGCTGGCCGTCCAGGACCTCGGCCAGGGAGCCACTCATCGGTCCTCCCTGAGTTGGGGAACGGTGTCCCGTCGCGGGGCGGGGAGGGAAACGGGTGCCGATGGCGGTGCGGCGGCGCCGTCGCCCTGCCCCACCGTGAGGTCGACGATGTCGATCAGGTGATCGGGGCCGCTGAACACACCGTCGGGAGTGCGCACTTCGGCTGTCGATCCGTCGTCGAGGGCGGTCAGCCGGATCTCCATCGAACCGTCACCGCTGGTGGCGACTGTGGTGACGGTGCCCGGCCGCCAGGTGGCAAGCGCGTCGCCGAGCAGCCGAAGGAACAACTGGAAGGCATGCGGGTCGAGTCCGCCGAGCCGGGACAGCCGCACCGGCCCGTCCGTCACGAGACGGTCCCGCGCTCGCCTGGTCTCCTCCGTCTGCCGAGCTGCGATCTCGGCGAGCCGGCGCTTCGCCTCTCCCCGGTCGGCCACCCGGCGCGGCTTGCCGCGCCTTTCATAACTGCCGGTGCGGCGCAACTGTGGGCTGATGCTCAGAGGTCGTGCCTCGCTCCACGGAGTGGAGGCCGGCTCCGGGGCGGCCGTCCGTTCGGCGAGGGTTTCGGCGTCGACGGTGAGATGCCGGGAGGAGTGCAACCCGAACGCCACGCGCCACAGCCGGTGCCGTGCCGCGTCGTCGGGTGCCTGGGCGAACCAGCGCGCGAGGGTGCGGAAGTCGGCTGAGCGGTCCGAGCGTCCGGCCCGCCGCTCGTTGAGCTGCCTTACGACGGCCAGCAGCTGCGGGATCGATCCGAGTGCCCGCCCGCGCAGCAGTCTGGCCTGCGACTCCCGCCCCTCCCCCGACACGAACCACTCGGAGAGCCCGGACCACCGGGCGGCCCACCGCTCGTACGCCACCGTCTCCGCCCGCTCGGCGTCCTCGGGAGCGGCGTCGGCGGCCTCGCGGGCGGCGGCGAGCCGCAGCAGCGGATCGACCCGCTCCTGCTCCTCCAGTACCCCGATGAGCAGGGCGATCCGCCCGCCGAGGGTGATGAGGTCCTGGATGAACCGCTCCAGATACTGGATCAGCCGGTCCTTGTACGCGAGGAACGCCTCGACCTCGATGTCGTGCAGGTCGATGGTGCGCTGGAGCGAGCCCATGAAGGCGCGGGCGTTGTCGGCGAGGTCGGTGAACCGCGCCGTCAGCACGGACAGCGCGACGTAGGTCTTGGCCGGGTCGGGCTCTTGCTCCACGGCGATCACCAGCAGCGCACGCAGTTGCGTGACGATGTCGTGCAGCGCGACCGCCTGGAGTTCGCCGCGCCGCCCCAGCACCTCGTCGTACGTCCCCAGCGCCGCCTCGGCCGCCTCACCGGCCCGGGTGAGCTGGTAGATGAACCGCCTGCGGTAGAAGTCCTCGACCGCCGTCACCCGCGCGTGATCGGGGTCGCCCCGCAGGTTGCCCCACTCCACGAGTTTGTCCAGCGCCTGCGTCACCGCGTCCAGGTCGGCGGGCCGGCTCCCCGCGTCCAGGGCGGCGTACACGTCCTCCGGCCGCAGATGCACCGCGAACCGCTCCTTGGCGGCGAGGAAGACGCGCATGACCTGGCGGTAGAGGGGGGCGTTGGGGGTGGTGAGGTGGGCGAACGGAGAGTAGTCGCTGGCGGTCATCTCGCCGTATTCTTCCATCACGGCCCCGAGCTCACATGGGAGTTGCGAACACGCACTCCGCCCAGACCGTCTTGCCCGGACCTCCCGGCCGGAGGTGCCGGCCCCAGCGGGTGGCGAGACCCGCGACCAGCAGCAACCCTCGGCCGCTGGTGTCCTGTGGGTCGGGAGCGGGCAGCGCGTCCGGTTCGGGTGGTGTGCATCCGGTACGGGTGTCGGTGACCTCGATCCTGACCGTGTGGGCGGGTTCGCTCGCGTGCAGGAGCAGATGGAAGTCCCGGCTGGGGACGTGGCCGTGTCGTACCGCGTTGGCGGTTGGCTCACCGACGATCAGCACGATCTCCTCGTGCGGGCCGGTGCCGTACGGGATTCCCCAGGCGTCCAACCGGTGGGCGGCCAGCGGGCCTCGTCGTCATCACCCTCGGCGGGCGCGGCGCCCTCGCGTCCCTCGACGGCGAACGCGTCACCGTGGAGGCCCCGCCCGTGACCGTCGCGGACACCGTCGGTGCCGGGGACTCCTTCACCGCGGGCCTGCTCCACCGCCTCGCCGACCTCGGGCACCTGGGCGGCCGGCTCGACGGACTGCCCCTCGACGACCTCACCGACGCCTGCTCGTTCGCCGCCCACGTCGCCGCCCTGACGTGCTCCGTCCCCGGGGCGGACCCGCCCCGGGCGGACGAACTGGCTCCGAGGGGGGAGCGCCGGTCGATTCCCGCCACGCCGAACGGGCTGAAGGGGCCCAGCAGCCCCTGAGACTTTCCCGGGACTTTCGGCGGCCTGACGTGGCGCGGCCTTGGCCACTCGCTACAACACAACCGCGAGTCCTGCCGGGCCGCTGTCACCGTCGCCTCGATCCTGCTCCGGACCTGACCGCTGACGACGATCTCTAGACCTCTGGCCGGATCTTCTTGCCGATGTGAGCGAGGCGGATCGTGCGTTCCTCCGGGACCAGGCGGAAGTGAATACGCCCGGCACCCGGCGTGAACCGGGCGTGCAGGTCGAAGGTGCGTGTCTCTGCGTCCAGGTCGATGAAACGGCACACGCGCTTACGGGTCTCGCCTTCCGGGCTGACCTTGCTCCGCCACTCGGGCTCGGCCATGGCTGCCGGGTCCCATGTGGCGACGGCTTCCTCCAGCCGTTCCAAGGCTCTCCGTACGGGGAGCACCCAGTGCGGGTTCAGGCCGCTGAGCTGACCCTCGACGCGCGGCAGGAACGTGAGGTGCGGGTAGAGGTCCGCCCGGCTGTCCCAGATCCGCAGACCGGTGGTGACGCTTTCCCGGCGTGTCTTGCGAACCCACTCCAGATGCCCGTCGAGATGCGGTTCGGCGGACAGATGCCGGACTTCCACAGTGTCGCGCCGCATCTCCAGCGTGCCCTCATCGTCCTCGACGAGTTCGGAGCGCTCCAGGGTGACGTGGTCGGTCTGCCACGAGCGGGCCACTGGGAGGCTGACGGCGATGCCGTCCATGATGTGCGCGGCGCCGAGGCCGAGCACGACCTCGCCGTCGTGGCGGTACTCCAGATGGTCGGCGGCATCCTTCGTGGGGAAGACGCTTCGCACGGGAGCGCGTGCCTGTAAGGCCCGCAGACGCTGCCAGAGGGCGCGGTTGCGTGGGCTGGCCCCGATCCATTTGTTGACGGGGTAACCCTCGGCGATGTGCAGTGCTTTGACGTCCACCTCGCTCACGAGCGTCGCGCCTCCCTCAGCCGCGGCGGCACGGACGACAGCCACGAAGTCGGCCATGGCCCGGTCGGCCCGCGCCGGATCGCAGGCCGCCCCCCAGGACTTCTCGTTCAGAAACAGCAGTGGCACGCTTTCCTCTCCCCCTCGTCCCGTGCCGTCAGTCCAGCAGCCGGTCGAGTGAGTTCTCCCACTCGTCGAAGAAGCCCCTGGGCCACTGTTCGAGCATGCCGTCCTTGTCGATGCGCGGGGTGACGACCTCGGTTCCCGCCCCGTTGCCGCTGAAGTAGTGCACGACCGTGTCGTGCGGCTGGAGGACGCCCTGTTTCACTGCGAGGCGAACGCCGTTCAGCACGTGGTCGCTGTGCGTCTCGACGATCAGCTGGGCGCCGGTGGCAGCGGCCGCGGACAGCAGTGCCGCCATCCTGCTCTGCCCCTTCGGGTGCAGATGGGCCTCGGGGTTCTCCAGCAGGATCAGGCTCTCGGGCGTCGCGGTGAGGCAGGCGACCACGACGGGCAGCGCGTAGGTGAGGCCGAACCCGACGTTGGTGGGGCGGCGGCGACGGGTGGCGTTGATGCCTGCGGTGCCGCCGAAGCCGTAGGAGAGGCGGACCGAGTCGGTGCCTTCGATGGGGTCGGTCTCGATGTTGATGCCCGGGCACAGCTCCTGCATCCAGGCGATCGTCTGGTCCAGGAGCTGGGGGGAAGTGGCGTCGGGATGGCGGAGCGGACCGTCAGGCACTTCCGTGGGAACGTCCTGGTCCGTGTGGTGGCGCAGGTAGTTGATGGTGTGTTCACCGCGCACGCCGAGGAAACCCCGTGCGACGGCGATCTGGTGAGAGCGCGGGTAGGTGACTGCCGGGGTGATGCGGTCGGCGTGCAGGTACTGGAACGGCTGCTCGGCCAGGTGGGCGCGGACCGATCCCTCTGCCAAGGGCATGACGTCACGGTCGGGGTGGCGGATGTCGTACGCGGCGGCCCAGGCCCGCTGCTCGCAGTCTTCTTCGATGACGAAGCCGACGAGCGGCTCGCGGACCGCGGGGAGTTCTTCCACCGGCCCGAAGTCCTCGTGCAGGACGTCCTGTGCGGTGCCCAGGCTCACCAGATCACCATTGAGCAGTAACCCGCCTCCGGCACGTCTGGCCCTGATGAGCATCTGCGTCTCGTACGACTGTCGCAGCAGCGCCAGCGCCTGCAGGACGCTGCTCTTGCCCGAGGAATTAAGACCGGTGAGGAGCGTCAGCGGGCCGAGAGGGAGTTCCAGACGCCGGAACGCCTTGAAATTGATCAGCGTGATGCGGTTGATCACTGCTCGGCCCCGCTCCGTCCCTCGTTGAGCACCGTCTCCAGGAGCTCCTTGACCGCGTCGAACCGCTTGCGGACCTTCCTGGCGTCGCCAGTGCCCACGGAGATGGCACGTTCGAACTCCGCGTCCTCCATGAGCTCGGCGAAGGCGCCGAGGGCGTCGGTCCGCCGCAGCGCCTCGCGGTCGTTGTCAGCGAGGCTCGCGAGATTGACGGCGACCGTCTCGAAGAGCGCCTTGTTGATGGGCGACTTGCGCTGCTGGTTCCGTCGGTACTTCCGGAAGGCGTGGTGGCCGAAGATCTCCTCGGCGGCCTGCATCGCCGTGAGGAACTCGGTGCGCAGGCGGTTCTCTTCTTGGCTGTCGAGGCGGTTCACCTGGTGCATCGCCTCGGCGAGGAACGCGTCGAAGTCGCCGGGCTTGTAGGCGTGCGGGGAGGTCATCCGGAAGGCCAGGAAGCGAAGAACCATCTCCCGGTCGGCCATCCGGTCGCCGACGACGCTGTAGCCGGTGGCCCGCCGGAACTCCTCGGTCTCCGCCAACTCCGCGAGAAGCGTGCGCGCCCGGCCCGCGATGAGCGCGTGCCGGATCTCCTGCCGGGTGAGGGGCTCGCCTCCGGTGTTGATGCGCGCGAAGACGTTGAACATCACCGGCTCGGGGGTGCCGCGCCGGATGACATGGACGACGACCTCCGTCTCACGCAGCCGGATCTGGAGTTTCCCGGACAGGTTCGCGAAGCCCGTGCCCTCGAAGTTGCGCAGGTACTCCAGGCCCGTCAGCTTCAGTGGGTCGGCACCGACTGCCTCGGGCTCCAGGAAGCGGGCGATGGACGTGAGGCGCTGAATTCCGTCGACAATGGCCCAACTGCCGTCCTTCTTCTCGGCGGCGTAGAAAGACGGAATGGGAATGCGCAGCAGCAGCGACTCGATGAGCCGGGACTGCTTGCCGTCGGTCCAGATGCCCGCCTTGCGCTGGAAGTCCGGGGCGAGGTCGATCATCTCGTTGCGCAGCCGAGACAACAGGAGGTCGACGGTCGTCGTCCGGGTGTCGATGTCGATGTGCTCGGGGTCGAAAGGGGAGGTGATCTGCTCGATCACCACATCCTCGGCCTCCTCGCGCTCGATGTCGGTCGGCCGGCCGTCGGTGGTGACCTCCACGGCGAACAAGGGGGTTCCATGCTCCCCGGCATCGGCCGCGGCGTCCTGATACCGCTCGAACACCGACCGTTGGTCCCGGGTACGTCCTTGGCTCTCCTCCAACGCCACCATTCCTCTGGTCGCCCTCCCCATGTGCCGTACGGGATCACCGTGCCGCGTGATCGCCCCTCACCCTACCGTCCGTGATCCCGTGGTGACGCCGGAAGTGGGAGGGCAGTGGGGACATGGCATCGAGGGGGACGGCGCCGGGCGGTTCGGCTCCTCGTTCCCGGCCTCGGGTGGCCCGGTGGTGGACGAAGCTCCGACGAGAAGCTCCCTGCCCCGGTGCAGGAAGTCACGGACGGGCGGGCGGATTACGGCCAGGCCGGCCACGCCCGAAAGCAGGCTCACCTGCGCGTCCATCCAGTTCGAGCAGGTCGACTGGGCTCCGTTCGACATCGTGACGTTCCAGCTGATCCGCTCGGCCGAGGTCGCCGACCGGTTCCGGGACGCGGTGCGCGCCTCGGCCCAGGGACCGAAGTCGCTCGCCATCACCGGATTCGGCACCGCGGCCTACCGCGGCGGGCGGGCGCTGGAAGTGGTCGATCACGACCCGAGACCAGGGTCCCCGTAAGGCTGAACGGCCTGTACGAGCGTGACGAGGCAGGCCAGGCCGCATGCCTGAGCGAACTGCTGGAGATCTTCGAGACCGAGGGCGTGGACAACGCGTTCGTGTGCCTGTTCGCCCTGCCCGGCCACACGCACCGCCCGGACGGCGACCCCTGGGACGACTTGGACCGGGCCGGCCTGGGCATCGTCGAACTCCGCGAAGGGCTCCGGGGGCAGACCTACCCCGACAGGGAATGGGAACCCAAGGCCGCCTTCGCGGCGGTGGCGCAGCGGTTCCGGAGGTGACAGGACCCGCCCACGGTGACCACGGCTGCTCGGGTTCCGCAGTGCGGAACCCGAGCAGCCGGAGACGTTGTACACAGACCTCGAATCGTTGATCACCGAGCCCTGCGCGACCTCGGGGGCGTCGCGGCCTCCGTCACGATCCGTACAACTCCTCATGAATGCGGCCGTGAACACCCGAAGCCGCTCCGCCATGGCTCTCAAACTCCCCCCGCGAGTCACGGACTCCACGCCGCTTCGAGGGAGCAGCGGAGTGAACACGCCTCACCATGTGCCAACCTGTTGACATTATCAACGCATGATGTGAGCCTCGTCAACCAGTGAAGGTGTACGCTCCTCACGGGATGTACCCACCTTGTATGCGACGGGGAGAGCGGGGAGGGCCAGTGGGCCAGGGGACGGTCGGCGGACGATTCCGGATCACAGGGGTCCTGGGGCGCGGGAACATGGGCGAGGTGCACCGGGCCCAGGACCTTCGGGCAGCTCCCGATTCTCCGCACCAGGAAGTCGCGGTCAAGACCGTGCTGCGGGCCCGGACCGGTGTCGCCGTCGACGCGTCCGGGTCGGGCAAGGAGATGGACCGCTTCCGCCGTGAGGTGCGGATCATGCGCATGCTCTCCCAGGGCCACCCCAACCTGACCCTGCTCATCGACGGTGGTGTGGACGGGGCACCGGAAGGCAGCGGCCTGCCCTACCTGGCCATGGAGCTGCTGGACGGCCATCCCCTCGCGGACCTCATCGACGAGGAGCCGCAGCTGCCCGTCTCCTGGGTGGCGGCCGTCGGTGCGCAGCTCGCCGCCGGTCTCGCCGCCGCGCACACCGCCGGGGTCGTGCACCGCGACCTGAAGCCGGCCAACGCGATGCTGACCCGTGACGGCACCGTCAAGGTCCTCGACTTCGGCATGGGCTCAGTGGTGGACGATCCCGACCAGACGCGGCTGACCAGCACGGGCGTCAGCGTCGGCACGGCCCGGTACATGGCACCCGAGCAGTTCCGTGCCGAGCGGGTCTCCGCGTCGGCCGACCTGTACGCGCTCGGCTGCATCCTGTACGAGCTGCTGATCGGGCGGCCGCCGTTCTCCGCCAGAACGCCCTTCGAGCTCTCCGAGCAGCACCAGCACGAGAAGCCTCCGCGGCTCACCCTGGTACGCCCGGACCTGCCCGCGGAGTTGGTCCGGCTGGTGGAGCGTCTGCTGGAGAAGGACGCCGAACACCGGCCCGACAACGCCGCCCTGGTCCGTGAGGTCCTGCTCCCGCTCGCCCTCGCACCGGACGACACGGCCGCCCTGCTGGCCCCGCACTGGCAGGTGATGGACCCGGTGGCGCGGTTGCGTGCCCTGCTCCCCGAGCCCGCCGCGGCCGCCCCCGCACCCGTGCCGCGTCGGGAGCCGCGCCTGCCCGAGGCCATGGACGTCTTCGGTATCCACGCCGACCTGATCGGCGAGTACAAGGACTTCACCCAGAGCGCGACGGTGATCCGGGACGCCCGGATCGGCAACTTCGTCGAGGAGGACCTGGCGGCGAAGTCGCAGTGGCCCGACCCGTGGCTGTCGCTGAACCCGTTCTTCGCCGACGGCGGCCAGGTCACCGATCTCGTACGGGACGGAGTGCTGCACCCCAGGTGCGCGGAGATCTTCCAGGCCGGCAAGAAGGAGACCTCGCCGCGCCCGGACGGCCGCCCGCTGACCTTCCACCTGCACCAGCGGCAGGCCATCGAGGCCGCGCAGGCGGGCGACTCCTACGTGCTGACCACGGGCACCGGTTCCGGCAAGTCCCTGTCGTACATCGTCCCGATCGTCGACAAGGTGCTGAAGGAACGTCAGGCGGCGGGGCCGGACGCGGGCGGCCGGGTGCGCGCGATCGTCGTCTATCCGATGAACGCGCTGGCCAACTCGCAGCTGGGGGAGCTGGAGAAGTACCTGCGCCACGGGTTCGGCAAGGGCCGCGAGCCGGTCACCTTCGCCCGCTACACCGGCCAGGAGTCCGAGGAGGACCGCCGGAAGCTGCGCAAGGACCCTCCGGACATCCTGCTGACCAACTACGTGATGCTGGAGCTGATGCTGACCCGGCCGGACGACCGGTCCAGCCTGATCCGCATGGCCGAGGGGTTGCAGTTCCTCGTCTTCGACGAGCTGCACACCTACCGGGGCCGGCAGGGCGCGGACGTGGCCTTCCTGATCCGCCGCGTACGTGAGGCCTGCCGCGCGTCCGCGACGCTGCAGTGCGTGGGCACCTCGGCGACCATGTCCACCGAGGGCTCCTGGGAGGACCAGCGGCGCGAGGTCGCCAGGGTCGCGGGCCGGCTGTTCGGTACGACGGTGCTGCCGAAGCGGGTGATCGGCGAGACCCTGGTCCGGGCGACCGGGGAAGCCATCGATTCCGTACCCGCCGAGCGGCTGCGGGTGCCGGCGGCGCCCCGCTCGTACGAGGCTCTGACGAAGGACCCGCTGGCCCGCTGGGTGGAGTCCCGGTTCGGGCTGGAACGCGAGAAGGGCACCGGGCGGTTCCGCCGCTGCGCCCCGGGCACCCTCGAAGACGCGGCGGCCGAGCTGGCCGAACAGTCCGGGGTGTCCGAGGAGAGCGTGCGCGAGGCGATCCGCACCACCCTGGAAGCGGGCGCGCAGGCGAAACACCCGGTGACGGAGAGGCCGTTGTTCGCCTTCCGGCTGCACCAGTTCCTCTCCAAGGGTGACACCGTCTACACGACGCTCGAGGATCCGCTCACCCGGCCGCTCACCCGCACCTACCAGCTGGAACAGCCGGACAGCGACGGCAAGCCGCTGTTCCCTCTGGCGTTCTGCCGTGAGTGCGGCCAGGAGTACCTGACCGTCTGGCGCACCGAGGAAGGCGGCGCGTTCCGGTACGAGCCGCGCCGGGACACCTCCGCCTCCGGTGGCCGCGCGGGCGAGGGCTACCTCTACCTGGGCATGCCCGGGGAGGACTATGAGTGGCCGGCCGATCCGCAGAAGGCCGTGGACGACCGGCGGCTGCCCGAGTCGTGGCTGGAGCCGGACGCGCAGGGTGTGACGGTCGTCAGGAAGTCCTACAGGCCGCGCCTGCCCAAGCGCGTCGTCGTGGACCCCCACGGCAACGAGACGGGCGAGGGGCTGGTCGCGGCGTTCGTCCCGGCACCGTTCCTGTTCTGCGTGCACTGCCAGGTCTCCTACGAACAGACCCGCGGCCGGGACTTCGCCAAGCTGGCCACGCTCGACCAGGAGGGGCGTTCCTCGGCGACCTCGTTGATCTCCGCGTCCATCGTGAAGTCCCTGCGCGCGGTGCCCGAGGAGAGCCTCGGCAAAGAGGCCCGCAAGCTCCTCACCTTCGTCGACAACCGTCAGGACGCCTCGCTCCAGGCCGGGCACTTCAACGACTTCGCGCAGGTGACCCAGTTGCGCGGGGCCCTCTACCAGGCCGCGCTGCGCGCCGGTGAGGAGGGGCTGAGCCACGATGACCTCGCCGAGGCCGTCACCGAGGTGATGGGACTGGAGCCCCGCGAGTACGCGGTCGGCACCGACCTGGCCCCGTCGATGGAGCGCCGGGCCACGAAGGCCTTCCGGGACGTCGTGGGGTACCGCCTCTACCGCGACCTGGAGCGCGGCTGGCGCATCACGATGCCCAACCTGGAGCAGACGGGGCTGCTGCGCATCGACTACGAGGACCTGGGCTGGATCGCCGCCCGTCCCGAACGCTGGCAGTCGGCGCACGCCGCGCTGCGCGACGCCGATCCCGCGCTGCGCGAGGAGGTGGCCCGGACGCTGCTCGACTTCATGCGGCGCGCCCTCGCCATCGACGTGCAGTACTTCCGCGACGACTTCGACGCCTTGCAGCGGGCGAGTGAGGAGCGCCTGACCGGGCCGTGGGTGCTCGGCGAGAGCGACCGGCCTGCGGTCGGCACCGCCTACCCGTACGGCTCACGGCCGGGGATGGAGCGGACCGCGCAGTTCCTGTCGGCCCGCGGCAAGTTCGGCAAGTACCTTCGGCGCAACGTGCCCGAGCTGCGCGACCTCCCCCTGGACGACGTGCAGAAGGTCATCGAGGACCTGCTGAAGGTGCTGCGCGACGCGGACCTCGTGCGCGAGGTGGACGCGACTCCCGAGCAGTCCGGTCCGGCCTACCGCCGCCGCGCGGCCCAGAAGCGCACCGGCTACCGGGTGTCGGCCGCCGCGCTGATCTGGCGGGCAGGGAACGGCGAGCGGGGCGCGGTCGATCCCCTGGCACGCACCTACACCAGCGGCGAGGGCCCTCGCGTCAACCCGTTCTTCCGCGACCTGTACCGGACCGCGGCGGCCGAGCTGGCCGGCCTGTTCGCCCGGGAGCACACCGCGCAGGTCACTCCGGAGGACCGCCTGGAGCGCGAGCGGTTGTTCCGGGACGCCGCACTGCCCCTGCTGTACTGCTCCCCGACGATGGAGCTGGGCGTGGACATCTCCTCGCTCAACGCGGTGCTGATGCGCAACGTGCCGCCGACCCCGGCGAACTACGCGCAGCGCTCGGGCCGGGCGGGCCGTTCCGGTCAGCCCGCGCTGGTGACGACGTACTGCGCGACGGGAAACAGCCACGACCAGTACTACTTCCGCAAGTCCCAGGACATGGTGTCGGGGCAGGTGGCACCGCCGCGCCTGGACCTGGCCAACGAGGATCTCGTCCGCTCCCACCTCCAGGGCATCTGGCTGGCGGAGACCGGGATGAAGCTCGGCGTCGCGATCCCCGAGGTCGTCGACGTCGCCTACGACCCGGACGGCGAGGACCGTCCCGATCCCCAGATGGCGCTGCCGCTGCGTACCGACGTCCTCAGCCGGTCGCTGGACGAGGACGCCCGCCGCCACGCGGCCGCCACCGCCCGTACCGTCCTCGCGCCGCTGATCGCGGACTTCGAGGCGACCACCTGGTGGTACGACGAGTGGATCGAGGACCGGATCGAGCGGGCGCCGCGGGAGTTCGACGCCGCCTTCGACCGATGGCGCCAGCTGTTCCGGGCCGCCGTCATCGACCAGTACGAGCAGAACAAGCGCGTCGTCGACCACACCCTCTCCCCGGGTGAGCAGAGCCGGGCCCGCTCCCGCCGCCGGGAGGCCGAGACGCAGACGAACCTGCTCCTGAACCGCTCCACCGACAGCAAGTCGGTGATGAGCGACTTCAATCCGTACCGCTACCTGGCGTCCGAGGGGTTCCTGCCCGGCTACAGCTTCCCGCGGCTGCCGCTGGCCGCGTACATCCCGCGTTCCGGCAACCGCCGCAACGCCGACGGCGACTACCTCCAGCGCCCCCGGTTCCTCGCGATCCGGGAGTTCGGTCCCGGCGCGCTCATCTACCACGAGGGCGCCCGCTACCAGGTCACCCGGGTGCAGCTGCCGCCGGACGCCTCGGGTGAGCTGGCCACGGCGGAGGCCAGGCGCTGCGACGGCTGCGGCTACCACTACGCCGTCAAGCCCGGCTCCGACAAGTGCACGATGTGCGGGGAGGAGCTGCACGGCAAGCGCACCGGCCTGCTCCACCTGCACACCGTGTACACGACGCCGCGCGAGCGGATCTCCTCCGACGAGGAGGAGCGCCGCCGGGCCGGTTTCCGCCTGGAGACGTCGTACGCGTTCCAGGACCACGGTGTCCGCAAGGGGCGCCTCACCTCGCACGTCACCGACGCCGACGGGGCGCCGGTCCTCACGCTGGACTACGGCGACTCGGCGACCGTCCGGATCACCAACCTCGGCCGCGTCCGTGCCAAGGAGGGCGAGCCGGACGGCTACTGGCTGGACCTCGGCGACGGCCGCTGGCTCAACGACCGGGCCGCCGCGGACGCCATCGAGGGCACCGGCATGCCGGTGGTCGACGAGGACGGCAACGAGAAGCGCCGCAAGAAGCGGGTGCTGCCCTTCGTCGAGGACCGCCGCAACATCCTGGTGGTCACCCTCGACGAACCGCTGCCCGAGCCGGTGGCCCTGTCCTTCCTGTACGCGCTGGAGCGGGGCATCGAGGCGGCGTTCGAGCTGGAGGACTCCGAGCTGACCGCGGAGCTGCTGCCGCCGGACGAGGGTCCGCGCCGCCGCATGCTGTTCACGGAGGCCGCCGAGGGTGGCGCCGGTGTGCTGCGCCGGATCCAGCACGACAAGGACGCCCTCGCCCAGGCCGCCCGGGCCGCGCTGGAGATCTGCCACTTCGACCCGGACACCGGCAAGGACGAGGGTGGCCCCACGGAGGGCGAGAAGTGCGCCCGCGGCTGCTACGCCTGTCTGCTGACCTACGCCAACCAGACGCACCACCGCCTGCTGAGCCGGCACGCGGCCCACCCGCCGCTGGAGCGCCTCGCCCGCGCCCGGACCCGGCGGGAGGACCGCGGCGAGTCCCGCAGCGAGCAGTTCCGCAGGCTGGCCCCGTCGAGCGCACCGGCCCCGAGCACTCCCCCGACCGTACTGGAGACGGACCTCGCGGCCCTCGTCGCGCGGGGCGACCTGCTGGGCTGGCTGAGGGCGAAGGGCTACCGCCTGCCGGACGAGGCCGGCGTGCTCGTCCCCGAGGCCGGGGCCTGCCCCGACCTCCTCTTCCGCCTGGACGGCGCCGACCTCGCCGTGTTCGTCGACGTCCCCGGCCATGCGGCCGACTCGACCCGCGACGTCGAGGCCGGCTACCGCCTGGAGGAGGCCGGCTGGGACGTCCTGCGCTTCCCGGCGGACGCGGACTGGGACGCCATCGTCGACCACAACGCCTCCTACTTCCGGCTCCGTTGACCGCCTCGCCTCTTTCGACCCCTAGGAACTGAGACATCCCATGAGCCTCACGTACACGGCCGGCTCGCTGGTCGCCGCCCGCGGCCGGGAATGGGTGGTGCTGCCCGAGAGCGCCCCCGACATGCTGGTGCTGCGCCCCCTGGGCGGAAGCGAGGACGACGTCGCGGCGGTCTTCCCCGCGTTCGAGGAGGTGCGTCCGGCCGAGTTCGCGCCGCCGAGCGCGGCCGACCTGGGTGACCAGCGCGCCGCCGGTCTGCTGCGCACCGCGCTGCGCGTCGGGTTCCGTTCGGGCGCCGGCCCGTTCCGCTCGCTGGCGTCGATCGCCGTGGAGCCCCGCGCCTACCAGCTGGTGCCGCTGCTGATGGCGCTGCGGCAGCGCACCGTACGGCTGCTGATCTCGGACGACGTCGGCATCGGCAAGACGGTCGAGGCGGGCCTGATCGCCAAGGAGCTGCTCGCGCAGGGCGAGGCGACCCGGCTGGCCGTGCTGTGCTCCCCGGCGCTGGCCGAGCAGTGGCAGGGCGAGCTGCGGGAGAAGTTCGGCATCGACGCCGAACTGGTGCTGGCCTCCACGGTGTCGCGTCTGGAGCGCGGTCTGGAGCTGGGCCAGTCCCTGTTCGACAGGCACCCGTTCACGATCATCTCGACGGACTTCATCAAGTCGACCCGGCACCGCGAGGACTTCGTACGGCACTGCCCCGATCTGGTGATCGTCGACGAGGCGCACACCTGCGTGGCCGCCGACGACCCCGCGCAGGGCGGTGCGTCGTCCGCCGCGAACCAGCTCCGGTACGAGCTGCTGCGCCGGGTCTCCGACAAGGCCGACCGGCACCTGCTGCTGCTGACCGCGACCCCGCACTCCGGCAAGGAGTCCGCGTTCCGCAACCTGCTCGGCCTGGTGCGGCCCGAACTGGCCACGCTGGACCTGGAGACCCCGGCGGGGCGGGCGAGGCTCGCCGAGCACTTCGTGGCCCGCAAGCGCGCCGACGTCCGCTCCTACCTCACCAGGGAGGACGGTCTCGCCGACGACTCCCTGGCCGAGCGGACGGCCTTCCCGTCCGACCGCTGGACCAAGGACGAGCCCTACAAGCTTACCCCCGCCTACCGGGCGCTGCTCGACGACGCCATCACCTACGCCCGCGACCGTGTCGAGGCGGCCGGCGAGCAGGGCAGGCGGGAGGCCCGGATCGCCTGGTGGTCGGTGATCGCGCTGCTGCGCTCGATGGTGTCCTCGCCGGCCGCCGCCGCGCAGACCCTGAAGACCCGCTCCGAGTCCGCCGCCGCCCGTACCGCACAGGAGGCGGACGTGCTCGGCGCCCCGGTGGCCGCCGACTCCGCGGACAACGACCGGCTGGAGGGCATGGACGTCGCGCCGGGCGCCGCCGAGACGGAGGACGCGGGGGCACGGCTGCTCGAACTCGCCCAGCGTGCCGAGAAGTTGGTCGGTCCGGCCGAGGACGCGAAGCTGAAGGCGCTGACCCGGCATCTGAAGGGCCTGATCGCCGACGGCTACCACCCGATCGTCTTCTGCCGCTACATCCCCACCGCCGACTACCTCGCCGCACAGCTCGACGGCAAGCTCGGCAAGAAGACAAAGATCGCCGCGGTGACGGGCACCCTCTCTCCGCAGCAGCGCCTGGAGCGCATCGAGCAGCTCGCCACCGAGGCCGCCGAGGCGGGTGACGACCCGGCCGTCCGCCGCGTGCTGATCGCCACCGACTGCCTCTCCGAGGGCGTCAACCTCCAGCACCATTTCGACGCCGTCGTCCACTACGACCTGGCCTGGAACCCGACCCGCCACGACCAGCGCGAGGGCCGCGTCGACCGCTACGGACAGAAGCGCGACCAGGTCCGCGTCATCACCATGTACGGCGAGGACAACGGGATCGACGGCAAGGTCCTGGAGGTGCTGTTCAAGAAGCACCGGCAGATCAAGAAGGACCTCGGTATCTCCGTCTCCGTCCCCGACGAGACGGCGTCCGGGGTCACCGACGCCGTCGTGGAGTGGCTGCTGCTGCACGGCCGGCAGGGCAGCCAGGAGAGCCTGTTCGACCTGGACGGCGGCCAGGAGTCGTTCGCCCGCGTCGAGCGGGAGTGGGCGTCGGCCGCCGAGCGCGAGACGACCTCCCGCTCCAAGTACGCCCAGCGTGCCATCCACCCGGAGGAGGTGGCCCGCGAGGTCGCCGCCGTACGGGCCGCGCTCGGCGGTGCCGACGAGGTCCGCGACTTCGCTCTGGAGGCGCTGCGCGACCTGGACGCGGTGGTCCGTGACCCGCGCGACGGCACCGGCGACTTCACCGCCCAGGTCGGCGGCACCCCGGCCGGCCTGCGGGACGCGCTCGCCGCCACCCTGGGCAACCGGCTCGTCGAGGAGGACCGCGAGATCCCGTTCCGCGCCACTCCGGCGATCGCCCGCGGCGAGGCCGCCCTCGTCCGCACCGACCCGGTGATCGGCGCGGTCGCCTCCTACGTCCTGGACTCGGCGCTGGACGCGAAAGCCCTCGGCCCGCGTCCGGCCCGCCGCTGCGGCGTGGTCACCACGGACGCGGTCACCACCCGCACCACGCTGCTGCTGGTCCGCTACCGCTTCCACCTCACCCTGCCGTCCCGCACCGGCGAACGCCAGGTCGTCGCCGAGGACGCGCGGCTCCTCGCCTACGAGGGTCTGCCGCAGCGTGCCCGCTGGCTGGACGACGACGCGGCCGCCGCCCTCCTCGCGGCCCGCGCCTCCGGCAACACTCACGAGCAGCGGGCCCGCAACCAGATCGCCCGCGACCTGGACGCCCTCCCGGACCTCGCCGACCGCCTCACCGAGTACGGCGTGCGCCTGGCCGCCGAACTCGACGCCTCGCACCGCCGGGTGCGCAAGGCCAACGAGGAGATCGTCCGTGGCCTGAAGGTCGTCCCGCAGGAGCCGGCCGACGTCCTCGGTGTCTACGTGTACGTGCCGCCGCAGTCCGCCGCGTCCGTCTCCCCCGCCGCCCCCGCCTCTACCGCGACCGGAGCCGAAGCCTGATGTCCGCCGCCACCCGCACCTCCCTGGCCTTCACCGCCGTCACCACGGTCGGCGGACTGCTCCCCGCCGACATGCTGCTGCGCGTCGCCGAGGCGCGGAACCTGCCGGGCACCAAACCCGCCGACTACGGCCTGCCCTCCTCCGTGCCCGTGCGCGACGAGGCCGAGCGCGCCTGGGAGTACCTCAAGCCGCTCTGGCGCGAGCTGCGCGCCGCGCTGCCCGCCGACTCCGTCACCGGCGCACCCGCCGCCGACCCCACCGGCCGGGCCGGCACCGACTGGCTCGCCCAGCTCTTCCGCAAGCTGGACTTCGGGGCGCTGACGGAGGTCGGCGCGGCGGGCATCCCGGCCGACTCGGATCCTGAGAAGCGCTTCCCGGTCTCCCACCGCCACGGCCCGGCCCTGGTCCACCTCATCCCCTGGAACCAGGAGCTGGACAAGCGTCCGACGGCGGGCCAGGTCCCGGCGCAGTCGCTGCTCCAGGACTGCCTCAACCGTACCGAGGCCCACCTGTGGGCGGTCCTCACCAACGGCCGCCGCCTGCGCCTGCTGCGCGACTCGTCGTCCTTCGCCACCGCCGCCTACGTCGACTTCGACCTGGAGGCCATGTTCGACGGGGAGCTGTTCAGCGAGTTCGTGCTGCTGTACTGCCTGCTGCACGCGTCCCGCTTCGCGGTGCCGGAGGGGGCGGCGCCCTCGGGGTGCTGGCTGGAGAAGTGGCGCACGGTCGCCATCGAGTCCGGCAGCCGGGCCCTCGACCACTTCCGCGACGGTGTCCAGGAGGCCCTGACCGTCCTCGGTACCGGGTTCCTGAGCCACCCGCACAACCACGAGCTGCGCGAGCGCCTGGACGTCCACGCCTTCCAGACGGCACTGCTCCGGCTCGTCTACCGCATGATCTTCCTCTTTGTCGCCGAGGACCGCGGCGCCCTGCTGGACCCCGCGGCGGACGAGCGGACCCGTGACCGTTTCGCCCGCTACTTCTCCACGGCCCGTCTCCGCCGCCACGCCCTGCGCCGCCTGGGCACCGCCCACGACGACCGCTACCGCGCCCTGGAGCTGCTCATCGAGGCGCTGGGCTCCGAGGAGGGCCGCCCCGAGCTGGGTCTGAAGGGGCTCGGCGGCCTCTTCAACGACACCCCGGACGACCGGCCCCTGCACGGCGTACGGCTGGCGAACCGGCACTTCTTCGAGGCCGTCAAGCACCTGGCTCGCGTGCGCGACGCCGGCTCCTCCCGCTGGCGCCCCGTGGACTACCTGCACATGGGCGCCGAGGAACTCGGCTCGGTCTACGAGGCGCTGCTGGAGCTGGTGCCGAAGCACAGCGCGGCCGACCGCACCTTCGAGCTGGTCGACCGCATCGGCAACGACCGTAAGAAGACCGGTAGTTACTACACTCCCACGGCCCTCACCGAGACGCTGCTCGACTCCACGCTGAACCCGGTGATAGACGACGCCGTCAAGCGTGGGGAGCAGCGGGCGAGCGCCGAGGGGCGTATCGACCCCGCCGACACGATCGTCGAGGAGCTGCTCTCCCTCACGGTCTGCGACCCGGCCTGCGGTTCGGGCCACTTCCTGGTGGCGGCGGCCCGTCGGATCGCCAAGCGGGTGGCGGCGGTGCGCGAGCGCAACCCCGAGCCGACGGCGGACGCGGTGGCGGACGCCCTGCGGGAGGTCGTCGCCCGCTGCCTGTACGGCGTGGACCTCAACCCCATGGCCGTCGAACTGGCCAAGGTGTCCCTGTGGCTGGAGGCGATGAAGGCCGGCCGCCCCCTCGGGTTCCTCGACTCCCACATCAAGCACGGCAACGGCCTGATCGGGGCGACCCCGGCCCTGCTGCGGGACGGCATCCCGGACCGGGCGTTCAAGAAGACGGAGGGCGACGACGACGGCTGGGCGCGGCAGCTGCTGGCCCGCAACACGGAGGAACGCAGGGGCCAGGGCGGCCTGTTCGAGATCGAGACGGAGACGAAGGTCGCCAACGCCTCCTTCGCCCACGGGCTGCGCCGGATCACCGCCGCACCGGACGGCGACCTCGCCGACATCCGCCGCAAGGAGTCCGACTTCCGCACGTGGTCGGGCTCGGCCGAGTACCGGCACGCGACGCACGTGGCCGACGCCTGGTGCGCGGCCTTCGTCTGGCTCAAGCACCAGGACGCCCCGCCCGCCGTCACCCACAAGATGTTCCGGGGGCTGGAGGACCCCGAGGGCAAGGCGGCACCCGACGCGACCCACGCCGAGATCGAGCGCCTGCGGGACCAGTACGCCTTCTTCCACTGGCACCTGCACTTCCCGGAGGTCTTCACGGTCCCGGAGGACGGCGACACGTCGGGGGGTGCGGTCGATCCGGTGACGGGGGGGGGCCGGGGGGTTCTCGTGCGTGGTGGGCAACCCGCCGTGGGACAAGGTCGACTTCGAGGACAAGAAGTACTTCAGCGTCGTCGACCCCGACATCGCGGAGATCGCCGGCGCGGCGCGGCGTACGCGTATCACCGAGTGGGAGCGCGAGCATCCGGAGGCCGGGAGGCGGTACCGGGAGGCGCGGCGCGCGGTCAAGGGGACGTTCCATTTCGCGGGGGACTCGGGGGTGTTCCCGTTGTGTGCGAAGGGGTTGACGGTCAAGGGGGTCAATTCGCTGCAGACGGATACATTGTTCGCCGAGCGGATGTCGAACGTGGTGGCACCGGAGGGACGGTTCGGAGTGCTCCTACCAACGGCGATCGCCACGGGCGCGGGGTCCCAGCATCTGTTCGGTGACTTCACGCGGCGGGGGGTTCTGGCCTCCCTGTACGACTTCGAGAACCGGCGCCCGAAGTCGCCCTTGCTACCCAAGGGCGGCAAGTGGTTCGAGAGCGTGCACTCCAGCTACAAATTCTGCCTGATCTCCCTCACCGGCAGCGATTCCGTTGAATCGGCTACCCGCCTCGGCTTCTTCCTCGGCGACATTTCCGACCTTGACGACCCCGCGCGCGTCTTCACCCTCACGACGGAAGAACTGGCCCTAATCAACCCCAACACTGGCACCCTGCCGATCTTCCGAAGTCGCCGGGATGCCGAGCTCACCGCTTCTATTTACCGCCGCTTCCCGATCTTGCGCGCACACGGCAGCAGTAGCGGCAACCCATGGGGCGTCCGACTCCGGCGAATCTTCGATATGACTGACGATTCCGGCCTATTCTCCACCCAGGAAGAGCTCGAAGCGGAAGAGTGGGAGTCTGATGGATCTGCATACACCAGTAACACGCTAAAAATGCTACCGCTCCATGAAGGACGTATGGGGCACCAGTTCACACACCGTTATGCGGATTCTTCCGGCCTACACACAGCTACACTCGAAGAGCTTCAGGAGCCACACTTCACCCCAACCCCTCAGTATTGGGTGCCCGAGGGGGAGACTGAGAAGCGGCTTTCTCGACACCCCGCCATGTGCCGAACTGCACTGCTTGGCCACAGGCGAGTAACCCGAAATACAGACGAACGCACAGCCATCGCATCTCTGATCCCCTGGGGAGCAACTTCCTACGGATGGATCTTGTCATTCGGCCCGGATGGCAAGCGCCTGACACAACTGCTGACCACCTTTAACTCATTCATTTATGATTACACTTTGCGCAATAACCTCACTCAGCCCAGCCTCCCACAGAGCACAACGGAGCAAATCCCGACACCAACACCGGCAGACCTCGAACCTTATGAAGCGTTCATCATTCGCCGAGCACTAGAGCTCACTTACACGGCTCACGACATGAGGGATTTCGCTCGGGACCTGGGCGACGAAGGCTCTCCCTTCCGCTGGGATTCCGAACGGCGTAAGCGAATCCGCGCCGAGCTCGATGCTCTCTTCTTCCACCTCTATGGCATCAAGCGCGAAGATGTGTCGTACGTCCTCGACACCTTCCCGATCGTCAAGCGCAAGGACGAGGAGAAGTACGGCGAATACCGCACCAAGCACCTGATCCTCGCCGAGTACGACCGCATGGCCACCGCCGGCCTCACCCTGGAGACCCCGCTCGACGAGGAGAAGCCAGGCCCCGGTGCCTACCGTTCCCTCCTCACCCCGCCCCCCGGCCAGGGGCCCCGTCACGGCTGACCCAGCCCACCCGGGTGGCCGTAACCGACGGCCACCCGGTCAAGCTGCTCTCACCCCAAGGAACAAGCACCACGTGGTACGTCGAAGCCAGACCAGCAACCCCCGTTCGACCGTCGTCCTGACCTCGGGAACCGACTGGGGCACCCGGGCCGCCGTGCAGCGGCGGAGCAGCGGCGCGGAGTCCCCCATACCCCGGCGGCAACCCGCGAAGATCAAGGCGCTGCGGCAGACCATCGGGGTGGCGCGCGCGGCGATCAACACCAGGCACTGGCACCAGGCGCGTTACGCACTCAGCCGGGCCCGGGCACTCGTCAACGCCCTGCCCGCCGACCAGACCACCCAGCAACGCGAAGAGCTCGCGCTGCTCCGCAAGAAGTTCGCGGCACGTAACACTCCGGCCGCCACGGCCGCCAGACAGGCCAAGAGTCCGAAGCCCGCCACGACCGCACCTGCGGGTGGAAAGAAGAAGCCCGCCGCCAAGAAGCCCAAGGCGACCGGCACCGCCCAGAAGCCGAAGCCCGCGCCCGTGCGCGACCTCGGTGACCGCCTCATCAACCGCGCGGCCCTCGGCTACGACTCTAGGTCCGCTACCACGGGCCCTCGGGCTCTGTGACGGCGTGCTGTCCGCCACGCCGGCGGGCAGCACGCCCTCAAGTTACTCAGCGCTCCGACGCGAACCGCACGAACGTCCGCCAGCCGTCACGGCCGACCGCGAAGGCCGGACGGACCACGTCTTTGGAGTCCCGCACGTGGACGGCCTGTTCGGCGATCGCGATCTCCACACAACTGTCGCCCTGAGTACCGCTGTAGCTGGACTTGAACCAGGCGAGTTCCGACTTACTGCTACTCATAGCTCTCCTCGCAGTCGCTCCAGCAGGTCCCGTGATTCTCTGGGGTTCAGGGCCTGCGAGCGCAGTGTGTCATAGCGCCGGCAGAGCAAGCTCACCTCTTTCGCGTCGGAGATCAGCCGTCCGTTCTGCTGCCCCTCGGAGTACCCGAGTCGCCGCCCCTCCAATGTTTCCACCATCTGGACAGGCCCGTCCAAGCACCCATGGAACTCCAATTCCAGCGGCACCACTTGCAGCGTCACGTTGCGCGGCGCCGTGAGCTCAAGCACGTGGTCCAGCATGCTCGCCTGCACCTGCGCACCGCCCAGCCCGCGCCGGAACACCGATTCCTCCACGATGAAGCCGAAGGGAACGGTCGGCTGCTCCCGCATTATCGTCTGCCGCTCCATTCGAGCAGCGACCTGTGCTTCCGCCTGCTCATCGGTCAGCAACGGGATGCTGTTGTCGAACACCGCCCGCGCATAAGCCTCCGACTGCAACAACCCCGGCACCAGCCGGCACTCGTACGTGCACAGGCTCACCGCCTCCCGCTCCAGCCGTGCCCACCGCCGGAACCACGCGGCCAGTCCTGCCTCGCCCCGCGTGAGATGCCGCGCCGCCTTCCGCAGCGCGCCCGTGTTGCCCAGCGCCTCCTCCGCCCGCTCCACGAACGCCTCGTCCGGCATCCGACGGCCCAACTCCACCGACTCCACGGTGTGCTTGGAGTACTGGACGGCGGCGGCCAGGTCGGCCCGGCTGAGTCCCGCGTGTTCGCGCAACGCCTGGACGAACGCCCCGAACGTACGCAGACTGTCCGAAGGGTGGGGTTCCCGCTCCCCGTCCCCCTCCCCCACCAGAGCCGTACGGGCGCCGACGCCCGCCGTCGCCTCCCCTTCGACGATGTCCATCCGCCGCCCCTCTCTCCAGCCCTCGCGGGCCACCACAGGTTCACCACACAGCGTGACCGCTGGACCTGCGTACCGTCCACTCCACGTGTCCGTACGCTGACTCAGCGTACGGGGTGCGGTGCTCCGACCGGCCGCGCTCGCAGGCCACGCTGGCGCCATGAACGAACCCGCTCCCCCACTCACCGCCTCCCACCTCGCTTTCACACAGCTGTTCTCCTCCACCCGGCGCGGAGCCCGGCTCGCCCGGCTGCTCACCGTGAGCCAACTGCGTGTGTGGTCCGCTCCGCAGGACCTCACGGAGCGTGTCGAGATCGTCGTCGCGGAGCTCACGGCGAACGCCGTCCTCCACGGCCACGTGCCCGGTCGCAGCTTCCGTCTGACCCTCGCGTTCGACGCTCCCGCCTGCCGCCTCCGGGTCGACGTCACGGACGCGCGCGGGGACAGGTGGCCACTGGTCGGTCCGGCGGTCGCCACACCTGACGTTCTGCTCCACACCGGCGGACGCGGCCTCGCGCTCGTCGACGCGCTCGCCGACCGCTGGGAGACGCTTCCCTTCCCGCCCAGCGGCAAGACCGTGCGGGCCGAACTGACGGGTCCGGCCTGAAGCGAGGCCCCCGCCACAAATCAGCCACCTCTCACGCGGAAGCGCGTTGACGTTGCCAACAGGCCCTCCTACGGTGATCCTTGCGCAAGGCGGGGGACCAAGGGAGACGTCGGATCGTGCGGGTGGGGGACACGGGGGGACCAGACCGGACGGCCTCGGCGCGCGATCTGCTGGACGCGGCCGAACGCGCGTTTCTCCGAGCGGAGTTTCACGTCACGCACCCGGTTCTACGTCGGCTCCAAGCCGAATTCGGCGCGCCGGAAGCCTCCGACGACGCGGTGCGGTACGACGCGCTCTGGGCCGCGTTGGCCGCTCGGGCCGGCAACTGGCCGGAGGCGGTCCGGCGATGCCCCGACACCGACGACCTGGTGATGGCGGAGACGGGGATCGTCCACGCCCTCGCGGTGCACGCTCTCCGCAGGCTGAGCGCGCAGGGGCGGTCTGCCGACGCCGGCACCGCGGCGCTCGCCATCGTGCTGTGGGCGTACCTCCTGGACGAGGACGACACCGGCGACTTCCGCGGTCTGCTCACCGGACGGCGCGGCACCCCCGTGTCCGACAAGGACTGGGACGAGGCCCGCGAGCACCTGCGCGGACGAGTGGCCGATCTGCTGCACGCCCTGGACGTCCGGGCGGGCCGGGACGCACTCGGTACCTGGCGGACGGCCTGGGAGGTGGAGTGCCTCTTTCCCCTCGTCGTCCCTGCCGAGGCCGGGCCGGACGGCCTGATTCCGCTGAAGGACGCCGCCCGGCATCTCATCCGGAACGGTCGCCGGGTCGAACTCCTCGACGCCTACACCGCGCGCCATCCCGACCCCGCTGCCTGGACCGAGGACGCGCCCGACCACCGGGCCTGCGCGGGGCCGGTTGCCGAGGCTGTGGCGGAACGCGGCCGGGACCGGGTGAAGGCTAAAGAGTGGAGCGAGGCGCTCGCGGACTTCAGTACGGCGGCCCGCCTGGGGCGCGCACCGGGAGCCAGGGAAACCGCGGCCGTCCTCGACGCGGCGAAGAACGTCGGTCGCGGTCGCACCGGACGCGACTATTCTCCCATCACACGCATCCAGGGCCTCGAAATCGCCCACGCGCTCCTGCCGCAGGACGCCTCCGTGGCCGCCGAGCTGACCGCCGAGCTGGTGCGGCAGGGCCTGCAGGTGCTCCGGAGCGACCCCGAGCAGAGCCGGAAGCGCTACGCCCGCGCGCTCGTCATCACCCCTGGGGACCGGGGTGCCAGGTCGGGGCTCGACGACCATCTGAAGGAGGACCTGCGCCGGTCGCTCGACGGTGCGCCGGGCGGAGGCCGGCTGCGGGTCGGTGAGGTGAGGGGTCTGCTCGGTCGCGACCCGGAGTGCGACTCGGCCCGGCGGTGGCTCCGGGGGCACCATGCGGAGCAGGCCGTCGCGGAGGCCTCCCGGGGACGGCTCACCCCGGCACGGGCCGCCGTACGGGAGGTGCTCGAGTACGACGGTGCGGGCGGTGAGGGTTACGAGGACGTACTCCTCGATCAAGTACTCGTCAATCTCCTGGTTGTCGCGGCCGGGCGCACCGACACGGAGGACGAGCGTGCCGCCCTGGAGCGCCGCGTCGAGTTGCTGTGTGTCGCCGACGGCCTCACGGTCCCCGCCGCCCACGGCGACAACATCAGGGAGGCGCTCGACGCGGCACTCCTGCACCTCGCGGAGCACCTGGAGGCCACCGCGACCCCGTCCGACGTCATCGAACTGTTCCTCCAGGACCGGATGCGGACCGGTGTCAGCGCGCGGTTCGACCAGACCGTGGAGACCGCCTACCTGAACCGGGCACGGGCCCGTGAGCGGGCCGGCGATCCGGGCGGGGCGCGGCGCGACCGCGCGTGTGCGGCACGGATCGGTGCCGGGCTTCCCGAGCAGGGCCTGCTCTTCGGACCCAACCCCCGACCCCGCGGAGCGCACCACGACGACACCGGGCAGGAGGCCCTCTTTTGACCGCCGACGAAACCGCCCCGGGCAGTCCGGACGGTGAGGATCCCTCACTCCCTCCGATCCCCTGGCTCGGCCCCACGCTTCACGAACTCGTGCCCGGCATCCCGCCCGGCACCCGCCCGCTCCCCCTGCGCAGACTGGCGGCGAAGGCGCTCGGCGAGGCCCGACAGGACCCGGACCGGCACCAGCTTCTCCGCCGTGCCGACCGGGCCTGCAGCAGCCCCGTCACCACCCTGGTCGCAGAAATGCTCACCCCGCCCCTGCCACCGCGCGAGACCGAGACCGCGCCCGCCACCGAGGAGCATCCGTGACCGACCCCGCCCCGGCCACCGCCGCCGGTCCGCCGTCCGAACTGGACAAGCTGCGACACCGGGTCGAGGCGCTGTCCGGCAAACGGGACGAGGCGGAGGCCCGGTTGCGCGCCCTGCTGGACGCCCTGCTGCCGCTGGACGACCTGCTCGCCGACACCCGTCGCCGGGCAGGCGCCCTCCAAGCGGCCCGGTCCGCGCGCGAGACGGCGTCGGCCGCCATCGCGCTGGGCGAGCAGGTCGCCGCGGCGCACCGGATGCTGCGCGGTGAGTTCGCCCGGCACGACGTCGCCCCGATGGACGTCGTGGGCAGAGCGGCCGACCCGGCCGCCATGCGTGTCGTCGGTACCGAGCCCCATCCGACCCGGCCGCACGGCACGGTGCTGAGGGAGCGGGTCACCGGCTTCCGCATGGGCACCGCCACTCTGAGGCCCGCGCAGGTGGTCATCGCGGTGCCCGGCCCCGCCCCCGAGCCCGAGACGCCGGAGGAGGCCGACGCGGACGCCGCCGCTCCCGGGACGCCCCCGGCCGGAGGCACACGGTCACAGCCCCGGCGCACCACCCGCTCCCAACGGAGCCTGCCGCGCAAGCCCTCGGCCGGGCGCAGGCGTCGTTCCGGCCGACGCGGCTGAGCCGACGGCCGCAGCGACGCCTGCGCCCGCCGGTGCCGGTATCGCCCGGTGCCCGCACCGCACCTCCCGTCCACACCACTCCGCGACGACCAGGAAGCACTCCTCCATGCACCGGACCCTCGGCATCGACCTCGGTACGACCAACTCCGTCACGGCGTGGCTGCACGGCGGTGTGCCCGCCGTCCTGCCCAACCGGCACGGCGAACAGGCCACCCCGTCGGCTGTCGGGGTCGACGCGAGCGGCATCCTGCTGGTCGGCCAGGAGGCCCTCAACTGGCGTGGCGGAGACCCTCGTTCGGTGATCACCGAGGTCAAGCGGCTGATCGGGCGGCGCTGGGACGACGCCCTGGTGCAGGAGGTGCTCGACACGCGGCCCGACGACGCGCCGCCCGTCCGGGCCGCCGCCGACGGCTCGGTGGAGATCCGGCTGGGCGAGCACTACCTCTCCCCCGTGCAGGTCTCCGCCGTACTGCTCCGACGGCTCAAGAGGGACGCCGAGGACGCCGCGGGCGTGCCGTTCCGGCGTGCGGTGATCACCGTGCCCGCGTACTTCGCCGAGCCGCAGTTCGCCGCCGTGCGCGAGGCGGGACGGCTGGCCGGTCTGCACGTGGCGCGGACCGTGGAGGAGCCGACCGCCGCCGCGCACGCCTTCGGGGTCGGACCGGGCGGTGACGTGGCCGAGCCCAGCAGCATGCTCGTCTTCGACCTGGGCGGCGGCACCTTCGACGTGTCGATGCTGACCCTGGGCCCCGGCTACTTCTCGGTGAGCAAGCTGGGCGGTGACAACCTCCTCGGCGGCGCCGACTTCGACGCGCTGCTCGACGGCCACCTTCGCCGGCGGCTCGGCGGACGCGACCACAGCGGCGAGACCGACGCCTTCCGCATCCGGGCGGCCGCCGAGCGCGCGAAGGTCGAACTGTCCACGCGGGACGCCTCCGACGTGACTCTCGCCCCGCTCGGGCGTGAGGGCGGTTCCTGGTCGGGGACGGTGCGGCGCGCCGACTTCGAGGAACTCCTCACCGACCACCTGCGCAGGATGCGGGAGAAGGTCGAAGCGGTGCTGACGGAGAGCGGCGCCCTGCCCGAGGACGTCCAGCGGGTCCTCCTGGTCGG
The DNA here is from genome assembly GCF_044331465.1 of Streptomyces sp. NPDC017225. Lineage (NCBI taxonomy): Bacteria > Bacillati > Actinomycetota > Actinomycetes > Kitasatosporales > Streptomycetaceae > Streptomyces > Streptomyces sp. NPDC017225. The sequence continues at coordinate 96,888 of NZ_JBIRNE010000008.1, read as the reverse complement.
CGGCTCCACCCGCGTCCCGGCCGTCCGGCGCGGCCTCCAGGGCCTGTTCGGCGAGGACAAGGTGTCGGACGCGGTGGACCCCATGCTGGCCGTCGCGCACGGCGCCGCCGTGGAGGCCGGCCTGCTGGACACGCTGGACTGCCCCGCCGAGACCTGCACCATCGAGGGGATCCCCGTCGCCGAGGACGCCTGCCCGGGCTGCGGCACCCCGCTCGTCGGACGGGCCACGGTGGACTGCCCCGGCTGTCACGTCCCCGCGCCCGAGCTGACCGCCGCCTGCCCGGTGTGCGCGACGGACCTGTCCGGACTACGGGCCGCCGCCGCGACGGTCACCCGCACGGAGTGTCCGGAATGCGGCCGTGACGACAACCCCGCCACCGCCACCGCCTGCCTCGACTGCGACGCACCGATGGACCCGGGCGGCCTGAAGTGCCCGGGCTGCGGGATGGTCAACGGCCCCGGTCTCACCGCCTGCTCGTTCTGCGGCGGCGACTTCGGCACCGCTCCTCCCCAGCAGGTGACGGCGCAGCACATCGGACTCGAACTCAAGGACGGCACCCTCGAAGTCCTCTTCCCCGCCGGGACCCCTTACCCGACCGAATGGCACCGGGTGGACGACCTCGCGGTACGCAGGAACCGCGACGAGGCGGTGCTGTTCCGTGTCTGGGAGGGGCCGCACCTGGGCTCCGCGGAGCGCAACGAGTTCTGCGGCGCCCACACCGGCCAGGGCGTCGAGAAGACCCGCGGCGACGTTCCGATCGCCCTCCAGGTACGGCTCGACCCCGACCGGACCGTCGACCTGCGGTACCGGATCGCCTCCGGCCCGGAGCGGGGCGCCCGGCTCCTGCGCAGTACCGTCTCGCCCACCGTCGGACGGAAGGCAGCCGAACTCCACGCCTTGTGCACCGGCTTCCTGACCGACTACCGACGGGAGCTGACCCCCGCCGAACACGACACGCTGACCGAGCTGGAGACGGACCTGGCGGCGCTCGCCAGGGGGGCGGCCGTGGGCCGTTCCCTGGACGGACTGCTGGACTCCGCCCGCGACACCCTCGGCCTGTGCAAGCGTGCGCGAGCTGTCTACGCCCAGGCCGTCCTCGCCTCCCGGAACGGGCGCGGGCTGCTGCCGCCGCCGGTCCGGGCGGAGCTGCGGACCGCGGCGGACGCGGTCATGGACGCGCGACGGGCCATGCGCGTCGACGCGCTGCGGAGCGCCACGGAGCGGGCCGAGGACCTGTGGACCGGGCTCGACCCGGCGGTCCGCACGGCGGTCATCACGGTCGCCCTCGCGGAACAGGACTCCTACCCGACGACCCTCCGCAAGGAGGTCCTGACCGCTCGCGACGCGCTGCGCGATGCCGTGGACCGCGGCGACCGGGCAGCCCAGGACACCCAGCTCGTGCTCCTCGGGCGCCTCGCCGAAAAGGGCCGTGGCCAGTTCGCGGACGTACGCGTCCCCTCGAGCGCCGCGAGCGTCCTGCCGTCCCGGCGGTGACGGAGCGACGGGCCCGGTGCACACACGGGCGTGTTCACCGGAGGTCGAATCACTTGACAGCGTCAACAGGTAGACTGAAGAACCTCAGCGCAGACCTCGCGTCCCGGAAGGTCGCCCATGCCTCGACTTGAACTCCTGCCCGGAACACCTGAGTTCCGCATCAAGCTTCCCCAGGACGGCAGCGAGGCCCGCGGGCACCTGCTCGCCGAGTTCGGCGGCAACGGCACCCACAAGTTCGTCCTGCGGGAAGGTTCCCTGGTGGCCGCCGAGGCGTGGCCCGGGCTCGGTGACCACGCCCGCCGCAACCGGGCGCAACTGCGGGAGAGCGGCGTCCTGGTCGAGGTCCAGGCCGATGCCCACCTCCCGCAGGCGCCGGGCCGGTGGGTGGTGACCCAGGACATCGAGTGCAACTCGTCCTCGGCCGCCGCGGCGCTCGTCCACGGCTACGACGCCTCCGGCCCCGAGTCGTGGCGCACGGCGGAGGGCCATCCGCTCGCCGACTACCTGTCCACCGGCTGGCGCGCCCCGCGCAAGGCGTGGCTGGTGCGCGGCTCCAACGTCTCCGGTCACAACCTGGTGCGGCAACTGTGGCTGACGGAGGGCTTCGTCTCCCTCGCGGCCGCGCACCTGCCGCCCCTGGAGGAGACCGACCCGACCAAGAGCTCGCTGCGCCGCTTCGTGGAGGACGGGTACGAGGGGGCGGCCTCGTACAACCAGAAGCGCGGTCTCGTCGACGAACTCCACGCCTTCCTGACGCAGATGCGCGTCGGTGACACCGTCGCCGCGATAGGTGACGGACGGCTGCACATCGGGCGGATCACCGGGGAGGCCGTGCAGGCCTCGTCGCCGGGCGGGCTGTCCAATCTGCGGCGCGCCGTCGCCTGGTCGCCGCGGAGCCACGCGTACGAGGACCTGCCGGAGGAGGTGCAGCAGAAGCTGTCCGTCCAGCATGACGTCGTCGACCTGACCGGCGTACTGGAAGCACTCGACGAGCTCACCGGGCCGCCCGGGCACACGGACCCGGCGGCACCCGGCGAGGACCCCGCCGCCGAACGGCCGGCGCCGCGAGAGCTGTCGCTGCCGGACATCAGCGAGGCACTCGCCGAGGACCTCCTCGTCCATGACCGGGCCTGGCTGGACGAGATGCGGGAACTCCTCGTCGACGAACGGCAGCTGGTGTTCTACGGCCCACCGGGCACCGGCAAGACGTACCTGGCCATGAAGCTGGCCGAGTACCTCGGCGGTGGTCCGGAGCAGGTCAAGATCGTGCAGTTCCATCCCTCGTACTCCTACGAGGACTTCTTCGAGGGTTTCCGCCCCGTGGAGGACCCCGAGACACGCGAGGTGGCCTTCCGGCTGACGGCCGGTCCGCTCCGGGAGCTGGCCGACCTCGCCTCACGCGAGGGCAACCGGCACATCCCGCACTTCCTGATCATCGACGAGATCAACCGTGCCAACCTGGCGAAGGTCTTCGGCGAGCTGTACTTCCTCCTGGAGTACCGGGACCGGTCCGTCCGCCTCACCTACTCCGGGGACGACTTCCCGCTGCCTCCCAACCTCTTCGTGATCGGCACGATGAACACCGCCGACCGCTCGATCGCCCTCGTGGACGCGGCGATGCGGCGCCGTTTCGCGTTCGTCGAGCTGTCCCCGCGCACCGAGCCGACCGCCGGGCTGCTCGGGCGCTGGCTGGAGCGCGAGGGCAGGGACCCGGAGCCCGCCCACCTCCTCGACGCCCTCAACACCCGGATAGACGACGCCGACTTCGCCATCGGGCCCTCGTACCTGATGAAGCCGGGCGTGTACCGCGACGGCGGGCTCGAAAGGACCTGGCGCACGAAGATCCTGCCACTGCTGGAGGAACACCACTACGGCGAGGGCATCGACGTCACCGCCCGCTACGGCCTCGACTCCCTGCGCGAGCGGCTCCCGTGACGGTGCCCGCATCCGACGTGTCCCTGCGCGAGTTCGGACCGGCCGTCTCCGTGCGGCTGAGTGCCGAGGCCGGGCGGGCGCTGGCCGCCTCCGGCATCCTTCGGAGCGCGACCCCCGACCCCGGCCGCACCGGGCACTGGCTGCTGAGGGCGGGCAGCCGGGTCGGGGCGGTGCGCACGCCCGGCGGTCCGGTCGTACGGATCACGCCCAAGACGCCGGTGAGCCGGCTGTTCTTCCTCCTCGGCTTCAGCCTCGACCCGGCCCGCGCCTGGCGCGACAGCAGGGAGGGCACCGTCGACACCGGCGCGTACGAAGACGTCGTCCCCGCGCTCGCCCACGCCGTGGAGCGGCAGATCGACGGGGCGCTGCGGCTGGGCGTCCTCCAGGGCTACCGGGAAGTGGAGGAGTCCGCGCTGGTCGTCCGCGGACGCCTGCGCGAGGCCGAGCAGATCCGCCGGCACTTCGGCCGTACACCGCCCGTGGAGATCACCTACGACGCGTACACCGCCGACACCGCCGAGAACCGCCTCCTGCGCGCCGCCACGGAGCGGTTGCTGCGACTGCCCGGCGTCCCCGGGCCCGTCCGGCGGCGCCTGGCCCACCAGCGGGTACGGCTGGCCGACGCGCAGCCCCTGGTCCGGGGGCGGGAACTGCCACGTTGGCAGCCGTCCCGCCTCAACTCCCGGTACCAGCCGGCGCTGCGGCTCGCCGAGGCCGTCCTGCGCGGTACTTCGCCGGAGCACCGGCCGGGCGGGACCGACCCGCTCACCGTGGACGGCTTCCTCTTCGACATGAACCGGCTCTTCGAGGACTTCGTCACGGTGGCCCTCCGCGAGGCCGTGCGGGAGCACGGCCTGACGGCGCGCCCGCAGGACGTCCACCACCTCGACCTCGCGGGCCTCGTGCGGATGCGCCCGGACCTCGTCGTACACACCGGCGACGGCCGCACCCCGGTCGCCGTCGCCGACGCCAAGTACAAAGTGGAGAAGGCCGACGGGCTCCTCAACGCCGACCTCTACCAGGCGCTCACCTACGCCACCGTGCTCGGACTGCGCGAGGCACACCTGGTGTACGCGGCCGGACGCCGCCCCGAGCGCTTCCACGAGGTGCGGGGAACGGCGGCGGGACCGGACGGCCGGGGCATGCGGATCCACCAGCACAGCCTCGACCTCTCCCGTGAACCGGGGCAACTCCTCGCCGCCCTGGGGCAGATCGCCGCACGGCTGGCCGAGGGCGTCCCGCATCCGCGATCATGAGAACAACGTCCGGTGGAAGGAAGGAACCCCCATGCCCCGGCTCGCCTTCACCCAGAGCTTCTGGGACGGCTACGACACCCTGGAGAAGCCGGTCCGAGCGGGGGTACGCAAGGCCATGGCGAAGTTCCAGGCCATGAGCGTCGCCGGACTGAACGCGGACAAGGGCTTGCACCTGGAGTCCGTGGAGAAGGCCCGTGATCCGCGGATGCGCACCATTCGCATCACCGACTTCTGGCGGGGTGTCGTCCTCGCGCCGGACGACGGCAGTGACACGTTCCTCCTGGTCAACGTGTTGCCGCACGACGACGCCTACACCTGGGCGGCGAAGCGCCTGTACAGCGCGAACTCCGCCACGCGCGCCCTGGAGGTGCGCGACGCCGTCGCGCTGGACGAGCTGACGCCGCTGTACGAGACAGCCGCACGCACCGCTCCCCGGCTGCTGTTCGCGGGTGTCTCCGACCGCACACTGCGCGAGCTCGGTGTCGACGACCAGGTTCTGCGCGCCGCACGGTCCCTGGTGGACAAGGCACAGCTGGAGGCCTTCGCCACGCTCCTGCCGGAGGACCAGCTGGAAGTGCTCCAATACCTCGCCGAGGGGTTCGGCCCGGAGGAGGTCTACCGGGACGTGGTGGCGGTCCGCCGCCCCGCCGACGCGCCCGCCGAACCGGTCGAGGACCTGGCCACCGTGATCGCCAACACCCCGGCCCGCATCCGGCTGGTCTCCGGACCGCAGGAGCTGGAGGAGATGCTGGAGAAGCCGTTCGCGGCCTGGCGGGTCTTCCTGCACCCCTCCCAGCGCCGCGTGGCCTACCGCGCCTCGCACGGCGGGCCCGTCCAGGTCACCGGAGGACCCGGCACGGGCAAGACGGTCGCCGCCCTGCACCGGGTCAAGCACCTGCTCGGCCGCTCCGAGGACGGCCGCGTCCTGCTCACCACGTACACGAACGCGCTCGCCGCCGGACTGCGCGACATGCTCGGCCTGCTCCTCGACGAGGACGAGAGGCTGCTGGCACGGGTGGACGTGACCACGGTCGACGCCTTCGCGAACGGCGTCGTGCGCGCCGGCTCGGCCGCAGCGCCGAAACCGATCGGGGACCGGGAACAACGGCAGTTGTGGGAGAAGGCGGTCAAGCAGCTCGACCTGCCGTTCACCGCCCAGTTCCTGGCACAGGAGTACCGGCACGTCGTCCTCGGCCAGAACCTCCGCGACCTGGACGCCTACCTCGGCGCGAGTCGTCGTGGCCGCGGCACCGGCCTCGGACCCACCCGCCGCCGCGAGGTGTGGAGGTGCGTGGAGCGGTTCGAACAGTTCCTGCGGGACCGGGGGGAGACCACGCACCTGCGCGTCTGCGCCCGCGCGGTGGAACTCCTCACCGACCGGCCGGCCCCGTACGCCCACGTCGTCGTCGACGAGGCACAGGACCTGCATCCCGCGCAGTGGCGTGTGCTGCGCGCCGCCGTCCGGCCCGGCCCCGACGACCTGTTCGTCACCGGCGACCCGCATCAGCGGATCTACGACTCCCGGGTGTCGCTCGGCTCACTGGGCATCACCACGACCGGCCGCAGCTTCCGCCTGCGCGTCAACTACCGCTCCACGGAGGAGATCCTCGCCTGGTCCGCCCGCCTCCTCGCACCCGTCGCCGTCGACGCCCTCGAGGGCGAGGGGACGGACTCGCTGGCCGGGTACCGCTCGCTGCTCCGCGGCCGCCACCCCGAGGTACGGGGACACGCCACCCGGCAAGGGGAGACCGAGGCGCTGGTGGAACGGGTCCGCGCGCTGCTCGACGAGGGTCTCGCGCCGCACGAGATCGGCGTGTGCGGACGTTTCAACCTCTCCCTGGACACCGCCGAGGACAAGCTGCGGGCCGCCGGCATCCCGGTGCTACGGGTGAGGGGCCAGGTCGCGAGCGGCACGGAGGGCGTACGGCTGGCGACGATGCACTCCATGAAGGGCCTGGAGTTCCGGGCGGTGTCCGTGCTCGGCGCCGCCGAGGGCTCCGTGCCGTTCGCGCGGGAGATCACCCCTCGTGAGGCGGACCCGCTCCAGCACGAGGCCGACCTGCTCCGTGAGCGCTGCCTGCTCTTCGTCGCCTGCACACGCGCTCGCGAGAGTCTGAGCGTGACGTGGAGCGGGACCGCGAGCCCGTTCCTTCCGCTGGTGGCCTGATCCCCGTGGCCCGGCGCCGTACTCGTTCCCCCGGCGCCGGGGCACCGGTCGCCGGACCGTCACGGGCGACCTCCGCGAGCCGCCGGCTCAGGCGCACGACACGGAGACGGTCGCGATGGTCCCCGGCCGACTGCCCAAGACCGGCCGGGCGCCTCACCCGTCCGGCGTGACCTTCCCCCCCTCCGTGGAAGCGCTCTCAGCGCGCCGTCGCCTGCGTCTATCGTGAAGCACACGGATTCAGGCGGAACAGTCGCCGGATCCCTCGCAGACGCACGTAGAAGGAGCGCCCACCGTGTCGGAGCAGACCGTGAGGGCCCGTCCCACGCTGGAAGCCGTCGCGGCGCGCGCCGGCGTCTCCCGTGCGACGGCCTCCCGGGTCGTCAACGGAGGCGCGGGAGTGCGGCCCGCGCTGGCCGACAAGGTGCGCCGGGCGGTCGAGGAGCTGGACTACGTTCCCAACCACGCGGCCCGCACCCTGGTCACCCGGCGGACCGGTGCGGTGGCGGTGATCATCGCGGAGCCCGAGTTCCGGGTGTTCGCCGATCCGTTCTTCAAGCAGCACGTGCGGGGGATCAGCCGGGAGCTGACCGCGCACGACGCGCAGCTGGTGCTGCTGTGGGCGGAGGGTCCCGAGGACCACGAGCGGATCGCACGCTATCTGGGGGGCGGGCACGTCGACGGCGCGCTCGCCTTCTCCCTCCACGACGACCGGCTGCCGTCCCTGATCGCCCGGGCCGGTGTGCCGGCGGTGCTGGGGGGCCGTCCGGCGGGGAGCGAGGACCTGGGCATTCCGGTGGTGGACTGCGACAACCGCGGCGGTGCCCGGGACGCGGTACGCCATCTGGTCGGTCTGGGCCGCGGGCACATCGCGCACATCACGGGCCCCCGCGACCAGACCTCGGCGATGGACCGGATCCACGGTTACCGCGATGTCCTGGTCGACGCCGATCCGCTGCTGCTGTGCGAGGGCGACTTCACCGAGGAGAGCGGGGCCCGCGCGATGGGCGAGCTGCTGGACCGGCGTCCCGGGATCGACGCGGTCTTCGCCTCCAACGACACGATGGCCCTGGGCGCGCTGCGCACGCTGCGCGAGCGCGGGATGAGGGTGCCCGAGGACGTCGCGGTGGTCGGTTTCGACGACATGGCCTCCGTGGTCCGGGCCGCGGAGCCGGCGCTCACCACGGTCCGCCAGGACATCGAGGGCATGGGCCGGATCATGGTCAAGCTGCTGATGCGTCTGCTGGACGCGCCCGGCGAGGAGGTGCCCGCCTCCGTGATCACCCGGACGACGCTGGTGCGCCGGGCCTCGGCCTGACGGGCACTCGGAACTGGCGGGCGCTCGGCCCGAACGACGAACGGCGAACGGCGGGGGCGGGGCCGGAGCTCCGCACCCGCCGCGTCATCCGCCGGGGGCCGCCGGGTGCGTCATTCGTAGGGAATGACCACCACGGACGTGTCGCCGCCGGTGCGCAGCAGCGCGCTCCCGTTGCCGATGGCGCTCCAGACCTCCAGCCGCACCGTTCCCCCGCTCAGGTTTCCGAGGGTGCCGGTCGCGGCCTTCAGACCGCGGGTCTGGTCGTACTCCTCCCAGCCGGTGACCGGGTCGGTGGCGAAGTACCGGTAGGTCTCGGTCCGGTCGAAGGTGCCGTCGCCGGTGAGGTCGTAGCTGATACGCGCCTGCTGGCCGAGGCCGACGGCGGTGCGGGCGTCCACCGGGAGGCGGAACGCGGTGGACGCGCCCGCCTTGAGGGTGGCGTTGACGCCCTTGGCCTCGTAGACGAGGGGCTTGTTCGGGGTGCCGTCGTGGTTGCCGCCCCCGGCCGACGGGATGGTGTCGCTGGCGGCCGTGCCGCCGGTGGCCGTGGTGAGGGCGCCGCCGGAGCGGAGCTGGAAGGTGTTGCCGGTGGGCGGCTCCGGGTCCGGGTCCGGGCCGCCGGTGTCGGTGCCGGTCCCGGTCGCGGTGGAACGCGCGGGCACGGCGAGCGTCTTGCCGTCGGAGAAGGTGACCGTGCGGGCCGTGGAGCCGTGGTTGTGGGCGGCGTAGGTGCGGGTGCCGTTCTTGGTGAACACCGCGGACGTGGGCAGGTCGCCGGTGACCGAGGGGTCGGGGGCGCCGAGGGCGTCCAGGGTGGTGATCCAGTGGTACGTGTGCGCCTTGGACTCGCCCTGCTCCGGGGTGTATCCGGCGTGGCCGGCGTCCCACTTCGCCTTCGCGGCGGCCGGGTCGGCCAGCGACTGGAACTCCCAGAGGATGTCGCGCCATTCGACGGCGGGCCCGCCGTTCTCGCGCTCCAGCTCCGCTAGGTTGCGCCGGATCGCGTCCTTGTGCCCGGCCAGGTGCGGGGAGCCGCCCGCGGTCACGGGCAGGACGTTGATGCCGTGGATCTCCTCCGGGTTCGCGGTCCACCAGGTGGAGTAGGCCCCGCCGCTGCCCCACACCATGCCGACCGTGTCGTGGGTGAAGGAGCCGGGGAAGACCTGCTGGTCGGCGTCGAACCAGTACTGGGCGATCGCCTCGCCCTCGGTGGCGAGCAGGTAGCTGCCGAGGTCGCGCAGTTCGGTGTTGCCGGTGGCCGAACCCCACAGGACCAGCGCCGCGCTGAGGTTGGTGGACTCCGAGGAGGACTCCTGGTTGTTGCCGGCGGCGAAGCCCTGGTGGCCGGAGGCCCAGCTGTGCCCGGCGTAGACGTCGAAGCCGCGCAGGAAGGGGAAGGCGCTGTCGGTGCGGCTCGGGTTCGCGGTGTCGCGGACCAGGGTCTTGACCATGCCGCCCCAGGCGGAGTCCGCGGCCCAGGAGGCGTCGTACTGGGCGACGATCGCGGCGGCGTACACGTAGTAGCCGTAGTGGAAGTGGTGGTCGTTGAGTTCGGCGTCGCTGCCGTAGGAGGCGGGGTAGCCGGTGAGGGTCTTCCAGTCCTTGTCGTACGAGAACTCGCTCGCCCCGCCGGCGGTGAACCACTCCTGCAGACGGCCCTTGAGCAGGCCGACGAGTCTGTCCCGGACCGCGGTCTCGCCGATCTGCTCGGCGAGCGGCACCAGTTGGGCGAGCTTGCCGAGCGCCTTTCCGGTCCAGTAGGTGTCCGTGGCCCCGGAGAACGGGTCGGCGGAGTTGGCGACCTCGGACAGGTAGGTGCGCAGCCGGGACGTGTCGACCGCGCTGGTCTTCGGCAGCGCGGGCAGGACCGGGGCGGCCTTCTGGCGAGTGGTGAAGGAGGCGCTTTCCCGGACCTTCATGGTGCCGCGGGGAGAGACGTAGGTGTAGGGCGTGAGGGTGTCGGTGGTGTGCAGCCACTGGTGGCGGTAGAGGGCCTGGAGGGTGCCGCGTTCGGTGCCCTCCTTGGCCTCGGTGGTGAGCTTGTACGTGGCGCCGACCGTGCCGCCCGAGGCGCTCCAGTCGACCTGCGATCCGGTGACGAAGCTGAACGCGTACTTGCGGAAGGTCGCGAGTGCGTCGGTGGAGGGCAGTACGGCGACGGAGAAGTAGTCCTTGGCGCCGAGCCCGGCGGTGATCGTGGTGCCGGAGATGTTCCAGTCGCTGCCGGTCGGTGCGAAGAGGGCGTAGTGGTGGCCGCCGACCGTGATGCCGACGGCGTTGCCCTGGTCGGAGAAGACGGTCGGCGTGGCCGCGGTGGTGATCTGGGCGTTGCCACCGGAGCCCTGGGCGTAGACGAAGGGCATGCCGTGGCCGATGGTGGTCCGCAGGGTGCGGGTGCCGTCGGACCAGTACGGGGTGACCGTCCAGTCGGACCAGGCGTCGGCCTTGGTGTCGGGCGAGTTGAGTCCGCTCAGGCCGAGGGTGAGGTCGCGCTTGTGCGCGTACTCGTACTGGCGGCCCTCGCCCACGACGGTGGGGCTGGTCGGGTAGCCGACCTCCAGTCCGCCGGAGACGGCCTGGTAGGTGAGCGGGTGGCCGTACATGGGCGTGGAGTACGGGTTGTCGCCGTAACGCTGGAAGGCGAGTGAGGACCACCAGTCGTTGGTGGGCACGGGTCTGCCCTGGGCGGCCTGCGTGACCTTGGGGGTGACCGGCGCGCCGGTGTTGGTCGTGGGGCCGGTCGTGCCCGGCGGCCGGGTGTCGGAGTAACTCCCGGCTCCTACGGGGACGGTGGCGGCCGACGCCGGAGACGCGGCCGGGCCGAGGCCCACTGCCGCCAGCGCGGCGGCCAGGACCACCGCGGCAGCCGGCCGTGATCGGGGAGTTGGCATGGGGGTGCACCTCGTGTCGTCGAGAGGGACGGGCTCGTCGTCGGCGGTCGCCACAGCCCGGGGGGAGGCACTGGAGTGAGTCGCGGCGGAACCGTTGCGGGGATCGTGGGGGGTCCGGTTGAGAGCGCTCTCAGATGGCGGAAAAGTAAGACCTTTGAAATCGGTTGTCAATACATCGCGCAAGGCGCGGCAACCACAGGGGCACACGGCGGATTTCGATGGGCGCGAGTCGTGCCCGCGGCTGCCGCCGGACCGGCGTCGGGGAAGGACTTTCTCCCTCAATCCGTCGGAGAGTCCCCCTACCGTGAGGAACGGCACAAGGTCCCAGGTTCATGACATCGGACCAGATGTGATTGATTAATGCGCGCGGATCGCTCGATACGGCCCGTTCCGCCCTCGGTGTCCGACCGGACCGTCCGACGGCGTTCCAGTACTACAAGCAAGAAGGGCATCGGGCCGTGACTGCCACCGTGACCGACTTCCACTTCGGCGCGGTGACTCCCGTCGCCGCCTATCTGATGGCCTGTCTGGGGTCGGCGCTGGGCCTGCGCTGCACCGTGCGGTCCATGCGCCGGGGGCCGCGCGGCCGCAAGGCCGGCTGGCTCTCGCTGGGCGCCGTGTGCATCGGCTGCGGCATCTGGACCATGCACTTCATCGCGATGATCGGTTTCAGCGTGGACGGCGCGGCCGTCGAGTACGACGCCCGGCTGACGCTGTTGAGCCTCGCGGTCGCGGTCGTCGTCACCGCCGCGGGCGTGTTCCTGGTCGGCTACCGGGGGGCGAGGCCGAGGATCCTGGCCACGGCGGGCGTGCTCATGGGGCTGGGCGTCGCGGCCATGCACTACCTCGGAATGGCCGCCATGCGCGTGCACGGCACCACTCAGTACGACACGACGGCCGTGGTCCTGTCCGTCCTGATCGCCGTGGTCGCGTCCACCGCGGCCCTGTGGGCGGCGATGACCGTCCGGGGGCTGCGGTCGAGCCTCGGTGCCAGCCTCGTCATGGGGATCGCCGTCACCGGGATGCACTACACCGGCATGGCCGCCGTGAGCGTCCACCTCGACCACACCGACACCGTGACCTCGCAGTCCTCGATCGGCCTGCTGTCGTTCCTGCTCGCGATGATCGCGGGGCCGCTGATCGTTCTCGTACTGGCCGCGGCCATCGTCATGTTCGACCCCGAACTGGTACTCGGTGACGACGACCCCCGGCACACGGTCCGGGCGAAGGCGACGCCGCCGCCCCCGTTCCCGCCGGCCCCGGCCGACCCGCGCCCCGACGAGTACCGGGAGCCGGCCCGGTACTGACCGGACCGCCTCACGGCGCCGCCCTTCGGCCACCCCGCCCGGTGTCGTCGGACGACTGGAGCAGTGCGGTCAGTTCCCTCTTGAGCACCTTGCCGCTGGATCCCAGGGGCAGGTGGTCGAGGAAGACCACCCGCCGCGGCCGCCGGTACGCCGCGATGTGCCGTTTGCCCCAGGTCACGAGGGAGTCCGCCAGTGCCGCGTCCGGCGTCAGACCGTCCCGCGGCACCACCACGGCGCACACCTCCTGGCCGTTGACCGGGTCCGGCAGGCCCACCACCGCGACCCGGGCGACCGCGGGATGCCGGAGCAGCGCGTCCTCGACCTCGCGGGGATAGACGTTGTAGCCGCCGCGGAGGATCACGTCCTTCTTGCGGTCGACGACGGTCAGATACCCCTCGTCGTCCAGCAGTCCCAGATCGCCGGTGCGGAACCAGCCGGCGACGAACGCGGCGGCCGTGGCGCGGGGGTCGTCGACGTACCCGGCCATCAGGTTGTGTCCGCGGACCACGATCTCGCCCACCTCGCCGGCGGGGAGCGGCTCGACGGCGTCCTCCACAGTGGGGCGGACTATGCCGACCTCCACGCCCCAGACCGGCTTGCCGACCGTGCCGGGCTTCCTGGGCCAGTCGCGCTGGTTGTAGGCGACGCAGGGAGACGTCTCGGTGAGGCCGTACCCCTCGTAGACCGGGCAGCCGAAGGTGGCCTCGAACGCGTCGAGCGTGCGCACCGGCAGGGCCGAGCCTCCGGAGTAGGCGCGGTCCAGCCTCGGCCGTACGGGACGGCGGGCGGCCGCCTCGACCAGGGCGAAGTACATCGTGGGCACCCCCATCAGGACCGTGCACCCCTCGGCCTCCATCAGGTCGAGCGCGTCCTCGGCGGTGAACCGCCGCATCAGCACCAGCCTCGCACCGGCCCGGAAAGACGTGCCCATGCCGCAGATCTGGCCGAAGGTGTGGGAGAGCGGGAGGCAGCCGAGCAGCACGTCGCCGGAGCTCATCTCGAAGGGGGAGAGCATCGTGGTGCCGACGTTCATCACCAGGTTGAGGTGGGTGATCGCCGCTCCCTTGGGGCGGCCGGTGGTGCCGGAGGTGTAGAGGATCACCGCGACGTCGCCCGGTGCGCGGGGCACCGGCCCCGGCATCGGCTCGGCGGTGGCGGCGAGTCCGTCGAGCGCCGGGCACGGGCCCCGGTCGTCGCCCGCGCCGACGGTGAGGACGGGCGCGCCCGCCGCCTCGGCCGCCGGTTCCGCCTCCCCGAGCAGCTCGGCCGAGCAGACGAGGGCCCTGGCCCTCGAGTGCCGGAGGATGTGGTCGATGTCGTCGGTCTTCAGCAACACGTTCACGGGCACGACGGTCGCGCCGAGGGCGAGGATCGCGAAGTAGGCCATCGGGAAGTGCGGTGAGTCGGTCACCAGCAGGCCGACCCGGTCACCGGGGCCGATCCCCCGCTCGCGCAGCACCGCGGCGTACCGGAGCGCCGAGCGCCAGAGCGAGCCGTAGGTGATCCGCTCGGCGCCCGCGACGAGCGCGGTGCGATCCGGCCACCGGCGCGCGGAGTCCGAGAGGATCGTGGCCGCCGACAGGGTCGCTCCCGGGGCCACGCACGTTTCGGCGCGGCTGTCGGAAGGGCCGGTGGCGGCGCCGGAGTTCGCCGCGAACATCCCGGCCAGGGGATTTCCGTAAGCGCCCATCGAGACTCCCCTTCGCGTTCCGGTACACGGCTGATATCGGCCGTACGGCAGCAGGGAACGTGTTCTGTGCAAGACCTGCGGTGGATCCTAGGATGAGCCCCGACCCGTTGGGAAGCGGAAAAGGAGCGGACCTTGGACATGTCCCCGTACATGGACTTCTTCGTACGCCTCGCCCACGAAACCGGCGACCAGAAGAGGGAGTTCCTCGAACTGGGCCGCAAGGCGGGTCGGTTCCCCGCGGCGAGCACCTCGGATGGCGAGATCTCCATCTGGTGCAGCAACGACTATCTCGGTATGGGGCAGCATCCGGACGTCCTCGACGCGATGAAGCGCGCCGTGGACGAATACGGTGGCGGATCAGGGGGTTCGCGGAACATCGGCGGAACGAATCACTGCCATGTCGCCCTGGAGCGGGAGTTGGCCGAACTGCACGGCAAGGAGGACGCCGTTCTCTTCGCCTCCGGATATTCCGCCAATGAGGGGTCCCTGTCGGTGCTCGCGGGTGTCATCGACGACTGCCAGGCGTTCTCGGATTCGGCGAATCACGCTTCCATCATCGACGGATTACGGCACAGCGGTGCCCGCAAGTACATATTCCGACACAACGACGGGGAGCACCTGGAGGAGTTGCTGGCCGCGGCCGATCCGGACCGGCCGAAGCTGGTGGCCCTGGAGTCCGTGCACTCGATGCGGGGCGACATCGCGCCACTGGCCGAGGTCGCGGGCCTGGCCAAGCGGTACGGAGCCGTCACCTTCCTCGACGAGGTGCACGCGGTCGGCATGTACGGTCCGGGCGGTGCGGGCATCGCGGCCCGGGCCGGCCTGGACTCCGAGTTCACGGTGGTGATGGGCACCCTCGCCAAGGCCTTCGGTATGACGGGCGGCTATGTCGCGGGGCCGGCCGTGCTCATGGACGCGGTGCGCGCCCACGCCCGTTCCTTCATCTTCACCACGGCACTGCCGCCCGCGGTCGCGGCGGGCGCGCTCGCCGCGGTACGGCACCTGCGCGGCTCGGACGTCGAGCGGCAGCGGCTGGCCGGGAACGCGCGGCTGACGCACGGGCTGCTCCGCGAGCGGGGCATTCCCGTGCTGTCGGACGAGTCCCACATCGTCCCCGTCCTGGTCGGTGAGGAGCGGATGTGCCGGCGGATGTCGGTTCTGCTGCTGGAGCGGCACCGGGCGTACGTCCAGGCCGTCAACGCGCCCAGTGTCCCGGTGGGCGAGGAGATCCTGCGGGTCGCCCCCTCGGCGGTGCACGAGCCCGACGAGATCCACCGGTTCGTGGACGCCCTGGACGGGATCTGGTCCGAAGTGGGGGCGGCCCGGGAGGACTGAGGCCCAGGAGGTCCGCGGTTGCGCGGGTTCGAGGCCCGACGGGTACGAGGCTCGACGGGTACGAGGCCCGAGGGGTTCGAGGCCCGACGCGTACGAGGCCCGAGGGGTTCTGGGCCCGGCAGGTCTGAGGTTGGACCCCCGGGGGGGCGGATCGCTCTTCGGGCGGATCACGAGTGACGCGTGTCGCGGGGGTCGCGAGGGGCGGGGCCGGGGTCCCCGGTCGCCGTTCGCGGGCCCGCGCCCGTCCAGATCCGGCCCATCTCGGCGGAGGTCGCCATGACCTCGTCGAAGGTGCCCGAGGCCTCCATCCTCCCGTCCACGAGGACCACCACACGGTCCGCGGCGCGCAGCAGCGCCGGTCTGTGGGAGACCGCGAGCACGGTGTGCGTCCCGTCCAGCAGCCTCTCCCACAGCAGGTGTTCGGTCTCCGGGTCGAGGGCGCTGGAGACGTCGTCCAGCACCAGGAGTTCGGGACCACACGCCAGCATGCGGGCGATGGCGGCCCGCTGGACCTGTCCGCCCGACAGGCGCAGGCCGCGCGGGCCGACCACGGTGTCCGGGCCGTCCTGCATCGCCGCGAGGTCGGGCTCCATCACGGCGAGGCGCGCGGCCTCGGCGAAGACCGCGTCGTCCCGGCCCAGCAGGACGTTCTCCCGCACCGTTCCGCTGAAGAGCCGCGGTACCTGAGGGGTGTACCCACAGCGCGGCGCGACCAGGAACGACGCGGGGTCGGCGACCGGTTCGCCGTTCCACAGGACGGTGCCCCGGTCGTGCGGCAGCAGCCCGAGCACGGCCCGGACCAGGGTGCTCTTGCCGGAGCCGACCCGGCCGGTGACCACGGTGACGGTGTGCCGCTCCACCACCAGGTCCACGTCCGCTATCCCGTGCCGTGTCCCGGGGTGGCGGGCCGTCAGGCCGCGGACGGTCAGTTCCCGCAGAGGCGGGGCGGGGGCCGGGCCGCTGTCCGGCATCGCGGACTCCCCGCCGGCCGCTCCCGGCGCGAGGGACGGGCCGGCCCGCTCCAGGGACCGCCGCAGCCGGCCGTCGCCGAGGAAGCAGGCGATCCGTCCGAGCGCCACCGAGACCCGCTGCAACCGCACGGACAGCATGCCGATCGAGCCCAGGGCCTCGGTCAGCATCTGCAGGTAGAAGGCGAACAGGGCGAGGTCCCCGACGCTGAAGGCCCCCTCGTCCATCCGGCCCGCGACCAGGAGCAGCACCACGCCGACCCCGATCGGGGCCGCGTTGCCGATCACCGTGCGCTGGAGGACGGCGTACAGCTCCTCCCGTACCGCGGCCCTGGCCCGGGCGCCGTTCAGCCGGGTGAGGTGCGCGGCGACCTGCGGCTCGGCCGCGGCGGCCTGCACCGCGCTCACGGCACCCACCATCTCCCGCAGGGCACCCGCCACCTCGCCGGACGCGGCCCGGGTCGCCCGCCGGTGCCTGAGGAACCGGCTGTGGGCCAGCGCGGTGACCAGCGTCAGCAGGACGAGGAGCGCGATGAGGGCGCCGGTGACCACGGCGTCGATCCGCGTCATCACCGTGACCGCCGCGGCGACGAAGATCCAGTGGGCGAGGTTCGTCGGCGCCCAGGCGACGAAGAACCCCGTCTCGTCGACGTCCTCGCCCACCGTCCGCAGGGACTCGCCGGGAGTGGTGCGGGCCGTCACCTCCGGGGCGCGCAGCGCCGACCCCAGCAGGGCGTGCCGCAGCCGGGCGGTGGTGCCGTACTGGACCCGCGGCTCCAGCCTGCTGATCATCACGCCGAACTGAAGGCACAGCCGCCCCGCCTCGATCCCGGCCACCAACGCGATGATCAGCCACACGCCCCCGTCCGCGCCCAGCGCGTCGAACAGCCGCTGGAACAACAGTCCCACCGCGAGGGTGCCCAGCCGCAGGAGGATCCACAGACCGGTGAGGGTCCAGTAGGCGCGGGCGGAACCGCGCAGCACGTCCGTGAGCCGTCCCAGGACGGAGCGCCGCTCCACGCCGTCGACCGCCCGCCCCGTGCTCTGGCCCACCGGCCCCGCGCGCCGGTTCACCGGACCCGTGCCTCGGTCCGCGGGGCCCGCACCTCAATCTGCGGGGCCCGTACCTCAGCCCCCACGCCGCCCCGCACCGCGGCTCGCCGGTCCCGCGCCCCGCCCCGTCCGCCCGGGGCCCTCGTCCAGCCGCTCCACCCGCTCCGCCCCTCACACCCCGCCCCCTCCCCGCCCCCGTTCCTCACCGGGCGGCCCCCGCCGTGCGGAGGAGTGCGTGGAAGTGCGACGAGGGGTCGGCGGCGAGGGTGGTCCGTTCGCCCTCCTCGGCGACCTTCCCGTCCTCCAGTACCAGGATCCGGTCGGCGTTCCGGAGCAGGTGCGGGCGGTGCTCGACCACGACCGCGGTCCTGCCGTGGAGCAGCCGCTCCAGCGCGGGCACCAGGAGCCGTTCGCTGTACGGATCCAGCCGGGCCGTCGGCTCGTCCATCAGGACCAGTCCCGGATCGCGCAGGAACACCCGGGCCAGCGCGAGCTGTTGCTCCTCGCCCGCGGACATGCCCCGGGCGCCGGCGCCGAGCAGCGTGTCCAGGCCGTCGGGCAGAGTGCGCAGCCAGGAGCCGAGTCCGGCGTCGCCCAGCGCGGCGCGCAGCCGGTCGTCCGGGACCGTCCGGTCGAAGAAGGTGAGGTTGTCCCGCAGCGCGGCATGGAAGACGTGCACCTCCTGCGTGACCAGCGCGACCCGGCTGCGCAGCGCCCGGGGGTCGATCTCCGTCACGTCCAGGCCGCCGGCCGACACCGTGCCCGTCTCGGGCCGGTGGAGCCCGAACAGCAGCCGGACGACGGTGGACTTGCCGCTGCCGGTGCGTCCCACGACGCCGAGGCGTTCGCCGGGGCGCAGGGAGAAGGAGACGTCCCGCAGCACCGGTTCGCCGGGCTCGTAGGAGAAGGCGACCCGGTCGAAGCGGACTCCTGGCCGTCCGGCCGGCAGGGTCCCGGCGCCGGTGCGCGGCGGCTCCTCGTGGCCCAGCAGGTCCCTCAGCCGCTGCACACTCGCGGCCGCGTCCTCCAGGTCGCGGAAACGGGTGGTGACCGCGAGCAGGGGGCGGCGCAGCAGCATGGCGTAGGACAGGGAGGCGAAGGCCGTCCCGGTGGAGAGCTGCCCGCGGGAGTGCAGCCAGGCGCTGACCGCCAGCGCCAGGACGACGCTGACGGCGGACAGCCCCTGCACGGTGGCGGGCCAGCGGACCGAGGCGCGGGCGGCCTCGCGGGCCTTGTGGTACAGGTCCTCCTGGCGGTCGCCGAGTTCCCGCAGGGTGTACCGCGAGGCCCCGTTGGCGCGGAGGTCCTCCGCCGCCGCGAGGCGCTCCTCGAGGAAGCCCTGGAGGTCCGCCGCGACCCGCTGCCGTGCGGTGACGAAGGGCATGGCACGGCCCACCAGGGTCCGCAGCAGCAGCAGGGTGCCGGCCGCGAACGGGGCGAAGAGCAGGGCGAGCCGCCACTCCAGTCGGAAGAGGGCGACGAGGATGCCGACGATGAGCAGCGCCTGCGCCAGCAGTTCCAGGAGGAGTGCCGACATCACCGCGGCGAGCCGGGTGACGTCGGCGTCCATCCGCTCGACGAGTTCGCCGGGCGGGTGTTCGCGGTAGAAGTCCGGTGGCCGGCTCAGGCAGTGCTCGACCAGGTGCGCGCGGAGTCGGTCGGTGCTGCGCCAGGCGACCCGTGAGGACAGCGCCTCGGTGCCCGTGGTGACCACGAGTACGCCCACGGCGGCGGCCAGGGACCAGGCGGCGAGGTCCGTCAGGGTGCTGCGGGAGTCGCCCGAGAGCGTCCCGTCGATGAACCCGCGCAGCAGGTAGGGCGCCACCAGCTGGAGGCCTATCCCGGTGGGGACCAGCAGAGCGAGCAGCGTCATGGCGGTCCGTTCGCCGCGCAGGTAGCGGAGAAGCATGGAAAGGTGCCGTAACGGACTGCCTGCCAACGTGTCCCTCCCCCATTCGCCCGGCGGCGAACGGCCAGCATAAAGTCCGTCCGCCTCCTTGTGAATGATGCGGTATTGCCGATTGCGGACACCGCCCCGGCCAGAGGGTGAAGCATGCTATTGCTCGTGATTGACGCGTGCTGTTAGACTCCCCACGTCTCTTGGTCCGGACATGCGTTTCTCGACGCCAAAAGCCTGGTCAGCCGCACTCTTCACCGCCGCACAGTGCCACGGGGCGTCCGAGCGGCCGCGCGAGTCGGCCCGGTTGATCCAGAGGCAGACACGCGCGTACGTGCACCGAATGCACCGCCCAAGCACCGCCTTGACCAGCCACATGTGAGCGAAACAAGGGGGATTTGTGTCGAGCGACATACGCGAGACGGACTCAACGGACGACGACGTTCTGGTCACCGGTGCGGCCGGTTTCATCGGATCGCATCTCGTGACGGAATTGAGGAGTTCCGGCAGAAACGTTGTGGCGTTGGACCGCAGGCCAATTCCGGACGACCTGCGAAGCCAGTCGCCGCCCCTTCCCGGATCGCTCCGGACGATACGCGGCGACCTGAACACCTTGAATCTGGCGGACTGCCTGAAAAACACCTCGGTGGTGTTCCACCTGGCGGCATTACCCGGGGTCCGCCCGTCGTGGACCCAATTCCCCGAGTATCTCCAGTGCAACGTGCTGGCGACCCAGCGCCTGCTGGAGGCCTGTGTCCAGGCCGGCGTGGAACGCGTGGTGGTCGCCTCGTCCTCCAGTGTGTACGGCGGCGCCGACGGCATGATGAGCGAGGACGACCTGCCCCGTCCGCTCTCCCCCTACGGGGTCACCAAACTCGCGGCGGAGCGGCTGGCCCTGGCCTTCGCCGCGCGCGACGACGCCAAGCTCTCGGTCGGCGCGCTGAGGTTCTTCACCGTCTACGGTCCCGGTCAGCGCACGGACATGTTCATCTCCCGTCTGATCCGGTCGACGCTGCGGAACGAACCCGTGGAGATCTACGGCGACGGGACCCAGCTCCGCGACTTCACCCATGTGTCCGACGTGGTGCGGGCGCTGGTGCTGGCCGCCTCGGTCCGGGACCGGGGCAGCGCGGTCCTGAACATCGGCACCGGAGGCGCCGTCTCGGTCAACGAAGTGGTTTCACTGACCGCCGAGTTGACCGGTTCACGCCCGTCCACCTCCTACGGTCCGGCCCGTATCGGGGACGTCCGCTCGACCACCGCGGACGTACGGCGGGCGGCCGGCGTCCTGGGCTTCACGGCCCGGACCGGACTGCGGGAGGGCCTCGCCACTCAGATCGAGTCGACCCGGCGGTCACTGGACCGCGACGCGCAGGACACCGTCCCGGCCGGTGGTCCCACGGCGTCCGCGCCGCGGCTGTAGCCGGCATGTGCGGATTCGTCGGATTCACTGACACCGGCGTCGTGCGGGAGGACGCGCGGGCCACGGCCGAGCACATGCTCGCCGCCGTGGCACACCGCGGCCCCGACGGCTCGGACCTGCTCCACCACCGGGGGCTCACTCTCGCGCACTGCGCCCTGACCTTCACCGACCCGGACCACGGCACCCAGCCGTTCGTCTCCGCGTCGGGAGCGACCGCCCTGGTGTTCAACGGCGAGATCTACAACCACGCCGAACTGCGTGCCGAGCTCCGGGCCGCCGGCGTCGCGCCGCGCACCGGCGGCGACACCGAAGTCCTGGTGGAGCTGTACGAGTTGTGGGGCACGCGGATGCTCGACCGGCTGCGGGGCATGTTCGCCTTCGCGCTGCACGACGCCCGCACCGGCACCACGGTGCTGGCCCGCGACCCGATGGGCAAGAAGCCCCTCTACTACACCCGCGTGCCGGACGGCATCGCCTTCGCGTCCGAACTCACCGCCCTGCTGCGGCACCCCGCCGCACCGCGCGCCCCGGACGTGCCGGCGCTCGCCGACTACCTGGTGTTCCAGGCGTTCTGCGCCCCCGCCTCGGCCGTGTCGGGGGTGCGCAAGGTACGCCCGGGAAGCTTCGTCGTCCACGAGGGCGGTCAGGTGCGCGAGACCGAGTTCTGGCGGCCCCGCCTGGCCCCCGGCACCGGACCGCGCCGGGACCCCGGGGCGCGGGAGGCGGCGCGGCGGTTCGAGGAGCTGTTCCGTGCCGCGGTCGCCCGCCGGATCACCAGCACCGACCGCCGCCTCGGCGTCCTGCTCAGCGGCGGCCTGGACTCCAGCGCGGTCGCCGCGGTGGCGCAGCAGCTGCGGCCGGGGCAGCCGGTACCCACCTTCAGCGCGGCGTTCGAGAACCCGGACTTCGACGAGAGCCAGCACGCTCTGGCGGTGGCGCGCCATCTCGGCACCGAGCACCACGTGGTGCGGATCGGCGGCCCCGACCTGGCGGGTGTCGTGGAGTCCGAACTGGCCCACGCCGACGAGCCGCTGGCCGACCCCTCCCTGCTGCCCATGCGCCTGGTCTGCCGGGCGGCCCGCGAGCACGTGCGGGGCGCCCTCACCGGCGACGGCGCGGACGAACTGCTCCTGGGGTACCGCTACTTCCAGGCCGAGCGCGCGATCGAGTTGTCGCTGCGCGTCCTGCCGGCCCCCCGGCTGGAGGCCCTCGTGCGGCTGCTGGCGCGCAGGCTGCCGGCCCGTTCCGGCAACCTGCCCGTGGCGGCGGCCCTCGGCCTGCTGGCCAAGGGGCTGCGCGCCTCGCCGGAGCACCGCTTCTACCTCTCCACGGCACCCTTCACCCCCGGCGAACTGCCAGGGGTGCTCACGGCCGAGGCCGGAGCCGAACTGACCGGGCACGACACCTTCGCCGAGGTGTCGCGGCTGCTGCGGGACCAGCCCGGCCTCTCCGGGGTCCAGCTCAGTCAGCTCGCCGTGACGACCCACTTCCTGCGGGACGTGATCCTCACCAAGACGGACCGGGGCGGCATGCGCAGCGCCCTCGAACTGCGCTCCCCCTTCCTCGACCTGGACCTGGTCGAGTACGGCAACTCCCTGCCCACCGGCCTGAAACTGCACCGGTTCACCGGCAAGTACCTGTTGCGGCGGGTCGCCGCCGACTGGCTTCCCCCCGCCGTCGTCCGGCGGACCAAGCTGGGCTTCCGCGCGCCGATGGCGGCTCTGCTCCGCGGCGAGCTGCGGCCCCTTCTCCTGGACACCCTCTCCACGGCGTCGCTGCGCCGCGGCGGCCTGTTCGACACCGGTGCGGTACGCCTGCTGGTCGACGACCACCTCGGCGGCCGGCGGGACACCTCCCGCAAGCTGTGGGCCCTTTTGGTCTACCAACTCTGGTCCGAGAACCTGACGGCCCGGCCCCGCGCCTCCGAGTCCCCCGCGTACCCGGCCCTCTCCTAGGAGAACCATGGCTGCTCCCGACCGACCGCTCGTTCACGTGCTCTCCCCGCGGACCTGGGGCGAGTTCGGCAACTACCTCGCCGCGACGCGCTTCTCCCGTGCCCTGCGGAGCGTGGTCGACGCGGAGGTGACCCTGCTGGAGGCGGAGCCGATCCTGGCGTGGATCGGTGAGGCCGGGGCGGAGATCCGTACCATCTCGCTGGAGAGCCCCGACGCGGTCGTCCGCAGCCAGCGGTACATGGCGCTCATGGACCGCCTCCAGGCACGCTTCCCGGAGGGGTTCGAGGCCGACCCGACCCCCGCCCAGCAGGCCGACCTGGAGCCCCTCACCCTGCATCTGCGCCGGACCGCTCCGGACGTGGTGGTGGGCACGAAGGGGTTCGTGGCGAGGCTGTGCGTGGCCGCCGTCCGGCTCGCCGGGACGTCCACCCGGGTGGTCAGCCACGTGACCAACCCCGGGCTGCTGCACCTGCCGCTGCACCGCAGCCGGTACCCGGACCTGACTCTCGTCGGCTTCCCCCAGGCGAAGGAGCACCTGCTGGCCACCGCAGGCGGAGACCCGGAGCGCGTACGGGTGGTGGGTCCGCTCGTCGCGCAGCACGACCTGCGGGACTTCATGACCAGCGAGTCGGCGGCCTCCGACGCGGGACCCTGGGGCGACCGGCCGGGCCCCGACCGGCCCCGGGTGATCATCTTCTCCAACCGGGGCGGGGAGACGTACCCCGAGCTGGTGCGTCGGCTCGCCGACCAGCACCCGGACATCGACCTCGTCTTCGTCGGTTACGGCGACCCGGAACTCGCCCGTCGCACGGCGGCGGCCGGGCGGCCCCACTGGCGGTTCCACAGCGTGCTCAGCCAGACCGAGTACTTCGACTACATCCGGCGTGCCTCCCGGTCCAGGTACGGGCTCCTCGTCTCGAAGGCCGGACCCAACACCACCCTGGAAGCGGCCTACTTCGGCATACCGGTCCTGATGCTGGAGTCGGGGCTGCCCATGGAGCGGTGGGTGCCGGGACTCATCGACGAGGAGGGACTGGGCCGCGCCTGCGCCACACCCGAGGAGCTCTTCGACACGGCGGACGACTGGCTGTCCCGTCCGTCGGTGATCGAGGGGCACAAGAAGGCCGCCGTCTCCTTCGCCGACTCCGTACTGGACCAGGACGCGGTGACGGACAGGATCGGAGCCGCCGTCCGGTCCCTGCTGGAGGCCCGGTGACCGTCCGGAGCCCTGCCACACCCGCCCCGCGCCTCCTCCTGGTCGCGGGGGCCGGCGGGGTGCGCGCGGAGGGCGACAAGGAGGTGCGGCTCGGACACCCGCTCACCGGTGACCACCTGGACCCCGGCCCGCCGGCCGAGGGTGTCTTCGCCGGATGGCGCTGGGACGGCGAACACCTGACGGCCCGCAACGACCGCTACGGCATCCACCCCCTCTACTACCGGGCCGGCGGTGCCTCGCTCGCGCTGTCCCCCGACCCCACGGCGCTGCTCGCCGAGGACGGGCCCGCCGAGCTGGACCACGACGCGCTCGCCGTCTTCCTCCGGCTGGGGTTCTTCCTCGCCGAGGACACCGCCTTCGCCGGGGTCCGCGCGCTGCCGCCGGCGGCCACGCTCACCTGGGACGCCGGCGGGTTCCGGCTGCGGTCCGGCGAGCCGCCGCGCCCCGGGCCGGCCGCCATGACCGGACAGCAGGCGGTCGACGGCTTCGTCGACCTGTTCCGCGCCTCGGTGGCCCGCCGGCTGCCCGGTGAGCCCTACGACCTCCCGCTCAGCGGCGGCCGGGACTCACGCCACATCCTGCTCGAACTCCGCCGTCAGGGGGCACCGCCGCGGCGGTGCGTCAGCGGCTCGAAGTTCCCTCCCGACCCGGGGGCCGACGCGCGGGTCGCGGCCGTCCTCGCGGGCCGGCTCGGCCTGCCGCACACGGTGGTGCCGCGACCGCGTGCGCAGTTCCGCGCGGAACTTCGCGCGCTGCCCGCGCAGGGCATGACGACCCTGGACGGCGCGTGGACGCAGCCGCTCCTGGCCCATCTGCGGCGCCACGGCCGCGTCTCCTACGACGGTCTGGGCGGCGGGGAGCTGGCCCAGAACCCGAGCGTCGCCTTCATCCGGGCCCATCCCTACGATGCCGCCGAGCTGCCCGGCCTGGCGGACCGGCTGCTGGACGCGGGACGCACCGGCCCGCACCTGGAGCACCTGCTGGGTCCGCGCACGAGCGTCCTGTGGAGCAGGCAGGTGGCCCGGCGGCGTCTGGTCACCGAGCTGGCCCGGCACGCGGGCAGCGCCTGCCCGCTCAGCTCCTTCTTCTTCTGGAACCGGACCCGGCGCTCCATCTCCGCGGCCCCGTTCGCCCTGGGCGGCGAACGGCTCCTGACGCACACCCCCTATCTCGACCACGCCCTCTTCGACCACCTCGCCTCGGTGCCGCGCCGTTTCCTGGTCGACGGGGCGTTCCACGACCGGGCGCTGCACCAGGCCTTCCCCGAGTACGCGGACCTGGGCTTCGCCTCGTCGGTGCCGCAGCGGCACGGGGCCGTGCTGGTCGCGCACCGGCTGGCGTACCTCCTGCGTTTCCTCGCGCACTCGGTGACCGTGGAACGCGAGTGGTGGCGCAGCCCCGACCGCTTCCTGCAACGGCTGCTGGCCGCCGGCCGCGGTCCCGGGGCACCGCAGCGCGTCAGCCGGCTCCAGCCCCTGGCGCTCTACCTGCTGCAACTGGAGGGCCTCGCGACCCGGCGGACCGGCCACCGGCCCTAGCGGCCGGGCAGCCGGCTCGCGGTCCCCCACGAATTCGGCACTCCCGCAGACCCGTTACTCCCGCACACCGCACCAGACATCAGCCGCAGGGCCCAGAAGGAGCGCACCGTATGCGGAAGACATTGCCCGTGATCAGCACAGGTCCCGCCGCGGGGACGGCTTCGGGCGGCTGCTCGACCACGGCCTCGACCCCGGCCCGTTCGGGAATACCGCTCTGGCGCAAGCGCAGGCTGCGGATCGCCCTCGTACGCCATCACGACCTGTGCCTGAACACCCGTCAGATAGCGCGGGTCCAGAAGCGGGCCGGTGTGCTGCCGCACCTCGGGCTGGGCTACATCCACACCGCGCTGAAGTCGGCCGGGTTCCACAACGTCATCCAGGTCGACACCCCCGCCCTGGGGCTCGACAGCGAGGGGCTGCGCAAGCTGCTCGCGGACTTCGAGCCGGACCTGGTCGGGGTGAGCACCACGACGCCCGGTCTGCCCGGTGCCATCGAGGCGTGCGAGGCGGCCAGCAGCACCGGGGCGAAGGTGATCCTGGGCGGGCCGCACACGGAGGTGTACGCGCACGAGAACCTGGTCCACGAGTCCATCGACTACATCGGCGTCGGCGAAGGCATCACGATCATGCCGGAACTGGCGGAGGCGATGGAACGGGGCGAGGACCCCGAGGGCATCCGCGGACTGGTGACCCGCAAGCACGACGGTGGTGCCGCGCCGATGGTGAACCTGGAGGAGGTCGGCTGGCCCGAGCGCTCCGGGCTCCCGATGGACCGCTACTACTCGATCATGGCTCCGCGGCCGTTCGCGACGATGATCTCCAGCCGTGGCTGCCCCTTCAAGTGCAGCTTCTGCTTCAAGCAGGCCGTGGACAAGAAGTCCATGTACCGCAGCCCCGAGGACGTCGTCGGAGAGATGACGGAGCTCAAGGAGCGGTGGGGGGTGAAGGAGATCATGTTCTACGACGACGTGTTCACCCTGCACCGCGGCCGGGTGCGGGAGATCTGCGCGCTCATCAAGGAGCAGGGCCTCAAGGTCCGCTGGGAGGCGCCCACCCGCGTCGACCTGGTGCCCGAGCCGCTGCTGGAGGCGATGGCCGGGGCCGGGTGCGTACGCCTGCGCTTCGGCATCGAGCACGGCGACTCCGGGATTCTCGAGCGGATGCGCAAGGAGAGCGACATCGAGAAGATCGAGAAGGCCGTCACCTCCGCCCACGAGGCCGGTATCAAGGGCTTCGGGTACTTCATCGTCGGCTGGCTCGACGAGACCCGGGAGCAGTTCGGCAGGACCGTCGACCTCGCCTGCCGGCTCCCGCTGGACTATGCCAGTTTCTACACCGCGACGCCGCTGCCCGGCACTCCCCTGCACACGGAGTCCGTGGCCGCCGGCCAGATTCCGTCCGACTACTGGGACCGTTTCGTGCGGGGCGAGTTCGACGCGCGGATCGGGTACCTGGTGCCGGACGCGCAGGAGCGTGCCCAGCGGGCGTAC
The DNA here is from genome assembly GCF_044331465.1 of Streptomyces sp. NPDC017225. Lineage (NCBI taxonomy): Bacteria > Bacillati > Actinomycetota > Actinomycetes > Kitasatosporales > Streptomycetaceae > Streptomyces > Streptomyces sp. NPDC017225. Next base: position 69,957 of record NZ_JBIRNE010000008.1, on the reverse strand, counting down.
CGGTCCTTCTTCATGCGCCGCTCCATGATCAGGCCGCTGGTTTCGCACATGGCGGCGACCGGCCAGTGGCGCAACACCCTGGACGGTCTGCGCAGCCTGCACCGGTCCACGTCCAACACCGACCGTGACTTCTGAGCCCGCGGCCCCGGCCGTCCCGCGTCCGCCGGCCCGTCCGGGGCCACCGGTCCGCCTCAACCGGCCGCTCGCGCGGCGCAGGCGCCGGCCGGCCGGCGAAGGGTTCCTGACGCACCACGTGCGCGGCACCATGGCCCGCGGTTTCCGGCCCCCGGAGTCCTGGGAGGTCCCGGTCCGGCACGTGCTGCCGGGTCTGCCGGCGGACGGGACCGTGCGGGCCGAGGAGGCCGCGGCGGTGCTGCGCACGCCCGCCGGGCAGCCGGGCATCGCGGTGGTCGTGCCGACCTACGTCGCCCGGACGGATCTGGAGCGGCAGCGCGAGTGGTTCGACGCGCTGCTGGACCAGGCGGTCACGGTGGCGCGGGACCACCCCCGAGTGCCCCTGGTCCTGTTCGTCGGCATGCAGTGGTCGTCGGCCGCGGAGGAGGAGGAGTCGCTGCGGCGACTGCGGGTGCTGCTGGACGACGCCCGCACCCGGCTGCCCGGTCTGCGGGTCTGCGGTCTCTCGCTGCCCGGGCCGGGCAAGCCCCGCACCCTCAACGGCGCGATCGCGGTCGCCGAACACCTCGGCTGTGCGGGCGTCGGGTGGGCCGACGACGACGTGGTCCTGGAGGAGGGCTGCCTGTCCCGGCTGGTCCGGGACTTCCTGCTCGCGGGGTGCCGCGGCGCGGTGGGCGCGACCAAGATCGCGCACACTCACGGCTACGCCACCTCCCGGCTGCTGTCCCGGGCCAAGGCGATCGCCGCACCGGCGACGAACTACCCGCACGGCTGCTGCATCCTGGTGGCGACGGACGTGGTGGCCGGCGGGATGCCGGGGCGCTACGTGTCCGACGACGGCTACGTGTGCTTCCGTCTCCTCGACCCGGCGCTGCCCGAACCACTGGCCCGCCTGCGGCTGGTTCCGGACGCCCGGTGCCACTACTACGTGGCGGGGCCGGCCGGCGAGACCCGCCGCAGGATCCGCAGGCTGCTGCTCAACCACCTCGTCGACGTCGCCGACTGGCCGCTGCCGGTGGTCCGTCACTACTTCCGTCACGTCCTGTTCGGCGGCATGTGGCCGCTGACCGGCTTCGACTCCTCCCGCGGTGCCCGCCACGGCCTGAAGAAGGCGCTCATCAAGTGGCTCTACTTCGCGTGGTTCGCGGGCATCGGGACCGAACTGTACGTGCGCGGGCTGTGCGGCAGGCCACTGCGCGGCATCGAGTGGGCTCCGTACTCGGAGGTCCGCAGGCTCACTCCGTCGTCCTCACCCACGCGTCAGGAGAGCTGATGAAGGTACTCTCGCTCCACTCCGCCGGCCACGACACCGGCGTCGCCTACTTCGAGGACGGGCGGCTGGTCTTCGCCGTCGAGACCGAACGGCTCACCCGCACCAAGCACGACCACCGCTCGGACGTCGCCCTGCGGCACGTGCTGGAGCAGGAGTGCGTGGACACCGACGGCATCGACCTGGTGGCCGTGAGCACGCCGGTCCGCAGCGGGCTGCTGCGCATACCCGACCTGGACCGGGCCCTGGAGCGGACGGCGGCGGGCGCCCCGCACCACCGGACCGTCTGCGAGATGCTGGGGCGCCGGGTGGAGTGCGTCGTGGTCACCCACGAGGTCTCCCACGCGGCCCTGGCCGCCCACTACGCGGGCTGGGAGGAAGGCACCGTCGTCCTCGTCAACGAGGGCCGCGGCCAGCTCACCCGCAGTTCTCTGTTCCGGGTGGCGGACGGGGCCCTGGAGTGGGTCGACAAGGACCCGCTGCCCTGGTACGGCAACGGCTTCGGCTGGACGGCGATCGGGTACCTCCTCGGCTTCGGCCCGAGCCCCAGCGTGGCCGGCAAGGTGATGGCCCTGGGCGGCTACGGGCAGCCGGACGCCGGCGTCCGCGAGCAGTTGCTGGCGGTCGACCCGGACGTGATGAACGACCGCGAACTCGCCGAGCGGGTGCGCTCCGACCTGGCCGCCCGGCCCGAGTTCGACTCCGGGTTCGAGACGGCGTCGCAGGTGGTGGCGACGTTCCAGGAGATGTTCACCGGAGCCGTCCGGGAGGTCCTCGACCGGCATGTGACGCGCACGGACGCCGGGGTGGGCCCGATCGCCCTGGGCGGCGGCTGCGCCCTGAACATCGTGGCCAACTCGGCACTGCGGGCGGAGTACGGACGGGACATCGCGATCCCGCCCGCCTGCGGGGACGCGGGTCACCTCACGGGCGCCGGGCTCTACGCGCTCTCGCAGGTGGCCGGGGTGACGCCGGAGCCGTTCGGCGTCTACCACAACGGCGCGGGTGAGACCCGCGCCGGCGTCCTGGACGCGGTGGAGGGCGCGGGGCTGCGGGCCGTCGACTACGACCGGGCCGAGGTCGCCCGGGTGCTGGCCGCGGGCGGGGTGGTGGCGATGACGCAGGGAGCGGCGGAACTGGGACCGCGCGCGCTGGGACACCGGTCGCTGCTGGGCAGTCCCGCGGTGCCGGGCATGCGCGAGCGCATGAGCGAGAAGCTGAAGCAGCGCGAGTGGTACCGGCCGCTGGGCGCAGTGATGCGCGACGAGCGCTTCGCCGAGCTGTATCCGGGCCAACCGCCGTCGCCGTACATGCTCTTCGAGTACCGGCTTCCGGACGGGGTCGCGCCCGAGGCCCGGCACGTCAACGGCACCTGCCGGATACAGACTCTGGGACCCGACGAGGAGCGGCTGCACGGTCTGCTCGACGCGTTCGAGGGGCTGACCGGCGAACCCGCGCTGATCAACACCTCGCTCAACGGCCCGGGCCGGCCCATCGCGCACACCGCCCGGGACGTGCTCGACGACTTCGCGCACACCGACGTCGACCTCTTCGTGTTCGACGACCTGATGGTGCGGGGCGACGCGGCACGGTAGTGGGCCGGGATCCGAGGGCCGGCCGGAGACGCTCCGGCCGGCCGTCGGTCACTCCCCCAGGTGCCGGGGAACGAGCCGGGTCAGCACGTCGTCCGTGTAGAGGTGGACGACCGGCACCAGGCCGGGCGCCCCGGGCGGCGCCGCGACCGCGGTGAGGGCCCGCCCGCGCAGCTCCTCGAGCTGGTCCACGACGTCCTGGCCGGGCACGGCCCCGGTCCGCATCAGGTGGGCGAGGTTGCCGTCCCGCTCGCCGTTGCGGTCGTAGTCGGTCAGGTCGTCGGCGGTGGTGATGATCAGGGCGAAGGCCTCCGCGAACTGCCGTACCGCGTCGGCTGGTTGACCGTCTCCTCCGCAGGCGGCCGCGAGCGCCGCGTAGCGGCCCAGGAAGGCGGCGCCGTAGGTGCTCGCGTGGGCGCGCCACTCCTGGAGGTTCGTCGCCCGGCTGCGTTTGGTGCCTATCTGGCCGCCGCAGAGGTAGACGGCGTCCCGCTCCAGGATGTCCGTGACCGCCTTGGGTTCCCGGGCGAGGCAGGCCAGTTCGTGCAGGGCCCGCAGATGGAGCCGGAGGCAGACACAGGCGAGTTCGACCCGGTCCAGGCCGGTGTCGTCGTCCATCAGGTCGTCGAGGAGCTTCATGGAGACGATGTCGAGGGCCAGTGCCCGGGAGACCGCGGCCCGCCGGTCCGGATCGGTCGTCCACTCGGTGAGGAAGTGCGGCACCCGCAGGTACAGGCGGAGGGCGGCGGTGTGGGCGGCCAGGTCCGGCGACCCCCCGGTCTCGGCGACGCAACGCGTGACGTGGTCGCGGTTGGCGGCCTCGGCGGCGAGCATGGACTCCGTGTAGTCCGCGGGCAGGACCGTGACCGGCGCGGCCGTCACCGCCCGCTCCCCGGGCCGGCCGGGGCGACGGAGTGCTCCTCGCCGATCTCGGCGAGGGTGGCCCGCCAGTCGGGATGCTCCAGCGCTCCGGCGAATCCCACCCGGTCCGCCCCGCTGTCGAGGTACTCGGTGACCTGCCGGCCGGTGCGTACGTTGCCGCTCACGAAGAGGACCTGGTCGGGTCCGAGTCCCTTGCGGAAGTGCCGTACGACCTCGGGCGGCACGTGGTCGTTGCGCGAGTACAGGTACACCATGTGGAAGCCGAAGGCGCGCGTGACGTGCAGGTGCCGGTCGATCTCCTCGGTGGTCGTGGTGCTCACCGGCATGGTGCCGAGCAGGTCCCCGGTGCGCGGGTCCTCGCCGAAGGTGAGGGCGACGGTGAGGATCAGCTCGGGCCACTCCTCGCGGGGTATTCGGCCGGGGCAGGCGGCCAGGGTCTCGAGGAAGCTCTTCCAGACGAAGTAGTCGTCGCCCGAGCCCAGCAGCGCGGGCAGCAGTACCGCGTCCGCGCCGCGCACCACCGGGAAACCGCTTCCCGGACGGGGCGGGAAGTGCAGGACGACCGGTAACGGCGTGACCGCCTTCACCGCCGCCACGTACGGTTCCATGTGCGCCTCGAACGACTCGTAGTCCGTGCTGGCCAGGATGATGGCGGCGAAGCCCAGCCGGGTGAGTTCCGCCGCCTTCTCGACCGCTTCCGTCACCGGGACCTTGAAGGGGTCGATGATGTGCACGGGGCCCGGCCGGTGGTCGCGCAGCCGGGCGAGTACCCGCCCCGGTCGCCAGAGCGGTGGTGCGGCGTGGAGTTCGGTGTGGTGGTCCAGCTGCGGTAAGGCGTTCACCAGCGTCTTCCCCCTTGTCGTCCGGGCGGTTCGCGCGACGGGGTGCCGGCCGCGGCGCGCGTTCGGGTGAGGTGTCGCGCGTTCGGGTGAGGTGCGGGGCGCCCTGGTCCTCGGGGTGGCCCCCTGACAGGCCGCGAGTGGCCGGCACGGCGTCGCCGACGCCGCGGCGGGCGCCGTACGCCGACGCCGCCTCGCGGGTTTTCCGTTATGCCCGTACGGGGAACCGCGCGGCCGTTCCGGCGTCCGCCGCGGCCGAGGAAGTGGGGGCGTGCTCCGGATTCCTTCGGTGAGCCCGCCCGGTGGTTTCACCGGCGGACGAACCAAGGGCGTCGTTCACGTGCTCCCCTTCCATTGGAGAGACGAACAGCGGGTCCACCGGGCCGCGTTGAGGCAATGGAGCACGGCTGGGCGGTTGCCGATACTACACGCGTTCGTTTCGGCGGGGTAGGGAGACTTTGTGCGGTGGTTATGAATGTCCCCGGCACCAAAGAAGGTACGCCCCGGCGGTTTGTACCGCGCGGGGCGTTTCCAGTGGTCCGGGGCGCAATTCACGCGAATTGCAGATGGCGCCGGCGGCGCAATCGGCCGGCCATCACCCATCCGCTCGCCACGACCAGCAGCAGTGCCACCCCGGCGGCGTGGGCCACCCCCGAGCCGAACGAACCGGCGTCCGCGCCGTCGACCGCGTAGGTGATGATCTCCCGGGTCGACCAGAAGGGCAGTACCTTGGCCGAATCCTTGGCGGGATCCATCACCATCTGGGCGCCGATGACGGAGATCAGCAGCAGGGCGCCCTCCATGTCCCGTGGCACGACCGCCCCGAGCAGCAGCCCCAGCGGCACGGCGACCAGCGTGGTCAGGGCCAGTTCCACCAGGACGGCCTGCGGGTGCCGCACGTCCTGCCCGGCCAGGATCACCACGGCGTAGAGGGCGGCGACGCCCAGGCCCGCGGCGAGGAGGGCCAGCATGCGCCCGAGGAAGAGCTGGAGCGGGCGGAACCCGGAGAGGGTCAGGAGCGGTTCGATCTCCCGGCCGCCGACCGTGGAGAAGAGCGCCGCGGCACTGACCGCGAAGCCCACACCGAGACTGGCGAAGCGGACGGCCTGCCCGGTCTGGTCGTAGCGCCCCAGGTAGAAGACGAGCGGGACCAGCAGCAGCAGGCCCAGCACGCCCCGCCGGCGCAGCAGTTCGCGGAAGGTCATGTCCGCCATCCGCAGGGTGGCTGTCATCGGATGCCCCTGTCCTTGCCGGGGGTGAGGTCCAGCACCTGGTCCACCTGGTCGAGTTGGTTGAGCATGTGGGTCACCACCACGACGGCCTTGCCTGCCTCGCGCCAGGCCCAGACGCTCCGCCAGAAGTCCACGTAGGAACCGTGGTCGAACCCCTGGTAGGGCTCGTCGAGCAGCAGCAGGTCAGGGCCGCCGAGCGCCGACAGGACGACGTTCAGTTTCTGGCGGGTCCCGCCCGACAGGTCCTTGGCCAGAACGCCCTTCGCGGGGGCCCAGTCGAGCTCTCCCGCGAGTTTCCGGCCACGGTGGTCGGACTCCTTGCGGCTCAGGCCCCGGCCGGTGCCGAAGAGGGTGAAGTGCTCCCCGGGGGTCAGGAAGCCCATGACGCCCGCGTTCTGCGGGCAGTAGCCGAGGCTGCCGGAGACCGTGACCCGCCCCTTGTCGGGGGAGATCAGACCGGCGCAGATCTTGAGCAGGGTGGACTTGCCCGCCCCGTTGCTGCCGACGATCGCGGCGACCTCGCCCGCGTGCACGACGAGATCGACACCGGTCAGGACGCGGCGGCGTTTGTAGCGCTTCACGATGCCGCGCGCCTGCAGAAGAATCTTGCGGTCGGCGGGCTCGTACATGCCGTGGAACCCCTCTCGGGCACCGACGGAATAGCCCATGACTGCCCCCTTTCTGCCGACCGCGACAAACGACACGCATTGTCGGCCTCAATGGTCAGGATTCGTGACCCGGCCGGGTTCGCCGCCCCGGCCGTCGCTCGCGGACTCAGCCTGCCACACACGGCGCGCGCCACGGTTGAGACCGCGATTCCCCGGGGGTGCGGGCCCCGCGAGCCGGTTTCGCGGATCCTACGGGGCTGCCGGGAGGAGGTCGGGGGTCCGGCCCCCGCATTTCGGCCATCCATCACCCGTGCCCGGAACCGCTCTTGCAGGCCCGCCCGGGGGCTGGTTAGCGTACCGACCCAGCACATTCATCGCTCACTTGTGCGTTGCCCGCACCAGCGTTTTGTTCGCCTCTTGTGAGGTTCTCCGCCGGGGCGGGAGCGGGTGGGCCGCACCTCGTGTCAGAGCAAGAGGGAATTCCGCTCGGTAACGACGAAGGGGACGTGGATGCGCGGGGGGACCGTGGACCGTCGTGTCTGGTGGCAACGGGCCGTGGCCCGCGGTTTCGCGCCGCCGCCGGCGCGACCCACCCCGTTCGTCCTGGTGTCACGCGAGGGCCCGGACGCCGACGTGAGCGGTGAGGCGCGCGAGGACGGCGTGACCGGCGCGCGGCCCGGCGGGCCGGCGTTCCCGCTGCCGTCCGGTGGGCTCGGGGTGCTGCTGCCCACCTATGTGGGGCGGTGCGACGCCGGGGCGCACGAGCAGACGTTCCGTCATGTCCTGGACTCCCTCGCCGAGGTGCGCGAGGCGCATCCGTCCCTGCCGCTGTCCGTCTGGGTGGGCATGCAGTACGCCCCCGGTCAGTACGAGGAGGCGCTGCGCAGGCTGCGCCGACTGTACGAGCTGGTCCCGGAGGACCTGTCCCTCACCCTGGTCTGCCTGGCCCTGCCCGGGCCGGGGAAGCTGCGCACGGTGAGCACGGTGCTGCGGCTGTCCGAGGACCTCGGCTACACCGGATGGCTCTGGACCGACGACGACATCGAGATCGCTCCCCGCTGCCTCGCCCTCCTGGTCTCCCGGTTCCTCGAACGGGGCGAGCGGGGCGCGGTCGGGGCCCATTCGGTGGCGCTGGCCAGGGAGACGGCCACCTCGCAGGCCATGGACCGGGTCTCGGGGGTCACCGCTCCGCCGAAGGCCTGCCCGGCGGCGGCCTGCCTGGTGGTGGCGACGGACGTGCTGGGCACCGGCATCCCGGTCAGACGCCTGACCGACGACGGGTACGTGGTGTTCGAGCTGCTCGACGCCGGGGCCGACGATCCGCTGCACGACCTGGAAGTGCTCCCCGAGGCCCGGATCAGCTTCTACCGCGTCAGCCGCACCCACGACACCTTCCAGCGCCTGCGCCGCTCCCTCTACAGCCATGTGACCTGCGTCGCCGACTACCCCTGGCCCACCGCGCGGGTCTACCTCACCCGCGTCCTCTTCCACGGCCTGTGGCCGCTCGCGGCGTGGGACGGCAGCCGCGGGCCGGTGCGCGGAACGCAGCGCTGGCTGGTCAAGGGCCTGCACTTCACCTGGTTCTGCGGCGTGGCCGGCTCGCTGGCCGTCCGCGGCGCGACGGGACGGCCCCGGCGTCATGTGGCGTGGGGCGACGAGGGCGACTTCCGCAGCCCCACCGTCGAGGAACCCGCCGCGGGAGCGGTTGCCGGGCACTGACACTCGAGGCCGCCCCGAGGGCGGCCCGGAAGGAGACCCGATGGCGACAGCAGGGCCGGCCGGGGCGGCGGTGACCGTCATCCTGCCCCACTACGACTGCGCGGCGTATCTGGGCGCCGCCGTCGGATCGGTGCTCGCCCAGGACCGTGCGGACCTCCGTCTGACCGTCGTGGACGACTGCTCGCCCGACGAGAAGTGGGTCCCCGCACTCCATCCGTACGCCGGCGACCCCCGGCTGACGGTGCTGCGCACCTCGCGGAACGTCGGCCACCTGCGGATCAAGAACAAGGTCCTGGAATCGGTGGACACACCGTACGTGGCCTTCCAGGACACCGACGACATCAGTCTGCCCGGCCGGCTCCGCCACCAACTGGCCCTCCTGGAGAGGGGCCGTGCCGACCTGGTCGGCTGCGCCTACTCCTACATCGACGGGGCGGGCCGTACGACGGGCCGGCGGCGCATGCCCCGCAACGGCAACCTGTGGATGCGGCTGGGGCGGACGACCGTGCTGCTGCACCCGTCCTCGGTGGTGCGGCGCTCGGTGCTCGAGACCCTCGGTGGCTTCGACGGCACCGCGCGCCTGGGCGCCGACACCGACTTCCATCTGCGGGCGGCCCGTCTGTACCGGCTGCGCAGCGTGCGCAAGGTGCTCTACCGGTACCGGATCTGGCCCAAGTCGCTCACCCAGGCACCGGACACCGGGTTCGGGTCCGCGGAGCGCCGGGCGTACACCGAGGCGATGACCGCCCAGGAGGAGCGGCGGCGACGGGCGCGCACCCGTGAGGAGTTGCTGCCGCTGCTGGTCGCCCCGCCCAACGACATCGACTTCGGCCTGACCCGGATCGACCTCGGTTAGCGGGCGGTCGCGTGGACGACGTGGACGACATCCCGGCCCGGAACCCGGACGAGGCGCTGCCCCCGGTCGCGGTGGTGGTGGCGGATCCGGACGGCGACGGGGAGCGTACGGTGCGTTCCCTCCTCGCCCAGACGGTGCGGCCCGTCTTTGTCACCGTGGTGACGGCGGCCGCCGAGGCGACCGGCACCGGCCTGGACCCGGCGGCACGGGACGGCTCCCGGTCCTCAGGTGCGGCCGGGGCCACGGACGACTCGGGTGCGGCGTCGCCCGTACGGGTCGTCCGGTGCGCCCGCGAGGACCTCGGCCCGGCGTGTGTCGACGCGGCCAGGAACGCGCCTGCGCCGTACGTGCTCGTGCTGCGCGGCGGCGACGAGGCACTTCCGCACTGTCTGTGGCACCTGTCGCGAGCGGCCCGCGACGGCGCCGGGGACTCGGGCGCACCGGTCGGCCTGGTGCAGTGCGGAACGCTCCGGCTGCGGGACGACGGCCTCGTGGACGGGTTCACCCTGCCCGTCCCGGCCGCCGGGCCGCCGCCCTCCCCCGCGGATCTCCTCGACGGCGCCTACGCGGTGCGGCGCGACCTGCTGGACACGGGCGGCGGTACGGCGGCCTGGGTCAGCGTGTCCATGCTGCTGGTCCGCCGGCGGGCCGGCGCCGCCGGGGACCCGGCCGTGGCCCGGGCCCCCGGAACACGCGCCGCCCGAGGCACCCGCCTGGTCCGGTACGGATACCGGCCGCCCGTCCCGGCACCGCGCGACGGACGCACTCCCCGGCTGATGTCGGTGGTCGTCCCGGTGCGCGACGGCGCCCGCACGCTCGCCGACCAGCTGACCGCCCTGTCCCGGCAGACCGGCTCCGTTCCGTACGAGGTGCTGGTCGTCGACAACGGCTCGACCGACGCCACCCGGGAGGTCGCCGAACGGGCGCGCGCCGAGCTGCCGGGCCTGCGGATCGTGGACGCGTCCGACCGCCCCGGGGAGAGCCGCGCCCGCAACCGGGGCATCGCGGCCTCGCGCGGTGACTTCGTCGTGTTCTGCGACGCGGACGACATCGCCGGTTCCGGCTGGCTGGCCGCGATGGCGGAGGCCGCCAAGGAGGCCGATCTGGTGGGGGGCGGTCTGGACACGTCCCTGCTCAGCCCCGGCCACGCCGACGAGCAGCCGCTGCCGATGGACGCGCAGAGCGACTTCCTGCCGTTCGCCCGGGGGGCCAACTGCGGGGCCTGGAAGGACGTCCTGACGGCGGTGGGCGGCTGGGACGAGCGCTACCGGGGCGGCGGGGAGGACATGGATCTCTCCTGGCGTGCCCAGCTCTGCGGCTACCTGGTCCGTTACGCGGGCGACGCCACCATGCACTACCGGCTGCGGGACGAACTCGCCGCGCTGGCCCGGCAGAAGTGGAACTACGGCCGTTCCGGGGCCCAGTTGTACGCCGCGTACCGGCGTGCCGGGTTCGAGCGCCGTGACGGCCGGGTGGTCGTACTGAACTGGTGCTGGCTCGTCCTGCACGTTCCGGACCTGGTGCGGTCACCCGTGCTGCGACGGCGCTACGTCCGCTACGGGGCACGTCTGGCGGGATTCGCGGCGGGAAGCGCGCGGCGGGGTGTCCGGTATCTGTGAAGGGCGGGGTGCCCGGTATCCGTGAGGGGCGGGGTGCCCGGTATCCGTGAACGGCGGGGTGCCCGGTATCCGTGAGGGACGGGGTCCCGGTCCCCTGAGCCGGTGCGCCGGGCGGTCCGGCGCACCGTCCGCGCGGGATCAGACCAGCCGGTGGCCGGGGTCCCGCACCGCCGGGTCGCCGGCCATGGCCAGGCAGGTGGCTCGCAGGGCGGCGACGACGGCGTGGTCCTCCCCCCAGGCGTCGAGGTCGGGGCCGTCCCCGGACTTCAGGGCCGGCACCGGAACCTCCATGATCTTCGGGTGCACGTACCGGGCCGGGGATTCGGACGGGGCCACCAAGGCCTCGGTGAGTTTCTCCCCCGGTCTCAGCCCGACGTAGCGCACGGGAAGGTCCGCGCCCGCGTGCGCGATGACCCGTCGGGCTATGTCGAGGATCCGGACCTGTTCCCCCATGTCCAGCACCAGGGCGTGGCCGACGCTGCCCAGTGCGGCCGACTGGATGACGAGTTCCACGGCCTCCTGGACGGTCATCAGGTAACGCGTCACCTCGGGGTGGGTGACCGTCACCGGGTTGCCGGCCGCGACCTGGCGGGCGAAGACGTCGAGAAAGGAACCCTGGCAGCCGAGCACGTTGCCGAACCGGACGCTCACGTACGGTCTGCCCGCCTGGATGGCGGCCGCCGCGGTGAGCCCCTCGGCTATGCGTTTCGAGTAGCCGAGCACCCCGATGGGGTCGACCGCCTTGTCCGTCGAGATGTTCACCAGGAACGCCACGTCCGCGGCCAGTGCCGCCTCCAGAACCGCCTGGGTGCCCAGGACATTGGTCTTGACGGCCTCTCCGGGGAACTCCTCCAGGATGGGCACCCATTTGAGGGCCGCCGCGTGGAAGACGATGTCCGGCCGGCACCGGTGGAACAGCCGGGTGAGCCCCCTGGAGTCCCTGATGTCCGCGAGGAGGATCACGGGACGCCCCGACGAGGGACCGCCTGCGACGCTGTCCGCCGCCAGGTGGAGGGCCGTCTCGTTGCGGTCGAGCATCATGAGGCTCTCGGGCCCCCACCGGCTGAGCTGCCGGCACAGCTCCGACCCGATGTAGCCGCCGGCTCCGGTGACCAGGATCCGCCGGCCGCGCAGGAATCCGGCGCTTTTCTCCAGGCCGGTGCTTATCCGCCGCCGGCCGAGAATCCTCTCGAGGTCCAGGGCGGGATGGTCGCCGGTTGGCAGGTGCGCGCCGTACCCTGCGGAATTATCGTCAAACATGCAGTCACACTTCCTTTTTGACAAGAGCCATGACTGATGTGCCGACTGACACGACGAGCTGGACCGACGTATCGTCTTGATGCTTTCTTCGCCGACACCCTTGCGTTTCCTCCCCGGGACGGGCTACGCCCGGGGAGCACATTCCGGCGGCCGGTTCGCCGCCTGCCGCGCCGGCTCCGTCGGCGTCGGGCATGTCCGCGCGGACGTCCGAGGGCGGCCAGGATTGTCACTTTATCGAGAGGCGGAGCGGCGCGGGTGAATTTCCGCAACTGCCGTCGGACGCACCCGGCCCCACCGGGTGAGCCGGGCCGGCTCACAGGCCGTCGGCGCCGGGGCGCAGGAATTCGCGCGCACCCCGCAAGCGGGTCCGGATCCGGGCCCGGGTGGCGTCGGTGACGAGACGGATGTCGAGGCCCCCCGGCGGGGCCACGTCGCTGCGCAGGCCGGCCGGCAGCCGGGCGGGGTCCAGTCCGTCCCGCCGGGCGATGAGAACGCCCAGGTCGTGTCGGTTCATCGCGTCCGGTCCCGCCACGTGGAACACACCCGGTCCGGCCGACTCCGCGATCTCCAGGAGCGCGGAGGCCAGGTCGTCGACATGGACCGGGCACCGGGTGTCGTCCGTGAACAGCACGCCGGTGCGTGTACCGGCCGCCAGGGCGTGCACGGCCTTCTCGTGGGCGGACCGGCCGTGTCCCACGATGAGCGAGGTACGCACCACGGCGGCCTCGGGCGCCGCCACCCTCACGACCGTCTCCGCCGCGGCCTTGGCGGCTCCGTACGGGGAGACGGGGTCGGGGAGGGCCCGCTCCGGGTAGTGGACGTCGGCTCCGGAGAACACCGCGTCCGAGGAGACGTGGACCAGTCGGCAGCCGGCCCGCGCCGTCTCCAGGGCGAGCCGGGCGGCGCCGTCGGCCGTGACCGCCCAGTCGGCGTGTCCGCCGGCGGCGTTGATCACCGCGGCCGGCCGGGCCCGGTCCAGCACCTCCCCCACCCGCCCCGCGTCACGCAGGTCCGCCCGGTGCCAGGTGACCGACGGCAGGTCCCCCGGGCGGGTCCGGTAGGTCGCGGCCACGTCCCATCCGGCGGCGACGGCCCGGCGGAGCACTTCGTGTCCGAGGAACCCGCTTCCGCCTACGACAAGCACTCTCACGCGTCGCCCCCCTGACGTCCGGCCATCCCGCTCGCTCCCCGGAGTACGGGGTGACGGCCCGTGCGGCCGGGTCGAGCCGTGCTCCCCGTGGCCCCTGGGCACCGATGCTACTGAAGGCCGCGGGCGACGGGGAGAGCGCCGACCGGCCGGGCACCCGCGTGGAGACGGAGTGCCCGGGACCCGACACGCGTTCCACGCCCGTTCTTCGTACCTCGCACTTCGCTTTTCGTACTTCCTACTACCCGGCTGTCGAACCGATGTGAATACTGGATTGGGTAAGTATCGGAGAAACCATTCACTCGACTGCCGCGCATCCGACGGAGCAGGCGAACGTTACTTCCGATATGAGCGAGGAAAACGGGGAACTGGTGACGCTTGGCCCATATGTCTACAGGCCCGGCAGTGACCACTGTCCGTCACCGAGCGACGGAACCTTGACCAGAGGCGGGCTCCCCGTCCCACTTCGGGTGACCGAGCCCGTACTGCAGCGCTTCCTGGACGTCATGAGCGAGCTGGAGACCGGCCTCGCCGAACGATGGGGCCGGTCCCAGGGGTCCCTGACGTACACCCGGGCGGAGTGACCCGCGCGTCGTGTACGAGGAACAGACCCACCAGCCCATGCCCTACGGCGAAGGCCCGTTCCGCACGAACGGCGGCGGCCGGCACCGGGCGCCCGAGGACGCCTTCCAGCAGAACTTCCAGCAGAACCTCCAGGAAACCCTGGTCCCGCCGGAACCCGGTTGGGACCCCGCCGAAGAGCTCGCGTTCCTGCTCCAGGACGCGGTGGAACAACAGACCGTCGCCGCCCCTCGCGGAATGACGACGGAAACGTCGGTGACCGCCCCCGCGCCGGGCACGCCCCTGAGCAATCTGCAGGAAATCACGGCGGAACTGCCCCCGTTGAGAGAATCCCCCGCCAGTCACCGCAGAGTCCGCAAGCCGAAGGTGAGCCGGCTTCGCGCCACCAGTCTGTTCGTCGCCGCGCTCGCCGCGGTCATCGCGGCCTCCGTGAGCCTGTTCGGCGGCATGGTGGCCTACGAGCCGCTGCGCCTGGCCGCCGCGACCCGCACCCGCGGCAGCGTCGTGTCGTGGTGGCCGCTGCTGGTCTACGGGCCCTGGCTGGTGGCGTCGCTGGCCGTCCTGCGGTCCGCCCTGCACCAACGCCGCGCGGTCCACTCCTGGGCCGTGGTCCTGCTGTTCTCCGGCATCGCGATGCTGCTGTGCGTCGCCCAGGCGCCCAGGACACTCAGCGACGCCGCGGCCGCGGCCCTGCCGGGGCTGGCCTCGCTGATCTGCTTCCAGCAGATCGTCCGCCAGATCACGCTCACCCGTCCGCCCCGGCGGGCGGTGCCGCGCCACCGGCAACGCGCCGCGTCCGCGCCGTGCGACGAGGTGAGGGTCACGGCCGCCCCGGACCCGGTCTCCCTTCCGCAGCAGCGGCGGTACCCCCAGCGCCCGCGTCCCTCACGGCCGGGGTCCGGGCCCAGGAAACGGGCGTGAGCGGGCTCAGCCCTGGACCAGCGTCACGCCCTGGACCTGACGTGCCTGGATGCTCGGAAGCGGCAGAAGGCCCATGGGCCGCAGTTCCACCAGGGTGGCCTCCACCTGGGCGGCGCCGGGCTTCAGCTCCTTCGTGGAGGGCGTGTCCGTGTTGACCCAGCGGTGCTCCAGGCCGTCGCACACCGCGAGGGTGCCGCCGACGCCGTAGCGGACGGACGGGTCGCTCTGACTCACGGAGGAGGCGACGAAGACGGGGCCGCTGCCGGCGGTGCACCGGTAGGTGCCGGAGAGGGTCACGGAGCCGTCCGCGGCGAGGCGGCCGGTCCGGTCGACCGTCACCGACTCCGTGACGTGGCGGGCCTCGTGGGGGGCCGCCGTCGCGGCGGGGGCGGCCGACAGGAGCAGGGCGGCGCCGGCGGCCGTGGCGAGGACTGCGGATCGTACGGGCATGGGAGACCTCCCGGTCGGTCGGAATGGGGTTCCACTGGTACCGGGCGGACGGGCCGGCCCAGGTGACCGTCACCCCTTCGGTGGCGAGTCCGCGCCGGCCGTCGTGGAACGGTCGCCGGGGTGTCCGGGTGTTGTCACGCTTCCCGTCGAGGGCTTGGCGACGGCTGCCCGCCGGGCGCACGGTCTGTTCATGTGACGGTCCCGACGACGGGACGTCTCCCGATGTGGAGGTGCGCCATGTGTGCCCACCGGCCTTCCTGCCCCGCACCCGGTTCCCCCGCGTCCGGCTCCCCCGCACCCGGCTCCCGCACCGCGCGGGTCGTCGCCGCGCACCTCGTCGCGGCCCACCCCGAGCAGGGCTGGAACCTGCTGTGCGACGGCACGGTCGTCTTCGACGACACCGGTGAGCTGCGGCCCGACGGACGTGTCGTCGCGCCGCACCGGGCGCCCGCCGGGCACGGGGCGACGGCCACGGCCGCCCGACCACTCCCCGACGGCGCACTCGTCCTCGCCCGGCGGCGCTCATTCCTTCTCGGCGATGAACTCCCGCAGCAGTGAGGCGAGCAGCTCCGGCTGATCCTCGGCGATCAGCGTCCGGGTGTCCTCGACCTCCACCAGCCGTCCCCGTGGCATGAGTTCGGCCAGTCGTCGGCCGTGGGCGCGGGGCATCATCAGGTCCTCGGTCGCCCAGACGACGAGCGCGGGCCGGTCGAACCTCCGCAATCCCTGGGCGGCTTCGAGCAGTTCGCCCCGACGGACGTGTGTGTTGTAGTGCCGGAAGTCGCGCCGGATCGCCGGGTCGGTGCGCAGCGGGCGCAACCAGCCGTCGACGATCGCGTCCGGCACGGGCCGCTTGGTGAGCGCGCCGATGCCGACCGGCAGCCGGCGCAGAGTCTTCAGTCCCAGGGCGCGAACCAGCAGGGACACACCGCCGGGTGCCCGGCAGGCGACCCCGATCAGCTTTCCGGGCAGTCCCGGCGGGTAGTTGTCGAACGCCTCGCACGCGACGAGCGCCAGCCGCGCGAGGCGCTCCGGGTGCCGGGCCGCCACCGTCTGCGCCCGCCCGCAGTCGTTCTCGACCAGGGTGACGTCCGTCAGGTCCAGGCGGTCGAGGAACTCCGCGATCAGCTCGTTGACGAGATCCGGGGTGGGCGGCCGGTTCATCGGCCGGCGATGGGAGCCGTAGGGCAGGGTCGGCGCGATCACCCGGTGGTCGGTGCGCAGGTCGGCGACGACCTCGCGCCAGACGGTGGCATCGTGCACCAGGCCGTGGAGGAGGACTACGACCGGGCCGTCGCCGCCGGTGTCCTCGTACTCGATGGTCCCCGCGCTCAGTTCGATGTCCGGCATACCGGCATGCTAGACGCGCCGGGTCCGCTACGGCAGTACGGCGAACCCGTCCAGTTCCACCAACGCCCGCTCGTCCCACAGGCGTACGACCTCCACGACCGCCATCGCCGGGTAGTCGCGGCCGGCCAGCTCGCGCCAGGTGCGGCCGAGATCGGCGGCGTGGGTGCGGTAGGCGGCGACGTCCGTGGCGTAGACGGTGACGCGGGCGAGGTCGGCGGGGGTGCCGCCGGCGGCGCGCAGGGCGGTCAGGAGGTTGGTGAGGGCCAGTTCGAACTGGGCTTGGAGGGTGTCTCCCGTGACCTTGCCGTCGGTGTCGAGGGCGGTCTGGCCGGCCAGGAACACGACGCGGGTGCCGGTGGCGACGACGGCGTGGGAGAAGCCGGTGGGCGGGGAGAGACCGGGCGGGTTGACCCGTTCGGCGGTCATGCGCGGGCCTCCTTGTCCGTCTCGGCCCGCGTTCGGTACAGCTCCTTGGCGATGATGCCGCGCTGCACCTCGCTCGCGCCCTCGTAGACGCGGGGGGCGCGCACCTCGCGGTAGAGGTGTTCGAGGAGGTGGCCTCGGCGCAGGGCGCGGGCACCGTGCAGTTGGACGGCCTTGTCGACGACGTACTGGGCGGTCTCGGTGGCGAGGAGTTTGGCCATCGCGGCGCGGCGTGGGACGTCCGGTGCGCCCTCGTCGTACGCCGTCGCCGCCGCGTACACCATCAGGCGGGCCGCCTCGGTGCGCAGGGCCATCTCGGCGACCTGGTGGGCGACGGTCTGGAGGTCGCGCAGCTTGCCGCCGAAGGCGTCGCGGGCGGCGGTGTGCGCGAGGGTGGCGTCCAGGGCGGCCTGCGCCATGCCGACGGCGAAGGCGCCCACGCTGGGGCGGAACAGGTTGAGGGTGTCCATGGCGACGCGGAAGCCTCGGTCCGGCTCGCCGAGCACGTCGTCCGCCGTGACGGGCACGGCGTCGAAGTCGAGGGCGCCGACGGGGTGCGGGGAGAGCATGTCGAGGGGGGTGCCGGTGAGGCCGGGGCGGTCGGCGGGGACGAGGAAGGCGGTGACACCGCGGGCGCCGGCGCCGGGGGTGGTACGGGCGAAGACGGTGTAGAAGTCGGCCTCGGGGGCGTTGGAGATCCAGCACTTCTCGCCGGTGAGCCGCCAGCCGGGCCGTCCGTCGGACCGCGTCTCGGGGTGGGCGGCCAGCGTCAGCGCCGCCGCGTCCGAGCCGGCGTCGGGCTCGCTGAGGGCGAAGGCGGCCACCGCGCTGCCGTCGCTCACCCGGGGCAGCCAGCGGGCGCGCTGTGCCTCGGTGCCGTGGGCGTGCACCGGGTGGGCGCCCAGGCCCTGGAGGGCCAGGGCGGTCTCCGCCTCGGTGCAGGCGTGGGCGAGGGACTCGCGCATCAGGCACAGGTCCAGCGCGCCCGAGGTGAACAGGCGGGGCAGCAGGCCGAGCGTGCCGAGTTCGGTGAGCAGGGCGCGGTCGACGCGGCCCGGTTCGCCCTTCCGCGCGAGCGGGCGCAGCCGTTCGGCGGCCAGGGCGCGCAGTCCGGCGCACCAGGCGAGTTGTGCCGGTTCGAGCGAGAATGCGGTCATCGCCGGTCCCTTCCCCTGCTCCCCTGCCCGGCTCCCCTGCCCGCTGGGCCACACCCGAGGCTATCGCGCACCGTTGACTGCCGTCACCAACACGATACGCTCATGGCGCGAGCCCACCACGGCAAAGGGGGCGAACCGCCATGGCAGATCCGCACCGCGCGGAACCACACCGCGCGGACCCGCACCGCTCCGCCCACGTCGACACCTTCGCGCGCGAGCACCTGCCACCCCGCGACCAGTGGCCCGAGCTCCGCTTCGACCTCCCGGAACTGCGCTACCCCGCCCGGCTGAACTGCGCCGTCGAGCTGCTCACCGGCCCGCCCGACGACCGCCCGGTCTTCCGCACCGTGTCCGGGGACGACTGGTCCTACGGCCGGCTGCGGGCCCGCGTCGACCGGCTGGCCCATCTCCTCACCGGCGACCTCGGCGTCGTACCGGGCAACCGGGTGCTGCTGCGCGGCCCCACCACGCCGTGGCTGGCGGCCTGCTGGCTGGCGGTGCTGAAGGCGGGTGCGGTGGCGGTGACCGTACTGGCCCAGCAGCGCCCGCACGAGCTGCGCGCCATCTGCGAGATCGCCCGGGTGCGCCACGCCCTGTGCGACGTCCGGGCCGTCGACGACCTCGCCAGGGCGGAGATCCCCGGGCTGCGGATCACGGCGTACGGCGGGGACGCCCCCGACGACCTGCTGTCGCGCACGCCGGCCGGCACGGCGCCCGGCACCCCGTACCCGGCGGTGGACACGGCGGCCGACGACGTGGCGCTGATCGCCTTCACCTCGGGCACCACCGGGCGCCCCAAGGGCTGTATGCACTTCCACCGGGACGTGCTGGCGATCGCCGACACCTTCTCCCGGCACGTCCTCAAGCCGCGCGCGGACGACGTCTTCGCGGGCAGCCCCCCGCTCGGCTTCACCTTCGGGCTCGGCGGGCTGGTGATCTTTCCGATGCGGGCCGGGGCGAGCGCGCTGCTGCTGGAGCAGGCGGGCCCCAGGCAGCTGCTGCCCGCCGTCGCCGAGCACCGGGTGTCGGTGCTGTTCACCGCGCCGACGGCCTACCGCGCGATGCTCGACGAGCTGGACGCGTACGACGTGACGTGTCTGCGGCGCTGTGTCTCGGCCGGCGAGAACCTGCCCGCGGCCACCTGGCGGGCCTGGCACGAGCGCACCGGTCTGCGCGTCATCAACGGCATCGGCGCCACCGAGCTGCTGCACATCTTCGTCTCCGCGGCGGACGGCGACATCAGGCCGGGCACGACGGGCGTACCGGTGCCGGGTTGGCACGCGCGCGTGCAGGACGAGTCCGGCGCGCCCGTGCCCGACGGGGAGCCCGGGCTGCTGGCGGTGCGGGGGCCGGTGGGCTGCCGGTATCTCGCCGACCCGCGGCAGCGGGAGTACGTGCGCGGCGGCTGGAACGTCACCGGCGACACCTACGTCCGCGAAGCCGACGGCTACCTCCGCTACGTGGCACGCGCCGACGACATGATCATCTCCGCCGGTTACAACATCGCGGGGCCGGAGGTGGAGGACGCGCTGCTGCGCCATCCGGACGTGGTGGAGGTGGCGGTGGTGGGCCGGCCCGACGCGAACCGCGGGCAGGTCGTGGTGGCCCACGCCGTGCTCAGAGAGGGTGCCGAGCGGGACTCGGACGCGCTGCGCGCGTTCCTCAGGGCCGAGCTGGCGCCGTACAAGTGCCCGCGCGAGTTCGTCTTCCCGGACGCGCTGCCGCGCACGGCGACCGGCAAGCTCCAGCGCCACCGGCTTCTGGCCGCGCCCGGCCGCGAGCGCGATCCCCGGGGCGGCCGGGCGGAATGACGACAACCTAAGATGATCAACGTGTCCGACCCGCACGCGCAGCACGCCCCGAGATCCCTGATCGTCACGCTCTACGGCGCGTACGGCCGCTTCGCGCCGGGGCCGGTGCCCGTCGCCGAACTGATCCGGCTGCTGGCCGCGGTCGGGGTGGACGCCCCCTCCGTGCGCTCCTCGGTGTCCCGGCTGAAGCGGCGCGGACTGCTGCTGCCCGCCCGCACCGCCCAGGGCACGGCAGGCTACGAACTCTCCGCCGAGGCCCGTCGGCTGCTGGACGACGGGGACCGGCGCATCTACGCCGCGGCGCCCTACGAGGACGAGGGCTGGGTGCTCGCCGTGTTCTCCGTGCCGGAGTCGGAGCGGCAGAAGCGGCATGTGCTGCGGTCCCGCCTGGCCGGCCTCGGCTTCGGCTCCGCCGCCCCCGGCGTGTGGATCGCCCCGGCCCGCCTGTACGAGGAGACCCGGCACGCGCTGCGCCGGCTGGGCCTGGACTCCTACGTGGACTTCTTCCGCGGTGAGCACCTGGGCTTCACGCCGACCGCCGAGGCGGCGGCACGCTGGTGGGACCTGGCCGCGGTCGCCAAGGAGCACGAGGCGTTCCTCGACCGCCACGCGCGCGTACTGCGTGACTGGGAGCGCCGGACGGACACCCCGCCCCAGGAGGCCTACCGCGACTACCTCCTCGCCCTGGACTCCTGGCGCCACCTGCCCTACGCCGACCCCGGGCTGCCCGCCCGGCTGCTGCCCGGGGACTGGCCCGGTACGCGCTCGGCGGCCGTCTTCCGGGCCCTGCACGAGCGGCTGCGCGACGCGGGCGCGGCCTACGCGATGCCCGGAGCGCCCACACCCCCCGATGAGTGACTCGCGTCACACTTCTCCACGATGAGGGAACCCTCAGCCTTCTCAGACCCTCTTCTCAGGTTTCTCACCTACCGTGCGGACACATGAGTCTCGCGCGTAACTTGAACCGGGCCCTCACCGTCACCACCGGCCTCCAGGTACGGAGAGCTCCCCGGGCGGCGAAAGGGAAGACCTCCGCCACGCCGGACGCCGCGGAGCGGCCCGCGGCCGCCTATCGATGTCCGCCGGCCGAGGAGCTGGCGACCGAGCGGCTGCTGCGGCAGCCCGTCTTCATCATCTCGTCCATCCGCTCCGGCTCCACCCTGCTGCGCATGATGGTGGGCGCCCACCCGCGGCTGCACACCGCGCACGAGCTGCACCTCGGACGGGTGAACGTCGACTGCGACAACTGGCACTCCGAGCACGCCATGAGCGCCCTCGGCCTGGCCCGCGGCGACCTGGAGCACCTGCTCTGGGACCGCGTCATGCACCGCGAACTGGTCAGGTCCGGCAAGGACCTCATCGTCGAGAAGACCCCCGCCAACGCGTACATGTACCGGCGCCTCAAGGACTGCTGGCCCGACGCGCGCTTCGTCTTCCTGCTGCGGCATCCGGAGTCGATCGCCCGCTCCTGGCACGAGAGCGACCCCGTCAAGCGGCCGTACGACAAGGCGGTCACCGACGTGCTGCGCTACATGACGGCTGTCGAGGAGGCCCGCACGGCCGACGCCGACGGCTTCACCGTGCGCTACGAGGACATCACCGCCGACCCCGGGCGGGAGATGCGCCGCCTGTGCGCGTTCATCGGCGTCGACTACACGCCGGCCATGCTGGACTACGGCAAGAAGAGCGGCGGTGAGCTGGTCAGAGGGCTCGGCGACTGGCGCGACAACATCCGCACCGGCACCGTGCAGCCGGGTCGCGCGCTGCCGAAGGAGGACGAGATCCCGGAACGGCTGCGCGCGATGTGCGCGGCCTGGGGCTACACGTCGGAGTCCACGGCGGGCATCTCGTCGGCCCCCGGGCCGAACTCCGGCTCCCCGTCCTGACGCGGGCCGTGCGGCGTGAGCCTGGGCCTGACGGCGTCGGCGCGTCCGGTCACCGGACGACGGCTGCCCGCCCGGTACGGCACTGGCCATACGGCACCCGGTCCCTCGTAGCCCTGCTCGGCCGCCGCGTGCAGCGTCCAGTGCGGGTCGTAGAGGTGGGGGCGGGCGAGGGCGCACAGGTCGGCGCGTCCGGCCAGGACGAGCGAGTTGACGTCGTCCCACGAGGAGATCGCGCCGACGGCGATCACCGGGACGCCCGCCTCGTGCCGGATGCGGTCCGCGTACGGCGTCTGGTACGACCGCCCGAACTGCGGCCGCTCGTCGGCCACCACCTGCCCCGTGGACACGTCGATGGCGTCGGCGCCGTGCGCCGCGAAGGCGCGGGCGATCGCCACGGCCTCCTCGGCACTCGTGCCGCCCTCGGCCCAGTCGGTCGCGGAGACCCGTACGGTCATGGGCCGCTCGGGGGGCCAGACGGCGCGTACGGCGTCGAAGACCTCCAGCGGGAAGCGGAGCCGTCCCTCCAGTGAGCCGCCGTAGGCGTCGGTGCGGTGGTTGGCGAGCGGGGAGAGGAAGCCGGAGAGCAGGTACCCGTGGGCGCAGTGCAGTTCGAGCAGGTCGAACCCGGCTCGGGCGGCCCGCGCGGCGGCGGCCGTGAACTGTTCCCGGATCTCGGTCATCCCTTCCCGGGACAGCTCACGCGGCGTCCGGCTGCCCGGTTTGTACGGCAGCGGGGAGGCGGCGGACAGGGGCCAGTTGCCCTCGGGGAGCGGTTCGTCCATGCCCTCCCACATCAGCCTGGTCGAGCCCTTGCGCCCGCTGTGCCCGAGCTGCACGCCGATCGCGGTGCCGGGCGCCCGGGTGTGCGCGAAGTCCGTGATCCGCCGCCAGGTCTCGCTCTGCAGGTCGGTGTACAGGCCCGCGCAGCCCGGGGTGATGCGGCCCTCCTCGCTGACGCAGACCATCTCGGTCATCACCAGTGCGGCGCCGCCGAGAGCCCTGGCGCCCAGGTGGACCAGGTGGAAGTCGCCGGGGATGCCGTCGGTGGCCGAGTACATGTCCATCGGGGAGACGACGACACGGTTGCGCAGGGTCAGGCCGCGCAGCCGGAACGGGGTGAACATCGGGGGCGTGCCGGCCGGGCAGCCGAACTCGCGCTCGACGGCCCCGGTGAAGCGGGCGTCGCGCAGCCGCAGGTTCTGGTGGGTGACGCGGCGGCTGCGGGTGAGCAGGTTGAAGGCGAACTGGCGGGGCGGCTGGTCGAGGTAGCGGGACAGGTCCTCGAACCACTCCAGGCTGGCCCGGGCCGCCCGCTGGGTGGAGGCGACGACGGGGCGCCGCTCCTCCTCGTAGGCGGTGAGCGCCTTGTCCAGGGTGGCTTGTTCCTCCAGACAGGCGGCGAGCGCGAGGGCGTCCTCGACGGCGAGCTTGGTGCCGGAGCCGATGGAGAAGTGCGCGGTGTGGGCGGCGTCGCCGAGGAGGACGACGTTGCCGTGCGACCAGCGTTCGTTGACCACCGTGCGGAAGGTGGTCCACGCCGGCTTGTCGGACTTCGACGCGTTGGACCGCAGTGGCCGGCCGCCGAGGGCGTCGGTGAAGATCTTGGCGCAGCGGGCGACGGACTCGGCTTCGTCCAGTTCGTCGAAACCGGCCGCCCGCCAGACCTCCTCCCGCATCTCCACGATGACGGTCGAGGCGTCGGCCGCGAACGGGTAGCCGTGCAGCTGCATCACGCCGTGCCCGGTCTCGGCGATCTCGAAGCGGAAGGCGTCGAAGGCGAAGTCGGCGGCCAGCCAGATGTAGCGGCAGCGGTGGCCGGTGAGGGTGGGCCGGAACGCGTCACGGTAGGCCTCGCGGGTGGTGCTGTGCACGCCGTCCGCGGCGACGACGAGGTCGTACGTCTCCGCGAGCCGGTGCGGGTCCGGAGCCTCGGTGCGGAAGCGC
This sequence comes from Streptomyces sp. NPDC017225, assembly GCF_044331465.1. Lineage (NCBI taxonomy): Bacteria > Bacillati > Actinomycetota > Actinomycetes > Kitasatosporales > Streptomycetaceae > Streptomyces > Streptomyces sp. NPDC017225. The sequence continues at coordinate 46,274 of NZ_JBIRNE010000008.1, read as the reverse complement.
AGCTCGACGCCGAGGGCGTGGCAGCGCTCGTGCAGGATCTCCAGGAGGCGGCGGCGGCCGAGGGCGGCGAAGCCGTGCCCTGTGGAGGCTTGGCGGGTTCCTCGGTGGACGATGTGGATGTCGTCCCAGCGGACGAAGTCGGTCCGCAGGGCCTCGTGGACGACCGGGTCGGCGTGTTCGATGCCGCCGAGGGTCTCGTCGGACAGGACGACGCCGAAGCCGAAGGTGTCGTCGGGGGCGTTGCGTTCCCAGACGGTGACCCGGCGGTCGGGGCCGAGGCGTTTGAGGAGGGCGGCGGTGCAGAGGCCGCCGGGGCCGCCGCCGACGATCGCCGCGCTCAGGGGGCGCATCCCTACCGCCCGTTCCACTTCGGGGGGCGCTTCTCCGTGAACGAGGCGTGGAACTCGGCGTAGTCCTCGCCGTTCATCAGCAGGGCCTGGGTGGAGGCGTCCAGTTCCACCGATGCCGCCAGCGGCATGTCCAGCTCGGCGGTGAGGAGGGCCTTGGTCTGGGCGTGGGCGAGGGCCGGGCCGTCGGCGAGGCGGCGGGCGAGGGACCGGGCGGCCTCGTCGGCTCGGCCCTCGTCGGTCAGCTCGCTGATCAGGCCGATCCGCTCGGCCTCGGGCGCCCGCACCGGTTCGCCGAGCATCAGCAGCCGGGTGGCGTGACCGAGACCGACGACGCGGGGCAGCAGGTAGGCGGCGCCCATGTCGCCGCCGGACAGGCCCACGCGGGTGAAGAGGAAGGCGAAGCGGGCGGACGGGTCGGCCACCCGGAAGTCGGCGGCCAGGGCGAGGACCGCGCCCGCGCCGGCCGCGACGCCGTGCACGGCGGCGATCACCGGGAACGGGCACTCCCGTACGGCCCGCACCACCTGGCCCGTCATCCGGTTGAAGTCCAGCAGCTGGGCGGTGTCCATGGACAGGGTCGCGCCGATGATCTCGTCGACGTCGCCGCCGGAGCAGAAGCCGCGTCCCTCACCGGCCAGCACCAGGGCGCGTGCGGACCGCTCCCGGGACAGCTCGGCGAGCAGGTCGCGCAGGTCGGCGTAGGCCTCGAAGGTGAGCGCGTTGAGCTTGTCGGGGCGGGCGAGGGTGACGGTGGCGACACCGTCGGTGAGAGAGACGCGCAGGTGCCGCCACTCGGGCGTGCGCGTGGCGGAGCCGGTGAAGGGACTCATGACGGGCGGCCTCCTAGGGCGGGCGCGGCCTCACTGAGCACGGTGTCTCGCGGTCGTCCGAAGCTATCACCCATCCGTGACCGTCGTCATCAAGGCGCGATAGCGGATGTCCGCGGCCGTCAGGGGCAGGGCGCCCGGTGCCGGGGCCGAAGGTCCCGTGCGATGCCCGTCGAACGGCTCTGCCCGGTGGCGCCGTACCATTCATAAGGTTGAAAGCAGGACAGGACGACAGCCTGCTCCGGAACGGACTCGCCGTGCACGATCGCTCTCCAGCCCACCCGCCGCCCGGCCCCCACCCCTCACGGAGGCACTTCGTGCCGCCTCAGCCTTCGGCCTCCTGGCGCATCGCGCTGCCGCACTCCGCCGCGGCCGTGCCGGTGGCCCGTGCCCTGGTCCGTACGGCGCTGGCCGAGCTGGAGCACACGGCCGACGGCGACACGGCGGAGCTGCTCACGGCGGAGCTGGTCGCCAACGCCGTCGAGCACACCCCCGGCGGGTCACCGATAGAGCTGGTGGTGGAGCTGATGCCGAACGGCTGCCAGGTCGAGGTGCACGACCCGGACCCGGAGCCGCCCGGCGACCTCACCCGCCCCGGTGTCGAGCCGCCCGATCCCTGGCAGGAGCACGGGCGCGGTCTGCTGCTGATCCGCGCCCTGAGCTCGTCCTGCGGTCACCGGCCCACCGGCTCCGGCAAGGCGGTCTGGTTCAGGCTTCCCGCGCTACCCGCTCAGCGTCGTCCTCCGGCGTGACCTCCGCGCCGGCCCGGGCGAGGCGGGAGTTCCGTCGCCCGTACGCCGTGTACACCAGCAGGCCCACCGCGAGGAACACCGCGAACTGGAGCCAGGTCGCCGCGCCCGTCTCGTAGATCAGATACAGGCAGAAGCCCACTCCGAGCAGCGGCGTCACCGGGTACAGCGGCACCCGGAAGGTGCGGGCCAGGCCCGGCTCGCGGCGGCGCAGCGCGATCACGGAGACGTTGACGGCGGCCATGGTCGCGAGGGTGCCGATGGTGCACAGGTTGACCACCGCGTCCAGCGGGGCGAAGGCCGCGGGCAGCGCGAAGACCGCGCCGACGATCAGCGTGCCGGCGACGGGGGTCGCCGTACGCGGCGAGACCTTCTCGAAGACCCGCGGGATCAGTCCGTCGCGGGACATCGACATGAGGATGCGCGTCTGGCCGTACATCACGGCGAGCACCACCGAGGCGATGGCCACGACCGCGCCGAACGCGACGACGCCGCCGCCGATCGTGGAGCCGGTGACCTCGTTGACGACGTACGACAGCGCGGCGGGCCGGTCGCCGACCGCGTCACCGCCGATGGCACCGATCGCGGCGACGGCGACCGCGCAGTAGAGCAGGGTGACCAGGCCGATGCAGACCATGATCGCGATGGGGATGTCGCGGCGGGGGTTCTTGGCCTCCTCGCCGGCCGTGGTGATCGCGTCGAAGCCGATGTACGAGAAGAAGGCGGCCGTGGTGCCGGCGCCGATGCCGCCGAGGCCCGCCGGGGAGAACGGACTGAGGTTGCCGTCCTCGAAGGCGTAGAAGCCGATGGCGCAGAAGGCGACCAGGACGGCCAGCTTGAGGACGGCCATCGCGGCCGTGGCCCGGGCGCTCTCCCGCACGCCGCGCACCAGCAGTACGCAGGCCAGGGCGATGACGACGACCGCGGGGAGGTTGACCACGCCGCCGTCGCCGGGGCCCGCGGAGAGCGCGTGCGGAAGCTGGAGGCCGAGGACGCTCTCCAGCAGTTCGTTGACGTACTGGCTCCAGCCGACCGCGACCGCGGAGACGGACACGCCGTACTCCAGGAGCAGGCACCAGCCGACCAGGAAGGCGGTCCGTTCGCCGAGTCCGGCGTAGGCGAAGGAGTACGAGGAACCGGAGACCGGGATCGCGCCGCCCAGCTCGGCGAAGGCGAACGCGGTGAACACGCAGGTGATCGCGGCCAGCACGAAGGAGACGACGACGGCCGGTCCCGCCTCGGCGACCGAGTCGGACAGACCGACGAAGATGCCGGTGCCGACGATCGCGCCGACGCCGAAGCAGACGAGCTGGAAGAGCCCCATCGTGCGCTTCAGGCCGTGGCCTTCGCGGTCGGCGCCGGATTCGGCGACGAGGAGGTGGGGGGACTTGACGCGGGAAGCGGGCATTGCGGGTGGTGCTCGTTTCTGGTGGTGCGGGGCGCGACGGTGGTCGCGGCCGGTGGCGCCGGAAGGGGTGGCTCCGGGGCCGCCGGTCAGAATAACGGGCGGCGCCGGTCAGGTCAGCGTGGCGACCAGGACCGCCTTGATGGTGTGCAGACGGTTCTCCGCCTCGTCGAAGACGACCGAGTGCGCGGACTCGAAGACCTCGTCCGTGACCTCCAGGGAGTCGAGGCCGTGGGCCTCGTAGATCTCCTGGCCGACCTTGGTGCCCAGGTCGTGGAAGGCCGGCAGGCAGTGCAGGAACTTGACGTCCGGGTTGCCGGTGGCGCGCAGGACGTCCATGGTCACGGCGTACGGCGCGAGCGCCTTGATCCGCTCGTCCCAGACCTCCTTGGGCTCGCCCATGGAGACCCAGACGTCGGTGACGACGAAGTCGGCGCCGCGCACGCCCTCGTCCAGGGTCTCGGTGAGGGTGACACGCGCCCCGCTCGTCCCGGCGAGTTCCTTCGCCCGGTCGACGACCTCCTGGGCGGGCCAGTAGGACTTCGGGGCGACGATGCGGACGTCCATGCCGAGCAGGGCGCCGGTGACCAGGTAGGAGTTGCCCATGTTGAAGCGGGCGTCACCGAGGTAGGCGAAGGCGATCTCGTGCAGGGGCCGGTCGCTGTGCTCGGTCATGGTCAGGACGTCGGCGAGCATCTGGGTGGGGTGCCAGTCGTCGGTCAGACCGTTGTAGACGGGCACCCCGGCGCACGCGGCCAGTTCCTCGACCTTCCGCTGGCTGTCGCCCCGGTACTCGATACCGTCGAACATGCGCCCCAGCACGCGCCCGGTGTCCTTCACGGACTCCTTGTGGCCGATCTGCGAGCCCGCGGGGTCGAGGTACGTCGTCGAGGCACCCTGGTCCGCGGCGGCGACCTCGAACGCGCACCGGGTGCGTGTCGACGTCTTCTCGAAGATCAGCGCGATGTTCTTCCCCCGCAGATACCGCGTCTCCGCCCCGGCCTTCTTGGCGGCCTTCAGTTCCGCGGCCAGCTCGACCAGGCCGCGGAACTCCTGGGCGGTGAAGTCGAGCTCCTTGAGGAAGTGGCGGCCGGAGAGGGCGATCGGGACTGTCGCCATGGGGGCGCTCCAGAGGTACGGGGACGGGTCTCCATGGAATTGTATACGAGGCTTTGAATCTTTATACGGCCTGTCGTTCCACCGGGCAGCTCATGCACCGCGGCCCGCCCCTGCCCCGGCCCAGTTCGCTGCCCGGGATCTCGATCACCTCGATGCCCTGCTTGCGCAGGTGGGTGTTGGTGGTGGAGTTCCGCTCGTAGGCGACGACGACGCCCGGCTCGACGGCCAGGACGTTGCAGCCGTCGTCCCACTGCTCGCGTTCGGCGGCGTGGACGTCCTGGGTCGCGGTGAGCACCCGGATCTCGTTCATCCCCAGGGCTGCGGCCATCGCGCGGTGCATGTGCTCCGGCGGATGGTCGGTGACCTTCAGCTCCTTGTCGCCCACGCCCGGCTCGATGGTGTAGGAGCGCAGCATGCCGAGCCCCGCGTACTGGGTGAAGGTGTCGCCGTCGACCATCGTCATCACGGTGTCGAGGTGCATGAAGGCCCGCCGCTTGGGCATGTCGAGGGCCACGATGGTGCGCGCGGAGCCCGCCGCGAACAGCTTGTACGCGAGCATCTCGACGGCCTGGGGCGTGGTCCGCTCGCTCATGCCGATGAGCACGGCGCCGTTGCCGATGACGAGGACGTCGCCGCCCTCGATGGTGGAGGGGTAGTCGGCCTGACCCTCGGACCAGAGGTGGAACGTCTCGTCGCGGAACAGCGGGTGGTGCCGGTAGATCGCCTCGAAGTGGACCGTCTCGCGCTGCCGGGCGGGCCAGCGCATGGCGTTGATGGAGACGCCGTCGTAGATCCAGGCCGAGGTGTCCCGGGTGAAGAGGTGGTTGGGCAGCGGTCCGAGCAGGAAGTCGTCCAGCTCCATGGCGTGGAAGCGCACGGAGGCCGGCTCCGGGTGGGCGTCCAGGAACTCCCGTTTGGTCATGCCGCCGACCAGGACCTCGGCGAGCTCGCGGGCGGGCAGGGTCTCGAAGGCGGCCCGGAGATGGTCCGTGGCCAGCACTCCGTACTCCTTCTCGTCGAAGACCCGGTCCAGGACGAGCCGGCGGGCCGGCGGAAGGTCCAGGGTCTCGGTGAGCAGGTCACCGAAGAGGTGCACGGCGACCCCGCGGTCGCGGAGCACGTCGGCGAACCCGTCGTGCTCGGCGCGCGCCCGGCGCACCCACAGCACGTCGTCGAAGAGAAGGGCGTCCTTGTTGCTGGGGGTGAGCCTTTTGAGCTCGAGATCCGGCCGGTGCAGGATGACGCGGGCGAGCCGCCCGGCTTCGGAGTCGACTTGGAATCCCATGCCTCCATCCTCACCATTCGGGCGCCTGTTCACCCCCCGGTCGCGCGGACCCGTCCCCGGCTTGCGCGGGCGCCTGCCCGAAGGGTCAGCCGCCCGGCCGCGTCCGGAGCAGCTCCGGGCGGGCGAGCGGACGGCGGGTGGAGTGGCCCGGGTCAAGGACCGCGCGGGCGACGATCCAGCCGGACAGCGCGTGCGGGTCGGCCGGGTCACGGGCCAGGTCCTTGGCGTAGCCGTCCAGCGCGGTGGCCGGATCGCCGGCGGCGAGGTGCTCGTCGGGGGTGCGGGGGTCGGCGGGGCGGAGGGCGAAGGCGTGGGTGCGGGTGTCGGGCCAGAAGCCGCGGTCCGGGCGGAAGCGGAGGGCGTCACCGGCCGGGCCGGTCGGTGCGGCGTGGCCGGCCGGCGCGATCGGTGCGGTCGGTGCGGCGGCGTCGGCCGGCGCGTCCGGGGTGGCGACGTTGCGCAACCGCCACTGGGTGCGGTGCAGGGCTGCGGCCGTACGGGCCCGGGCTCGGACGGCCGGGTCGACGGGCACGCGCAGCCACCCGTCCAGGGTCCGGGCGAGTCCCGCGACCAGCCGGTGCCCCGGCGCGGTGAGCCGGGCGCTGGTCAGCAGGGTGCGCACGACCAGCCGGCTCTGCAGCCGGCGCAGCGCGAAGTGATAGGCGGCGGTCTCGGCGTGCGCCGGCTCGGCCAGCCGGTCCCGCCAGAAGCCGGCGACGCCGGTGAAGGCGTACGCGCCGTGCAGCAGTCCGGTGAGGTGGCGCGGGTCGGCACGCCAGGGGGCGTAGAAACGCTCCTCGCGGTCGTCGTCGAGGAGGGGGAAGAGGTGCAGGAGCGCGGCGAGTTTGCTGTGCTGGAACTCGTGGACGAGGGTCTCGGCGAGCGCGAGCGCGGATCCGGGGCGGGATATCACCATGGCGCCGTAGGAGTCGCCGCTGGAGGCGGAGACCTCGACGGTCGGCGGAGCGGGCGGGGTGAGAGCGGTGCGGCCGTACGGCACGACGGCCCGGACGACCGCCGGGTCCAGCCGGCCCGGCCCCTGGCCGGTGCCCGGCCCGGCGAGGATCGCGACGGCGTCGTCGAAGAGCCGCTGCCACTGAGCCGCCTCCCCGGCGGTGAGCCGGGCGGGCGGTACCGGGTCGTCCAGGTCGCGGTAGGGGTCGAGATCGTCGAGGGGTATGGCGACGGGGCCGGCGGGGGTGGTGTGGGTGAGGGTGCGCAGGGGGAGCCAGGCGGCGGCCCCGGAGGCGGGGTCCGCACTTGGGGCAGGGCCCGCTGCGGGGACCGGCGGAGCCTCGGCCGGACGGCAGGCGGGCGAAGGTCCGGCCGGACGGGAGGCGGGCGGAGGTCCGGCCGGTCTCGGGCCGGGCAGGCCGGGTCCTGTCCCGCGTGGTTCGTCCGGCTCGCCTCCGTTCGCCGGTGATGTCGTCGGGCGGCACGTCACGGAGGTACGGGAGCCGTCGGGCCCCGGGGGGCCGGAGAGGGTCAGCTCGCCCGCTCTTGCCGTGGCCCGTGCGACGGCCGGACCCGGTGCTGTGGCCGGGAGGCGGAGCAGGCCGAGGCCCGGCAGGTGCAGGGCGCCGTCGGTGAGGGGGACCGTGAGCGACGTCTCCGTACCGGCGCGCAGGGCCGCGGTGAGCGCCAGGACGTTCAGCCGGCCCGCCTCCGCCCACAGTGGCGGCCCCGTCGCGGTGCCGTGCACCCGGCGCAGCGTATGGGCGATCCAGCCACCTGTCGTCGGCGCGAGCAGCAGCCGGTCGGCCGCCTCGGGCGCCCGCTCGGCAGCCGCCTTGAACGTGTCCCAGGCCTCGGCGACCGGGGTGAGCGGTGTGGGCAGCTCCGCGAGCCGGTCCAGCAGCGTCCGCAGCAGGAGCAGCCGCCGCGCCCGCTCACCGCGTTCCAGGACGGCGATGGCCTCCGTGGAACCGCCTCCGGCGGCCAGCTCCGCGAAGAGCCGGTCCGGCACGCGGAACGGGGCGGGACGCGGCTCGCTGGTCATGGGCGGGGACCTCCGGGTCGGGGCGGGCATGCGGGGGCCCCGGCGGGCGTGCGGCCGCGTCGGGGCGTCGTCCCCGGGTCTGCGTCAGGGTGTCTTCGGGGCTCTGTCGTCGGGCTGTGTCGTCGGGTGCGGGCGGCGGCTACTCGGCCCGGGCGCCGCCACCGCCGCCCTCGCCGCCCCTGATGCTGCCGCGTGCGCGCAGGACCTCTTCGAGAAGGCGGACGGTGGGACGGAGTGGCGTGAGACCGTCCACGGCGGTCAGGGGCAGCGCCGCGACATCCACCAGATCCGACTCCCAGACGTCGACGCGCCCTGGGGCGACCGGCTGTTCACGGGTGGCGACTTCGGCATGGCGCAGAGCGGGCGGCTGGTCCAAGATGCTCCCCCTTCTCGCACGGTGGCACTCGATGCCCCGTGTCCTTTTTCCATCATGACCATTCCGGCCCATGTCGAAAACCGTACGATCACGCCACCCGATCATCCCCCGGCTCGCGGTCGCCCCACGGAGTCCGACAATTCCCCCAGCGCCGAGGCGAGTTCGCCTCTGCGTGCCGGATCGTCGTCGACGGTCACCACAGCGTCGAACAGTTCCCACAGCGCGTGCGGATGGTGCCGTGCGAGCCCGCCCAGGATGCCCGTCGCGTCCGTGCGCGCCTTGGTGTGACGGGGCAGTGTGCCGGTGACGTGAGGGCCCAGCGTGGCCACCACCGTCTGACGCTCGGCAGGGTCGCTCATCAGCGGATAGGCGAGGAGGGCGTCCACGGCCCGCAGCAGCGGGGAGACCCGCCGCTCCCGGCCGCCCGGCCCCACCGGGGTGAGAATCTCGGTGCGTTCGGGGCTCAGCAGCCGGATCTCGGGATACTGCAGAGTACGACCCGCGTCCCTGAGGGCGGCGATACGCGTTCGTACGGCCGGAAACAGTTCCTCCGCATCGGGCGGGGCGGGCAGTACGGCGGCCCGGTCCGCCAGCAGGGCGAGCAGGACGTCGGAGAACAGGCCGGTGGCGCGCACCGGGTCGTTGGCGGCGGCCCGGCCCCGCCCGGCGGCCCGCAACACGGTCTGCCGGTGCGCGGTGCTACGCCGTCCAACGGGCAGCGCGTCGGGCGGCAGCGGCTCCCGGAAGGCGAGCGCCTCCTCGAAGGTCTCGCAGGCGTCCACGATCCACAGCTGGTCCGCGAAGCCCGGCACGGCGTCCCCGGCGTACCGGGCGAGCGCCGAGTCCAGGTCGATGCCCAGCTTGTCGTCGGTGGTCGCGTCCGCGCAGAACAGCCGCAGCTGCCCGGACCGGTCGAGGACGCCGTGCCCGCCCCACCACACCCAGAGCACGTCGCCCCGGGCGGCGGGGAGTTCACGGACCAGGACCCGGCGCAGCGTGGCATGGTCGGCGGGCGCGTACGGCACTTCGGGAACGTACGGCGGCAACGGGGCGAGGTGCAGCCGGATGTTGGCCCCGGGTACGCCGGCCTCGCGCAGCAGGCGGTGGAAGCGGACGGCGTCCCGGGCGGGCCCGGGCAGGTCCCAGCCGGTGCCCGCGTCGTAGGTCTCGACGCCGACGACGAGCGCGTGCACCCGCGCCGGGTCCACGGCCGGGGCGGGCAGCGGGCCGGTCACGGGAGCCGGTCCACGATGTGCCGGTACACGGCCGGGTTGGTCCAGTAGGCGCTGTGCGCGGCCGGGAACGGCTGACGGCTGTCGACGGCGACGTCGGTCACCCGGCCCGGGAACAGGCCGGCGCCCAGGTAGGAGAGCAGGTCTCGGGGGTCGTAGAGGTTCAGCCAGTCGGGGAAGTGGTTTGGCAGCGGCGCCGGGGGTTCGAGGGAGGGCAGGGAGCCGGACTCGTACAGGAACGGTCCCTGGGAACCGGCGGTGACCAGCAGCCGCACCTGGGGCAGCGGGGTGAGGACCAGCGTGTCCAGGGCGATGATGCCGCCCAGGCTGTGGGCGACGATCGCGACGGGCGGCTCCAGCCCGGCGAGCAGCGTACGCAGTCCGGCGCGGACCGCCTCGCCGCGGCTGAGGTAGCGCAGGACGTCCCCGGCGGCCGGGTGGGCGGCCTCGGTGAGGGCGCGGCGGCGGCGTACGACGGCGCGGGAGGCGGCGGAGCCGGCGACCCTCAGTGCCAGGGAGCGCACGCCGCGTTCCGTGCCGGGGGCCGGAGCGCCGAGGGTCCGGGCGAGCCGGTCGGTGACGGCGTCCCGGGTGGCACCGGTCGGTACGAGAGGCGCGTCGGAGTCGAGGACTCCGGCGATGACCCGGGCGGTCAGGCCGCGGGCGGCGAGGCCGGGGAGGTCGTCCGGGGTGAGGGCCGCGGCCGCGGCGCCGAGCAGCGGGTGGGCGGCCAGGTCGGCGGCGGCGCGCGCCAGGCCGGGACCCAGGTCGGCCGCCGGCACGTCGCCCTCGGCGGCGAGGGCGGTCAGCCGGGCCCGGAGGTGCTGGTCGGGTGGCAGGGAGCCCGGCGGCAGCTCGGTCGCGGAGGCGGCCGCCGTCTGGGCGGCGAGGGCGAGTTCGGCGTACGGGTCGGCGTAGAGGGCGGCCCAGGCCGCCGTGTCGTCGTCACCCGCGCCCGGTGCGGAAGGGCCGCCTCGGCTGGTGCCGGAAGCCGGCGGCAGGCTCGCTCCGCCGGCGGCGAGCGTCGCCCCGTGCTCGCCGCCCCAGTAGTACGGCACGACGCGCAGTCCGCCGCGCAGACCCGTCACTCCGACGGAGAAGCGCCCCGCGAGCGCAGAGAAGCCCGGTTCGCGCACCCCCGTGCCGTGGATGAAGACGACCGCCGTCATGTGCCCCCCGTGCTCCTGGTGAAAACCGGTGTACGACCTTCGAAGCGATGCCAAGCTGCCCTCAGTCTAGGGAGGTTGGCGAAAGCGGCCAGAGATTGGCAGCGAACGGACGAACGACCCCTGCGGAGGCACGGTTGAGCCCTGACGCGGTGATCACGCACTTCGTGGGTGCATCGGCTCTCGTCCTGGTGGCCGCCCACGCGGCCGGCTGGCTGGCCGGGCGGCTGAGACAGCCCTACATCGTCGGCCAGTTGTCGGCGGGCATCGCGCTCGGCCCCTCTCTGCTCGGCACCCTGGCGCCGGACACGTACGCGTCGTTGTTCCCCGAGGAGATCGGCCCGGCGCTGACCGGCTTCGCGCAGTTCGCGCTGGTGGTCTTCCTGTTCGCGGTGGGCTACGAGCTGGATCTGAAGATCCTCGGCGACCGGGTCCGCACCTCGCTGACCGTGGCGCTTGCCTCGTTCGTGGTGCCGATGGCCGTGGGTTGCGGGGGTGCGCTGCTGTTCCGGGAGCAGCTGCGCGGCCTGGGCATGCCGCGGGACCTCACCCCCGCCATGGTGGTGTTCGCCGGGATCGCCCTGACGATAACGGCGGTGCCCGTGCTGACGGCGATCGTGCGGGAGAACGGACTGTCCCGGTCCGTGCCGGGTGTGGTGGCGGTCTCGGCGGCCGGGGTGCTGGACGCGGTCTGCTGGACGGTGCTGGCCGCGGCGCTGATGGACAGCGGCGGCCAGGAGGCGGCGCTCGACTGGCCGTGGCGGGTGGCGCTCGCCGTCGGCTTCGTCACCGTGATGGTGCTCGCGGCCCGGCCGGTGCTGCGCCGACTGCTGTGGCGCACGCGGATGGAGCCCTCGCTGCGGCTGGCGCTGCTCATCGGTTTCGCCCTCGGATCCGCGTGGGTGACGCACTCTCTCGGGCTGCACGTGATCTTCGGAGCGCTGCTCGCGGGGGTGGTGGTCCCGCGCGAGGAGGGCGGCACGCTCGACCCTGACCTGCTGCGGCCCCTGCACGAGGTGAGCTCGCTGCTGCTGCCGTTCTTCTTCGTGGTCTCCGGGCAGTCCGTGGCGTTGCACAGCATGAGCGGCACGGGGTGGGCCGTCCTGGTGGTGGTGACCGTGCTCGCCGTCACGACGAAGATCGGCAGCGGATCGCTCGCGGCGCGGCTCGGCGGACTGGACCGGCACGACGCGCGGACCGTCGGCGTGCTGCTCAGCGCCCGGGGCCTGACCGAGCTGATCGCCCTCAACGCGGGCCTTCAGGCAGGTCTTTTGAGCGCGCAGCTCTACACGGTGCTGGTCTTCATGGCCCTCGCGACCACCCTGTTCACCCAGCCGCTTCTGCTCCTGACCCGCCGCCTGGCCGAACGGGACCGGGCCGCGCGTGCCGTTCACGAGTCCTCCGCGGCCCCGCGGCCCCAGGACGGTACATCGACGGCGCCGGCGGCGGACGTGAACTGAGCGGGCCCCGGCAGCCCGGGCGGGCGGGCTGCCGGACGGCCGGTTACATCGGCACCGGCGCGATGTCGCACTCGACGCGACGCCGCTGACGGGCCGCCAGCAGCCAGGGGTGGTCCGCGCGGACCACGCGGGTGAAGCCCTCGACCGCCTTGCGCTGCGACTCGTCGGCCTCCGCGCCCCGGCCCAGGCCGCGCAGGTCGAGGGCGAGGTTGGCCATGCAGGACAGGGTGACCGGGTGGTCCTCGCCGGCGACCTCCGCGAGCAGCGGCAGATTGTTCTCGTCGATCTCGCGGGCCCGCTCGAAGTCCAGACGGGCGTAGGCCGTGCCGGCCTGTCCCACCGCGGCGGTCAGCGTGACGACGTGCCGTTCCCCCACCGTCTCGGCCAGTCGGCGTACCGCGTCGTCCTCCTCCTCCTGCGCGCTGTCCAGGGCGCCGAGCGTGCGCAGCGTCGCGGCCAGTGTGACCCTGGCCAGCAGGGTGCACACGTGGTTCTCGCCGAGCCTTTGGGCGTAGCGCCGCACGGTGGCCTCCGCCAGTTGCCGGGAGCCCTCCAGGTCCCCGGCCAGGCGCAGGTCGACGGCGACGTTGGTCGCCGTGGCCAGCGAGTCGAAGTGGTCCTCTCCGTAGCGGCTGACGAAGTGCCGCAGGGTTTCCTGTGCCAGCTCGGCTCCCGCTTCCAGCGCTCCGTCCCGACGCCGGCACACGGCGAGGTTGCGGGCGGTGCGCAGGGCGAGCGGGTGCTCGTCGCCGAGCGCGGCACACGCCCTGCGGTACACGTCCTCCTGGGCCTCGCGGGCGCCGGGATAGTCCCCGCTCTCACGCTGGTTGATCGTCGCGCAGTTGAGGGTGTTGAGGGTGTAGAAGCTGGTGGACCCGAAGTGCAGGTCGCGCAGCCGGGCGTTCTCCTGGTCCAGCGGCAGTGCTTCCCGGAACTCTCCGCACAGCCGGAGGTCGACGCCCCACGAGTGGGTCGCGCGGAGGGTGGAGGGATCGTCGAGGCCGAACAGGGACCGGGCCAGTTCGGTGGCCTCCTGGCTCAGGCTCCGCGCCTCCTGGAGCCGGCCCTGGTAGCGGCGGGCGTCGGCCGTCTCGCACAGCGAGTCGATCAGCTCCTCGGGCTCGACCCCCAGCCCGCGGGAGGTCTCCAGTGCCTTCTCCACCAGCGGGATCGACTCCGGTACGTGCCCGGTCTGCCGCAGCAGGAAGGACAGGCACTTCGCCATCCGGATGACGTGGATGTCCTCCTCGCCGGAGGCCGCGAGCCAGGCGCTGTAGGTCTGCCGGGCGAATTCCGCGGAACCGTCGTGGTCGCCCCAGTAGTACAGGAACCACACGCTGTCGGCGACAAGGTCCCGCACCCAGGTGTCGGTACTGGTCACCGCGTGCGAGGCACGGAGGTGGGGCAGCAGAGACTGGTACTCGGACCATTCCAGCGGAGAGCCGTAGGGCCCCGGCTTGGCCGCCGACAGCAGCTGGTGAGCGGCGCCCCGCATCCGCTCCCGCTCCTGCGCACCGAGCTTGGCCAGGAGCACGGTCTGCAACAGACGGTGCATCTGGAGGGTGTTGGAGCGGGTGTCGACCTTGATCAGGGAGAACTGGCTGAGGTCCCGGATGGCGCGGTTGAGCTTGATCGAGTCGCGCAGCAGGGGGTCGATCTCGGCGGTGATGCTGACGCCGCGGCTGCCGCGCAGGATGGAGCGCGGGATCGGCTCGGGTGCCATGCCGGCGCAGATGTCGAGGAGTTGCCTGGCACCCGGGTTGTTCTGCTGGATGCGCTCCAGGGAGAGGTCCCAGGCGGCGGCGACGGAGACCGGGTAGTCGGGGTTGGGGTCCAGTTCCAGGATTTCCGGGCTGCGCTGGGCGAGCAGGTCGAGGTAGTCGTCGACCAGCATGCCGGTGACGGCACGCCAGGCGCCCGCCTGCTCCACCGCCAGCGGCAGGTCGCCGAGTGCCTCGGCGAGCCGGTCGGCGTCCTCGGTCGTCAGGTGGGGCGAGCGCCTGCGGAGCAGCTCGATGGACTCCGAGCGCTCGAAGACACTCACCGGCAGCGGGTTCGCCACCCGCTCCCAGCCACGGTTGCGGGAGGTGACGATGACCTTCCCCGGCCCGTTGGCGGGGAAGTACTGGCGCACCACGTCGATGTCCTCGGCGTTGTCGAAGACGAGCAGCCAGTCGGCGTGCGGTGCGCCGGCGCTCAGCGCCTCCAGCACGGCGGGGACCGCGGTGTTCGCGGCCGGTGCGCCCCGGTCGTGGCCGGACGGGGCGATACCCAGCCGGCCGGCCAGGTTGGCCAGCGAGGCCAGGATGAGGCTCTCCTGCTCGGCGGGGATCCAGCAGATCACCTTGTAGTCGTGCTGGTGGGTGTAGATGTACTCGAGGGCGAGCTGGGACTTGCCGACGCCGCCGAGGCCGTGCAGCGCGTGCGGAAGGACCGCGGCCGTGTCCTGGTCACTCAGTTGTTCCTCCACGGCCCTCAGCAGCCCCTGCCGGCCGACGAACGAGGTGTTCCGCAAGGGAACGTTCACCAGTAGGGCGGACGTCGCAGTCGTGGTGCTCTGCATGAGCTGCTCAGCCTCCGGGGCTTCGAGTGGGGTCGCGTCGGTTACCAGGGGCGGCACGGGATCTCCAGGTTCGTCGGGGTTGTTCGACGCTGGATCCATGCCTTCTCGGCCGCCGGATGATCCCCCGCCGCTCGCAGGGTTCACCTCAGTGGGCGTACCGGTGGGCAAACCGGAGCCCACCCGTTCGGCGGCACCGGGCGACGGGCGCCCGGAGAGTCGGGGTTCGATGCGCCTGGCCCGTTCGGAGTAGGGCCCCGACAGGGCGCGCATCACGGCCAGTTCGCTGCGCACCCAGCCGCGCTCGGCCGGGTCGGGCAGGGCGGCTCCGGCCGGGTCGTGCAGCGCCGCGCGCAGGGCGACGCCGCGCCGGCCCGCGGCCGGGAGCTCGCTCACCATGCTGACGGTGCGGGCGAGTTGACTGCGGGTCGTGGTGGCGAGCAGTGCCTCGCGGACCCCGTCGGCGAACTCGGGGCGGCCTTCGCCGCCGCTGTTCCAGTCGATCAGGCCGCCCATGAGGATCTCGGCCAGGTGGTCGGGGCCGGTCTCCGGCATGGTGCGGCGCCGCATCTGCTCCACGAGGTCGAACTCGAAGGGGATGGCCGCAAGTTGGGTGGCCAGCCGGCGCGCGGCGGGAGTGGCGAGGGTGAAGAAGCGGCGCACGGCGGCGGAGGCGGCGCGCGGCAGGCGCGGGGCGCGCAGACCGGGGGCGGGTGCGCCCTTGGCGAGTGCGCCGGCGAGGACGACGGGCAGGGACCGGCGCACGCCCCGCTCGCCGGTGACGAGGTCGGCCCAGGTGCCGAGGGAGCCGGGCTTGAGGGACAGCACGGGCACCGGTACGGAGCCGTCGCCGGCCTCGGGCAGCGGACGCAGCGGGTCGGGGCCGCCGGGCGGTGCCCAGTGTCCGAGGCCGTCGTTGGGGGCGCCGAACCCACCGGCCTCCAGGACCGCCTGGTACGGGTAGAGGGAGGTGCGGTGACGCAGGTGCGGCGGCAGCAGGTGGACGAGGGCCGTGGGGCCCGCGTGACCGAGCCGGCCGAGCAGGTCGTCGGCGGCCGGGGCCGCCCAGCCGTGGGCGAGCCCGTCGGTGACGACGAGGAAGACCCTGCCGCCCCGGCCGTCGAGGAGTTCGGCGGGGTCGGCGGCGGGGCGGCCGGCGGACCGGCGCAGGGTGGCGGAGCCGGTGCGCGGCACGTGCACCCGGACGGCGCGGACACCGCGGAAGGCGCCGCTGTGTTCGGCGGCCTCGGTGAGGCGCGCGCAGGTCTCCTGCCAGATCCCCATGGTCGGGGCGTCGTCGACGAGCAGGACGAGGTCGAATGCGGTGGCCCGGGCGGGCCGCAGGAAGGGCAGCCACAGTCCGTCGGACACGCCCTGCTCGGCGGTTGTCTCCTCGTCGAGCTCCAGGGTGTGGCGCGAGGGGATGCGCCGGGCCAGTTGGTGCAGGGCGCGGGCGAGCAGCGCGGTGGTCCGGCCGGGGCCCGGCCGGGAACGCTCCTCGAGGGGCAGCAGCGGCTGCCCGACGCGCAGCGTGAAGATGCCCTCCGCGTCGGGTAAGACCCGCTGCTGGAAGGCCGGTTCGGCGTGCGCGACGCCTGGGTGACCGGTGGGTTCGAGGAGCTCCGCCGGGTCGGGTGGCGGCGGTGCGGGCGTCGCGCGGGTGCTGGCGGGAGGGCCGGGGTCGGGGACGGTCGGCGGGGCGGCCGGTACGGGTTCGGCGGCGCGCGAGCCGATGTCGTCGGTGCCGGCGCCGGTCCCGGTGTCGGTGCCGGTGTCAGCGTCCGTGTCGTCGGCGTCGGCGTCGGCGTCGGACGGGTCCGGTGGCCGTACGTCCTCGGTGCCGGGCGGGTGAGCGGCCCGGGGGCGCGTGGGGGCGGGGTCCGGCGGCGTCGGCGGGCGGCCGCTGCCCGGGCCGCCGTGGCGGTCCCAGTAGGCGGCGAGCCAGACCGCGTCGGCGACCTCCCGCCAGTGCGGGTCGGCGGGCGTCGGCCCGTTCGGGTACGGCTGGTCGCGGGCCGACGCACCGGGGGCCGGGGCAGCGGTGAGCGCCACTCCGTACCCACTCGCGCCTTCGACGGACTCGGAGAACGCCGACGGAGGCGACGTCCCTGATACGGAATCACCGTCGCCCGGTCCGGATGCGCGCTCCCTGGGAAAGCCGGTCATTCAGCGGCCCTTCGCGAGGTCGCGGAGGAGCATTTCCACGAGCTTACGCCCGTCACCGTCCGCCTGGAAACCACCCGCGGTAGTCATCTGGACGGCGTTGAGCAGCTGGTCCAGGGAGTGGGTGCCGCCGGACCGGACCTGCCGTACGAACTCGTCCACCAGGCCCTCGGTGGCCTCGGGCCGGATACCCAGGTGGCCTTCCACCAGGGCGAGCAGCTGCTCACGGCTGGGGGTGGGCATCTCCAGCGGAAGGCAGCGCCGGCGGAAGGCGGCGGGGAACTCGCGTTCACCGTTGCTGGTGATCACCACGACCGGGAACTCCCGGCACTCGACCCGCCCGCCCCGCACCAGCGCCTGACCGGCGGGGTCGCTGGTGTGGACGCGTGCGGTGTCCGCGGCGTCGCGCACCAGTTCCGGGACGTCATAGCTTCCGTTCTCCAGGACGTGCAGCAGGTCGTTCGGCAGGTCGATGTCGCTCTTGTCGAGTTCGTCGACAAGGAGCACGCGAGGACGATCGTAGGGCAGCAGAGCGGTGCCCAGTGGACCAAGCGTGATGAAGTCACCGAGAGAGGGCGGGAGTTGGCGGCGGGCTGGTCCGAACGCCGGGTTGACGCCCCCCGGTCCGGCCGCCGCGCCCGCCGCGTCCGCCGTCGGCTCCGTACCGTCCGGCACGAGTTCCGTACCGTCCGCCTCCGGTACCGGCTCCGGGGCCGCGGCGCCGCGCAGCCCGGCCTGCCAGGCGGCGATGGACTGTGCGCGGCCCATGGCGTCGTGGACGTACAGCCCGTCCCGCAGCGTGGTCCGGCTGACGATGCTCCACTCCAGGACCCGGCCGAGGCCCAGTTCCCGGGAGATCACGTAGGCGAGCGTGGACTTGCCGATTCCGGGCGGTCCGGTGATCAGCAGCGGCCGGCGCAGCAGCAGCGCGGCGTTGACGGTGTCGATCTCGTCGGGACCGAGCTGCGGGGTGACGTCGCCGGGTCCCAGCCGGCGTACCGCGGCCTCCGGCTCGTCCGGCGGTGCGGGCTGGGGCGGTGTGCCGAGGAACCGTCGCCAGGGCGGCGCCTGCGGCAGCGGGGGCGGGACGAGCGGGGGCCGGCCGGTGCCGTGGAACACGCGCCAGCCGTTCGGGGACGTCTGCTCCTGCGCGTTCATGCCGGTGCCTCCTCGTCGGCGGGATCGCCGGGATCAATGGTATGCATGTCGACAACTCGGGTGGGGTCGTCCCAGAAGAAGCCAATATGGCGGCCGAGGAGCCGCCCGGGACCCTGCTGGTTCAGTTCGGCGTTCTGCCGCAGCCGGTGGATGGCGAGCGGGATCTGTCCGGGTGTCGGTACCGCGGCGAAGACGGCCGTCACCACCTCACGCCGCTCCTCGGGGAAGGCTCCTCTGCGGTCCCACACCGCCAGCCCGACGCCCTCCGCTATGGCGGCCTTGAGTGCCTCCATCGCGGAGAGGCGGGCCGGGGCGTCCAGCACCACGGCCGTGCGCCTGGTGTCCCCGGCGAGTGTCCTCTGCCACGCGTCGATCCGCTGCGCGTCCGGCTCGCTCCAGCCGTGCACGCTGACCCCGTGCTGCCGCAGCGCGTGCCAGCGCTCCTGCCACTGGTGTCGCACCAGTGCGTCGTCGGTGCGCATCCGGTCCAGGCTTCGCAGGTGCACCCCGTACTTCAGCCCGAGCGGCAACGGCCGTCCGTCGCCGATCCGGTACGTCAAACTCGCCACATCGTGGTTGAGGAGGTCGTACGGAAGGACGAACTCCACGTACGCCGAAGGCTGCCGGTGTCCACTGGCGGGCGACTCCCCCGGCCCGGTCCACAGCCGGCCGCCCTGCCGCAGCGCGTCGTCGACGGCCGGGCCGAGCGCGTCCAGGGTGGTCACGGCCGGTGCGCCGGGCTGCGGGTCCCAGTGGCCCGGCACGGTGTTGAGCCAGGGGCGTACGACGACGTCGTCGGAGCCGTCACGGGCGGGCTCGACGGCGACGACCAGGCAGCGGGGGATGTCGGGATCCCGCACCACCCGGACGCGCGCCTCCCGGCGCCGCTTCAGTTCCTCGGTGAGGCCGGCCCGCCGTGTCCAGTCGTCGACCCACCCGGACAGGGCGGCACGATGGCCGCGCGTGGCGGCGAGCGCCCCCGCCCGGTCGAGGAGGAGGACGGCGGGCGGCAGGCCGTCCGGCTGGGCGTTCCACGCGAGGACGTGGAGGAACAGCTGGTCGGGCAAGAGCCCGGTGGGCAGGTCCAGGCCGTTGAGTTCCTCGGCCAGGTCGTCGCGCAGCCGGCCGGCGGGGAGTTCGCCCCCGGCCAGGGCGGAGCGCGCGCCGGTCTCGTCGTCGCGGCCCAGCGGTCCCGGCGGCGCCTGGGGCTGGGCGGGCGGGTCGGGGGTGATCAGCCGGTCGAGTTCGTCGCCGGCCGGATTCCCCTCGAGGATGCGCACCACCGTGACGAGTACGTGTTCCCCGCCCCCCACGTTCAGGGCGGCGCGGATCAGGGTGACCACGTCCTCGCGCTGTTTGACGCCCCGCAGGTCGACGGCGTGGCCCAGGCCCAGGTGGTCCCCGAGCACCGCGGCGAACTGGCCCCGTCCCTGCGGGTCCTCCGTGCAGCTGAGCCCGCACAGGACCTCGGTCAGCTCCAACAGCAGTGCCGGCCCCCGCGCATGCCCGGAATCGCCCTCGGCTCCGCCGACCCCCGCGCCTGTCTCCACCGACTGTCCCCCATGAGTCGGTACGCCTGTCTGACCGACCTGCGAAGTTAGCACGGCAACTGACGGTTCACCAGGGACGCGTGAGGTGTGGGGACGCGGAGTCCGGCCGAGTCGCCTCTTCGGGGCAACTCGGCCGGAAACGTTCGCTAGAGTCGCGGGTCCACCGGCTCCGACTCCAGTGCCAGGACGCCGAACACCGCCTCGTGCACCCGCCACAGCGGCTCACCGTCCGCGAGTCGGTCCAGGGCCTCCAGGCCGAGGGCGTACTCGCGGATCGCCAGGGACCGCTTGTGGTTCAGGAACCGCTGCCGCAGCCGGGCCAGGTTGTCCGGGCGCGTGTACTCGGGGCCGTAGACGATCCGCAGGTACTCGCGGCCGCGGCACTTGATGCCGGGCTGCACCAGGCGGCCCTTGCCGTCCCGCACGAGGGCGCCGATCGGCTTGACCACCATTCCCTCGCCGCCCCGGCCGGTCATCTCCAGCCACCAGTCGGTGCCCGCCGACACCGACTCGGACTGGCCGGTGTCGACGTACAGGCGCCGGGTGGTCCGGAGCAGGCCGCTGCCGTCGTGCTCGACGAGCCGGTCGATGAGGCCGAGCTGCTCGTCGTGCGGCAGTGCGGCCAGGCTGCGGCCCTGGACGGCCAGGATCTGGAACGGGGCCAGGCGGACGCCGTCCAGGCCGTCGGTGGTCCAGCAGTAGCGGCGGTAGGCGTCCGTGAAGGCGGCGGCGTCGGCGGACCGGGCGCGCTGGCGGTCGAGGAGGTCCTCGACCTCGACGCCCCGCGCGGCGGCGCCCTCCAGCGCGGCGAGCGCGCCCGGGAACACCGCGCCGGAGGCCGCGCCCACGGCGGCGTACTGGGAGCGCAGCAGCCCGGAGGCCTTCAGCGACCACGGCATCAGTTCGGCGTCCAGCAGCAGCCAGTCGGTGGACAGTTCGTCCCACAGGCCGGCCTCGCCGATCGCGGCGCGCAGCCGGTCGAGGATCGCCTCGGTGACGGCCGCGTCGTCGAGGAAGGGTCGGCCGGTGCGGGTGTAGAGGGACCCGGTGGGTCCGCCGTCCACCCCGAAGCGGGTGCGGGCCGCCTCCGCGTCGCGGCAGACCAGGACCACCGCCCGCGAGCCCATGTGCTTCTCCTCGCACACGACCCGCGCCACACCGTCGGCCGCGTACTGCGCGAAGGCCTCCTTCGGGTGCTCCAGGTAACCGTCCACTCCCGAGGTGGCGGTCGGTGCCATGGTCGGGGGAAGGTACGGCAGCAGGCGCGGGTCGGTGGCGAAGCGGCTCATGACCTCCAGGGCCGCCGCCCCGTTCTCCTCCCGTACGGTGATCCGCCCGGCGTGCCGGGTCTCCACCACCCGGCGGCCGTGCACGTCGGCCAGGTCCAGCGGGCGGCCGTCGTGTCCACCGGGCGCCTCGGTGCGCAGCGGCTTGGCCGGCTCGTACCAGACCCGCTCGGCCGGTACGTCGACCAGTTCGCGCTCCGGCCAGCGCAGCGCGGTGAGCTTGCCGCCGAAGACGGCGCCCGTGTCCAGGCAGATGGTGTTGTTGAGCCAGGTGGCCTCGGGGACCGGGGTGTGGCCGTAGACGACGGCCGCGCGGCCCCGGTAGTCCTCGGCCCACGGATAGCGCACCGGCAGCCCGAACTCGTCGGTCTCGCCGGTGGTGTCGCCGTACAGGGCGTGCGAGCGGACCCGGCCGGAGGTGCGGCCGTGGTACTGCTCCGGCAGCCCCGCGTGGCAGACCACGAGCCGGCCGCCGTCGAGGACGTAGTGGCTGACCAGGCCGTCGATGAACTCCCGTACCTCGGCGCGGAACTCCTCGCTCTCGCCGTCCATCTGCTCGATCGTCTCGGCGAGTCCGTGGGTGTGCTGGACCTTGCGGCCCTTCAGGAAGCGGCCGTACTTGTTCTCGTGGTTGCCGGGGACGCAGAGGGCGTCGCCCGACTTCACCATGGACATCACGCGGCGCAGTACGCCGGGACTGTCCGGGCCTCGGTCGACCAGGTCGCCGACGAAGACGGCGGTGCGGCCCTCGGGGTGGACGCCGTCGGTGTAGCCGAGCTTGCCGAGCAGGGTCTCCAGTTCGCCGGCGCAGCCGTGGATGTCGCCGATGATGTCGAAGGGGCCGGTGAGGTGGGTGAGGTCGTTGAACCGCTTCTCGGTGACGACGCCTGCCTGCTCGGTCTCCGCCACGCCGCGCAGGACGTGCACCTTGCGGAAGCCCTCGCGCTCCAGGTGGCGCAGGGAGCGGCGGAGTTCGCGGGTGTGGCGCTGGATGACCCGGCGGGGCATGTCGGCCCGGTCGGTGCGGGTGGCGTTCCGCTCGGCGCACACGTCCTCGGGGACGTCGAGGACGATGGCGATCGGCAGGACGTCGTGCTTCCTGGCCAGCTCGATGAGCCGGCGCCGGGCGTCCTGCTGCACGTTGGTGGCGTCGACGACGGTGCGGCGGCCGGCGGCGAGCCGCTTGCCCGCGATGTAGTGCAGGACGTCGAAGGCGTCCCGGCTCGCGCTCTGGTCGTTCTCGTCGTCGGCGACCAGGCCCCGGCAGAAGTCGGAGGAGATGACCTCGGTCGGCTTGAAGTGGCGCCGGGCGAAGGTGGACTTGCCGGAGCCGGAGGCGCCGATCAGCACGACGAGGGCGAGGTCGGTGACGGGCAGGGCGCGGGCCCGCGCGGTGCGGTCGGTGGTGCCGGTGGTGCCGGTGGTGGTCATGCGGCCTTCGCCTCCTTGCCGTTCCTGGTCACGGTCGTGGTCGCCGTCGTGGTGGTGGTCGTGGACAGGGTGAACACGGCCATCTGGGTGGGCGGGCCCACCTCGGGGTCGTCGGGGCCGACGGGGCGGAACGCGACGTCGTAACCGTGCCGTGCGGCGACCGCCTCCGCCCAGGTGCGGAACTCCTCGCGGGTCCACTCGAAGCGGTGGTCGCGGTGGCGGACGCGGCCGGCCGGGAGGGTCTCCCAGCGCACGTTGTACTCGACGTTGGGGGTGGTGACGACGACGGCGCGGGGGCGGGCCGAGCCGAAGACGGCGTACTCCAGGGCAGGCAGCCTGGGCAGGTCGAGGTGCTCGATCACCTCGCTGAGCACGGCGGCGTCGTAGCCCTTCAGGCGCTTGTCGGTGTAGGCGAGGGAGCCCTGGAAGAGGTTCACACGCGCGGCCTGCCGCTCGCCCATGCGGTCGAGCTTGAGCCGCCGGGAGGCGATGGTGAGGGCGCGCACCGACACGTCCACGCCGACGATCTCGGTGAACCGCGGCTCCTTGAGCAGCTGACGCACCAGGTGTCCCTCGCCGCAGCCGAGGTCGAGGACGCGGGCGGCGGCGTTGTCGCGGAGCGCGGTGAGGACGGCCTCGCGGCGGTGCACGGCCAGTGGCGTGGGCTTCTCCTCCTGCTCGGCCTCCGCCTCGACCGCGTTGTCGATCTCCGCGACGTCGCTGTCGTCGGTCTCGGCCAGCCGGATCAGCTCCAGCCGGTCCATCGCCTCGCGGGTCAGGGACCAGCGGCGGGACAGGTAGCGGCTGGTGATCAGCTTCTGCTCCGGGTGGCCGGGCAGCCAGCCCTCGCCGGCCCGCAGCAGCTTGTCGACCTCGTCCGGGGAGACCCAGTAGTGCTTGGCGTCGTCGAGCACCGGGAGGAGGACGTACAGGTGGCGCAGGGCGTCCGAGAGGGTGAGGGTCCCGGACTCCAGCACGAGGCGGACGTAGCGCGAGTCGCCCCATTCGGGGAACTCGGTGTCCAGCGGGACGGACTCGGCGGTGACCGCCCAGCCGAGCGGCTCGAAGAGGCGTCGTACGAGGTCGGGGCCGCCGCGGGCGGGCAGCGCCGGGACCTCGACGCTCAGCGGCAGCGGCTCGGCCGCGCGTTCGGGGCGGGTCCTGCACACGCCGCGCATCGCACTGGAGAAGACGTTGCTCAGCGCGACGGCGAGGAGCGAGGAGGCCGCGTAGGGGCGGTCGTTGACGTACTGCGCGAGTGCCGCGTCGGGTGCGCCGCCCCGGCCCTTGCCCCTGCCGCGCCTGACCAGCGCCACCGCGTCGACCTCCAGCAGCAGCGCCGCCGTGCAGCGCTGTTCCCCGGCCTCCGGGTAGAACACGTGGGCCGTGCCGAAGGAGGTGGAGAACGCCTGCGCGTTGTCGGGATGCTTGTGCAGCAGGAAGCCGAGGTCGGTCGCGGGGTGCTCGGGAGTACCGGTGGTGGTGATGGTCAGGAACATGCGGAGGGCCTCTCCGGCCGGCGGACGGTCACGAGACGCCGTACGCGCGGGAGCCCCCGGGGTGGTTGATCCCGGGGGCTCCGGCGTGACGACGGTCATACCATCGCACGGGGCGGGTGACCGGCGCCTTCTGTTATTCGAGGGTGGGTGTCACGGCATCAGGACAGCTGGGACTGGACCTGTGAGGAGATCAGCTCCAGGTGGTCCAGGTCGTCGAGGTCGAGGATCTGGAGGTAGACCCGCTGCGCGCCGACCTCGGCGTAGCGGCCGATCTTCTCGACGACCTCGGCCGGGGAGCCCGCCAGGCCGTTGGCCTTCAGCTCCTCCACCTCACGGCCGATCACGGCGGCCCGGCGGGCGACCTCGGCGTCGTCCTTGCCGACGCAGACGACGAGGGCGTTGGAGTAGGTCAGCTCGTCGGCCCCGCGTCCGGCCTGCTCGGCGGCGGCCCGGACCCGGCCGAACTGGCGCTCGGTGTCCTCGATCGAGGCGAACGGGATGTTGAACTCGTCGGCGTACCGGGCGGCCAGGCGGGGGGTGCGGGTGGCGCCGTGGCCGCCGATGAGCACGGGGACCTTGGCCTGCGCGGGCTTGGGCAGCGCGGGCGACTCGGCGAGGTCGTAGAACGTGCCGTGGAAGTCGAAGGTCTTGCCGGTCTCCGTGGCCCACAGACCGGTGACGATCGCCAGCTGCTCTTCCAGGCGGGCGAACTTCTCCTTGGGGAAGGGGATGCCGTACGCCTTGTGCTCCTCCTCGAACCAGCCGGCGCCCAGGCCCAGCTCGACCCGGCCGCCCGACATCTGGTCGACCTGCGCGACCTGGATGGCGAGGACGCCGGGCAGCCGGAAGGTGCCGGCGGTCATGAGCGTGCCGAGCCGGATGCGCTTGGTCTCGCGGGCGAGTCCGGCCAGGGTGATCCAGGCGTCGGTGGGGCCCGGGAGGCCGTCCACGGAGCCCATCCGGAGATAGTGGTCGCTGCGGAAGAAGGCGTCGAAGCCGAGGTCCTCGGTGGCCTTGGCCACGGTGAGCAAGGTGTCGTAGGTGGCCCCCTGCTGGGGCTCGGTGAAGATACGGAGATCCATGTCTCCATCCTGCCCGCTCGGCGCGGGTGCGCCGTACAGGCTCCCGGTGGCCCGGCGGGTTCCCGGCTCGGCCGGTGGGGAGACGGGGGTGCGGTCGGCGGCTCGGGGTCCCGGCCGGCCGGGAGGTGTCGTTCGGATCAGGTCGGCTCCGGGAAACGGTGCCTTGCGGGCGGAGCCGAGCGGGGTCCCGTGCGTGCGGACGCAAGGCGGAGGAGGGCGACGGGGCGGAGCCCTGGCAACCGACGACGACGCCGCTGGGGGCACCGCCCACGCCGTACAGGCGGTGAGGGAGCGCGTGCCGGACCTCGCGACCCCGACAGGATCCGGACGACACCCCCTAGCTCGCCTCCCGCTCCGGTAACTCCGCGTCCCGGTCCGCCAGTCTGCGCAGCATTTCCAGGACACGGTCCCGTGACTCGTCCGCCGCGTCGATCGCCTCCACGCACTGCCAGTACGTCGCCTCGTCGTCCGCGGCGCAGGCGATGCCGATGAGGGCGATGCCGGTCTCGCCGAGCAGGGTACCGAGGCGCATCAGGGCCTGACGGGCGTCGCCCAGTTCGGTGAGCTGGGCGGCGCGCAGCTCACCCGGGGCCAGCTCCGGGGTGTGCAGCACTCCGCAGCCGCGGCCCGCCAGCTCGGCCAGTCCCAGTGCCTCGCCGCGCAGTTCCGGTGGTCCGAAGACCGCCAGCCGGCTGCCGATCGCCTGCGCCAGCGCCTGTGCCTGCCACACCTCCGTCAGGATGTCCGGCGCCTCGCCGCCGGCCGCCAGGGCACGCCCGCTCGTCACGATGAGCCGCACAGCGTCCATGCGCTGCCCCCGTCCGTCTCCGTCGCGCCCACGACGCGTCCGCCCGAACTCCGTTGTCCACTACCCAGAGTGAAGGCATGTGGGACGAAAAGCCAGAGGAAGGCGGAAATCTTCGGACACCACATCGCTTTCCGGCCGGTTGGCGACTGCGGAGCGTGATAACGGAGTTCGCGGCTCCTGCACAGCCCCCTCGCGCTCAGCGCTTGCGGGTCCTGCTCCGCGCTCAGCCGCCGCGGTCGTCCCGCTCCGCCCGCCCCGCCTGTTCCCCCTGCCCCGCGGGCCCTGACGGCACGGGGAACCGGAGTTCGTTCCGCTCGATCTTCGCCTCCAGCGCGGCCAGCGGGTCGACATCCAGCACCTCGCAGAACTGGAGCAGATACGCCAGTACGTCGGCGACCTCGTCCCGGACCCGGTGCGCGGTGTCCGGGTCGGTCATGACGCGGGCCGACTGCTCGGGCGTCAGCCACTGGAAGATCTCGACGAGTTCGGAGGCCTCCACGCTGAGCGCGGCGACGAGGTTCTTGGGGGTGTGGTACGGCTGCCAGTTCCGCGCGGCGGCGAACTCGGCCAGCCTGCGCCGCAACGCCTCGAGGTCGGGGTGATCGGTCACGGGACCAGGTGTACCACCGTGACGCCGTCCGCCCCGGCCGTCCAGGAGGCGTCGGTGACCGCCGCGACGAGGCGGATGTGCCCGCGGTCGCACATCCGGGCCGCCAGCCCGAGGAGTTCCGCGCGCTGCCGCACGTCCAGGCCCCGGTCGAAGCCGTCGGTGAGGACGGTGAGCGTCTGCAAGGCGGCGGGCACCTCGCCGGCCGGGTCGACCTCCAGCACACCGGGGCCGGTGAACAGCACCAGCGCGAGGGCGAGGTAGCGCAGCTCGCCGTAGCCGAGTCGCGCGAGGGCGGTACGGGTGCCGTCGCCCCGGTCCAGCAGCGCGCGGAGCACGCCGTCGCCGGCCGGCTCGGCCAGGACGTCCGCGACGGGGCCGGCGCAGCCGGCGCGTACCGTCGCGACGAACTGCGCGTGCCGCCTCCCGCACTCGGCGCGGGTACGCCACAGCACGTCGGCGAGGTTGTCGCAGCCGCCGAGCAGGCGGCCGAAGCCGGTGGGCACGGACTCCCGCATCCGGCCGGGCCGCGGATCGCAGGCGAAGACGGAGCGCAGCGCCACCACCATCTGCTCGGCCGCGGCCAGCACCCTGCGCTGCCCGTCCGTCTTGCCGGCCACCCGCAGCGGCAGCAGTGGGGTGCCGAGCCGGTCGTCCGGCAGCGGGGCGCGGGTCACGGGCGCCGACCCTGCCGTGTGCCAGGCCGCCTGCACGGCACGGCGGCCGGGGTCGCGCAGGGCGGTCTCCAGCAGTACGACACCGTCCGCCGTCAACCGCTCCCCCACGATGCGCAGCTCGGGCTCGGCCTGCACGGCGACATCGAGGTGGACCGGGCCGGCGGGCCCGTCGGCCGTGCAGCCGATGCGGAAGCCGCGGCGCTGCTGCGCGTCGGGCCGGGCCCGCTCGGGCACGCAGGCGACCGGGTCGGGGAAGACCGCGCCGAGCTCGGCACCGCCGCCGAGCCGGGCCAGGGCGTCGTACGCCCTGAGCGCGTTGGTCTTGCCGCAGCCGCTGGGCCCGGCGAGCACGGTGAGCGGACCGAACCGCAGCACGGCACGCCGGTGCCCGGCGAAGGCGGACAGCCGCAGCTCCGTGACGTGGGGCCGGGCCGGGTGGAGCGCGGCGGGGGTGGCGGACACCGTTGACGCAGTTGACACGGCCATATGCGGACCGTAGGGAGTCCGCCTGGTGGCGAACCGTGGCGAACCGTTCCGCCCGGACGACGTTCCCACGATCGGGGGACGGGACCGTCAGGGCCGGGCGGACCGTCACACCTGGGAGTAGAGAAGGTTCCTCATCGGTCCCGTCGGGCCCGTCGGTTCTGTCCCCGTCGCTTTTGTCGGTCCGGTCAGTCCCCTCGGCCCCGATCGCCCCGTCGCCCGGTCACATCCCGGGGACCTCCGCCGCGCTCTCCATCAGCCCGTTCACCTCGGT
The DNA here is from genome assembly GCF_044331465.1 of Streptomyces sp. NPDC017225. Lineage (NCBI taxonomy): Bacteria > Bacillati > Actinomycetota > Actinomycetes > Kitasatosporales > Streptomycetaceae > Streptomyces > Streptomyces sp. NPDC017225. The sequence goes on along the minus strand of NZ_JBIRNE010000008.1, from coordinate 18,728 downwards.
CCCGGCCGGTGTCAGCAGGAAGACGTTGCGGTCGACGCGGTGCATGCCGCTGGCCAGGCCGAAGACAACGCCCGTGCTGAAGTCCAGGACCCGCTTGGCGACATCGGTCTCCGCACTGGTCAGATCCAACAGCACCGGAATGCCCGCCATCAGTATCTCCGCGACCTCGCGGGCGTCCGCGAACACGTTGACCCGCAGGACGACGAAACGCCGTCGCGTCTCCGTCTCCGCCTCCGGCATCGCCCGGTGGCCCACCGCCGACGGCCATGCGTCGCGCCCGCGCAACGGAACGACCTGGGCGAGCCCTTCCCACTGTTCATCGGTGACGTCGTGGCTGTTCACCGGCTCCCCCGATTTCACTCGCCTTCATTGCCTGCACCAGCCAATTCTTACGCCAAGTCACCCGTTCGGCCCAACACCGACACGGTTCACCACGCTCCGTGTCCGTTGGTTGCCCCGCGACGGCCGGGGTACTCAGCGACGGCTGCTTCGCACGCGCGGGCGCCATTGTTCCGCACGCGCGGGCGCCGTCGTACGCGCCGACACCCGAAGGAGAGCCCATGGGTGCGCTGGACCTGCCCGAACCCGTCACTCGTGAGGGGGCATCCCCGCCGGTCGACACCGCCGCCCTCCAAGCCGCCCTGCGTGAGCGGGTCGACGGTGAGGTCCGCTTCGACGCCGGGAGCCGGGCCGCGTACTCCACGGACGCCTCGAACTTCCGGCAGACACCCATCGGCGTGGTCGTCCCGCGCACCCCCGAGGGCGGCGCCGAGGCCGTGGCCGTGGCGCGGGAGTTCGGCGCGCCGGTGCTGTCCCGGGGCGGCGGGACGAGTCTGGCCGGGCAGTGCACCAACGCCGGAGTGGTCCTCGACTGGTCGAAGTACTGCACGCGGGTGGAGTCCGTGGACGCCGACGCCCGCACCTGTGTCGTCCAGCCGGGGATCGTGCTGGACGACCTCAACCGTCAGCTCGCGCGGCACGGTCTGCGCTACGGGCCCGAACCCGCCACCCACGCCAACTGCACCATCGGCGGCATGATCGGCAACAACTCGTGCGGCGCCACCGCGCAGGCGCACGGCAAGGTCGTCGACAACATCGCCCGCCTGGAGGTGCTGCTCTACGACGGCACCCGTTTCTGGTGCGGGGAGACCGGTGACGAGGAGTACACCGAGATCGAGCGGCAGGGCGATCTGCGGGCGACCGTCTACCGGCGGCTGCGGGCCCTGCGCGACACCTACGCGGACGAGATCCGCCGCCGGTTCCCGGACGTCCCGCGCCGGGTCTCCGGCTACAACCTGGACTCGCTGCTTCCGGAGTACGGCTTCGACGTCGCCGGGCTGCTGGTGGGCAGCGAGTCGACGCTGGTCACCGTCCTGCGGGCGGAGCTGGAACTGGTGCCGGTGGTGAGGGAACGGGCTCTGGTGGTGCTGGGTTTCGACACCATCGACAAGGCCGCCGACGCGGTGCCCGACGTCCTGCCGCACGAGCCGATCGCACTGGAGGGCGTCGACGCCCGGCTGGTCCGTGACGAGCGGATCAAACGCCTCAACGACAAGGCCCTCGCCGAGCTGCCCGACGGGAACGCCTACCTGCTGGCGCAGTTCGGCGGCGACACCGTGGAGGAGGCGGGCGCGCGGGCCCACCGGATGCTCCGCGCGGTGCACCGCTCCGAGCACGACGCCGACTGCGCCTTCATCGACGACCCGGCGAACGAGCGGCAACTGTGGCAGGTGCGCGAGGCCGGACTCGGCGCCACCGCGCACATCCCGGGCAAACCCGACACCTTCGAGGGCTGGGAGGACTCGGCGGTCGCCCCGGAGGAACTGGGCGACTACCTGCGGCGGCTGCGCGCGCTGTTCGAGGAGTTCGGGTACCAGAGCGACACCGGGCCCAGCCTGTACGGCCACTTCGGACAGGGCTGCGTGCACACCCGGATCCCCTTCGACCTCTACACCGCGGACGGGGTGGCGACGTACCGCGATTTCATGGAGCGGGCGGCCGATCTCGTCGTCGAGTTCGGGGGGTCGCTGTCCGGCGAGCACGGCGACGGGCAGAGCCGGGGCGAGCTGCTGCCGCGCATGTTCGGCCAGGAGCTGGTGGAGGCGTTCGCGCGGTTGAAGGCCGTCTTCGACCCGCTGGACCGGATGAACCCGGGGAAGGTCGTCGCGCCGTACGGGCTGGACGAGAACCTGCGCCTGGGCGGTGACTGGGCCCCGTACGAGCCCCGCGACCCGCACTTCCGCTTCCCGCACGACGGCGGGTCGTTCTCCCAGGCGGCCAACCGCTGCGTCGGCGTCGGCAAGTGCCGGCAGCACACCAGCGACGGCACGGTGATGTGTCCGTCGTACCAGGTGACGCGGGAGGAGGAGCACTCCACCCGGGGCCGGGCCCGGCTGCTGTTCGAGATGCTCGACGGGCACGGGGACGGCGCGATCCGGGACGGCTGGCGGTCACAGGCGGTCAAGGACGCCCTCGATCTGTGTTTGGCCTGCAAGGGGTGCAAGAAGGACTGTCCGGCGGACGTGGACATGGCCACCTACAAGGCGGAGTTCCTGTCCCACCACTACGAGGGACGGCCCTGGCGCAGGCCGCGCTCCGACTGGTCGATGGGCTGGCTGCCCGCGCTCGCGCAGGCCGTGGGCCGCACCCGTCTCGCGCCGGTCGTCAACGCGCTCACGCACGCCCCGCTGCTGTCGAAGGCCGCGGTGGCCCTCGCCGGGGTGGCGGACCGTGAGGTGCCGTTGTTCGCGGAGGAGACCTTCGAGCAGTGGTTCGCACGCCACGAGCCGTACGGCGACGGGGAGCGCGGGACCGTGCTGCTGTGGCCGGACACCTTCACCAACCATTTCCACCCGCACATCGGACGGGCCGCGGTACGGGTGCTGGAGCATGCCGGCTGGCGGGTGGAGCTGCCGGCCGAGCCGCTGTGCTGCGGGCTGACCTGGATCTCCACCGGGCAGCTCGGGACGGCGCGGAAGGTCCTGACCCGGACCGTGCGCGGCCTGGCCGAACACGTGCGGGCGGGCGGTCTGGTGGTGGCGCTGGAACCGAGCTGCACGGCCGTGTTCCGGGCGGACGCGGCGGAGATGTTCCCCGGCGACCACGACGTACGCCGGCTGCGCGACCGGACGGTGACACTGTCGGAGCTGCTCACCGAGCACTCCCCCGGCTACGAGCCGCCGCGGGTGCCGGAACGGTCCGCGCGGGCGCTGGCCCAGGTGCACTGCCACCAGCACGCGGTGCTCGGCTGGGAGGCCGACCGGGAACTGCTGCGCCGGGCCGGCGTGGACGCCGAGCGTCTGGACTCCGGCTGCTGCGGGCTGGCCGGCAACTTCGGTTTCGAGCGCGGCCATCTGGACGTCAGCGAGGCCTGCGCGGAGCGGGTGCTGCTGCCGCGGCTGCGGGAGGAGGACGAGTCGACCGTCGTACTCGCCGACGGCTTCAGCTGCCGGACGCAGATCCACGAGTTCGACAGCGGCGGCCACGAGGGCGTGCACCTGGCGGAACTGCTGGCCTCCGCGCTGCCCGGCGCGGAGGACGACACGGACGTGCCGGGCAGCGCGTACGGGACCGCGCCGGGCGCCCGCCCTTCACCTCCGGCGCGACGGGCGAAGGCCCTTGCCCTCGCGGGCACGGGTGCCGCCGCCGGCACTGCGGCGGCGCTGGCGCTGGGACTGGCGCGGAGGTGGGGACGGGGACGCCGCCGCTGAACCGCAGAGCCGTCAACGCCCTCCGTCAGCCGGACGGCTGACGGAGGGCGCTGACGGTTGCCGGCCGGCGGCGCTCAGGCCCGCCGGTCCGCCTGGTCCGCCTGGTCCTGACGGCTGGCCAGCGCCCAGATCACGAACACGTCGATCGCCATCATGATCACCGCCCAGACGGGCGCGTACGGCAGGAACAGGAACTGGGAGATGAGGCTCAGCGAGGCCAGGAGGATGCCCGCGAAGCGCGCCCAGGCCATGTCCTTGAGCAGGCCGTAGCCGGTCACGAGGACCAGGACGCCCAGGATGACGTGGATGATGCCCCAGCCGGTGAGGCTGAGTTCGTAGACGTAGCTGCCGACGCGTGCGTACACGTCGTCCTCGGCGATGGCCGCGATGCCCTGGAGGACGGCGAGGGCGCCGTTCAGCAGCAGGAGTACGCCCGCGAAGACGACACCGCCGGTGACCCAGCCGCTGGTGCGGTCGGCCGACCGCGGGGGCCACGGGCCGTCGGTGCCGTGGGACGGCCTGCCGGGAGAGGGTGCGGCGTGCTGGCTCATGAGCGGAGTCCTTCCTTCGTGTCCCCGTACGGGCCTCGGCCCATCGGCGCCCCGAGGTACCGACAGGTCCCTCCGAGCCTGGAGGCAGCCGCCCCGCGGGGCCATGCGGGTCCGCCGAACGGGTGAAGGGGGTTTGACCGCGCCGCACTGCCCGGCCCGGCGAACGGAACCGTGCGCGTGCGACCCGCCCCCGCCTCACGTTTACTGGAGCGCACATGCGAACGCGCGCTACGTGGAACGCGGCTGCGCAGGCGGACGGAGGAGGGCCGGTGACCGCTCAGCCCGCCCCGGCGAACGCGGTGCCGGCCCGGGCCGAGCAGTCCCTGCGGGACACCTTGCTCAGCCCCGGCTATCTGCGGCTGTTGCCGCTGTGCGTGCTGCTGGGTGTTCCCATCGCGCTGGCCTGCTTCTTCTTCGTCGGCCTCCAGCACGAGTTCCAGCACTGGGTGTGGACGTCGCTGCCCGAGGCGGCCGGTTACGACGCCCCGCCCTGGTGGTGGCCACTGCCCGCGCTGGCGCTGGCCGGGCTGGTCCTGGCTCCGATCGTGACCCGGATGCCGGGCGGCGGTGGTCACCTGCCGGTGAACGGGCTGGGCGGCGCGCCCGTCGGCCCACGCGCTCTGCCCGGCGCCGTCCTGGCGGCACTCGCCACGCTGCCGCTCGGCGTGGTGCTGGGACCGGAGGCTCCCCTGATGGCCGTCGGCAGTGGGCTCGCCCTGCTGGCGGTGCGGCGGGCGGGCGCGGCCGGGGACCCGAGGGCGAGCGCGATCCTGGCCACGGCCGGCTCGACCGCCGCGATCTCCACCATCCTCGGTGGCCCGGTGGCGGCGGCGGTACTGCTGATCGAGGGGGCGGGGCTCGGCGGTGCGCAGCTGGTCGCACTGCTGCTGCCCTGCCTGCTGGCCAGCGCGGCGGGCGCCCTGGTCTTCACCGGGTTCGGGGAGTGGACCGGCCTGAAGATCGGCGCCCTCGCCCTGCACGACGTACCGCCGGGCGCCAACCCGGACGTGGGCGACTTCCTGTGGGGCATCCCGACGGCGGCGCTGATCGCGGTGCTGATCACGCTCGCCCGCGGGCTGGGCCACCGCACCGTTGCCTGGACGCGGCACCGCACGGCGCTGCGGACCGTCGCCTGCGCCACCGCGGTCGGCGCCTGCCTCACCGCGTACGCGCTGATCACCGGCCGCTCCCCGGCGGAGGCGGCCCTGTCCGGTCAGGCCGCCCTCGCCCAGCTCGCCGCGGACCCGCACGCCTGGTCCGTGGGGGCGCTGGTGGCGCTCGTCGCCTGCAAGGGACTGGCCTGGGGCATCGCGCTGGGCAGTCTGCGCGGTGGCCCGATCTTCCCTGCCGTACTGCTCGGCACGGCGACGGCCCTGGCCTGCTCCGGCCTCCCGGGCTTCGGCGCGACCCCGGCCCTCGCGCTCGGCATCAGTGCCGCGTCGGCCGCGGTGACCGGGCTGCCGCTGGCCAGCGCGGTGCTGGCGGTGCTGCTGATGGGCGGGGACGCCTACGACCAGATGCCGCTGATCGTCACCGCGTCGGTGGTCTCCTTCGTCGTCACCCAGCTGGTACGCCGGACGGAGCCGGGGACGGGGACGGACAAGGACCCGACGACAGGAACGGCACCGTGACGGAACGCCGAGTCGGGTCACCGCGCACCGCCTGGCGCGCGGCCCGGCCGTGGCTCGTACGGACCGGCATCGCGGCGGGCACGGTCGTCGCCTACTTCCTCCTCCCCCTCGACTACCTGGGCCCCCGGCGGCCCGCACTGAGCTGGCTGCTGTTCGCCCTGGTGCTGGCCGTCGTGGCCACGCTGCTGCTCCGGCAGATCCGTCATGTCCTCACCGACCGCCCGGACACCCGGCCCGGTGTGGTCATCCCCCTGCTGATCGTCCTGTCCGTGCACGTCTTCTCGGCCACCTACTACGCCCTGGCCAAACACCCGGGCGAGTTCTCCGGCCTGCGCACCCGCGTCGACGCGCTCTACTTCACCGTGGTCACGCTCGCCACCGTCGGGTACGGGGACATCACCCCCCGGGGCCAGGCGGCGCGGGTGGTGACCGTCCTGCAGATCGCCTACAGCTTCGTGTTCCTCACCGCCGCCGCGACGGCGCTGACCACACGGGCGCGCGACATGGTGGTCCGGCGGACCGGGCGGGACCGGCCCGACTGACGGAGCGACCGTCGACGGGGAGCCGGTGACGTACGACCGCGCGGGGCTGACCCTGCCGCGGACCACGCCCCACGGCAGGCGGGCCCGCGTCTGCCGTGGGGCGTGGCGGCGGCCCGGCTGCCGCGCGCGCGGGGTCTGGTGCCGGGCCGGTGGGGGCCGGGCCTGGGAGTGCGGCGGCTCACCGCGCAGAGTCGCTGTGTTCCGTCTGTCGGACCTCGGCCGGCTTCTCCTCGGACCGCTGCCGGGCGCGGCGGCCGGGCAGGACGGCGAGGACGATCAGGGTGCCGGCGGCCATGATGATCCCGCCGACGAGGCTGGTCGTGGCGACGCCGTGGGCGAAGGACTGGTTCACGGCGCCGGCCAGGGCCTCGGCCTGCCGGGGGCCGGCCGCGGGGTCCGTCGCGAGCCGCTCGGCGACGGCCAGGCCGCCGCCCACGGAGTCCTGGGCGGTGTCCAGCGCGGCGGCCGGAAGCCGGTTCCCCACCAGGGCGGCGAGTTCGTCGCGGTAGGCGGTGCCGAGGAGGGAGCCCAGTACGGCGATGCCCAGCGAGCCGCCGAGCTCCAGGGCGGTGTCGTTGGCACCGCCGGCGACACCCAGTTCACTCTCCGGGAAGGAGCCCATGATGGTGTCGGTGGCCGGTGACACGCTCAGCCCGATCGCGAGGCCGAGCAGCAGCATCGGGGCCAGGAAGTCGGCGTAGGCGGAGTCCTTCTCGATGAGGACCAGCAGGAGGACACCGACGGTGCCGATCACCATGCCGGAGCCGACCATCGCCCTCACACCCAGCTTCGGGGTCAGCTTCCCGGTCACCGCCGCGCCGACGAACACGGCCCCGGCCAGCGGCAGCAGCCGTACGCCGGTCTCCAGCGCTCCGTACCCGAGCACGAACTGCAGGAACTGCGTGGCGTAGTAGATGGCGCCGTAGGTGCCGAAGAAGAAGAACAGCACCGCCAGCATCGAGCCGCTGAAGGGCCGCAGCAGGAACCTGCGCACGTCCAGCATCGGGTGCGGGTGGCGCAGCTCCCAGGCCACGAAGGCCACCAGGCCGACGCCCGCGACGACGGCCGCGGCCACCGGGCCGGCACCCCAGCCGAAGTGCGGGCCCTCGATGGTCGCGTACACCAGGCTGCCGACGGAGACGATGGAGAGCAGACCGCCCACGTAGTCGATCCGGCCCATGCCGGCCGCCCTGGACGGCGGTACGAGGAGCAGCGCGCCGACCACGGCGGCGACCGCGATGGGCACGTTGACCAGGAAGGTCGAACCCCAGGAGTGGTCCTCCAGCAGCCAGCCGGCGACCAGCGGCCCGACCGCGATGGCGAGGCCGGAGGTGGCGGTCCAGGCGGTGATCGCGCGGGCCCGCTCCCTCCTGGGAAAGACAGCGACCAGCAGGGACAGCGTGGCCGGCATGACGACGGCGGCGCCGACGCCCATGACCGCACGGGCCGCGACCACCAGCCCGGTCTCGTCCACCAGGCTGCCCATCACCGAACCCCCGGCGAAGATCACCAGGCCGGTGATCAGAGCGCCGCGGCGGCTGTACTTGTCGCCGATCGAGCCGAGCACCAGCATCAGCGCGGCGTACGGGACGGTGTAGCCGTCGATGACCCACTGCAGGTCGCTGCTGCTCAGGCCGAGGTCGGCGGTCATGGCCGGTGCGGCCACGATCAGGGACGTGTTGGCCATGACGACGATCAGCAGGCTCAGACACAGCACGAGGAGAGCCCACCAGCGCCGTGCGTACGGCCCGGTCATCTTCTCGACGGGTGTGGTGGCCAGGAGGGGCATGGGGGCTCCCAGGGAAACGAGGGCAGGTTAATTGCCCATCGATGGGCAGACTGTTGCAGAGTAGTTTGTTGCACAGAGACGTGCAAATAATGTCGGGGCGGCCTCCTCGGGACGGCGGGCGGCCCTCAGGTCGGAGGGCGGCCCCCTCCACCCTGGCGGTACGGCGCGCGGTCGTCGGCTCGGACGCGCCGGGCCCGGCCTGGGTGCTCGGCGCGGCGCTGGAGGCACGCCTGCCCGGCGCTCCTGGGCGTGCGCGCGCCAAGGGCCTGGGACGACGACGGCACGGGCACCGCCGAGGCCGCGTCGACCGTGGCGGGGGCGAGGGTGGGGCGGAAGGCGGGGGCGCGACGGGGACGTGCGCGGGCCGCGCGGTGCCGGGCAGCTTCTTCTCGGGCGGGAGTGACCTCCGTACGGAGGTGGGGCCGGCGCCTCACTCTCCCGGGACGGCCCGCGCCGTCACCGTCGGACGGCCCGCGCTGTCACCGTCGGGGCGGGGCGACGTCACCGACCACGGCGCGGGCCCGCTGCTCCGGGACGCCGGCCGCGATGAGCTGGGCGACCGCCACCCGGGTGCCGTCGTCCTCCAGCGCACCGGTGTTGACCTGCTCCAGCAGCGCGACGGTCATCGCCTCCAGCCCGGCGCTCAGCACGGCGGGCGGCAGGTGACCGGGGAAGACACCGTCCCGCTGCCCCCTCTCCAGGATGGCGGTGACCTCGGCGCGGGCCGGGGCCAGGATCTCGGACACGCGCTCGACACCCAGGTCGTGCCGGGCCAGCGCCAGGAGCATCCGGTACCGGTCGCCCACGGGCCACATCAGCAGGGTGAAGTGGGCGAGCGCGCGTTCGGCCGGTTCGGCCGGCCCGGTCCGCTCCGCCCCGGCGTCCATCGCACCGCGCAGCACCTCGGAAGCCTCCTCCGCAAGGGCCTCCAGCAGCGCCGAGCGCCCGGGGAAGTGGCCGAAGAGGGTACGCCGTACGACACCGGCGGCGCGGGCGAGCTCCTCCAGGGTGGTGTCCGGGTTCCGGCCCAGCTCCCGGCGGGCCGTGGCCAGGATGCGCGCCCGGTTGGACCGCGCGTTGCGTCGCTGCGGCTCACGGGCGACGGACGGCTTGGTCACGGGGTACCTCTGGGGCGCGGTCGGCGGGGCGTCGGGAAGGCTTCGGGCGTCGGGCTTGGAGGGGGCGCCGAGGCGTCTCATTCTGGCACGGTGACCGCCCTCCGACCCGACCGGCGCCCCGCCCGCGATCACCCGCGCCCAGCCCGATCCGTGCCTGGGTCCGTGTCCCGGTCCGCGCCCCGGTCCGCGCCCCCGGCCGACTCCCGTACGGCGGCGAGCGCGGCGAGCACGATGCCCACGGCCACGACCAGCAGCCCGCGCAGCCACACCGCCGCCTCGATCTGCGTGGCGAGCACGACACAGGACACGGCTCCCAGCACCGGGAGCACGGTCGGGGCCCGGAAGTGGCCGGCCGTTCCGTCCGCCTCGCCCGGGTCGCGGCGCAGCACGAGCACGGCCGTGTTGACGATGAGGAAGACCACGAGCAGCAGCAGGACCAGGGTGGACGCCAGGGTGGCGACGCTGCCGGTGAGTGCGAGGAGCATCGACAGCAGGGTCGTGGCCGCGATCGCGGCCCATGGCGTACGGCGGCCGGGCAGCACCTTGGTCAGCGCGGCGGGCAGCAGCCCGTCCCGGGCCATGCCGTAGGCCAGGCGGGAGGACATGATGCCGGTGAGCAGCGCGCCGTTCGCCACGGCGACCAGCGCGATGGCGCTGAACAGCCGGGTCGGCACGCCACCGGCCGCCTCGACGACCTCCAGCAGCGGCCCGCTGGACTCGGCCAGCCGGTCCGTCGGTACCGCCACGGACGCGGCGACGCCCACCAGCACGTACACGGCGCCCGCGGTGGCGAGGGCGCCGAACAGGGCGCGCGGGTAGGAACGCCGCGGGTCGCGGGTCTCCTCGGCGACGTTCACCGACGTCTCGAATCCGACGAAGGAGTAGTACGCCAGTACGGACCCGCTCAGTACGGCCGCGGCGGCCCCCTTCTCCGGTGTGCCGAGCTGCCCCAGCCGCGCCACGTCGCCGTCGCCGCGCAGCAGCAGCCAGCCGCCGAGGACGACGATGACGAGGAGACCGCCCACCTCGACGACGGTGGCGACGACGTTGGCGCGGGTCGACTCCTTGATGCCCCGCGCGTTGACCAGCGCGAGCAGGGCGAGGAACAGCACGGCGACGAGCCCGACCGGCAGCGTCACGAAGGCCGACAGGTAGTCACCCCCGAAGCCCCGGGCCAGTGCGGCCACGGACACGATGCCCGCGGCGAGCATGCAGAACCCCGCGACGAAACCGGCGAACGGCCCGAAGGCGCGGGTGGCGTAGTGGGAGGCCCCGCCCGCCCTCGGGTACTTCGTGGCCAGTTCCGCGTAGGAGGCGGCGGTGAGCATCGCCAGCAGCAGGGCGACGGCCAACGGCACCCACACCGCTCCCCCGGCGTCGGCGGCCACCTGTCCCACCAGGACGTACACGCCGGCGCCGAGCACGTCGCCCAGGATGAAGAAGTACAGCAACGGGGTGGTCAGCGCCCGCTTGAGCGCCGGCTCGCCCCGCGTGTCCGCCGGTTGTCGCTTTCCGAGTCTCGCCATGGCGCCTCAGGTTTCCCGCCGGACGGGAAGCACGCCATGATCTTCGTGCCGGCCGCGCCGGGAACGCACTCGGGTGGGCGGCATGTGCCGCCCACCCGATGCGTCGACCCGTCCGGTGCCGGCTAGCTCTGCGGACGGCTGCCGTGGTTCGCGCCGTTCTTGCGGCGAGCCTTCTTCTTACGACGTCGCTTCGAGGACATCGAACCCTCCTCTTCCTGTGCTTTCACGTACTGTCCACCGGATTGTGACCCCGGAGATCAGGGAGCGCCTTTCCCACTGGCGCCACGGCAAACACCCGGCCCCGGAATACACCCGCGTGGCCCACGTCACAGGGTTCAGCCGTGCGCGGCCCACGTCATCACAGCCCACGTCACCACGGCCGGCGCCCACCCGGCACAAGTGCCGAGGCGTGGTGTGCCCGCTGCGGGGCGGAGGGCGCCGAGCGCTTCCTACTGGAAAAGGAGGCGATCGCGTACCGACAGGTGGGGGGCCACCTGGATCTCCGTGGTCCCCGCGCACTCACCCGTGTGGAAGTCGATGAGGATGTGCTTGGCCGATTGCTCCGAGGTGGCGGAAAGGCGCGTTGCGCCTTCTCGGAAGAGGTCCATCATCTCGATTCCCCGGTCGTTCTCCCAACGGATCCTCACCGACCTCGCCAGCCCGTCGTAGGAAAGGGTGAGGGATTGCCCGGCGGCATCCCGAACCGTGAGGACCCGTACACCGTCTTCGTCCGAGTCCGGCCACTCGCCGACGGCCTCGTAGACCTCTTCGTCGTCGGGGATCACAAACTCTCGGTACACGTCCGCCTTCACTTTCCACTGTACGGCGGCCAGTGGTCCAGGCTGCCGTGGATGCTCACGTTCGGGCCGCTGCCGCGGAAAATAACCGTGGACAGTCTATGTCCGCCCTCCGGCAGGATCTGCCAGGTGCTTTCGACGCCGAGCGCTCCGTGCGGGCCGTGGAGGACGGATTCGGTCACGCCGAATTCACCGCTTCCGCCGGGCCACTCCTTGGTGAACGTGCGCCCGAACGGCTGTTGGGCGGCGCTCGCCAGATGGTCGGTGAGGTACTGCCGCATCTCCGGAGTGTCCGGTATGCCGATCCGGTGGAGTTGCAGTTCGTTCTGCAGTGCCCGTGGCGAATTGTGCGAGTCCTGCTTGATGTCCTTGTTGAACAGGTAGTCGAGTTTTCGTGAATCGATCTCCGCGTTTCCTCCCGTGTCCCGGTAGGGAGAAAGGCCCAGCGGGTCCGTCCAGGTGTGTGGATTGTGGACGTAGGAGGCCGGGTTGGGTGCCGGAGCGAGACCGAGCGGGTCCGGGGTGAGATAGCGGGCCGTGGCGGGGTCGTAGTGCCGGAAGAGGTTGTAGTGGAGGCCGGTTTCGGGGTCGTGGTACTGACCGGGGAAACGGAGGGGCGTATAGGTGGTGCTGCCCCGGTTCCAGGCGGTGGTGCCCCAGAGCGTGGACCGGGTTCGCCAGGCGATGTCCCCGTTCTCGTCGACCAGTTCGGTCGGGGTGCCGACGAGGTCCGTGACGACGGCGAAGAAGCGGCGGTCGATCTCCCGCTGCCCCGCGTCGCGGGCGAGGACGCGTTCGGTCTGGGCGAGGGGAGTCGAGCCGCGATGGTCCCAGGTGAGTGCGACGGTGTTGGGCAGGTCCTGGGAGACGGTCGTCTGTTCGCACAGGACCATGCCGTCCCAGGCGAATCGGGTCTCCTCCAGGACGGTCTCGCCGTCGTCCGCGAGACGCTGCTTGGCGATGCGGCGGCCCAGGGGGTCGTAACGGTAGTTCCAGCGGGTCCCGTCCGGTGTGACGACAGAGGTGAGGCGGCTCTCGGTGTCCCACGCGTAACGCCAGGTCCGCGGCTTGCGGGACAGGCGGGTCTGCTGCCTGAGGACCACACGTCCGAGACGGTCGTGTTCGAAGCGGCTGTCGCCGGCACGGGCGATCGTGGTGCCGATGTACGTGCGGGGGCCGGTCGTCTCGTGGCCTGGGTGCGTGGCGGGCCAGGAGGCCTCGGTCTGGTTGCCGGCGAGGTCGTAGGCGTAGCGCTCGGTCCATCCGTGGGCCTGGACGGCGGTGACACGGCCGGCGGCGTCGAGCTCGAAGGACCGGGTGCCGGACAGCTGATCGGCCACGGAGGTCAGGTGACCGTCGGCGCGGTAGGTGTACGTACGGCTGTTCAGGGCCTGCCCACCCGCCGTGAGGCACTGGGCGGAAAGCCTGCCGGCCTCGTTCCGGACGGACGACAGGGTCATCGTGTCGCCATAGGAACGCGACACCTCGCGGTCCGCGGCGTCATGGGTGAAGTCGACCCGGTGGCCGCTCGTGTCCATCAGGCCGAGGCGGCCTGCCGCGTCGTAGGCGTACGTGGTGACATGGCCGGCCGGGGTCACGCGTCGGGTCCGGCGGCCGAGCGCGTCGTACGCGTAGGTGATGGCGTGGCCGTCGACGAGTTCGGTCTTGAGCAGGCCGCGCCGGTCGTACCGGCGGATCAGGTCGCCGTCCGGGCCGGATGCCTGCGAGAGCCGTCCCGACGCGTCGTACGCGTAGGTGGTGATCCGGCCTCCGGCGTCCTTCCTGACCATTCGGCCGAGCTGGTCGTGCTCCAGAGTGAGCACGCCGCCGAGGGCGTCGGACCGGGAGGTCAGCTGCCCCGCGGCATCGAGACGGTAACCGAGGGTCCGGCCGTCGAAGTCGGTTTCCGACACGAGGCGGCCCGCCGGATCGTACTCGTAGGTCCAGGAGAGACCCTGCGGGTTGGTCACACGGGTCAAGCGCAGGTCGGTGTCGTACTCGAACTCGTGACGGGAGCCGTCCGGCTCGGTGCGGGCGGCGAGGAGGTCGAAGTGGGTGTACTGGAAGCGGGTCACTCCTCCGGACGGGTCGGTGTGGGTGAGGCAGTTGCCCTCGCCGTCGTAGGTCCATGACTCGGTGGCGCCGTCCGGGACGGTTCGGCGGACGAGACCGCCGTCCGCGTCCCAGGTCAGACGGGTCACTCCGCCGACCGGGTCGGTGATCTGTGTGACTCTGCCGAGGGCATCGCGTTCCAGGCGGGTGGTCCCGCCGGCCGGGTCGGTGACTTCCGTCGGCAGGCCCGCGCCGTCGGGGACCATCCGTGTCGTGGCGCCGAGGGCGTCGGTGACCGAGACGAGGCGGCCGTGCTGGTCGTACCCGTAGTACGTGGTGTGCCCGTTCGGTTCGGTGACCGAGGTGCGGTTGCCGAGTTCGTCGTACGCGTAGGCCGTGCGGTGCCCGTCCGGACCGGTCACCTCTACCGGCAGACCGAACGGGCCACGCACGGTACGCAGAACGCTGCCGTCGGGCCGGGTGGCGGACACCACGCGGCCCTCCTCGTCGTAGGAGTGGGTGGTGGTGCGGCCGAGCGGGTCCGTGCGGGTGAGGAGGTTGCCGCGGGTGTCGTAGGTGAAGCGGGTGGTGTGGCCGAGAGGGTCGGTGGTGGCGATCACCCGGCAGCGGCGGTCGATGAGATGGCGGGTGGTGCGGCCGTCGGCGGTGGTGAGGGTGGTGGTGCGGTGGCCGGTGTCCGGGTGGGGTTCGGTGTACGTGAGGGTGATCTGGATGTGACCTGCTTCGCCGCCTTCGGCGATGACGCGGTCGCGGTCGTCGTAGATGTAGTCGTAACGGCTGTTGTTGGAGTCGATCCAGGCGGTGACGCGGCGGCGGTCGTCGTAGACGAAGGTGGTGTGGGCGCCGGAGGGTTTGGTGACGGTGGTGAGGTTGCCGTCCCGATAGCCGTAGGACATCAGTGGCAGGTCGATGCCGTTCTCGCCGGCACCGGCGAGGGCGAGGGCGGTGATGCGACCGTCGGTGGTGGTCAGCTTCACGTGGTGGCCGGCGGAATGGACCAGGGAGAGCGGGAGGCCGCCGTCGGTGCGGTCGATGGTCAGGGTGTGGCCGCCCCGGTCGGTGACGGAGGCCAGCCAGGCGGTTCCGTCGCCGCCGGGTTCGCTGCCGGGCGGGGCGGTGAAGTGGCGGGTCAGGCCGGTGTCGGGGTCCGTGAGCGTGTAGTCACCGTCGGGATCGCGCGCGAGCAGTGCGCGGGTGGCGCCTGTCTCGTGGTGGGTGGGGACACCGGGGACGGGGTGCGGGTAGGTGATCAGCAGACCGTCTGCGCCGACGTGGACGACACCGACCGGGTCGATGGCCAGGCGTTCGTCGACGGTGCAGGTCCAGGCCGGGCCGAGGAAGTGACCGGCCGCGCAGCCGGACTCGGTGCGGCGGGTGAAGGCGAGCGGCAGGATGCCAGGGATCGCGAGATCCGTCTGAGGGAGGAACATGCGGCCGGAGGCGAGGTCGACGGGGTCGGTGCCGTCGGTGGTGCGGCTCGGGTCGGGCCGGTTGTGGGCGCCGTCCGGTGCGTCGTCGACGAGGTTGCGCAGCCGGGCGGCGTCCGCGGCGTCGGCGGTGAGGCGTACGACCTTGACAGCGGCGCCTCCCCCGCCGGTGGCCACGGTCAGCGCGGCATCGGGCACCAGGCGGCCGAAGCCCTCATAGGGGTCCTTCATGAAGTCGCCGATCATCTGCCTGCCGGTGCCGACCGGATCGTTCGCGGCGAGGACCAGCCCCGCGGCCAGGCTGTTGAGGCTGGTGACGTACTCGGCGGGATGGGTGATGTTGTAAGGGTCCAGCGGGTTGATCCCGCGGACGAAGTTGAGCAGCCCCGCCGTGCCCTTGATGATTCCGCCGCCGACATGGTCGCCCATGATCTGCAGTTCCGCGAGGCCGCCGACCGCCTGCTCCGCGTACGACGGCTTCTGCGGAGCCTTGTCCCGGGCGGCTCGCACCGAGGAACGGGCGGTCTCCGCGGCCGTGTTCCGCTGGGTGCGGGCTTCGGCCAGGATGTCCTGCGCCTCCTGCATCAGCTTCTTGCCCGGATCCTCGAACGTCGGCGCGGGACAGGGCGGCAGCGTGGACGGGTCACGCCGGTCGGCGGGCTGTGCGTTGTAGCGGTCGACGGCCCCGTTGTAGGCGTCGACCTTCTTGCGGTGGGCGTCAGCGGCCTCCTCCGAGGCCTTGACACCTTCCTTCCACTTGTCGATCGCCGTCTGCGCCTGCGCCTGCGCCCATGTCACCGTCCCGGCGAACGCCTCCAGAGCGGCGGCCGCCTTCTCCACGGCGTCCGCGCCGGTGAACCACTTCGGCGGCTGCGTCGCCACCGCCTTGCGCAGCGCCTCGGCCGTCTCACCCTTGAGCTGCGAGGAGTCCAGGCCCTTGAGGCCGTTTCCGGCGTCGTCGAACGCCGTCTGGAACGCGCGCAGCGTCTCCGCGGTGGACCGGATCTTGTCCGGGCTGCCGTGGACGAGCTTCGTCTTGTCCTCGGTCTGGCCGAGGTCCATCTCGTCGACCTCGGCGCCCATCCGGTTCGCGACCGAGCGCGACTGTTCGCGCACCCAGTCCGCGCCGGACTCCCAGCCGACGTCGTCGAGCCGGTCCGCGGTCCAGTTGCCCGCGTCCTCGACCCGGTTACCGGCCCACTCCACTCCGTCCTCGACCGCGTTCTCGACGGAGTCCGGCGTGATGTCCTTGATGAAATCGCCGATGCCCATGTTCAGCTGCCCCCGTGTTCACCCTGCTGTGCCTGCCGGGCGCGTTCCTCCGGCGACGGGCCGAACGTGTCGTCCAGCGCCCGGTCCCACTGGTCGTCGGAGATGCCGAGCGCGTCGGTGAGGATCTCCGACCGCTCCCCGCCCTGCCCCTCGGTCAGGACGGTGCGGCCGGTGTCCTTCCAGGTCTGCTCCATCTCCGCACCGGCCCGCTCGAACGACTCCGCGCTCCAGTCCGGGTCGAGGTAGTCCGGGGTGACCACGTCTCCCCAGCCCTGCTGGGCGATCTCCTCCTCAGAGGCGTGCGGGTTGCCGCCCATCACGGAGTTGAGGCCCACCTTCAGCGTGCCCGCGATGTACTGGTCGTGCTCCCACTGCGTGCCCGCTGCCAGACCCAGCCGGTCGGAGAGCGCGCTCGCGTCGCCGACCAGGGCGCGCACACCCCACTCCCAGCGCTCGCAGAAGTCCTCGAAGTCCACCGACAGGCCGTGATGCCCGGCCTCCATCCCCGTCATCGACAGCTGCGAGAAGCCCTTGCCCATCACCGACCCCGTGGCGCCGCCCAGCTCACCGAGCTCGTCGATGACCGCGCCCACGCCCCGCGTGAATCGCGCGACGGCCTCCCTGCCGAGCTTGATGTCCAGCCCGTCCTCGCTCACACCCGGCCCCCTTCCCCGGCGCCCACGGCGGCGGCGTCCGGGACGATGCCCGCGACCGGCGGGAAGAACATCGACCCGTCCTCGGAGGCGATGTCCACGGCCACACCCGCGGGCTCGCCCAGCGACGGCACGACCTCGTCGACGAGGCGGGCGCCCAGCAGCGCCGCGTAGTCCATCGGCCGGTCACCGCTTCCCTGCCGTACCGCGAACCGGGCCAGCGCTGTCTCGTCGGTGAAGGCGCAGATCCAGCGCACTCCGCCCGAGTACGCCGACCACAGGCCCCCACCGTCGATCGGCACCAACAGGACGGCACGCCGCATCTCACCGACCATGGCCCGGGGGTCACCCACACCCGCTCTACGCTCGGCGATCCGCTCCGCCAGCGCTGTCCCTGCCCGCTCCATGAGTACCTCCCACATCCTCTGCCGATCGTGGAAACCGTAGATCAGGACGCGTGCGGAGGTACGGACGGTTCTCCTGGAGGGGCAGGCCGCGGGCACCGGGCCGGGTCAGCCGCGGCCACGTCACGGCCGGGAAGCCGGAGGGGTTCGCGGCCACGCCGTCCCCGCCCCGGAGGGTTCGCACCGCTGACGTCTCGGACCCGCCGAAGGCGACGGAACCGCGGTGCCCGCTCCATCGGGCAGGCACGCGAAAAAGTCCGCGCACCAGCGATGACTTCGCTCCGGGGCGGGAGTCTTCCCTTCGATGCCCCTCGATACCCCTCGATGCCCCCCGGCACCACCGGCTCCGGCCCAGGGGGCAGCACTACCGTGTCAGGAGACACTCGCACATGACTGATTCGAAACTGGCGGCGGCCCGTAACCGGCGTACCGCGCTCTGGCCCCTGATCCACACTGAGCGAAGGGCGCTGGCGGCCGATCTCGCGGACCTTGCCGACGAGCGGTGGGCGACCTCGTCCCTGTGCACCGAGTTCACGGTGCGTGAGGTGCTGGCGCACCTCACCGCGGGCGCGAGCCTCGATACTCGGCGGTGGCTGGCGGGTGTGGTCCGATGCCGGTTCGACTTCGACAAGCAGGTGGCCGTACGGCTGGCGGAGCAGCTGGGCTCC
Source organism: Streptomyces sp. NPDC017225 (assembly GCF_044331465.1). Taxonomy (NCBI): domain Bacteria; kingdom Bacillati; phylum Actinomycetota; class Actinomycetes; order Kitasatosporales; family Streptomycetaceae; genus Streptomyces; species Streptomyces sp. NPDC017225. Next base: position 567 of record NZ_JBIRNE010000008.1, on the reverse strand, counting down.
ACCCCCGCCGAGACCCTGGAGAGGTTCCGGCGCGTGATACCGAGTACGACCAAGCCTCCCCTCCCGGCTGTGGCCATGCTCGGGGAGACCATCGTGCACGGAGAGGACATCAGGCGGCCGTTGGGCATCGGCCGGGACTACCCGATCGACGTGGTCACGCTGGTGGCCGAGTACTACAGGGGCTCGGACCTCGTGGTCGTTGCCAAGGGACGTATCGACGGCCTGGGGCTCGTCGCGGAGGACGGCCCCTTCACGGCCGGTTCCGGGCCACTGGTCTCCGGTACCACCCTGGCCCTGGTCATGGCGATGACCGGGCGCTCGGCCCACTGCGACGACCTCCGAGGCGACGGCGTCGAACTCCTCCGCACACGCTGCGGGAAGACGTGACTCGCGGGTGACGTCAGGCCACGTGCACTGCTTCGCGACGAGGACGAGGGACGAGGGACGAGATGCTGCCGGCCACCTTCACCCGGGGGTCTTCACCTGCTGGGCGTCGAAGTCGAGTAAGTAGGCGTAACCATGTATGAGTGAGTGTCGTTGTCAGAGCGTGAATCTGACGGAATGGGC